>NZ_JPOS01000011.1 GCF_000759025.1 Phaeodactylibacter xiamenensis | reverse complement strand
AACACCGGCATGCTGCTCTCCGTAGCTTCCAATGGGGCAGTAACCCCTGCCACGCTCGACAACCGTACCTTCAACCACGGGGACAGCCCGGAGGTCTATGATTACGCCAACCCTCCTATGCCTTTCCCGGTATATCGCACAGAGCCCATTATCGATGAAGATACCGACATCATCAACGGCGGGCAACTCTGGGTCAACCGGGCCGGGCGAATCGGCTTTACGGATATAGCAGCCAATCTCAATAACGATGAAGTCAGTGATTTTGAGGTCTTCATCCGCAGCAGCTTCTGCGAGGGCGACCCCACCACCCTCACCATCGCCCCCACCGCCCGCATGGAGCTCGGCCAATGGGACGCCGCCGCCGGCATCACCAACACCGCCCAGGTCTACGTGCAGGCAGACGCGACGGTCTCCATTCAAGCCCAGGGCGAGCTGTACATCAATAAAGATTCCCGTTTTATCGTACAGGAGGGGGGCTATACAGAGGTACTTTCTGATGGTCTGCTCAGCGCAGGCTTTGGCGGGCAGGTCCGCATCGAGAAAGGGGGCGAAGCCCGCATTGGCAGTGGCGGCATTTTGCGCGTCAGCCAGGATTCCAAATGCGTAGTGGAAGACGGCGGCAAGCTGGTACTGGAGCCGGGCGCCATCGTGCAGCTTTGGGACGGGGACGCCCCCTTCGGGCGTGCTGTGCTCGAAGTGCAGGGCGAGCTGGAGGTACAGGGCAGCATCGACTTCAGCGGCAATGGCTTCTTTGACTTTTTCCAGAGCCATATTCTCAGCCTTACGGGCGGTATTTTCCGCATCGAAGGGCGGGGCATCGGCAAGCGCTTCCTGCGCCTGCGCAACAATACGACCCTGGACATCGGGGACAATACGGTGGAGCTGCTGGAAGGCCTGGCGGAATACGGCAATTATGCCAAAATCTCCGTAGGTCAGGGCGAAGCCTTTATCTCCAACATGGAGCTGAAGACCGGCGGGCAGACGGCGGTGGGCCTGCTGGCTGACGGGGCGACTAAAATCCGTTTTGTGTACAACGAAGCCTACGGGTTTGCCAATGCCGTGGAGGCTTACAATACTTACCCGGCCAATGCGCTAGACTTCCTGTTCTTCCAGAGCGGCTTTTCTGATAACCGGAATTCCATCTGGCTCTCTAACGGTAGCAATGCGCGGGTTTGGGACTGCCATTTCAATGGCACAGGCACCGGTGTGAATGCGATGCTGCTCGACGAGCTGCAGTCTGTGCGGGTAGACGCAAGTGTCATTGAAAGCTACAATGTGCCAACGGAGCCTGAATATATGACCTGGGGCGCCGTCCACGTCTCCAACGTAGGCGAGTACATCATGAGCGGGGGCGAGCTGTCCAATAATGACGTGGGCTTGTACTGCCCGCCGGGCAAGTATGTTAATGTCACCCTGCGCGGGCAGGCTGAAGTGGCGGATAATGACTTCTATGGGCTCCATATCGTAGAGGGCAACCGGGAAGGCAGCAACTATGGGCTGGTCACGATGGACTGCGCCAGGCTGCTCAATAACGGCCTGGCCGGTATTAAGGGGCAAAACTTGATTCTGAATATTGATGCTTTTATCAATTCCCAAACGGACAACCTGGCTTTCGCCCGGTCCAATCATTTCCAGCGCGGGCCCAATGATGCCCTTTGGTTCGATATTTGTTACGATGGCACCCTTGCTGAAACGATCAATGCCATCCCCGCTGAAGGCAACTACTGGGGCACCGACCACGCGAACCCGGAGCCGGGCGGTGGGCTGTACTACTACGCCCTTGACAAAACCAACTTTGGCGGCTGCGGCGGTTTCCCGGAAATCAGCCTGGCCTTTGGCACCAAAGCCAGCGGTGTGCCCACGAGCTGCCCATCGGGCCCGCCTACCGGCCCGCACGTGCCACCGTCCAAAGATTGCAGCGGTCTGATGGCTACGCCTACCGAGCAGCTTGGCGGCAGCTTCTTTGATGCCTTTTTCGCCTATCAGGACAGGCTGGAACAGGAGGAGCTAACGGAAACCACGTACAGCTTGTTTGCAGCTGTAGCCCAAAAGTCCAACACGGAGCGGGGCACCGCATCCGACCAATGCAAGCACTACATCGACGTGGCGCGGGTATTTGTGCCCCATACCGGTGGCCAAAACCTTCAATCGGCAGGCGGCAGCCCGCAGGGCATACAGCAGCGGCAGGGTCTTAGCTTATCAGGGCAGCCCTCTGCCTTTCCCAACCCGGCACAGGACGAAGTGGCGGTAGAGTGGAGCCCGGGCACCCAATTCTCTCTGCGCGCCATTAATGCAGTCAGGCCTGCTGCCGTCCGGCACCCACCGCTTGCCGGTCGACAGCTGTGCAGAGGGTTGGTACTTCCTGCACTTCACTACCGCAGACGGGCAGCGCGCCCATCAGCTCAAAGTGATGGTGCAGCGGTAAGGCCAGGTGTAGCGTAAGGCTTCATGGACAAGCTCCGGTGGTGTTAGCTGCCGGGGCTTGTCTGTTTTTCTGAAAATTGGGACTTGAGTGTCTTATTTGTTCTCACCTCACAGCCCTAACCAAACCCCAAACCCGATTTCGACTTTCCCACCCGCATCAAAATTAACGCTTACTTAATCTACAGTTAACCCACCCTGCATTTGCCTGCCGTAGCTTTACGCTTCCAAAATACATTCCAAAACCAAAACTTCTTTCATGCAGTACGATTACCGCTTTGGAAAGAGCCTGGGCACCCTGTTGCTCTGCCTGCTTTCCGTTGTATCTTTTGCGCAAGACGATCAGGAATTGTTTCAGGGCTTCGAAGGCTCCGCCAATGATACCTGGAATTATACCATTAATCCCGCTACCTATGACATCGATGACGATGCGTGGGCAGTGTCTGGACCAACAGCAAATATTGGCCCGGCAAGCGGCATGAATTTCTGGTACATGCGCGACCTGGAGAACGACAACGGAGGCAACGCTGATTTCCATACAATGGACTTTGACGCAGTGGATGTTTCCGCTTTTTCCGTCAATGCACTCACCTTTAAGTACAACACCATTGGCTATGAGTCCGGAGACTCTATTGGCTATATTGTGGAAACGGAGCCCGGCATGGGCTTTGACATGGCCAACTACGTGGACCTCTCCCGCAACACCGGTGGCTGGGAAACCGTTTTCGTCAATCTGCCGGTGGGTATCTCTACCGTTCGCCTGCGCCTGATGGCTAAGCAAAACGGTGCCGATGACTACGCTGGCTTCGACGATGTGTCCCTCTTCAGCAGCACCGAAGACTTCCTGCCGCCGCTCGCACTTGGTGCAGAACTCCTCAGCGACACGAGCATCCGCATCACCTACAGTGAGCCAATGGATGTGGCTAGTGTGGAAAACCCCATGAACTACACCACCAATGGCACCATTTCTGACATCACCTACACGGAGCCAGGAGGTAATGAATTCCCGTTCGCAACCATCACTTACGACATGCCTTTTGCCGATGGGCAGGCCTTTGACATCTCTATTGGACTGGTGACCGATGCAGCGGGCAACTTCCTGCTGGAAGCCTTCGCTTTCGACTGGATCATCAACCGTACCACACCTAATCTGGTGATTACGGAAATCATGTACAACCCTCCCGGTAGCAGCGACGACCTGGAGTTTGTCGAAATCCTGAATGCCGGTACCGATCCGGCTATCATCGGCGGACTGACTTTCAGCTCAGAGTTCCGCTTCACTTTCCCGGAGCAAACGCTGGCACCTGGTGAAGTCGTCCTCATCGCCTTTGACGAAGCCGCTGCCGAAGCTTTCTATGGCCTTGATTTTTACGACTGGGGCTTTGACGACATTACCAACGGAGACGAAGAACTGCTGATCAGCAATTTCCTAGGCGACACCATTGACTTTGTCAACTACCTGGATGAAGCGCCCTGGCCGGCTGAAGCGGATGGCAATGGCCCATCTATCGAACTCATCGACCCCACACTCGACAATAACGATGGCGCTAACTGGTACGCCAACACAGAAGCCTTCAACGGCACTGATATCCTGGCAACACCGGGCGTGTACATGCCTGCCATTGAGCCGGTTGTATCTTTTGAAGTGCCTAATGTAGTGGTGAATGAAGCAGACGGCACCGTTAGCTTCAACCTCCGCATCACCAACGCCAATGGCCTGCCTACGGAAGCGGTAATCAGCGTAGTAAGCGCCTCCACAGCCGTGGCGGGTGAACATTTCAATCTCAACACCACCACTGTCACATTCCCAGCCAACAGCAGTGACCCGCAAAGCGTGGAGGTGGAGCTGATTGACAACAGTACGGTAGGTGGCCGCTACCTTATCCTCGCTATTGAGTCGCTGACCAATGCCACGACTGGCAGCGAGACGGAGCTCATCGTGCTGATTCAGGATAATGACCTGACGGCACCTGTGGCCCCGGCAGACCCTGCGATCAGCCTCAGCCACGTAGGCAGCTTTAACTCAGGCACGGTGGCCGAGATCGTGGCGCACGACCCGGCTTCACAGCGCCTCTTCCTCACCAACTCCGAGGAGAACACACTGGATGTGGTTGACTTCTCCAACCCGGCAAGCCTTTCTACCATCACTGCGATCGACATGGCGCCCTACGGTGGCGGTATCAACTCCGTAGCTGTTGCCAATGGTATTGTAGCCGTGGCCCTGGAAGGCAATGAAGTCACCGACAATGGCTCCGTTACGTTTTGGGATGCCGATGGCAACCTGCTGAGCCAGGTGGAAGTGGGCCCACTGCCCGATATGCTGACCTTCACTCCGGATGGCACCAAAGTGCTGACGGCCAATGAAGGCGAGCCTAATGCAAACTACACTATTGACCCCGAAGGCTCCGTCAGCATTATCGACCTGAGTGTAGGTGCTCCCAACCTCACCAACGCCAATGTGACCACCATCAGCTTTGCCGGCTTCAACGACAACGAAGCGAGCCTCAAAGATGCCGGTGTCCGTATTTTTGGGCCTGGTGCCACTGTTGCTCAGGACCTTGAGCCTGAATTCATCGTCATCAACGAAACGGGCACTCTGGCGTATGCGAATTGCCAGGAAAATAACGCACTGGTACTCATTGACATTGAATCCGCTGCTGCACTGGCTGTCATTCCACTGGGCTATAAAGACTGGACGGAGGAAGGTATCGTACTGGATGCCTCCAACCGCATCGACGATATTTTCTTCGCCAACTGGCCGATCCGCGGTATGTATCAGCCCGATGCAATCGACTACTTCACTGTTGGTGGCCAACGCTATCTTATTTCTGCAAATGAGGGGGATGCCCGCGATTATGACGGCTATTCCGAAGAAGCAAGGATCGGTGACGATGAGATCACCCTCGATCCCACCGCTTTCCCCAATGCAGCTTACCTGCAAAATGAAGCCCTCCTTGGCCGTCTGAATATGACCACCGCCAATGGGGATACCGATGGCGACGGAGACTACGATGAGCTATTCACCTACGGCGCCCGTTCTTTCTCCATTTGGAATGCTGACAACGGAGACCTGGTGTACGACAGCGGTTCCGAGCTGGAACTGATTACCGCTGCAGATCCGGTTTTCGGTGCTATTTTTAACACCACTGATGACGAGAACAGCTTCAAAAACCGCTCCGACGACAAAGGGCCGGAACCGGAAGCCGTGACCGTCGCGGAGATCAATGGCGTGCTTTATGCCTTCATTGCCCTGGAGCGCATTGGCGGCCTGATGGTTTACGACATTTCTAACCCGCAGGCACCTGTATTCCTACAGTACATCAACACCCGTACGGTAGACACTGAAGGCGGCGACCTGGCGCCGGAAGATGTAAAAATCATCACCCCGGACCATAGCCCCGATGGCAAGTATTACGCCGTCGTTTCCTATGAGGTCAGCGGTACCGTTGGGGTATTCGAAATCGCCACGCCTCCTACGGTTACTTTCGCCGAAAGCACTGTTGAAGTGATGGAAGGCGCCGGCAGCATCGAACTGCCCATCGAAATTGAGCAGGCCGGTGGGCTGGCTGGCAGCCTTACGGTAAATGTAGCGATGGCTTCCACCGCAGTGGCGGGTGAAGACTACAACCTGGGCACCACTACCCTCAGCATCCCTGCAGGCACTACCGATGGGCTCAGCCTCAACCTGGAGGTACTCGACAACAGCAGCCTGAGCGGCAAATACCTTATCCTGGAGTTTGATGAAAGCAGCACCGTATCAATAGGAAGTGGATCCCGCCTCATTGTACTGATTGCAGATAACGACGATGTGGCACCGGTGGCTCAGGCTGACCCGACAACCCGCTTAAACCACGTAGGCAGCTTTGCCTCTGGTGCAGTTGCAGAAATCGTAGCCCACGACCCGGCTTCACAGCGCCTGTTCCTCACCAATTCTGAGGATAATCAGCTGGATATCGTAGACTTCTCGAATCCGGCCAGCCTCTCTTCCATATCTTCTGTTGACATGGCTCCTTACGGCGGTGGTATTAATTCCGTGGCGGTGCACAATGGTCTTGTTGCCGTCGCTATGGAAGCAAATACCAAGACAGACAATGGCAGCGTAGTCTTCTTCGATACGGATGGGGCGTTCCTGAATCAGGTCACGGTAGGCCCACTACCCGACATGCTCACCTTCACACCCGATGGCACCAAAATACTGACAGCCAATGAGGGCGAGCCGAATGACGACTACGATGTGGACCCCGAAGGCTCCGTCAGCATCATAGACGTGAGCGGAGGTGCAGCCGCAGCAACAGTGGTCACCTTGCCGTTGACCAGCTTTAATGATGATGAGGCTACCCTTGTGGCGCAAGGCGTGCGCATTTTTGGGCCCGGCGCTACGGTTGCTCAGGACCTGGAGCCGGAGTACGTCACTATTTCCAATGACGGCACCACCGCTTACGTATCCTGCCAGGAAAACAACGCGCTGCTGATTGTCGACATCGTTAACGAAGTCGTAACCGGCATCCTGCCACTCGGCTACAAAGACTGGACCGAAGAAGGCGTAACGCTCGATGCTTCCAACCGCACCGACAACATCTTCTTCGCCAACTGGAACATCAAAGGCATGTATCAGCCCGACGCTATCGACTTCTTTACGGTCGGCGGGCAAGGCTACATCATCACGGCTAACGAAGGGGATGCGCGGGACTACGATGGGTATTCTGAGGAAGCCCGGATTGGTGACGACGAGGTGGTCCTTGACCCCACTGCCTTCCCGGATGCAGCGTACATCAAAAATAACGCCCTCCTGGGCCGCCTGAACATCACCCTTGCTAACGGCGATACCGATGGCGATGGCGACTACGACGAGCTTTATGCCTACGGTGCCCGTTCTTTCACGATTTGGGATGCAGCCAGTGGTGCCGTTGTCTTCGATAGTGGCAATGACCTGGAGCAAATTACAGCAGCAGACCCGGTTTTCGGTGCCATCTTCAATGCCACCGATGATGAAAACGAGTTCAAAAACCGCTCCGACGATAAAGGCCCTGAGCCGGAAGCCGTGATCGTCGAAGAAATTGACGGCGTGCCTTACGCCTTTATCGCGCTGGAGCGCATCGGTGGTATCATGGTGTACGAAATTGCGGACCCCGCTGCTCCAACCTTCATTCAGTACATCAATACCCGTACCGTAGACGAGCTGGGCGGCGACCTGGCACCAGAGGACATCGCGTTTATCGATGCTGCGGACAGCCCGGATGGCAAAGCCTATATTGCCGTATCCTACGAGGTCAGCGGCACCGTCGGCATATTTGAGCTGCAGACGCAGTCTACTGTCACCTTCGCTGACAACCTCACTACCGTAGAAGAAGGCAGTGGCGCATTACAGCTGGAACTTGCCGTAGAGCAGGCTGGCGGGCTGACGGGTAAAGCCGTTGTGAATATCCTTGCCGGTTCCACCGCTACCGAAGGTACTGATTTCACCCTGGCTTCCACAGAAGTGGAATTTGACGGCACCAATACGCCTCAGTTCCTTTCCCTCGACATCCTCGACAACATGGAGCTGGGCGGACAGTACATCGTACTCGAAATTGATGCGGCAGAAAGCGAAGTTAAGCTGGGCGAGACCACACGCCACATTGTGCGCATTATCGACAATGACGATATGGCGCCCGTTGCAGCAACCAACCCTGAGCTGCAGCTGACTCACCTCGGCAGCTACTTCACCGGCGGAGGCGAAGGCACGGCTGAAATTGTAGCTTTTGACGGCGAGACCAGCCGCTTGTTCCTCACTAACGGCGAGAACAATCAGGTTGATATCCTTGACTACAGCAACCCAGCTGCAATCACTTTGATTTCTTCCATCGATATCTCTGCATACGGCGCAGGCATCAATTCTGTAGCGGTTAGCAATGGTATTGTTGCAGCAGCCATTGAAGCAGATGCAGTCGACGGAAATGGTACGGTTGCCTTTTTCGATACCGATGGCAACTTCATCAACGCAGTTGAGGTGGGCGTACTGCCTGATATGGTGACCTTCACTCCTGACGGCACTAAGGCCCTCACCGCCAACGAAGGCGAGCCCAACGACGACTACGACGTTGACCCGGAAGGCTCTGTAAGCATCATTGACCTCAGCGGAGGTGTGGCGGCAGCTACGGTAACCACCCTCGGCTTTGAAGCCTTCAACGATCAGCAGGCAGCCCTGCAAGCGGCGGGCGTGCGCATTTTTGGCCCGGGCGCTACGGTTGCGCAGGACCTGGAGCCGGAGTACATCACTATTTCTGATGACGGCAACACCGCCTATGTCAACTGCCAGGAGAACAACGCTCTGGTGCTGGTAGACCTGACTTCCAATACGGTGTTGGATATCCTCCCGCTCGGCTTCAAAGACTGGACCGCAGAAGGCGTCACCTTCGATGCCTCTAACCGCACCGATGATATCTTCTTCGCCAACTGGCCGGTGAAGGGTATGTATCAGCCCGATGCTTTGGACTACTTTACGGTTGGCGGCCAAAGCTACCTGATTTCCGTGAACGAAGGCGATGCCCGCGACTATGACGGTTACTCTGAAGAGGCTCGGGTAGAGGATGATGAATATGTCCTTGACCCAACTACCTTCCCGGACGCAGATATCCTTAAGGACGAGAACCTCCTCGGACGCCTCGTAGTAACTACAGCCAATGGCGATACCGATGGCGATGGCGACTTCGACGAAATCTTTGCTTTTGGTGGGCGTTCCTTCACCATTTGGGACGCCGCTTCCGGTGCACTGCTTTTCGACAGTGGCAATGACCTGGAGCAAATCACTGCCGCCGACCCGGTATTTGGTGCCCTGTTCAACACCACCGACGACGAGAACAACTTCAAGAACCGCTCCGATGACAAAGGTCCGGAGCCGGAAGCGGTAACCACTGCCGAGATTGACGGCAAGCACTATGCCTTTATCGCGCTGGAGCGCATCGGCGGAGTGATGGTCTACGATGTATCGGCACCGGAATCTCCGGTCTTCCTGCAGTATATCAACACCCGTACCGTTGATGAGCTGGGCGGTGACCTCGCTCCTGAAGGGCTCGCCTTTATCCCGGCATTCAGCAGCCCAAGCGGCAAGCCACTGCTGGCGGTTTCTTACGAAGTCAGTGGCTCTGTAGCCATGTTTGAAATTGACCTGAGCTGCCCAATCGTTGACCTGCCTGCTACAGTCACGCTATGCGAAGGCGAGACCGCGATGCTGAGCGTAGGCGATGCTTACGAAACCATTACCTGGTCTACGGGTGACGAAGGCAATACGATTGAAGTGGCAGAAGGCGGTACCGTGACGGTTATGGCTACCACTGCCGGCGGTTGCATGGCCGTGGATACGGTGGAAGTGACGGTCAACCCACTGCCCGTTATAGCCCTTGGCGACGACATCGAAGCTTGTGAAGGCGAAACCGTAACTCTGGACGCAGGAGCTGGCTTTGACAACTACAGCTGGAGCAACGATACCGATGGACAAACCCTTGAAGTGGACATGGATGGTGCTTATGCCGTAACCGTAACTGACGCTAATGGCTGTAGTGGTGACGATGAGGTCGTTGTTACTTTCAACCCTGTGCCTATGGTTACCTTCCCGGTTGATACGGTGGTTTGCGTAGAAGACATCTTTGTTTTCAGCCCGGGCGAAGGCAATGAACTCGTCATTGACGGGACTGCCGTCGAGGAATTCACCACTGAAGGGCTGGGCGTTGGCGAATATGCGATTGAAGCTACTGTGGTCAATGAATTCGGTTGTGAGAAGGCTATTGTGCTGGACTTCAACATCGAAGTCTGCAACAGCACCCGTGACCTGCTCACACAGGAAGGCTTTGAGGTATTCCCGAACCCGACCACCGGCCTGGCTACCGTCCGCCTGAGCGACCTGCAATCCACTGCATACGATCTGGCGATTGTAACGAGCACCGGACAGGTTCTCAACGTACGCCGGGTGGAAAGCTACCGCAGTGACTATCAGGCGCAAATTGATCTGACGCAAATGCCAGCAGGCATTTACCTGATCCGCCTGACTTCTGCAGAAGGGGTGCTGACCCGACGCCTGATTGTGGAGTAAATATAAGTTTAGATTTTAAGCCGGTGCAATAGGCCCGGTTGCCTGCCCGCCTTCGGAGTGTTCCGGGGGCGGGTATTTTTTGGAAAGAAGCATACAGTCTGTTACCCAAAAATTGGGGAAAATGACTTACTCTTTTCCCTTAATCCTAATCCACAATGACAATCTTCCGAGTGAAAGTCTGCCCTGTATCAGTTGCAAATACAAGCCAATACACCCCAGGAGGAAAATCTGTTGTCCATATCTCTTCCACAGGCTGTTTGTAAACTTCGAGCAATATTCCTGAGTAATGATAGAGCCTTATGGTTGTATTTTGCAGGGGGTTGGAATACTTTAATCTTAACCTTTCTCCTTGAGCGATAGGATTGGGAGACAAAGTTATTTCATTGACATTTAAGCTTTCTTCCCGAGTATTCACCATAATGATTTCATACTGCCACTCTGACACACAATTGTTGGCATCAGTAACGGTCAATCCATAAATACCAGCTGGCAAAGCAGAAATAGTGGTCCCTATGGCTCCTGTACTCCAATTAAAATTATAAGGTGGAGCCCCCCCTGATACCTCAGTAAGGGTAATATTACCGCCCGTCATTTGTACAGCTGGCTCAACAATAGCTACAACATCTATAGCCATAGGTTCAGAGATTGTCACATTCACTGTATCATAGCAACTTTCTGCGTCTGTAATAGTGAATTGATAGTTTCCGGCAGTTAACATTTCCGTTCCTTCTCCTTCAGAGCTGTCTGTTACCCAGGAAAATTGATGAGGTTCTGTTCCGTTCAAGGTAAAGGCAACAGACCCATCGTTTTCACCCATACACTTAGGTGCTGTAATACTATCTACATGTACTGAAAAAACTGCTCTCTCGTAAGCTCCCAGATCAACAATACCATCTTTTATTCGCTCCCCTCCCGTTATATCTGTAATAATGCCCAAGCTGTCTAACCCTAAATTGCTGCCCAAGTTCAACAAAGGAGAACAAGCACTTAGCTGAAAATTACTATTAATCGTATCAATAAATTCAGGATAAACGCCAAAAACCATTCCCTCTCCACATGCTTCGCCGCTACCAGGTCCTGAGCAATCAATCGCACTAACTGCCGTATTTGAAACCTTGTAATCATACAATGAAAGTGCATCGGGATCTCCATTATAAAAAATACTTCCAAGTCCGGGGAGTAAGGTACTTTCTTCCCAAAAAATCGAGTTGGATATCTCGAGGTTATTAAACCACGTTGTGTCGTTATAGACTTCTCCCCAAGTCTTGGCTATAGGGTATGGTCCATTACTGAAGAAAGTACAATTAATTATAGATGTATTGAATTGCCCATTCAGCCCAGCTGAAAGATTGATAGCTCCACCGTTACCTGAAAAAACACTATTGGTAATTGTAGTGGCAACCTTTTTTTCTCCTGCGAATATCGTCGCTTGAAAATTAATAGCTCCTCCACCCAATGAAAATGGAGCATTGCCTCTAAAAATACAATTATGTATTCCCCATATACTTTCAGAATCCCCCGCAAAGCCCGTAAAAACGGCATCATCAGGATAGTTGCCTTCGAAAACTGACCCTAGTAACTTTACCTCCAGGAACTTAGAGAAATTGAACATAGCCAGCGCACTTCCAATATCTTCGGACGATTGATTCTCAATGAAGCTACACCTGTCAAAAGAAAACCGGAGCGTATCTTCTAATGATCCCCCTATATCTGTTTGCCCAAATTGAACACCTCCAAATGCACGTGCTTTATTATGACTAAAAATACAGTCAGTAAAATGCATATCTACATCATCTGTACTACTAAAAAACCTAACCCCACCTCCTTCGTTGGTTACTTCATTACTGATAAAGACGCAAGAATCGCCCCGGACTACTCTAAGTCCATTAAGGTTAGCTCCTCCTCCTTCGATTGCAGTGTTGTTCAGAAAAGTATCTTTTTTCATCACGAAACTTGCATTAGGGTTTAGTGCAGCGTCTACGTATAGCCCTCCACCGAAAAACAGGCTAGTATTCTGCTCGAATTTACAGTACTCAATCGATGGCAAAGATTCATCATACTGGCTAACCCTCAAATACAATCCACCGCCGCTTCGACTAGTGTTAAACCGGAAATTACAATTTGCGACACGAGGGGAGGATGAAGCTTCCACCTCACTTCCAACAATCAGCATCCCGCCCCCAAAATTATCCAAATTGCTGGAGGACCCTGCTCCATCAGCCTGCCCAAACTCAATATTAAAACCGTCAATTAATGCAGTGCTATCTACTCCTAAGGCTTTAACAACATGGTAAACATTATCTAACAGGTTGTTTTCTATGCCTATATCCCCACTTAACAGGGTAGGATGCTGCCATAAATTACGTTCGGAGAGGGCTGACTCAACTCCCGAGAACCCGCCATAAACAGCCACTCCATGCTTTAAGGAGAAAGAGGCATTGCGATCGGTCCCCAATGTAGGGAAATAGGTGCCTTCTGCAACCCAAATTGTATCACCTGCATCTGCTAGAAATAGTGCCTGTTGCAGATCAACAAGGGCGTTTTCCCAGTTTTGACCTGAGTTATTTCCAGCACTTGCATCCTTATCTACATATAAGCGATTAGGTGTTGACCCAGCGGTATTTTCACAATTGAAACCCAGAACTAGGGCTTCATCCTGATAAAAGCAGTTCAAGCTATACTCAAGAAACGAATTATTGTAATCCAATACATAAAAAGGGTTATTATGATCTCCAACACCTTCTGTCCACCATGTAAAACCAACATTATCTGGTGGATAACTATAATTGAGTGTCAAACGTATCCGGTCACCTATATCAAGGTTTAATGGTAACTATTTAGGTGTGGGTTCCTGCGGCAGCGTAGCTGCGAAGGAACGACTCGCCCCGCCAAGCGTTGAGCAACTCTTCATAGGCAGACAAGCCGTGCTTTTTTGCCGTACTGCAAAAGCTTTTGATCCTTGCATAGTGCCGCGCACCCTGTAGGGTACGGAAGCAGCCACTGACTTTTAGCTTCGTTTTTAACGGGCGGATATCACGTTCGGCCAGGTTATTAGTGAAGGGCACTTCGTGCTCCCGCGTGAACCTCAGTACTTCTTCTTCGTATCGTTCCAGCCTTTCGAGCAGGTTCCTCCCTTTTGTTTTCTTCGCCCGGCCTTTTGGGCGGAGTTCGGGCGGCGGCTCTTCACGGCTGGCTTCTTTTAAGATTTGCCGGTAGCGGGACAGGACCGTTTTATATTTTTTAGCCGGCAGCACTGAGCTCCCGCCACTGCTAGGC
>NZ_JPOS01000010.1 GCF_000759025.1 Phaeodactylibacter xiamenensis | reverse complement strand
GGGAAGCTGCCTGTATGCTGCTCGCCACAGCAAGGGCAATGTTTGACCTCCAGGCGGTGCTCTTCTATTTGCAAAAGCTTCGGGGGGAGGTCAAAAACCTGGCGGCGCTCTAAGCTTATGCTTGGCACAGTGCTTTCCAGGCTCTGCCCGCAGCTGCATGTTTGCTCAGCTACCGGGTGGACAATATGGCGGTCTGCTGCAGACGGGGCGACCATCTCAAGCGTCTTCCCCTTATGCCCAGACTGGCCTCCCTTCTTGCCGCCTTTCTTGCGCGGGAAAGCAGGGGCCTTCTTCAGCCCATCGCTGCTCGGAGGCCGCGACGAAGTCCGGCTGTTGGCTTTCAGCTGAGCTTCCAGCTCTGCAATACGAGCCAGCGCTGCTTCCAGCAGTGATTCCAGCTTCGCTATTTGCTCAGCTTGTTGCGCTATGATCTCGTCCTTGTTCACCTGTGCTAGTTCGCTATTTTCTCGCTATTTTGCAAATTGACCTAAATAGTTACGTTTAATGTATCTACAGCAACCACTTCAAATTCGACCGGTAAACCACCATTAGGTCCAGCTAAGGAGGTAAACCCGGTAAATGTATCCCCCTCCTGCAGGTTAAAATCGTATATTAAGTAAGGCTCCTCATCACAGTGTACTGTAAAACGAAAGAACACACGACTATCTTCGCAGCGATAAAAGCCAATATCCCTTACCGCTTGACTTAGAGAACTGTATTCCTGCACCTTATTCCAATCCTGACCACAAATTGAGGCAACACCTCCTACTTTATACTGAAAGGTACCTGGAACACCACCATTTACAAATACTTCCCACAAAGGGTTTTCACTTGCTTCAGGAAAAGCAACCTGTGTATAAACATGATTAGGAAATTGAAGGAGTACTAAGAAACTAAAAAAGTAAAAGCCTCGTCTCATGATAAATACCTTTGGAAATGGATTGCAGAACAACGTGGATTTAACCGCTAAATACAACTGCATTTATCTGTTGAATCTAAGAATATAAAGAATACTTTTTTAACAGAATCCTATAAGAAATAATATTGCCCATCTAAACCCAGCCCCCACCCAGCCGTTGTACAGGTATGGAAACAAAACTCAACGGAAAGACCGCCCTCATCACGGGCGGCAGCAAAGGAATAGGGCTCGGCGTAGCCGAAGCCATGGTTAAAAACGGTATGCATGTGGCAGTGACAAGCCGCGAGCAAACAGCAGCCGATGCAGCAGCCGAAAAGCTCACCGCATTGGGGCCTGGCAAGGCTATTGGCATTGCTGCGGATGTGCGCGATATGGTGGCTCAGGAGAATGCCGTAAAGCGGGTAATTGAGGAATGGGGACAGCTGGATGTCGCTATTGCCAACGCCGGTGTAGGGCACTTCGCACCTATCGAAGAGATGACTGCGGAACAGTGGAATGCCGTTATCGACACCAACCTGACGGGGGTGTTTTATACGACCAAGGCATCCATACCGGAACTCAAAAAGACTAAAGGTTATCTGATCACTATTGCCAGCCTGGCGGGAACGAACTTCTTCCCCTCCGGCTCCGCTTACAATGCCAGCAAGTTTGGCCTGGTGGGCTTTACGCAGGCAGTAATGCTCGACCTGCGACAGGATGATGTAAAAGTCACCACCATCATGCCGGGCTCGGTGGCCACTTATTTCAACGACCACACGCCCAACGAAAAGGATGCCTGGAAGATACAGCCTGAAGACATGGGGCAGATGGTCATGGACCTGCTGAAGATGCACCCGCGTACCCTGCCCAGCAAGGTGGAAGTACGGCCGACGAAGCCGCCTAAGAAGTAAGCCTTTTGTACAGCAGAAAAATCCCCACTCCGTTGCATACGGAGCAGGGATTTTTCATTTATGGATAGAGGTAGTACAGATTTACTTGAGTATCACTTTCACGGTTTGTTGTTGACCGTTGACCGCAATCTGGTAAAAATAGGTGCCGGCCTGTAGCCCGCTCGCATCCAACTGAAGCGAGAAAACGCCGGGCTGCATTTCTTGATGCAGCAGTTGGCGTACCTGTTTGCCGGTGGCATCGTGGAGCGCGATGTGCACTTGTGCCTTTTGGGAAAGCGCGTAGTGCAGCGTATTGATGTCCCGGAAAGGATTGGGGTGGACCGAAAGCACCACAAATCCCTGATCTGCCCGGTTGATCGTTTCTTCCACATTGCTCAGAATAGCCGGTGGGTCGTTAGGCGCAGGTATGTCCTGTATGTCTTTTGGCTCTGCAGGACCGGCTGCAATTTGAAGGTGGTTCTCGGTATCGAGTGTCAGCCAGCCTTCACCAAAGGCTTCCTCCTCCACAATCTGGCTGATGTCAGTGAAGAACCAGTCGGCTTGTGCCTGCTCTTCTCTGACGTCAAGTACAAAGTAACCATGCTGAATGAGGTCAGTGTACTTCATATGAGGGTTGGGATTACCCAGTTGTAGTGGCCCTGCCGCGATTGGGGTGTTAATTTGACCTTCGAAAACAACGGCAGTAGGAGCCCCCACATTCTCATCAAAATTCGCGGAAGTCACACTTGGCACAGCAAATTCTACGGCTACTGAGCCGGAACCATCTGTCGGATCATACGTGCCAGAGGTATTATAGAAAGGTAGCGTACCAACATTTGGAATATCCTGGAACTGCAAATCCACTGGCATTCCCGTCACATCGAAAGCGAAGGTGCTGTGGAAATCTCCGGTCAGAATGACCACATTATCGATATCATTTGTGCTAATGTGCTCAATGATGGCTGAACGCTCCGCCGGATAACCATCCCAAATGTCCAGAAAAGTACTCTCCAGTTGCTGATAGGTAGCCCCGTTAGGATCGAGCAGTGCTGCCCACCCCACGTTAAGCTCAGAGAAAATCACCTGCTGCCCGATGACTTTCCACTTGGCCGCAGAAGTTGAGAGCTGCTCCAGGAACCAGGCCCGCTGCGTTTCCCCCAGAAGGGTGCGCTCCGGATCATACAATTCGGGAGATTCGATGTCCAGAATTTGCTCCTCCCGCCCTTCCAGCCGGGTATCCAGCATAATGAGGTCCATGAGATTGCCGTAGCGGATGGTGCGGTAGATGCTCTCGTCTGCATTTTGCCGAATTGGCATCCACTCAAAGTAGACTTGCTTGGCAACAGCTTTGCGGTCTGTCCAGCTACCTTCATCGCCTTCGGTGTGGTTTTGGGCACCATCGGTGTAGGCATCATTCGCACTCTCGTGGTCGTCCCATACGGCAATAAAAGGATGCTGCTGATGGGCGCGTGCCAGGGCGGTATCAAGGCGATAGGTGGAATAGCGTGCGCGGTACTCTTCCAGGGTAACGATTTCAGTGGAAGGCTCAAGCGGGCGGTTGGCGGTCAGAGTGCTATCACCGTAGCCCCCATCGGCGTATTCGTAAATATAATCGCCGAGGTGAATGATCGCGTCCAGGTCCGTACGCTCCGAAAGGCGCTTGTAGGCATTAAAGTAGCCGGCCTGAAAATTAGAACAGGACACCACGCCAAACTTCAAGTGGCTGGCTTCATCCGCAGTGGGCGTAGTCTTGGTTTTACCGATAAGCGAATTTGCACCGTTGGCAGAGAATGCGTAGTAGTAAGTCGTACCGGATGCAAGCCCGGTCACATCCACTTTTACCGTGTAGTCACGCTCCGGCCCGGTGGTGAAAGTCCCGTTTTGAACGATGTTGCTCATGTTTGCATCGGTGGCTACGAACCAGTCTACTTCAATGGGCATATTGTCCATTTCTGCAGGGGTGACCCGTGTCCAGATGATGACCCGGTCTTCCAGGGGGTCACCGGAAGCCACTCCATGGTAGAACGGTGCCCAGTTGGGATTAAAAGTTGTTGGATTATGGCGGGCTTCCACCCGGTCGTTGTGCAAAAGTTGGTCCTGTGCCAGCAAGCTGACTGGCAGTAGGATGGCCAAAAGAAAGAGGGTCTTTTTCATGATCAATTTTTGGATGAAAAAATCGACCGCAAAAACGCCAATTGGTATAAATTGAAGGTTAACTGGTTTTTAAACAATCGGATTAAAGACTGTGTAGGGATTTCACCATTTGGGCTACATTTGCCAAATTTTATCCTGCACTTCGTTGCTCTTCAGTCGCTTAGCTAAGGCTAGGCTCCCTCATCGCGCCCCCGACGATGAATGTCGGGATCAAAGACTTGTTCAGAATAAAATTTGACTACATTCGCTCCAAAAGCGAATTCCCTACACAGTCTAAAAAAAGAAGCCGCCCGTCACCACCACCCGATTGTCCTTATTATCACCCCGGTAGACGCCACCACTTACTACAAATAAGTCAAAGGGGCTAAGCCAGATGCCGCCGCCGTAGCTGTAGTGCCAGACCTCCGAATCTTCGCCGCGCAGCCATACCCGGCCGTGGTCAAAGCCAGCCATGAGCCCAAGGGAGAAGGGCAGCGTCGGGTTCTCCGAAGTGATGGTCTTCCAGCGCAGGTCGGTATTATGCACAAAGGCAGTAGAGCCAATGAAGCGGTCGCGTCGGAATCCCCGGAAGTTCGCCCCCTCCCCAGGCCCGCCAAGGGTTGCGCCCTGATAGAACTCATAATCTTCATTGAAGCGGTGCTGGAACTCCAACCGGGTGGCAAATACCAGCTTTCCCCGCCGGTCGATGCGCTGATAGGCGGAAAATGAGGTGTTCAGGTAGGCGAAGTTTTTGCGCCCCTCTTCCAGCTGTTGCTTCCAGCCACCTTCCAAAAAGAAGCCCAGTCCGCGGGTAGGAATGGCGTTGTTGTCCCGGGTCCTGTAGTCGAGCAGGAAACGAAGCCCGGCAAATTCCAGCCCATCAAAGAGTTCGTCCTGAAAACGGTTGCCGATTTCATCAATGTAGCGGCCTTCTGTGCGCTCGACTTCGATGGATTCAAAAGTAGGGCCCACAAGGACTCTGGACTGCGCATTGAGCCGGCGCATAAACGAAGGCATCACGCGAATCACCCGCTGCTTGATGCGGTTGTAATTCAGGGCCTCGTCGTCCAGCAGGTTTTCAATATTGATGCTTTCATTGCCCAGCCCGTAGAAGTTCCGGGAGTAAAGTGGCGTTTGGTATTCGGCATCCAGGCCAAGCTCAAAGGGCCCAAAAAGATCGATAAACTCTCCCTGGTAATCAAGGGTAAACCCATTCGTACCGGTAGCGAATTTCATATCAATTTTATGCTGGGAGGCATAGGGGTCTTTCTTAAACCCATAGGTGGTATAAGCCGCGCTCAGCCCAAGGAGGATGCCATCATCCGGATTGAAGCCGGCAGCAGGCAAGAGGGAGGTGTAATTGAAATTATAATCATTCGATTCGCGGTCGTAAATATTGAAAGCGGGGTCAAAACGCCTTTTCACTTTCGCTTTGGAACCGGATTGAAGCAGGTTACCTTCGTTTTTGGCATCATAATAAATCAGGCCTTTCCCGTTCGACTCGTCTTCCAGAATGTCCTGCCCTACCCCGCCAATCATACGGACTTTGATGCAGTTGTTCCTGCAGGTGCCTTTCACCCGGAATACATCCTGATCCGTGAGGCCATACACGGCAATTTCTTTAGTTTCTTCCGGAAGAAAGGTACGGTCATAGAATTTGAGCTCCTTTTCGGATTTGCTGTTGGTGTCGTAAGCCCGGATCCGGGTGCGGCCGTCGTCCATGCGTTCAATGACGAACAGGTCCCGTTTGAAGGTGCCAACGATGTCCACTTCCTTCGCCATAAGCTCGTAGTACTTGCGGGCAATTTCCATGAAGTTATCCCGCCTGGCCTTTAGCTTTTGGATGATGTCGGGTGCATTCAGCTGATAGACCGGTCCAGGCCAGTTGTTTTTGAAGGCTTCCTCAATCACTTCATCGGTCAGTTGTTCCTTCAGATGGCGGGCTTCGGCTTCCCAAACCGGCCAATCTGCACCGGACAAAAAGGTACGGTCGAAGTGGCGCCCGTTGTAGACCAGCCATTCCAGGCGGTTCTCATCGCCACGGTAGGCTTTTAGCTTTTTGATGTCCGGGGTGGTGCCCTTGGCCAATTCCAGGATTAGCCCATCGTAGTTGCTGAAGGCCTGATCCCGGTCTCTGGGAATGGGGCGGTAGTAATCGACCTCTCCGCTGTCAATTTCTGACCAGCGCCATTGGTCATCATGGCGGTCCCAGTCGCCGATGAGCACATCAAACAGGCGGTTCCGAACGACGAAGGGATAGTCAATCTGCTCATCGTGGTCTTCCTGTATCCGTTCCCGGGTATCGAGGGTACTGCGGATGCGCTTGGGTGCGCCGAATTGCTCGTAGTCATTCCAAACTTCGTCATCGGGGCGCTCTTCCACGGTGTACAAAGCACCGGCGTAATCTTCATTGTAGATGCCCAATGCCGGCTGCCGGGGCAGGTAAAACATCTTAGGCTGCGTGTAGTAAATACCTGCGGCTTTTGCCAAATCAGCGGTTGCAATAGAAGCAAAGGGGTGGGCCGCGCTAAAGTTGTCCTCTAATACCGCCGTCACGAAGGACTCATTGAAAGGGTAGCCCAGGGTACGGGAGGCATCTTTGTCGATGGAGCGTAAGGCATACTGCCGGCCATCTGCTCCCTCCAGCCGCAGGGAATTGGTCTGATACCCCCCGCCACGCTTAACCGGGCGTACCCCGCCTTTGTACCTGGTCAGGTCCAGGACCGGTAATTTCACCGTTGCGTTATAGGCGCCCCGGTAGTGTTTGCCCCAAAACCAGTCCCAAAGCCTGCCCCGCTCAAAGTCATTCTCACTCACCTTGACCGTGATGGAGTCTTGCAGTGGCTCAAAGGACTCAGGCGAGTCTTCCACCACCTTAGGCAAAGGAGGCTGCACTTGTTTTTGGAATACCAGCTTGCCCAGTGGTTCTTCTGCATCAGGCACCCAGTATTTCACCCAGGCAGAGCCGTCCTCGTAATAATCCAGCTGTGCGAAGCCAAGGTGCCCGTAGGCAAATTGCCCTCCGTTGCGGGCGTTGGTAGCCGTAGTCTTTGAACCCGCACCGCTTACGATAAAAGATTGTTCGTCCTGCTCGATGTACTGAAGGCTGTGCTCGTGCCCCGAAGCAATCACGAAACTTCCATTGCGGCGGGCAGCGCCTACCACGATGTCAGAAAGCTCCTGGTATTTAGGGTGTATCAGATCTTGGCGGTGGCCCACTGTACCTCTCAAAAATTGAAAGATTGACCCCACTACAGGCAAGGGAAGGTAGAGCGGCTCCACAAACTCCGTAAGCGGGAACAAGTGCTGTTTGAACGTAAATTGCCCACCATGCGGCCCTGTGGAATAAGGCGGGTGATGCATAGCGATGAGTACATCTTTATTGCGGTTGCCCTTAACGGCTTCTACCATAAACTCCGCAAAAACAGCACGGCTTTTGACCTCACAGCCTGCGTTGACCTGATAGTCTTTGTCCCAGTCAGACAGGTACCATTCTGAATCAATCAAAACGATGACCAACTTGTCATTGATTTCTATTTCTTCCGGATCGCCACAGCCGGGGTCCGGGAAGAACACATCCTCCCTGTTCAGGTACTTTTCGATGAATTTTTTCTGCCGCTTCAGGCCATCGATACCGTATTTGTCCCAATCGTGGTTGCCAGCGATGAAAAAGACATTCCCCTCGTAATCCAATACGGTGTTGAGCTGGGCTTTCAGGCGTTCTTCGTCCTGTGCCCGGTCTGCGCCTGATTTGGGGGCCATGCCATTGGGGTAAATGTTGTCCCCTAAAAACAGGACGGTACTTTCTTTTCCTGCATTCTGCACCTTGTACTGCAATAGGTCCAGAGCGGGATTGCTGTCTTTGCCCGCATCCCCTACCAGGAATACCGTGTGCATTAAAGGTTGGTCCGGTGGAGGAGATTCTGCTGCCCAGTTGGAAGCCTCCGGGCTGTAGTTAAGCTGGTAGTTGGCACAAGAAGTAAGCCCCAGGAAAAGTATTAGGTGAAACAGGGGGCGGGTAGGTTTTCTCATTACGTGAAGTAGGTTTTAGACCACGGAAGGTACTTAAGTAGTTTGACGGAAATAGCGCCTGCTGCGCCATGCGATAAGCCAGACCGTTTTCTCTTTAGACTTTTCCGTCCTTTAGAATCAACTTGCCAGAGCAGGCTAAAGTTCTATTGGGGGCATTCAAACCTTACAGGATAGGTCATCTCCTGAAATAGGTTGACATCAAAACCATCAAAATTGTGACAACTTTCAGGCAAAAACCCACGGGTTATTCCTTAGCATTTAAAAAGCAAGTGCTAAAGCGTATCTTGTCCAACGAGATCACCGCGAACCAAGCATCAAAAGAATACGGGATAGGCGGTAAAATGACTGTGTACCGTTGGCTAGACCGTAAAGAAAAAATTTTAGGCACACAATTGCCCCAAGCTATGACAGATGAACCTAAAGGGACAAAGAGCATAGACGAACTGGAGGCCGAGCTTGCCAGTGTGCGCCGTTTGCTTGAACAGGAACGCCTGCGCAGCGAAGCTTACCTGGCGATGATCAAACTGGCAGAACAGAAGTACAATCTGCCAATCGAAAAAAAGTCTGGCGCCAAACGGTCGAAGAAATGAAAGCGGTACATAGTAACGTCAGCCTGGACGAACTATGTAGACTGTTTGGCAAAACCCGCCAGGCCTATCATAAAAGCACAAGCAATGCGGAAACCCGCCAGGAAAAGCATGGGCACATACTGGCCTTTGTCAAGGAGCAGCGCAAAGACCTGCCCCGGGTCGGTACGGAGAAGCTACAGTATATGCTAGCCAGCCAAGCCGGCATTTTAATTGGCCGCGACGCCCTTTACAGCCTGCTAAGAGCCAACAAGCTATTGGTGAAAAAGCATAGGAAGCGCGGGCCAAAGCTAACGGACGGTGACGGCAATAGCATATGGCCAGACCTGAGAAAGGAAATAGGGCCTGTAGAACGAGCCAACGAGTTCTGGTGCTCAGACATAACATATATGTGGCTCAGGGAAGGCAGAAGGCATTGCTACGCCACCTTTGTCGTTGACGAATACTCCCATCTCATCGTGGGGTTTACCGTAGCGCAGGACATGAGCGCACAAGCTACGCTAGAGGCTCTGAAAATGGCGGTGGCTGCACAAGGGGCTCCACTGGATTATAAGTTTAGCTTTGGCCTGGTTTTCCATTCTGACCGGGGCAGCCAGTTTAAAAGCGGGCTATTCCAAGGCTTTCTGGACAGCCACCAGATCGGGCCCAGCATGACCCAGGACGGGAAAGCTTCTGACAACCCTGTCAGCGAGCGCCTCAATGGGATTATCAAAAATGAGCTGCTCCTTACAGACACCTTTGACAACTTTGAGCACGCTGTGGAAATGGTCACCAGGGCAGTGCACATTTACAATACCCGAAGGCCCCACCGCAGCTGCAATATGCTGACTCCGCAGCAAGCTCATGAAAAAGGCAGCGGACCATTGAAAAAACTATGGAAACAACGAAAGAAAAAGACAAAAGCGGCAAAGGTTTTGAAGGCATGACTTTGCCGCCTATCATAATAGCCAGCCTCACTTTAGGAGGCCGGCTATACCTTGACAGGCGTTTAAAGAGTGAGCTATTCCTCGAAGGGTGCTCCTCAGCAGAGCCTTCTCCGCTTCACTCACTAAATTTTAAGCTATACAATGTATCTTTGACAACCTAATTCAGGAATAAGATTATGTGACAACCTTTTTCAGGATTTTATCCGATAATCTGTCAACTTATTTTAGGAATCGACCCATACCTGTCTGTGCCTGCCAGCAGCTTTTCCACCAGCTCCTGCAGCTTCTCCATTTCTTCTGCATTGAGCGGGATATCGGCAAGCAGTTCTTCCTGCACATATTTGAGGAGCTTGTCTTTGTCGCCTTTTGCGGTGATATCGATAAAACCCTGCACGGTTTCCTGAGGCAGCCCAGTGAAGTCAGCGAGGTCAACGGCCGACATTTCCGGAAATTTGAGTGCTGTCTTCAAAAGGTAGAAAATGCGCTCCTTTTGTTTGCCTTTTTCCATGCCTTCTTTGCGGCCGCGGGTCAGGATTTGCTCAAGTGTGCTCATGACATCTGGTATTATTTCGAGGTCCGTGTTTTCAATGATTGCTTTGAATTCTTGTTCGGAGCGCTCTGCCACTCCGAGGATGTAATGGGTCAGTGCGCTGATGCTGGCCTTGCCGTCTGCCCCTTCAAAAATAAGCCTAAGATATTTAACAATCAAGTAGGGCTGATGCCGTAAGGATAACGCCATGATGGCGCTCCTGAAAAAGCTCAGGTCAAGCTGCAGCAGCTCCTTCGTGCTGAGCTGCGAGACGTCCTGAAATACAAAACTGAAATTCGGGATATAGGGTTGCAGCAGGCCGAGCTGCGGATGGCCGGCAAAAAGCTCTGCGAGCGTCAGGGGCTGCCATTTTTCTTTCCCGTTATAGAATATGATGGGGAGCACCAGCTCCAGTTCCCGCCCGGCTTCTTTTACGGAGCGCAGCATGAGCTCCATGATGTATAGCCCGACCTGCACGGACACGTATTTATCGGGCTGTGATTTGTGCTCAAGCAGCAGGCAAAAGTACAGATGCTTCTCCCCGTCTTGTTGGAGGCGGCAGCGGTAGATGACATCGGCTTGGAATTCTCTTAGGTTGGGCTGAATGCTGAGGCTGCCTTCCAGCTTCAGGCTCCCGAGGTCGGTGATGCTGGCAATATCCGGATAGAAGTGCTCAATATACCGCTTTGCTACCTCCGGCTTGCTCATAGCGTGGCGGAAAAAGCGGTCATCGGGTTGATGTATTTTGGGTCTCGAGGGCATGGTATAGAGATTAAGCGCCCTTAAGATACAAAACCTTGTAATAGGGTCCAAAATAATTTAAACAAATAAATTCAATCAACCCGATCGTACAGGAATGAACTGTTTCGTTTTTAAGTGCGCCGGGTGAAGGCATCGACTTCGTTGTGAAACTATGTCGAGCGGTGGGTGCACCCGGAGAGAAAAGATTTTTATTTGTGGATGTCAAGGTTGCTGCGTTAAAACATTGTTGTTTTTTAGGCTTGTGGTGGGTGTGGATGGAGCGTTATTTCTGGCTTGGTTGGAAAACATGCGACTCTACCTGCCTGCGCCGGGTAGACAGGTTCTACGGAGTCGAGCTGCATTGAGTGCCTGAAAGATCAAGATGTGACTTCTACGAAGTCGTTTGGCCGTTTTTTTCGGGTTATTAGGTATGCTACTCGCTCTTTGAGTAGCCGAAGGTATCAGAGCCAGACTCCGCAGGGAGCGCAATAAGTTCTATCAGATAGGTAAAGAGGCTGTTGCAGCTAAGCCTTTATGCCCGGGTTTATACCCCGGTCAACTGCCCGATCAACCGGTCCAGCTTCTGCTCATCTTCCGCGTTCAGCGGGATGTCAGCCAGCAAGTCCTGAAGGACGTGCTTTTTTAGCGCAAAAGCATCTCCCTGTGATTTGACGGACAGGAATGTGGTCACCACCTCCAGGCTCAGCTCTGTGAAGTCTGATAATTTCGCGGCAGTCCAGTCTGGGAAATGTACCGCAGTTTTGAGCAGGTTGAAAATGCTATTTTTGTATGCCCCCCTGTCCATGCCTTTCTCTAATCCTTCTTTTCGGCCTCTCTCCAAAATTTGCTCCAAAGTACTCATGACTTCTGGTTTTATCGTGAATGTTGTGTCTTGGATCTGCTTTAGGAACTCTTCTTCCGAACGCTCTGCCACCCCCAGGATGTAGGTCGTCACTGCGATAATCTTTTCTTTCCCGTCCGTCCCTTCAAAGATAAGCTGAAGGTACTTGAATATCAAGTGCTGCCGGTGCCGGAAAGCCATCGACATCAGTACGCTGCGGAAATAGCTCAGGTCGAGCCGCAATAGCTCCTCCGGGCTAAGGCGCGTAGCATCCTGAAATAAAAAACGGAAATTAGGGATATAGGGTTCCAAAACAGCGTAATGCGGATGCCCCTGAAATAGCTCGCTCAGCGTTTGCGGCATCCATTTTTCCTTACCGTTATAAAAAATGAGGGGCAGTACGGGCTCCAATTCCCGGCCCTGTTTTTTCACCATGCTGGACAGGAGTTCCATAAGGTATAGACCAACCTGCACCGCAACATACTTATCGGGCTTGGACTTATGCTCAAATAGCAAACAAAAATAGAAGTAGCCATCAGTCTCTCCCTGAAACCGGCAGCGGTAAATAACGTCCGCCTCGAATCGCTTCAGGCTGGGGCGCAGGCTGACACTGTTTTCCAGCTTCAAGCTTGCAAGATCTGCAATAGCTGCAATTTTAGGATAGAAATGCTGAAGGTAAGCTTTGACCACCTCCGGGTCGCTCATAGCCGACTTGAAAAAGCGGTCGTCCGGCTGATAGATATTTAGATTTTGGGGCATAGTACAGAGATTACGTCTGCCCCAAAAATACAAAACCTGTTTAAATAAAATAGATTTTAACTCAAAATGTATTTAATTGATTTGTGCATCCGCCCCTTCCTTCATGCGCTCGGCATTTTCCGTCACCTTCAGCTGCTCGATGATGGGGTCGAGGTCGCCTTCAATGATGGTCTGCAATGGGAAGTTCTTGTGCTCCCCTTCGAGGCGGTGGTCGGTGACGCGGTTTTGCGGGTAGTTGTAGGTACGGATTTTACCCGCCCGGTCGCCCGAGCCAACGAGAGATTTCCGCTTGGCGGCCTGCTCGGATTCGTACTCCTGCCGACGGACTTCCATAATCTTTACGTACAGGCGGTTCAGGGCAATTTCGCGGTTCTTGATCTGGGAGCGCCCGTCCTGGCTTTCCGAGACAATACCGGTAGGCAGGTGGGTAATCCGTACCGCAGATTCTGTTTTGTTGACGTGCTGCCCACCCGCGCCACTGGACCGGTATGTGTCGATTTTCAGGTCGGCTTTGTTGATGTCTACATCTTCCATTTCCAGCTTGGGCATCACGACCACAGTGGCGGCAGACGTATGCACCCGGCCCTGAGACTCTGTTTGGGGAATGCGCTGTACCCGGTGGGCACCGGATTCGAACTTCAGCAAACCGTACACATCTTCACCACTGACTTCCAGGACGATTTTGTTGTAGCCGCCCACGGTACCTTCGTTAACACTAACGGTTTCTGTCTTGAGCCCTTTGGTGTCAAAATAACGGGAATACATACGGTAGAGATCGCCGGCAAACAGGCTGGCTTCGTCCCCCCCCGTACCGGAGCGGATTTCGAAGATCACATCCTTGGTGTCTTCCGGGTCTTTTGGGATGAGGAGCATTTTGATTTTCTCTTCCATTTCTTCCCTTTGTGGCAGGAGCTCTTCCAGCTCCATCTTAGCCATTTCCCGCATTTCGCTATCTTCTTCTTTGATCATTTCCTGGGCGGTATCGATATTGCCGAGCAACTCCGCGTAGGCGTCGTGGGCTTCCACGATGGACTTGAGGTCTTTATATTCCTTACCGATTTTGGTGTAGCGGTCCATATCGGAAATGACGTCCGGGTCGGCCATCTGTTCTTCCAGGTAGAGGTAACGGTCTTTTATGGCTTCGAGCTTATCCAGCATGATTCTTGTCGTTTGTTAAAGAGGGTGGAAAAGAAAAAAAAGAGAGGGGGTAGTGCGGTACACTACGCTACATGAACTGATACGGAATGCTGTTGATGAGGTTCATTCTGCTTCAATTTGGACAGCAAAGTTAACACCTGTGCCGCACAGAGAAAACAAAAAGGAGTGGAATTTAAGTTCCCTGCCCGGGCTTTCTTACTTTTGCACGTCAATATGGCTAGAATACTCCACATAGAAACGGCGACAGATATCTGCTCCATCGCAGTCAGTGATGGGTTGGAATTGCTCAGCATACAAACGGCAGATGGTGTCCGGCAGCACGCGGCGCAGATTACCCTCCTGATCCAATCGGTGCTCGGACAGGCCCGCTTCTCCCTGTCAGAATTGGATGCGGTTAGTGTGAGCAGCGGGCCGGGGTCCTATACATCCCTGCGTGTAGGTACTTCAACTGCCAAAGGCATCTGCTACACGCTGGATAAGCCTCTGATTGCGGTAGACACTTTGCAGTCCCTCGCCCTGGCCAGCCTGAACATGGAACGGGAAGAAGGGCTCTATCTGCCCATGATTGATGCCCGCCGCATGGAGGTCTACACGGCTCGCTTTGATGCCACCAATGAACAGCTCACTGAAGCGGCCCCCCTTATCGTGGCAGCGGATACCTTTCAGGAGGAGTTGGACAAGGGCATCCCATTGATCCTTTCCGGTAACGGCGCAGAAAAATGCAAAAAGATACTCCCGGCATCCGGAATCGTCTACAGCCCGGTGGTTTGTTCGGCTGCGCACCTGATCCCACTTGCCCTGCAGCGGTATGAAGCGGAACAGTTTGAAAATGTGGCCTACTACAGTCCTTTTTACCTCAAGCCGCCGAATGTCACCAAGTCGAAAAAGAAATTGCTTTAACTTACTGCTTCAGTACCCTTAACGTGCGGATTGCCCCAAGTTCATTTTTTACCCGCAGTACATACCAGCCTTCCGGCAAATGGGAGAGGTCGACCGGTCTGTTTGCGGGAGCGGAGGGCTGAACGCACTGCCCCATGGCGTTGAAGATAGAAACCGTAGCCTCCATAGGGATATTTGTCAACTGTACCTCGCCTTTCGTAGGGTTGGGGAATGCCACGATCGGGGTGGCCTCCGCTTCTGCGTCCATTGGGATCGGAGATAAAAGGTCGCTCAGCCGACCCCAGAATCCACTATTAGGGCCATCGCTCGGGATCGTTTCACCGTTGAAAGCGCCTGTATTTCCAAAACTGCCCCCGGCGTATAATTGCTGATCACTGGAGAAAGCCAGGCACTCGATCAGGCCAAAGTCATTGGTGGGCAGTGTACGCAGCCACCGGGCATCGCCATCAGGTGTAAAAGCGGCAATCAGCCCCCAGATGATGCCATCCTCGCCGACGTCAGCGCTCAGCCCATCCCAGCCAATGCTCCCCTGAAAACCGCCACCAATGACCACGAAGTCGCGTTGTACCGCAACACTTAGCCCGTCCTGCACATCGGGGCCGCCGAGGGCCCTGCCCCAGAGTGGTGTGCCATCAGCACTGTATTTGACCAGGAAGCAGTCGTCGTTGCCATTGCTACTTTCGATGCTGATCTCCTCAGACAGGTTCATGACGCCGATAATGTTGCCGGTAGCGTAGAGGTTTCCGGCGGTGTCAATGGCAACGTCCTGAAGGTTGTCGTCGATTACGCCCCCCAGGTCACGTGCCCAGAGCGGTATGCCGGTAGGGGAGAAGGCTGCAAGAAACACATCCTGATTGAAAAAGCCGGCATCGAGCGTAGTGCCAGCCAGTTGAGAAACGCCGTTGAAATTGCCGCCCACGCCGATTTGTCCTTCCGGGTCGACTGCCATGGCTGTAATGCGCAGGTCATCTTCCCCTCCGGCCTGAGTCACCCAGCGCAGTTGGCCATCGGGAGCATAGGCCGCAACAAAAAGCGAGGTGCTGCCCGGTTCGGCTTCGGTCACAAGCGTGCTGTCTCCAAGCTCCAGCGTATTTCTGAAAAAACCTGCGATGACGATTGAGCTGTCAGGCAGGACTCCCACATCGGCGATGTCTTTCAGCCCGTCACCACTCAGGCGCTTTGCCCAAACCAGATGGCCTTGTGGTGTGAACCGAGCCACAAATAAGGATCGCACGCTGCTACCGGTAGTAAGGATCGTATCGCCTAGCGGAAGGCTGAACCAGTAGCTGCCGGCTATTGCGATATCGCCATTCGGGAGTTCGGCCAGCCCACTTACCGTTTCGTTTTCCTGATCGCCGCCTTCCAGAAACCAGTTCAGATCGCCATTTGCATCGTAACCTGCCAAAAACAGGTCTGCTTTTCCGGAGCTTGGTGTGCCATCCGGGAAAGCAGAAGAGCCAAAGTAAGTCCCGGCGATGATAGTCTCCCCGTTCTGCAGGGGCAGCAGGGCGTCCACGGACTCAAAGTTGTCCCCATCCACAGTCCGGAGCAGGGGCCAGGTTTGGGAAAAGGCCAGCACCGGGCCAAACAGAAGGAGAAGGCAGAGCGTTTTCATGCGGAATGAAGTTTTCGTGACAACTGCGGATGCACCATCCGTTCTTGAAGAACCGGTAAAATAACTAACTTCGCGCATCTTAATTGTAATCAACGTTACATACTCTATGAAAGCTAAATTGTTTTTCCCCTTTCTCACACTGTTGGCAGCGCTGGCGATAAACGCCTGTGGCGGCAGCTCACAAGAGCAGGGCCAAAGTGGTGAGCCTGAGCTCGGGCAGACGGGCAACCCGACGATCGATGGCCTGACGCAGGCGATCGCTGCTGATCAGACTGACCCCGGGCTATATGTGCAGCGGGGCGATGTGTTTTATGAAAACCGCGGCTACGATGAAGCCATCCGCGACTATACCAAGGCCATTCAGCTGGACACCACGCAGCCCGTTTACTACCACAAGCTGGCGGATGCTTACCTGGACTATTTCAAGTCACGTCAGGCTGTTGAAATTCTTAAGCGTGCCGCAGAGCGCTTTCCGGAAGACATTCCCACACTGCTGAAGCTGAGCGAATACCACCTCATTCTCACTCAGTATGAAGAGTCCATGAAGGCCATTGACCGGGTGCTCAAAATTGACCCGCAGAATGCAGAAGCCTATTTTATGTTCGGGATGAACTTCGAGGAACGGCAGGATACGGTGCGTGCTATCAACAGTTATCAAAAGGCAGTGGAGCTCGATGCCAATATTATTGATGGCTGGATCAACCTGGGGCAGCTTTATGCCGGTTTGGGCGATCCGCTGGCCTTGCGTTATTTTGATAATGCCACCCGTATCGCACCCAACGATATCACCGCCCTGCATGCCAAAGCGGATTACCTGACTGCAACCAATGACCTGGAAGGCGCCGTTGAATTGTACCGTAAGATCATTACGATTGACCCGCAGTACGATGAGGCTTACTTCAATTCAGGCCTTTTGTATCTTGATATGGACTCGGTGGCCAAAGCGGAGCAACAATTCGACCTGACCGTCAAAACATCGCCAACGCATATCCGGGCTTACTACTTCCGTGGCCTGAGCCGGGAAATGCAGGGTAAGGCTGCTGACGCTAAAGCGGACTACGAGCAGGCCCTGCGCATGGCACCTGACTATGAGCAGGCGCAGCAACGATTAGATGGGTTAAAGGAAGCAGGTTAGGCAAAGCTTCACAGAGGGGCGGTACGTAATGTAAATTACAGTCTGGTATACCATATATAATGTGTAGGCATCAGTCTTAAATAAATCTTCCTGCTTCCCACCAAAAAACCTTCATTTTGAATCTCTACCTTTGCAGCGTTGCCAGAACATAAAATGCATATATGAGGCTGATAGACACACATGCGCATTTATACTCCCGAAAATTTGATACCGACCGGGCAGAGATGGTGGAGCGGGCCATGGAGAGCGGGGTTGACCGCTTTTTTCTACCTAATATAGACCATGCTTCTATTGAGGGCATGCTGAAGATGGAGGAAGACTATCCGGGGCAATGTTTTGCGATGATGGGCATTCACCCTTGTTCTATCAAAGAAAACTATAAGGAGGAACTGGCGGTAGTGGAAAAATGGCTTGGAGAGCGACCGTTCTGCGCGATTGGCGAAATAGGCATAGACCTGTACTGGGACAAAACCCATTTTCGTCAGCAGCAAGACGCTTTCCGTCAGCAAATTCAATGGGCGAAAGCCCTTGATATCCCGATTGTGATTCATTCCCGTGATGCTACGGCAGAAGTGCTGGAAATCCTGGACGAGCAAAAAGACGAGCGGCTTCGAGGGATTTTCCACTGTTTTACCGGTACGCTGGAAGAAGCCCACCGCATTATTGATTTAGATTTTTATCTGGGCATTGGGGGCGTCGTGACATTTAAGAATGGTGGGTTAGATAAAGTGGTGCAAGAGATCAGCCTGGAGCACCTGGTACTGGAAACGGATGCGCCCTACCTGGCACCCGTGCCAAAGCGAGGGAAACGCAATGAAAGCGCGTATGTACGTTTGGTAGCGGAGAAGATCGCAGCTGTACAGCAGGTGCCCTTTGCGGAGGTTGCCCGTCAGACCACTGCGAATGCAGAGGCCCTGTTTAGGGTAGAGGAACTTACGTCCCAGTCCCTGTTATAAATTTAGGGATAAAGCAGTTTGCATAAGCGCGAATTAGGATTTGTAATATCTTTTTACAATTTTTGTGTGCCTTGATATTGGCAAAAGACGCTTAATAATTATATTTGCTCGTGCGCCGCTGGTAGAAGCGGCGATGGAATATTGAACGGAGAGGTGCTCGAGTGGCTGAAGAGGCACGCCTGGAAAGCGTGTATACTGTAACCCAGTATCGAGGGTTCGAATCCCTCTCTCTCCGCAAGCGCAATATCTGTAGCTGGGATTTCCGGAGCAGATTTTGTACGATTTCCAACTTTAACTGGTTTGACTAACTTTTAAAAAACAATCGAAAAAACCTTATTGACTATGCGAAAATTAATAGCACTGCTGCTGGTACTCGGCTTAGCAGTTTTCTCCGGGAATTTCGTGTATGCTCAGGATGGCGATACCGACACTACTGCAACTGAGCAAATGGAAGACACTACCACTGCTGCAGAGGCAGAGGTAGACCCCATCGAGCCTGAATCTCCTGCTGTTGATGCAGGTGAAGAAGAGGCTGGCGCTGAGCAGAGCGGCTATCAAGTGCTGAAGAAGTACTTCATCGATGGTGACTGGCGCTTTATGAGCTTCGTACTCGTGTGTCTGATCCTCGGTCTTGCGTTCTGTATTGAGCGTATCATCACACTGAACATCGCAACCACTAATACTGACAAGCTGCTCGCTCGTATTGATGAGCACCTGAAGTCTGGTGACGTACAGGGCGCAATGGAAGTATGCAAGTCCACTCAGGGACCAACAGCAAGTATCCTTTATGAAGGTCTTAAAAATGCTGATGACGGCGCTGAGGCAGTTGAAAAAGCTATTGTTTCTTACGGTAGTGTTCAGATGGGCTTGCTTGAGCGTGGTCTGGTTTGGATTTCTCTTTTCATCGCAATCGCACCGATGCTTGGCTTTATGGGTACGGTAATCGGTATGATTCAGGCATTCGACCGTATCGAAGCGGTAGGTGACCTTTCTCCTTCAGTAGTTGCTGGTGGTATTAAGGTAGCCCTTTTGACGACTGTATTCGGTCTGATCACTGCGATTATCCTGCAAATCTTTTACAACTATATCGTTTCCAAGATTGACGGTATCGTTAATAAGATGGAGGATGCATCTATCGCACTGGTAGACATCATGGCGTCAAACAACATTTTCAAGCAGTAAGAGAAACCAACTATTATGTATAAATTTCTAACCAAAAATGGTCAGACACTGGCCTTCGGTTTAGGAGTTCTGATAACCGTGATCTTCCTGATCTCTGTAGTTTCCAATATGGGTGAATTTACAGCGATGGCGGAAGAGAAGCAGATGGAAACCACCATCTTCGACTTTGGTCTGTACGGTGCGATGGCACTGGCTGTTATTGCAGCCGCCGCTATGGTCATCTTCGGCCTGGCTCAGGTCGTCACAAGCTTCAAAAGCTCTATGAAAGGGATTTTGGGCTTTGTTGCGCTGCTGGTTGTCTTCTTTGTCTCCTATTCCATGACGGACACAGACATAAGTCCATATATTCAGGGTGCCATCGACAAGTTCGAACAAGGTGGTGCTGAGTTCACCGAAGGGAACCTCAAATTCATCAGTGGCGGTATCTCCACAACTATCGTTTTGGTAGTAGTGGCAGCAGCAGCCTTCGTTGTGTCTGAGATTACTAACCTGTTCAAATAATAAGGCATTATGGCAAAAACGAGCACCAGAGATCGGATGAGTAATGAGATCAATGCAGGCTCAATGGCCGATATTGCCTTCCTGCTCCTGATCTTCTTCCTCGTCACGACAACTATCGTTGAGGACAAGGGGATTACAGTTAAACTACCACCCTGGTCAGAAGAGGAGCCTGATATTACCAAGCTGAAAAAGCGGAATGTCTTTTCGGTACTGGTTAATGCACAGGATCAGCTTTTGGTTCGTGGTGAGCCGGCACGCATTGAAGAACTACGTGGACGTGCGAAAGAGTTCATTAGCAATCCCAGCAAATTAGAGAATCTGGCTGAAAAGCCAACGAAAGCCATTATTTCACTCAAAAACGACCGGGGTACATCTTACGATGCCTACCTGACCGTTTATAACGAGTTGAAAGCAGCTTACTCTGAGCTGTGGGATGAGCTCAGTCAGCGCAGATACGGTGTTCCGTACAGCGAGGATATGCCCTTTGCGTATAAGAAAGCAATTCGGGAAGAGATACCTTTTGTACTCTCGGAAGCTGAACCAACAGCCTTCGGTGAGGAGTAGACGGTATGGGGATAGGTGCCAAGCTTGTCCCCCTAAGTCGAAAAACTGCCGCCCTATTTCTTTCACCCTTTGCCTTCGGGCAGTTAAAATTGATTAACTATGGCTAAGTTTTCTAAAAAGAGAGGAAAATCTAAACCAGAAGTTTCTACAGCTTCGCTCCCGGATATTATCTTCATGCTGCTTTTCTTCTTTATGGTGGTAACCGTACTGAGAGATGCAGAGCTGATGGTAAAGGTTTCTACGCCTTATGCATCGGAGCTGACAAAGCTGGAGGAAAAATCACTGGTTAACTACCTGTATATTGGCCGACCAACGCAGAAGTACGAAAGCACTTATGGTACAAAGCCAAGGCTGCAGCTCGGCGATAAGTTCGCTACCATTTCTGATATCCCACTGTTTCTGGAAAAGCACAAAATCAAAGTGCCGGAAGCACGTCACGGTCAGATCACTTCTTCCCTCCGGGTGGATGGTGAAGTAACTATGGGTATCGTTACAGACGTTAAGACTCAGCTTCGTAAGTCGGGTCAGTTGAAAGTGAACTACTCCGCTAAAAAAGATCCGAACGCGAAACAATAGACTCTTTTATACGCAATACGAAGTGGTCACCTACTGGCGTTGATGGTCAGCACGGGGAACGATAAATGTCGGGTCGTTGATCCAGACATTCATCGTCTGGAATCTTGGATTTGCGACATCGGCCACTGACGAAGCGCAGCTTGTCAGGGCAAGCGCGAGCCATTTCCCAGCGATTATGCCGACATCAAGCCGGTTGCTGTGGCAAACCACTTTATCGTCGGTATAATCTATTTCGTTTCCTCTATAAAAAAGCGCCTTTTACCGGATTATTCTCGGTGAAAGGCGCTTTGATTTTTTAAAAGGGAGATAGTGCACTACCGTAAGCGGTCCATCGACTTAACAAGCTTGTCATCTTTTTTGATAAACCGATAAGCCAGGAAGCAAAAGAACACCGCAATAATTGGAAACGTAGCTCCAAGGGCAAATTCAATCGCTGCTTTACCTGCTTCTGTCAGGTTTTGAGTGAGGTAGTAAAGGGCAAATACTAACCCGCCGATATTCAGGATGAGCGCAGAAAGGCTCACCTTAGACTGTAGTCCCCGGTTGCGGAATAGAAAAATGGCAATGATTGCTAACGCCCCGGCCAGGCCAAAAAGTACAGAAAGCCCCACCTGATCATTGACGTTATACAGGGCATCTCCAAAAATCATTGAGCTTTCAATCGCCTTTGGTGTTGTGGCAAAAGGGAGCCCAAACAGTCCCAGTGAAGCCCCTCCTGCCAAAAACAAGAAGATAGATTGAATTCTTTGAATCATAGTCTGTTTCGGTTGTTTAGCGCGAAGATAAGGATCATTTGAAAGACTCTCATCAGCAGGTTGTATATTAGCTGTCCGTCAAAAAGATTGATCAATTGCCACAACTCACTTCTTTACGTTATCAGCTCAGCTACTGGGAGCATGCCTCCTTCTTTTCGGATATTGATATCATCATCATTGGTGCTGGTATTGTAGGACTAAGCGCTGCGCTGCGCGCCCGGGAAAAAGCACCAAATGCCAAAATCCTCATACTGGAACGCGGGCCGTTGCCGGTGGGCGCAAGTACCCGTAATGCCGGGTTTGCTTGTTTTGGCAGTGTCTCAGAGCTGCTCGATGATATGACCGAAAGCCCGGAAGACGAGGTCTGGGCGTTGGTGGAGCGGCGCTGGAAAGGGCTGCAACGGCTTAGGGCACTCCTTGGTGACGCGGCTATCCGGTATGAACCATTGGGTGGATTTGAGCTCTTCCGTGCCGAAGAAGCGGAACGGTACGAGACTTGTGCCGACCAAATCACTGCTTTCAATCAAAGACTAAAATCCATTACCGGGCTGGCAGAAACCTATCAAAGGACGCACGAAGCTGCTGCGGATTTTGGGCTAAAAGGCGTACGCTACCTGATCAAAAATCAGGCAGAAGGACAACTGCATACTGGCGAAATGGTCAGAGCATTACTCGAAAAGGCCCGGGCGGCTGACATTTTTATCTACACAGGCCTGGGTGTAGAAACCGTGCACGATGCAGGCACAAAAGTGGAAGTGGAAACCACCCTGGGCTGGTCCGTCAGTGCCCGGCAGGTCCTGGTTTGCACCAATGGCTTTGCCCGGCAGTTATTGCCTGATTTGAAAGTCCGGCCTGCCCGCAATCAGGTGTTGATCACAGAGCCTGTCAAAGCGCTGAAGATCCGGGGTGCCTTTCATTACGACCGGGGCTATTTTTACTTCCGTAATATTGACAACCGGATATTACTCGGAGGCGGCCGCAATCTCGATACCGAAGCCGAGGCGACCTCTGAATTCGGCACCACACCGCTCATCCGGTCTGCCTTGGTCCGTTTGCTGCGGGAGGTTATCCTTCCCGGGCAAGACGTTGGAGTAGCTCACTGGTGGAGTGGGATACTGGGCGTTGGCCGCCGCAAACGGCCGGTCATCCGGCATCTTTCTGACCGCGTGGTGGCGGCAGTGCGCCTGGGGGGCATGGGGGTGGCCATTGGTACCCTTATTGGAGAGGAAGGAATCGATGAGTTGCTAAGGTAATTACTCCTGCTTCGCAATAATCTCAAAGGGCTGTTCCAGCCGATGCCCCTCCTCATCTACAAGCGTCAGCAAATGCTTTCCGGGAGGCGGATCGAGTTCCATAGTGTGAAACTGAGTAGTACGCCCAATGAAGGTCTCGTTCAGATGCCAGTAGATTTCCGTCTCAGGCTGCCGGTGCGCTACCGTGAATACCGTACGGGACCGGCTGCCATCCAGGTCGCGGGGGACAAGGATGCGGGTCGGATATTTCGGGTAGATCAGTTCCATAGGGCTATCCGCCAACTCACCGCAACCTGTGAGGTAAGGCGGGAGCGGCTTATGAGCAGGGTTGCGTCGGGCATAGTAATGAGCTTCGGTGGGGGGGAGGACGAACCAGGGAGCGGGCTGCATCCGCTCAGGCGGATAGCAATCTGCATTTACCCTGAATTGACCGCTCTCATCCAGGTGTATGACTTCATGAAAAGGGCAGGGCTGAAGTCCGGTTGCTGTTCGGGGAACTTGTATGGTATCCTTTGGGCAAACCGGTCCGGCCTGATAACCGCTTTCCCGGCAAATAACTGTTGGTTTGAGGTCGTCATAAGGCGTGAGGAACCAATCCCCCGACGCAGGCAGCAGCTTAAAAAGATCGAACAGTACCGGAGCTGCGGCTTTCACGCCTACCAGGCCGGGGCGCCCTTCACCATCGGCATTTCCTGCCCAGACTCCTACCGCAAACCGGGGCGTTACACCAATAGCCCAGGCATCCCGGAATCCAAAACTGGTACCGGTTTTCCAGGCAATCCGCCGACTGGATTCAAAAACTTTCCATCCGCCCTCACTGGCGGGGCGTTCCACCTGCTGCATCGCCTGAAAGGTCAGCCAGGCAGCACCGGCACTCATGGGTTGAGGGGCATCCTGCAGAGGCACTTGTGCATCAATAGCGGGCAGGTAACGCGCAGATCGGAAATCAGCCGGGCTGTACTGGCCATTGTAATCGTAGGTATGGCTAAGCATCCGGGCCATACTGGCATAGATACCTGTGATTTCCCAAAGGGATCCTTCCGCACCTCCTAATACAAGCGGGAGGCCATAGTGCCCCGGCGGATGTACCAGCGTCGTCATACCAATCTGCTCCAGGCGGTAGTGGAATTTCTCTAATCCATAGGCAGAGAGCAATTCCACCATCGGTACATTGAGGGAACGGGCAAGTGCCCGCTCAGCGGCAACCACGCCATCAAAATCTTCATGATAATTTTCCGGCTGATACCCACTGAGCCGCATGGGGATATCAGAAAGCAGCCGCTGCGGGGTAATGAGCCCCTCCTGCAAGGCAAAGGCGTACAAAAAAGGCTTGAGGATACTGCCTGTGCTTCTCGGTGCCGGGATAATATCCACCCACTCGTCGTGCACTGTTCCGGCACCAAGGACATTGCCTACGTACGCCAGTACATCACCGGTCTCGACATCCAGGATCAGGGCTGCGAGATTGTGAATCTGATTGCCTGCCAGCTGCGCCTGATGTGCCTGCAGCAGTTGGGTAGTTTGCTGTTGTAACTGGACGTCAAGGGTGGTTTGCAGGCGGCCGGACTGCCCGTTGTTCATCGCGCTACCTAAAAGGTGTGGAGCGTGTTGGGGTAGTGGCAGGGGGGCTTCCGGCAACGGTTCATCCAGTGCCAATTCCAGGGTTAGGGTGTCGAGATGGCCTGCTGCTCCCAATCGGGTGAGCAGGCGGTTGCGCTTTTGAAACAGGGCTTTCCGGTTGCGGCTGGGGTGGATGAGCCCGGGCTGATTGGGGAGTACGGCGAGCATAGCTGCCTCTGCCCAGGACAGCAGGGTGGGGGGCTTGCCAAAGTAGCGCCAGGAAGCGGCTTCAAGCCCAACTACATTTCCGCCAAAAGGGGCATGCGTAGCGTAGTGCCGGAGGATCTCGGACTTGGAAAACCGGAGCTCCAGACGGGTAGCGAGGAGCATCTCCTGAATTTTTCTCAAAAAGGTCCGGGGTGGATTGCCCTGCGCCATCCGGATGACCTGCATACTGAGTGTGGAGCCACCACTGACGATCCGTCCCGCACGCAGATTTTGCACGATAGCGCGCCCAAGGCCAGCCGGGTCAATACCCGGATGACTGTAGAACCGTTGGTCCTCAAAGGTAAGCAGTGCAGTCTCGAAGCGCTTAGGGATAGTATCCGGAGGAGGGAACCGCCACTGTTCGTCCGCGGCAATTCGGGCGCTGAGCAGTTGCCCGTTCCGGTCTTCCAAAACCACGCTCAGCGGCGCATCAAAGAGAGGCCGGGGCAGGCAAAAGGCATACCAAAGGAGGAAGATCAGACCTGCCAGAAGCAAGGCCCATTGTTTGAGGGATAGCTTTTTAGTCAACAACTTTCCAGCCGTCTTCATAACGCTCCAGCACATAGGCCTTGCTCAGCTTCTGCCGGGGATTGTTGGGGAACCATGCAAAAAGCGTAATACTCATGCGGTCACCCCGGAACGCTCCGCTGATATCAATAATGCCATGGTCTCTGGCTTCACTGGGCATAAAGCCTTCTTCACCGGGCTGTATGAGATGGACCTCAAAGTCAATCCCACCCAGGTCAGTATCCTGCAGTTGCTTAAACAAGCGGGTAAAGTGGGGCGGGTTCGTCATGGTAATGGCACTGTGGCGCAGGTAGACTTTCTCTTGATTGGTCCACTCTGCCTCAAGGACCTCCGCAATCTCCGGATATTCGAGTGTGGCCTGAATGCATTGGGCTAGGTCAGCCTTATCCTGAGCAACAGCCAGGAAGGGGAGGGCAAGCAGGGCGAAAATGGTAAGTGTAGCTTTCATCTGTTGTTTTGATTGTTAACGTTGGCAGCAGGACTACCGTATTTTTGAACTTGAAATTAAGCGTTTTTGTCCAGAATCAGACGCTGCCCGGCTTTTACGGCTACTGCTGAACCGATCGCCAGAAAAACCGAAGAGGGCCGTTCGGAGAGTGGAACCGCAAAAGCCTCACCGTAAAGGGCGGCCGCATCGCAATTGATCTCATAGCCAACTACCGGGCGGAGTTCCCAGGAAGGGTGCACGACTTGATATTCGGTCGTTCCCTTTTTGCCCCGTCGGGCATAGCCCCAGTAATGCTCTGCAATGAATTGCTCCTCGCTACCTTCCAACAGAGGTTGAGGTGCTCCCCGCGTCGTGACTTCCAAGTGGTTCCAATGACCGGCATGCCGCCACTCGTAGCGGTAGCGCTGCTGCTCCGGGCCTTCTTCCCAAAGGTGCCGCATGGGCATGGCAGCGTAACGCTCCCCGTACAACCCATTGGCTACCCAGGTAATGGCACGCTTGGGAACAATCTCACTGACGAAAACCACGCCCCGCTTCCACTCGCCTGCATCATGATAACGGACGTAAAACCGCAGGTTGACCTCTTCAAACCGTTGATGAAAAGGTATGGGCAACCCAAGTACCCGAGTACGGTCAAATAAAAAGCCGACTAAACTGGCGTAACAGCGCCCATTCCAGGTGTCCAGCTCAGTACCGGGAGGGACATAGGGTTGGAGCAGGGTGGGGTCGACCAGGTAGTTGGCCATAATCAGGTTGCGCCAGTGGGCGGTGAGAAAGGTTCGTACCATATTTTAAAAACGCTCTGGCTACAAAACATGTTGCTTAGCGCTTAAGTACGGCCTCCATTTGTCTTAGCAGGGTTTCTCCCCCCTCCGACAGCGGGCGGGCAGCGAAGTTCTTTTTGCCAGTTTTTCGCAAAACGAGCAGTACAAAGTTATCTGCCAGAATTTCGTCAGGATGGATAATGTACCCCGTATTATCGCCAATCTGCCCGAAAAAACCGGGCGCAGCTTCCGGTGGCACGCCTTGCGGCTGCACCGTGTACCCCGTGTCTGTGGGCAGCAGCGGATACAGGCGAAAGTCGATATAATCAAAATAGCGTTTACCGGGATAGGGGCCAGCCGTATCTGCGGTGATGACGGAAATGTAGCGTTTGGCCTCCCCGGTACTGTCAGGCAGCTCAATAGCATAGTTATGGTCAATGCCATCGGGATTAAGCAGGCGCCGTTTCAGCAGCGGGGTGGGGAAGTGCAGCGGGGCGTCGAGTTTTTGAAAACCGATCAACGCGTATAATTTGCTGCGCAATGCCGGGTTGTAGCGGGAGATAAGGTGGAACAACTCATGCAGTACGACCGGGAGTAGGGCCTGGTTGCCCTCGTACAGCTCATTTTTGGGTATGAAAATGGCGCGTTCGCGGGTAAAGTAGACGGAGGGGCCGAAGATGTCGGTTTCCATCTTGCCCAAGAGCACTGTGTCAGGCAATAAACCAGGGCTAAGCGAATCACAGAAGGCGTAAGCTTGCTCGAAGGTGGCTTTTAGCAGTGTCCGGTCTGTAGTCTTTAGGGGCATCGCCTGCCTGCCCAGGAAGGGTTTGTAGTTTTTTCGGAGGACAGGCGCTGGAATCGCACTATCCAGCGGTATACCCATTTGCAGCCGGGTATCCAGGGGGCTGATTTTTTCAAAGAAGCCTTCCTTTTTATCCGTTTGGAGCTGCTGCGCGGCCTGAATGCTATCCAGCAGGTGCACCACTTTGCCGGGAGAGGGCTCAAAAGTACTTTCCGCCTCGGGCACCGGTTGACAACTCAGGAGCAGCAACCCCGGCATGAAGATGGCCCACCAGTAATTCATAAAATGACAGCTCATTATGGCTTAAAGGTTGTTCAACGCTGCTTACTTCCGCCCGAAGTCGGCAGGGATTTCACCCCAGCGCTCCGTATCCCACTTCATAACAGGGTTGCTGTAGGTGTTATTGCGCAGCCAGATTTCTGCCCGGGCGATGAGCTCGTGCAGCAGCTTGGTTTTGGCATTTTTGACCAGTTTGGTGTTGGCTTTTTTGCGTTTGACCCAGCCCATAGCCGTTCTGGAGTCGGTATAAATTGGTGTGTCTTTGCCTTGTTGCTGAAGTAAGGCCAGGGCATGCACGATAGCCAGGAATTCGCCGATATTGTTAGTGCCCAGGCTGAATTTTTTGTGGAAAATCTGTGCCTCGGTCTTGGTGTCAACGCCCTGATATTCCATGACACCCGGGTTGCCGCTGCAGGCAGCATCCACGCTGAGGCTGTCCCAAATGATTTCTTTCCGGGCCTCCTCCGTAACTATTGGCTTGGCTTTGCGGGTGGAAGGGCTGCCGCTGGAAATGTGGTCTGCAAAATTACCCCTGAAGGCTGCTTCTGCCTCCTCCCGGCTTTTAAAGGACTTGTACCGCGCATTCGGGAACCCTTTGATTTGTGCCTGACAGGCCGCCCAGGAATCGTAAACTCCAGGCGTCATACCTTCCCAAACCGTATAGTACTTTTTCTTCTTCGCCATGTATCTTCGTTTCGCTGCCAATATAAGGTACATCGGGGAGAATTTCCGAATTCCGGATTTTCGTGCAACCTTTATACGAGTGTAAGGTCTTTGGAAGTACAGATGATCAACTGAAAGTCATGCATGCATTAAAGTCACCCGCTGTTGATTACAAACACCTGAAATTGGATTACGCAAGTACACATCAGGATATTGTCGAGAAGTGCAAACGCGGCAACCGCCGTGCTCAATTTGAGCTTTACCGGCTCTATTCCCGTGCCATGTACAATGTGTGCCTGCGTATGCTCCGGCACGAGCATGATGCTGAGGATTTGTTACAGAACTCCTTTGTTGATGTATTTACCAAGCTGCATACCTTCAGGTACCAATCTTCTGTTGGGGCCTGGATCAAGCGCATTGTGGTAAACAACTGCATCAATCATCTTAAGCGCAACCGTTTAAAGCTGGAGGAACTGGAAGACCGGTTTGTGGCAGACGAGCCCGATCAGGCCGGCAGTACGACTGATGACCTTAGCCTCAGCGTTGAGCTGTTGAAGCGTGGGGTACAGCAATTGCCCGATGGGTACCGGGTGGTCTTTACTCTTTATGCTATCGAAGGGTATGACCACAAGGAAATTGCTGAAATCCTCGATGTTTCTGAGGCTACTTCCAAGTCGCAGTACAGCCGTGCCAAAAAGAAACTCCGAAGCATTATCAGTGAAATGAGCTGAAAGGTATATTTCGGAGTGCCACATTTTTCATCACAGGGTAAAGCGGGCAAAGCCCGTTTTAAGACAAGTAGACTATGCACCGCGATCAATTTGAACAATTCATTCACGATAACCGGGACGCTTTCGATAGCGATGTGCCCGAACTGAAGGTCTGGGGCTGTATCCGGCAGGACCTTGACCGCCGAAAGCACCGCCGCCTCCTGCTTTGGCGGGTAGCGGGTATCGCTGCCGCTGTAATCGGACTGCTCTTCTGCGGGGTGGCCCTGGGCGGCTACCTCAATTCGCCAACGCCCCATTCAATTGTAGCTCTGGAAGACGTAGGGGCGCAGTATGCCGCTCAGGAAGCGGCCTATCAGGAAGAAATACAGCAGAAATACCAACAGCTGGTCAGCTACGAACAAGCGGGCGCAGTGCAGCAGGATTTGAAGCACCTGGATGCTACGATTGCGGAATTGCGCAAAGAGCTTCAGGCTGCTCCTCCCGGCAAAGCAGAAGATATCGTAAAAGACCTGCTGGAAAATTACCAGGCCAAGGTGTACATCCTGGAGCGGGTTTTGAACCGCATACAGATGGCAGATCCTGATTTTGAGTCCACTCCACCGAAGAAAGCCAATACGGATGACCGGATTCTCTAAGCTTCCGGCAACAGAGCAGCGCAATGGCGCTACCTTTACCATTGCGCTTGTGCTGTTGGCCACGCTGTTTGCAGTGTCTCTTCAGGGGCAGTCCTCCTGTGATTGTGAGACCTTTTCCAGGCTGATCAAGAAAGAATACCAGGTCTATCCAACCGTATTGGTCAATATTTCCAATAAATACGGTCCGGTCAGTGTGGAAGGGTGGGCGCACAACCGTATCCGGGTGGAAGCGCTTACGGAAGTAGAGGCGGAACACGAGGCTGCAGCAGCCCGGGTTTTTGACCGCATCGAAACGGAGATGAACCTACAGCAGCGGTTGGTGAATATTCAAACCAATATTGCACCGGTTGAGCAGACCTGGTGGCCCTTTCCGAGCTTACAAACGGCTGATTACTCCGTGTCCATCCGGGTGTTTTTGCCTCAACCGGCAGCGATTTCCCTACTGAACAAGCACGGGGCGGTTACGGTGAAGAATATTACGGGCAATGTGTCCGCAGAAGTGCTTAGCGGAGATGTATTTGGTGCAAACCTTAAGGGCGAAGTGACGCTCAACCAGAAAGACGGCACCCTCAACCTCGAACAAATCACCCGACTGAATGCCGATTTGGTTAATGTTGAGGGTAGCCTGACTTCCGGGGATTGGGTGAAAGTCCGGAGCCGCTCTGCCATCCTGAAGTTCCGGAATATCGGCCGACTGGAGAGTGAAACGCGCTACGACAACTACTACGTTGATGGAGGCGGTATTTTTACCAATCAGGGGCGGTACGATGAAATTTCGCTCGATCGGGTCCGGGAGGTACAGGTAAGCACCTCACTTTCCCGCCTTTACGTGAACCGGCTCCGCCATACCGCAACAATTGAAGCAGACAGCAGCAGGGTCCGTATTACGGATCTGCCCGATCAGTTCCGGACTGTTAAGCTTGAAGGCCGATTTACTGACTTTAGGTTAGTTCTTGACCCCTTGATCAATTGCCAGCTCCGGGCAACAGCCCGCCACGCTGGTATTCGCTACCCCTACACCCTGCACCTGATTGAGGAAATCGAGACCAGCGACCGGCATACGGTGTCTGGTTATTTCGGTCAGCAGCGGCAAAGTAATATTGGGCGCGTGGAGGCTTCACTGGATTACGGTGGGCTGACGATAGAAGCGGATTGACAGACCTTCCCGGGATTTTACTATCTTGATGGCAGACAAATTGAAAATCTGAATTCAATCCAAGCCATGAAGATAAAATTCTGCGGAGCTGCTCAGGAAGTGACGGGTAGTGCTCACCTTATTACACTAGACGACGGGTATACGATTTTGCTGGACTGTGGTCTGTATCAGGGGAGTGATGACGACATGAAAGATTTCAATGCACAGTGGCCTTTTGACCCTGCTGAGATTGACTGTCTGATCCTTTCTCATGCTCATATTGATCACAGCGGGCGTATCCCCAAGCTGGTCAAAGATGGTTTCCGGGGGAATATTTATTGTACGCACGCTACCCGCAGCCTTTGCGCGATCATGCTTTTGGACAGTGCCAAAATCCAGGAGTATGATGCAGAGTACCACAATAAGCGGCTTCGCAAAAAAGGGCGTACGGATGGCTTTGTGGAGCCTTTATATACGCCCAGGGATGCAGAACAGGCATGGAATCTCTTCGAAGGGCATGGCTATAACCGCTGGTTTACCATACACGATGGGGTAGAAGTCCTTTTCCGTGATGCCGGTCATATCCTGGGTAGTGCTTCTGTCACCCTGCGTATCGATCAGCTGGGGCGCAAAACCTCCATTGGGTTTACCGGAGATATCGGGCGGCCCAACCGTCCTATCCTTCGGGACCCTATACCTATGCCTGAAGTCGACTATCTCATTTGTGAGTCCACCTACGGCAACAAAGACCATGAGAACGCACCTAATGAAATCAAGCGATTTCAGCGGATCATTGAGCGGACTTGTGTGGAGAAACAAGGCAAGCTGATTATCCCGGCTTTTAGCATTGGCCGAACACAAGAGATTGTATACATGCTGGATCAGTTGGCATCTGCCGGCGAACTGCCGCGTATACCGGTCTATGTGGATAGCCCCCTTGCGGTTAACGCCACCACCATCTTTGGTGCCCATCCGGAGTGCTACGACAATGAATTGAATGAATACTTGCTGGAAGACGATGACCCCTTTGGTTTCAATGGGCTACAGTACGTACGCAAAGCTTCTGTTTCCAAGGATCTGAACAATTCTAATGCGCCCTGCATCATCATCAGTTCGTCGGGTATGATGAATGCCGGCCGGGTTAAGCACCACCTTTACCACCATGTTGCAGATCAGCGCAATACGTTTCTTATAGTGGGCTATTGTGCGCCTCATACCCCTGGCGGGCGTTTGCGCGATGGCGCGAAGGAAGTACGGGTATTTGGCCAGGAACGCCCCGTGAATGCCGATATAGAGGTCATGGACTCGTTCTCTGCTCATGCGGACCGGCATGAGATTCTGGACTTTTTGCGGAATCAAAAGCCCAAACTCCGGCAGCTGTTCCTGGTGCATGGTACACTGGACCGGCAGGAAGCTTTCAGGGGCTTCTTAAGTGAAAACGGCTTTGATCAGGTAGAGATTCCTGAGTTACACCAGGAATATCGGATTTAAGAAGCCCTGCCTAACGTAAAAAACAGCAAGCCCCGCAGTAAACCCAGTGAGCACTGCGGGGCTGATTTTATGTAATGATGCGCTGAGCTTGTTCTGCCCAAAAAGCGTAGAAGTGTCAGTGTGGTAGTTATTCAGGTTGCTTGTTCTGCTGAATTTTATTGAGCAGGAGGGCACCTTTCATCATGAAGTCATCATGGTGGTCCCGGTACTCATTGTGGATCATCAGCAGGCGAGCGGCATCGTAAGCGGCAGATTTAGGTACAATCTGACGGTCTGCGATGGGGTGCAGCCAATATTCCAGGTTGTGAGAACGCAGGTAGCTACGGTCATGCTCAAAATTAATGACCTTGGAGAGCTTGTTGAGGGAGAACAGGTAATCAGTCTCTTTATTGAGCTCTTTCTGCAGGTCAATGATGTTGTAGCGGTCAAACCGGCCTCCGGAGCGCTCGCACAGGAAAACATCCCGGCGCCCATCGAAGGTGATGAGGTCGCGGAAGCGGTACTTACGCAGGTTTTTGATCAGGAAGTTCTTGATTGGCATCCGGGAGGGACGGAGCTGATTGAAGGCTCCGGCCAGTTCCTTTTCTTCCAATCGGAAATCTTCACGGAATGGTTTACGACGGTGTGTGCGCATATTCACCACCTCCTTAACGCGGCCGACTGTATGCCCCAGTTCATCTACTTTAGAGTAGACGCTCACGAAGTCAACATTGGCGTTGTTGATGAAGGTCTCTATGAAAATTCGGTTGGTGTCTTGTTCAAATACCAGCAGGCAGATTTCACTAATGGCGTAGAAATTGGGATATCCTCCGTAAATGTTGCCGTACTTTAATTCTAGAAATGCAATATTATTGTTCACGGTTTAAGGAGATTAAATGTTGGTTTATTTAATTGTGTTTCGTCGAGTGTTCTCGTTCTGATGCATAATTTGCTTGATGACCAGGGCTTTTCGTTCTCATTCATTTGGCTTGGGCAAAAAGCATTTCCATTCGCAAGTTATACAGAAAATTCAAATCCATTAAATTTTGAAAGGCTGAAATTTCAATAAAACCTACAATCTAACAGACTTTTAACGGCAAAACGCACCGTTTAACCTACTGTACTCTTTCACAAATGAATACCCGGTTTAGTTTAACTTCAGAGGAATAAAAACTTGCCTTTCTCGTAAATTTTCTCTCCATCGGCATAAATCTCACCCTCTTTGGTCATATCGGTGATCATATCCCAATGTACGGTGGACTGGTTTTTGCCGCCAGCCTGCAGGTACGATTGGCCGATAGCCATGTGCACCGTACCTCCGATTTTTTCGTCAAACAGGATGTTCTTTGTCATCTGCTGAATACGGTAGTTGGTCCCGATGGCAGCTTCTCCAAAACGCCTGGCGCCTTCGATCTGAAAAATCTGGTCCAGAAAATCCTTGCCCCGGGTGGCTTCCCATTTCTCCACGTAGCCGTCTTTGACGTACAACGTGACGCCTTCCACTTCGTGGCCCATGTACAGAGCAGGGTACGAAAAGCGGATCACCCCGTTAACGGAGTCCTCAAGCGGGGAGGTGTACACTTCTCCGGAAGGCATGTTGGTGCGCCCGTCAGAGTTGATCCAGCGGCGGGTCTTGTCGATTTTGAAACGGATGTCCACACCGTCACCTTTGTAATATACTTCTTCCCGGTCGTTGAGCAGGTCCACGATTTGCTGTTGCTGCTCCCGGACTTCTGTCCAGCTTTGGATGGGGTCCTCATCATAGAGACGGCAGGCGGTAAAGACAAATTTTTCGTATTCCTCCAAAGACATTCCTGCTTCCTGCGCATTAGCGAGGGTAGGATACTGGCAAAGGCTGCGGCGCATATCCAGCGTGGCAGTGCGTTCGAAGTACTTTTTCATCACCGGTGCATGGGCTTCCTGCCGGATTTTGCGCTTGTCCGGATTTACGTTTTGATCTTCCCGCAGGTTGTAAGGTGCGATGATGTACAGGTAGGTGTCGAATTCCTCCATTGCTTTTTGGTAAAGCGGAGAAATGTACTGTAACTGATCTTCTCCGCCTTCTTCCAGCAGAATCCGGCTTTGTTCGCGGAAAGAGAGGTCTGTTTCCACAACGGCACCTGCCCTGACCGCTTCCCGGTAGACTTCACGCACAAGAGGCTCTGCCAGCGTGGTACTGCGCAGGTACATCTTATCTCCCGGCTTAGTGCTCAGGCAATAGTGGACCAACAGGTGGGCATACTTTTGAAGGATGTTTTCCATAGCTTGTAGGTTTGGTTAGCGGCCGGAGGGTGGGCCGGTATAGAAAGGGGACGGGGCGCCCGGAAGGCTGCCCCGCCTGTTTCTGAGAAGGGGTGCTATTGCACCAGCAATTGTTTCATGTCTACCCGCTTGCGGATAATCTCCTCCAGCTGATCCACATGTACGCGTTCCTGTTCCAGGGTGTCCCGGTCGCGGAGGGTCACGGTCTGATCATCGAGGGCTTCAAAATCCACGGTTACACAAAAAGGTGTACCAATCGCATCCTGACGGCGGTACAGTTTGCCAATACTGCCCGTATCGTCGTATTGCACGTTGAAGGACAAGCGGAGGTTGTTGAAGATATCCCGTGCCATGTTCACCAGGCGTTCGTCATTGCGCTTAAGCGGCAAAATGGCACACTTGATGGGCGAAAGAGCAGGGTGTAGCTTCAGCACTTCCCGGGTGCTCTCTTTTCCGTTGGCGCCTGTTACGGTCTCTTCCTGAAGGGCTTGCGACATGGTAGCCAGGAACATCCGGTCGCAGCCAATAGAAGTCTCCAGCACATAAGGCACGTAGCTTTCCTTGGTTTCGGGGTCGAAGAACTGTAGCTTTTTGCCGGAAAGCTCCTGATGAGCGCCCAGGTCGAAGTCCGTCCGGCTGTGGATGCCTTCCAGCTCCTTGAACCCGAATGGGAAGTTGAACTGAATATCCGCAGCGGCATCTGCATAGTGCGCCAGATTCTCGCCGTGATCATGGAAGCGCAGCATTTCCTTAGGCGTGCCCAGGGCAAGGTGCCACTTGAGGCGGGTTTCTTTCCAGTATTCATACCACTTCATCTGCTCGCCGGGCTTGATGAAGTACTGCATCTCCATCTGTTCGAATTCCCGCATACGGAAAATAAACTGCCGGGCAACGATCTCATTTCGGAATGCCTTGCCAATCTGGGCAATACCGAAAGGTAGCTTCTGCCGGGTCGTCTTCTGTACGTTGAGGAAGTTGACAAAGATACCCTGTGCAGTTTCCGGGCGCAGGTAAAGCTTGCCTTCCGCACCCGCGATGTTGCCCAGCTGCGTGGAGAACATCAGGTTGAACTGCCGTACCTCCGTCCAGTTGCGGGAGCCGGTATCCGGGTCTGTGATGTCCAGGTCCTCTATCATTTGCTTCAGGTCGGCCAGGTCGCTGTTGGACATAGCGGCACCCAGGCGGGCTTCAATCTCCGACAGCTCCTTAACGTAGCCGGATACACGCGGGTTGGTTTCCCGGTACATCGCCTCATCAAAATCGTCACCGAAGCGTTTGCGGGCTTTGGTGATTTCTTTATCGATCTTGCCCTCGATTTTTTCCATGTGCTCCTCGATAAGCACATCAGCCCGGAAACGGCGCTTGCTATCTTTATTGTCGATCAGTGGATCGTTGAAGGCATCCACATGGCCGGAAGCTTTCCAGGTCTTGGGGTGCATGAAAATGGCAGAATCCAGCCCGACGATGTTGTCGTGCATCTGTACCATGCTTTTCCACCAATAATCCTTGAGGTTATTTTTGAGCTCAACACCATAGGGGCCGTAATCATATACGGCGCTCAGGCCATCGTATATTTCGCTGGACTGGTAAATAAAGCCATACTCTTTGCAGTGGGCTACCAGTTTTTTGAACAGATCGTTTTGCTGTGCCATAGTTTCCTGATTAATTATACAAGGCTGTACGCTGTCGCACCGCCCGTTTTCGAGCCCGCTAAGGTCGTAAAAACATCACTTATCCGGAACTGAATGCCCGGAAAATACGGAGATTTACGGTTGGAATTGGAAAGCGCGGGTCCGTTCGAGCATTCCCTGTTCAGCTTCCCAGTGGGTTTGTTGTTGTGCAATGGCTTCCAATATCTGCCCATAAGTGGGGCGGGAGTCATAGGAGCGTGCGCTGAGCAAGGCGACTGTTTGCCGTCCGTTGCCCAGTAATACAGAGCGGTTGGCAGCGAAAACTTCCGGCCACTGCGGGAGAACGAGCCGCTCAAAGTCCCGGGCAGTGCCGTAGATGGTCCAGTTGAGCCACGGGCCTGCGCCCTGGTAGTCAATAATGCGCAGTACGTAAAGGTCGGGCGTATCGCCGGTGGTACTCACGCTGAGGGTATCGCCTGCCCGCTCCATGCTGAATGCTGTAGTGGAAGCGGTGATACTGCCTGGAAGGGTACTGACGATCTTGTTGTAGCGGTTTGCTGCAAAAGGCAGCCCCTCAAAGGTGTTTTCTTCCTGAACGAGCAGCCGGAATCCATCGGGCAGGCTGGCAGGAAGGAGCGGATCGAAGCTGCCACTGACCAGGTCCGGCATTGAGGAATAATCAAGTACGGCTTCCCCATTTGGAGCAAGGCCAAAGATCCGGTACCGCCAGTTGCCGGCATTGGGCAGCCCGATAGGGCCTGCCTGTACCGGAGCAGGCAGGGCGTCATAGTCAAAACTGAAGGCATCCGGCCCGGCGGCAGGTGCCCAAAGATAGCGGGGCGTTGCCTCCCCATTGGCCTGCAGGGTGGCATAAGCTGGTGCCCCTTCCGGAACCTGAAGCGCAAAACTCAGTAAGTCGGCAGCCGGATCGATGAAGATATCGCCGGCGAATATCTCTTTGCTTTGCGCTGGCCAGAGGAGTTCGTCCAGGCTGCTGACGCCACTTACCGCTACCTCCCATTGTTCGGGGCGGGGTGAGGGTAGCGTATCCCAACTCAATCTGTCCGGTGCATTCAAAACAGAGATCAGGTTGAAAACGGTGCGGTTAGTGTTGTCCGGTGCTGCGGTGGAGGAGATTTCCAACAGATTGAGGTTGGGGTGGCCTGCGCATTGCTCTGCCATTAACAGCACATTGCTTTGGCTTTCTGCCTCCGTACGGGCAATAACAGCACCAGAGGTATCCGTTACCCAAAGCCAGCTGCCCTGACTTTCAAAGGTGGGCGTATTCCAGGTATATTCCGGTGGGGTGCAATCCTGTTCATCATCGTCTTTATTGCAGCCACTCCAAAGCCCGATGGCCAGGATAAGTACGAGCGAATAACGGTTCATAGGTTATCAGGTTAGTTTTGGGAATCGGTTTTAAGAACTTACGAAAGTGCAATCAGGTTCTCCTAAAACAGAAGAACCAGAAAATATACTACGCAGAATAGGGGAACAAGTTGCCTAAAGTCATCAAATAGCTGAACGTAAAAAAACCAGAAATTATGAATACCATTCTAAGAGCAGTTGTTTTACTCCTCCTCCTCGGCTTTGCCGTAGTCTCCTATGCACAAGAGGCCAGAAAGCTGGACCACTTCGACGCCGTATCCGTAACCGGCGATATTTCAGTGACGCTGGTAAAGGGCGACTCGCCTTCCGCCCTGATCGAGACCGATGGGATTGATGCGGATGAGATTACACTCTATGTGAAAGGCAAGACCCTGAAAATCCAGCTGATCGAGGGGTTGTTTAAGGACTTCGACCGGGTTGAGATCACGCTGACTTATAATCACCTGCGGGCCATCCGCTCCAGTGCAGGAGCATCTGTTCGGACTTCAGGCCCCATCACTGGGGATGAGCTGAACCTCCGGGCTTCAAGTGGTGGGCAGTTGTTTGCGGAGGTGGACGTAAATGCTATTGAGGCTTCTGCTTCAGAGGGTGGCGTACTTACGGTTTCCGGCCAGGCAGAAGACCAGGAAGTGACGGTTTCCACCGGCGGCATGTATGAAGGGCTGGAATTGCAGTGCATGCGCACTTACGTTAAGTCTAATACCGGTGGCATGGCAGAAGTTGTTGCCCACAAGCGGCTCGATGCCAGCGCTAATACCGGTGGCAGTATTGATTACAGTGGCGAACCGGAAATTAAAAATGTCCGGTCTCTTATTTCCGGCGGTATCCGGAAGCTGTAATGAAAACGGTGGAATGGGGGGCAGCGCCCCCCGGTTTTCTTACTCCCAGTTTTTATAGCCCCCTTTCAGGTCATAAATTTCCTTAAAGCCCACAGCTTTGAGCTTAGCAGTGGCCTTAGCGCTTCGGTTGCCGGAGCGGCAGTAAAGCATTAGCGGCTCATCCTTATCAAACCGGGATTCAACCTGCTGTACGAAATCCTCATCAAAGAAATTGATCAGTTCTGCGCCTTCAATATGCCCGGCGTTGTATTCATCCGGCGTGCGAACGTCCAGCAATTGCAAATCCTCAATAGCCGCCATTTTCTGCTGATATTCCTTTTTGGGAAGGACGTATTGCTTCTCTGCGGTGTTTTGGCTTTGACAGGCATTCAGGGTGAAAACGGAAAGCAGTGCGATAAAAAGTGTTTTGTACATTGGATGTCAGTTTTGTTGGCGGTAAAGATAGGAGTTTGTTGCTACGGGCTCAGTAATACAGATCACCAGGCGCCTTAAAGGCCAAACTGCAGGGTAAGGCCAATTTGAATCTGCAGCGTGGTGGTCGCGGTGATACGTTCTTCGAAAACCTCAATAGGGTCATCGATAACGGCAGGCGGATCGTCCATTCGTACCAGGTAACGCGCGCTTCCCCCCATGAGGTACGTACAGCGGGCATCGAGCAGCAAGTCAGGCCAGGAAGTCAACCGGGCTTGCAACCCAGCGCCCAGCCCTGCACTGAATGTATTGTCATTGAGTTCCGGGTAAGCCTCAATCAAATCCTCTTCACCTTCATCAAAAAGCTGTACGTATTGCGTGCGGGTGTACGGGCGCTTCAACCCGATGAGCCCATCAGCATATGGCTGTAGGAAAAAGTTGGTGAAGGGTTTGAAACGGAGGAGCACATGCCCCAGCAGCATATTGGTACGGGTGCGCAGCTCATAGTTTTCCGGAAAGCCGTTTTGAGTGGTGGTAAACCCTACGGTCTCCTCATCAAAGCGCACCAGGCTGAAGTCAAGCCCTGCAAAGACGGGCCGTCCGGGGCCCATTTGAAAAAGGACCTGCCCACCCCCTCCGATGCCGTTCATGTCCAGCACCTGCCGGAAGCCTTCTAATGGGTTGAGCACTGAAAAGTGGCCACCAATCTGCATATATAAAGGATAGCGGGCGGGTTCGTCTGCCTGCGCTTGTAGCGCTACAATCCCGGTGTTCAGTAAAGTGTAAAGCAGGATGGTTCTTAGCATTGGAGCTCCGTTTAGGTTTCAAAATGCGAACATCAGGGAGGGCCTAAGAGTTGGGCCCATGCATTTAGTATGCAGTGCCTGAACGGCAAATTGCCATAAAAACTTGCTGTAAACGTGAAAAAGAGATAATTTTAGTGCGTTATGTAGTGACTTTACCGTAAAAAGCGCGTCTTCTTTTAGGCAATCCCCAACCAAAAAGATTAATTTCACTTTATTCAAAACACTACCAAACCAAAGACCTCTATGAAATTCGAGATTTTTCAGAGCGAGAATAACGAGAAATACTATTTCCGCCTTAAAGCAAAAAACGGGCAGATTATTCTCTCCAGCCAGGGCTATGCCAACAAGTCTGGCGCTAAGAACGGCATTGAGAGCGTAAAGAAAAACGCTGCCAAAGATGAGCTCTTTGAGCGCAAGGAAGCCAGCAATGGCAAATTCCACTTCAACCTGCTCGCCGGCAATAAGCAAATCATTGGCAGCAGCCAGATGTACGCAGCAAAGTCGGGTATGGAAAAGGGGATTGAGTCTGTAAAAACCAACGCTCCGGAAGCGACAATCGAAGACCTTACGGTTGAGAGCTAGCCTCAATACTTTTTATAGTTTTGAAAAGCTCCTGCAGCAACCGGTTTGCAGGAGCTTTTTTTATTTTAGCGCTTCATCAGATCCCTGATATATGTCCGCTATCGTACAACGCATCAACGCATGGTCCAGCCCCCGCAATATTAGTACTGCTCTGATGTACGCCTTCCGGCAAAGAGCAGACACGACGGTGGTCGACGAGCCCCTCTACGCGCATTTCCTGAAGCATGGACAAACGGAGGTTGTACACCCTGGCGCATCAGAAATCCTCAGCAGCCAGCTGAATGAAGGAGAGGAGGTAGTAAAGCAGGTGCTCCTGGGGCATTATACCACTCCGGTGGCCTTTTTTAAGCAAATGACCCACCATCTGGTCGCTATGGATGAGTCCTTCTTGCAGCACATGGATAATATCATGCTTATTCGGGACCCCAGAGCTATCATTGCCTCTTACGCCAAAGTCATCCCTAATCCGGGCATTGATGATATCGGAGTGGAACAGCAGTATCATCTGTTTCAAAAGTTACAGGCTATGGGGGCGCTAAGGGCAGTGGTTGATGCCCGTCAGTTGCTCCTGGACCCGGAAGGGGTGCTGCGGCAGCTCTGTGACCGACTGGGGCTGGCATTTGATAAGGGTATGCTGAAATGGGCTCCCGGACCGCGTCCGGAAGACGGGGTTTGGGCCAGCTACTGGTACAGCCGGGTACATACTTCAACCGGGTTCCAGGCTTACGAGGAACGTACCTATGAAGTACCCCCGAAACTGGAAGCGCTGGCAAAGCATTGTGCTCCTTATTACCATACGCTGTTTGATTTAGCACTAAAAGCAAGAGAGGTTTAGCCGCAGGGTCTTATCTGTCTTCTATCACAGAGGTATTGTGTTTTTTTTGTGTAAAATGCTTACCTTGTCGGTTGTGTAGAGCTAATGGCTAAAAGGGACAGGCGCACAGGTCAGAACCAAGTTGTAAATACCAAGCACACGCTGCCCGGGCTCGGCAGGGAGGCTGGAAAACTAAAGGTTTGGGCAGTTGTAAACCCATCAGCCGGCACTAGTGGTCTGTCAAGGCTAAAACTAGGGGTTGCCTGCGGCGACTTTTGAGGCTACTCTTCGTTGGATAACCCCTTACGTAGCGCTACTATGCGCGGGAACATCCGCCTTGATTAGCCTCAAAATTCGCTCCCACTCAACCCATAAATTAACACTTGACAGACCACTAGTTACCTAAATTAACCCTTATAAGCGCGCCCAGGAATGGCTTGCTCATAAATATGCAGCATCGAAAAAGTTATATTGCCACAATTGCAGGCACTCTTTTGTTCCTCACTATGAGTGTAACGGCTCAGCCCGGCAGCATAACGGAACAGTCTCTGCTTGACTCTCTCGATCAGGCTAAAACAGGAGAACGACATGCCTTCTGGCTCAAGGAACTGGCTTTCCATTATAAGTCAGACCGACCTGCCACTGCGCACAGCTATGCGCGGAGCTCCCTGGAAATCGCGGAACAGCTCAACAACCAAAGAGCCATAGCTGATGCCCTTCACGTGGAAGGCGCTGTCTATTGGTATCAGGGCAAAGTGGCAGAAGCCTCAAAGGCGTTCTTTAAGGCATTGGAAATTCGGGAAAAAATTAATGATAAACTGGGATTGGCCCGTTCCTATAATAACATTGGGAATGTCTTTAGCTGGCAAAATAACTTTCAGGAGGCCGGCTTGTACTACAAACGGTCTATGGACCTTCGGCGGGAGCTGCAGGATAGTTCCGGTATGGTATATTCTCTGGTAAGCCTTGCAGAAGTGGCTGCCTTGCAGGATGACCTCAAAGAAGCGCAGCGCTACGGTCTGCAGGCCCTTGATTTGGCCAGACAAATACAAAAACCTGACGCGGAAGCATTCTGCTATGAACACCTCGGGCAAATTATGCTAAGTAAAAAGCAGTTAGATGAGGCTTTGGATTATTTTCTGGATGCCGCTTCCATAAACCGCGAAATCGGAAACCAAAACCAGCTCGCTGAAAACCTGCTGGAAATTGCCTCGGTGAAAGCTCTTGAAGGGGCGTATGCCGCTGCAATAGATTCCTTGTATGAATCAGTAGAGATTAGCCGTGTGATTGATGCGAATGACCTGGAGGCCGAGGCGCTCAAAAAGCTGAGCCTGAATTATGCTGCCCTGGAACAGTTCGACAGTGCCTATTTCTACGCCATCAATTATCAAATAGCAGACGAAAAAATCACCGGAGAGAAACAAGCCCGGGTTCTCTTTGATGTACAGGAGCAGTACCGGTCACAACTGGAGAAAACCGGGCTTTTGCTCAGGCAGCAGCGTAGTAACCGGCTGTTAATCTGGCTGTCTGTAGCTATTGTAGCGTTACTCATTTTCTTTATCCGCTTAATGTATGTTAAAAATCAGCGCCTGCAGCGAACAGACCGCAAGCTAAAGGAAAAAGCGAGCGAAATCGAACGCGTCAATAAAGTGTTGGCGACTCAGAATGAAGACCTGCGGAACTCCAATGGCTCCCTGAGAGAATTCGCATATGTGGTATCTCATGATCTTCGGGAGCCGCTCCGCACGATAGGGTCCTTCACGACTTTGCTGGCCCGGCGTTTCCCCAACGATCTGGATAGTCAGAGCAGGGAGTACATCAATTTTATTGTCAAGGGGACTAAACACATGAGCTTGCTACTCGACGGGCTCCTTTCCTACGCGAAGGTCAGCAATACGGAGTCGCTTGCGCTAGAGCCGCTTAACCTGAATACGCTGGTAGGGAATGTCCTGGAAATTCTGGATGCTGAGATTGGGGATACTCAAGCCGATATACGAGTGGACGAACTGCCGGTAGTTAATGGTAACCGGGCACTGCTTTCCCAGCTTTTCCAGAATCTGATTGCCAATGCAATGAAGTTCAATGACAAGGCAGAGAAAAAGGTCTGGGTACGTTATCAGGATCAGGGCGATATGCATCAGATTATAGTAGAGGACAACGGAATTGGTATTGATGAGGCCTTCAAGTCTAAAGTTTTTCAGATCTTTCACCGCCTGGAGAAAAACAAATACAAGGGTACGGGCCTGGGCCTGGCTATTTGTCAGAAAATTGTGGCGCGCCACCGCGGCAAAATAGAGCTGGAGTCTGTACTCGGCGAAGGAACCCGCTTTTTAGTTTATCTGCCAAAATGATCTGAAAACATGTTACAACAATATGATCCGAGAAATGAGCACCTCCTGATTTACATCGATGGGGCGCTTTACCCTCGCGAAGAAGCCAAAATTTCGGTTTTCGATAGCGCCGTACAGGGCGGTGATGCGGTCTGGGAAGGCCTCAGGGTGTACGATGGCCGGATCTTCTCCCTGGATGAGCACCTGGAGCGCCTTCAGAATTCCGCCCACGCTATGGCTTTCCGGGAAGTGCCCTCTAATGAGGAAATCAAAGCCGCACTTTTTAAAACCCTTCAGGCCAATGGCATGCGGGACGAAACCCACATCCGCCTGACCCTGACCCGGGGCAAAAAAATCACTTCAGGTATGGACCCCCGCCTCAATCAGTTTGGGCCCACCCTGATTATTGTGGCGGAGTGGAAACCACCCGTATACCCCCCGGAAATTACGCTGGTCACCTCTTCAGTCCGCCGGAACTCTGCTATGTCGCTGGATTCTAAAATCCACCACAACAACCTCATCAATAACATCCTGGCCAAGATCGAAGCCAACCATGCCGGCGCAGATGCCGGGCTGATGCTCGACAAGGATGGTTTCGTCTCGGAGGCCAATGGGGTGAATGTATTCTGTATCCGCAAAGGCGTGGTCTACACCCCTCACGCCGACAGCTGCCTGCCGGGCATCACCCGTCAGCATGTGATCAACCTGTGCCGGGAGCAAGGCATCCCCATCGTGGAGAAAAACCTGTCGCTTACCGAATTCTACACCGCTGATCAGGTTTTTACCACGGGCACGATGGGCGAGCTCACCAAAGTCGCCGAAATCGATGGGCGTGCCATCCGAAGCCGCATGGAAGAAGACCTGTTGGAACAAATCAAGGGCTACTTCCGGGCGATGACCCGGTCAGGGGGAGAGCCTTTACCGTTTTAGCTGGCTCACTCAACGATTAGCGGTAAAGTCAGCTGATTGTCTTTATCGATGCATCGAAGTAAGTAGGTGCCTGTTGGCCATTGATCGACCCGTAGCCTAAATGGAGAGGGAGGTAAATTGTGGTATTGTTCCACTATCTGCCCTGATGCAGTGTAGACTTGCAGTGTTTTCAGTGGCTGTGTCAATTCCACGGTAACCACTTCGGTTGCAGGGTTAGGGAAATATTGGATGTCCGGCAACGAGATGGGAGCATCAACTTCGGGTTCGGCGTCCTTCTGGTTCCTGATTATAGAGCCACACCGATATGTACAACCTGAAGCATAAAAGGGGCCATTCGCGCTAACTATTACCTCATCCATGTTTACAGCTTCCGGTATTAATTCAGCATAAAGCCAGTTCTGCTTTCCAGCGTACATCTTGAAACCACGGACGCTTTCGGTTTGGTGCCCAAGGTAAGATACCTGAATATCGTAAGTTCCCGGATCCAGGCCGGAAAGTTCAATATGCCCGCCATCTTCAGAGGCCGTACCCGTTATCAGAATATTATGTTTGAAAAGCTCAATATTCGCACCATAAAGCGGCTGCCCTTCTGCATCGTTGATTTGGCCGACAAGGGCGGTTTGGGCCAGAAGCAGCGAGCTGCCAAAGAGCAGCAGGCAAGTCAGGATGAATGTACATTTCATTTTCATAGCTTCAAGTTTTTAATGAATAAAAAAGCCGGGACATGACGCCCCGGCGTACCTAAAATTGCTTTGTATGAAGAGTTCTTGATTTCCTGGGGAAGCATGCTGCCACCCATTTAGATGGCAGCACGGCTTGTTAACCCTGTGTCAGAGCAAGCGCGCTTGTTTTCATAGCTTGTTGTTTCGTACAATTCAAAGTTATGGGCAATGCCGGCCGTAAACCAACCGAAAAAAGGGCTTATGTCAGGTTCCTGATTGCCATAAGGCGACGGGCTTTCGCCTTTGCTATCTCGGGCTGAATCCCTACCTTTGCAGCCTGTTCAACAAACCTCTGCCATGGCAAGCAAAAAAATACAATCTGCACTCATTTCCGTTTACCATAAAGATGGCCTGGAGCCTATCGTGGAAGAGCTCAAACGTTTGGGCGTTCAAATCTATTCCACTGGCGGCACACAGCAATTCCTGGAGTCGCTTGGTGCTACCGTGAATGCGGTGGAAGACCTGACTTCCTATCCTTCCATCCTTGATGGGCGGGTGAAAACGCTGCACCCCAAAGTTTTTGGCGGTATCCTGGCCCGTCGCGAGGAGAACCATCAGGAACAACTAAAACAATATGACATACCGGAAATTGATCTGGTAATCGTAGACTTGTACCCCTTTGAGGAAACGGTGGCCAATACAGACGACGAGGCAGCGATCATCGAGAAGATTGACATCGGTGGTATTTCGCTGATCCGGGCAGCGGCTAAGAACTACAAAGATGTGGTCGTAGTGCCTTCCAAGGCAGAATATGGCATGCTGGAAAAGCTGCTTAAGGAAAAAGACGGTGTAACGGAATTGCCTGACCGCAAGGCGCTGGCCCTGCGTTCCTTTGGCGTTTCCTCTCACTATGATACCGCGATTTTCAATTACTTTAATCAGGGAGAAGGCGCAGAGGCTGCCTTCAAGCAAAGCATACCGGAGGCACAGGCCCTTCGCTACGGCGAAAACCCACATCAGGCGGGCACTTTCTACGGGAAACTGGAGGATATGTTCGACATCCTGGGCGGGAAGGCCCTGTCCTTCAATAACCTGGTGGATATCGATGCGGCAGTGGGGCTGATGCGCGAATTTCAGGATGCGGACCCTACCTTTGCGATCCTCAAGCACACCAATTCATGCGGTGTAGCGACACGCCCCACGCTCCTTCAGGCCTGGACGGATGCCCTTGCTGCGGACAACGTTTCCGCATTTGGGGGGATCCTGATTGCCAATACGACGGTAGATCTGGCGACCGCGCAGGAAATTGATAAGATTTTCTACGAAGTGCTCATCGCACCAGATTTTGCACCAGAGGCACAGGAATTTCTTTCAAAAAAGAAAAAACGCATTTTGCTCCGCATCAAGGCGTTTTATGCGCACGAGCGTAGCTTCAAGAGTTTGCTCAATGGCGTTATCGAGCAGGACACTAACCTGAAGATGGAAACCGCAGAGGAACTGGAAACGGTAACCCAAAAGGCACCTACAGCAGCGGAAAAGGAAGACCTGATCTTCGCACTGAAATGTGCCAAACACCTCAAATCGAATACCATCGTACTGGCACGTGGGCAGCAATTGCTGGGCATGGGCTGCGGGCAGACCTCCCGGGTAGATGCGCTGAAGCAGGCGATCGACAAAGCCAGGCATTTCGGTTTTGAACTGGACGGAGCAGTAATGGCTTCCGATGCTTTTTTCCCCTTTGCAGACAGCGTGGAAATCGCCTGTGAAGCCGGGGTTACAGCAGTGGTGCAACCGGGCGGTTCTATTCGGGATAAAGACAGCATTGAGTATTGCGATGCCAACGGTATGTCTATGGTATTTACCGGCGTACGCCACTTTAAACACTAATCCCGTTTGAATTTAGCCATCGACATAGGCAATACCAGGACCAAAGCTGCCGTTTTTAACGATGGTGTTTTGGTTCAGCACGAAGAATGGCCCAACGGAAGTGTGCCCAACTTTTTTGAGTACGCAACCAACCAAGCCGTTCAAAATATCATCTTATCTAATGTAGCCGGTGCTGTGCATTTGGATGTGCAGGAGCAGTTACAGCATCATTTTCGCTTTTTTGAGCTACACCCTACAACTCCTATACCTGTTAGCCATGAGTATGATACACCCGAAACTCTGGGCAAAGACCGCCTGGCCGCTGTAGTGGGTGCGTATACATTATTTCCCCAACAGCATTGCCTGGTTGTGGATGCAGGTACCTGCATTACCTACGACTGGCTGAGCGCGGAAGGGGTATACCTCGGTGGGAATATTGCACCGGGCTTATCTATGCGGCTACAGGCTATGCACCGGTTTACAGCCCGGTTGCCTGAGGTAAAGCGGGGTGAAGCAACGGCGCTGATCGGGCGATCTACCGAAAAAGCCATGCGTAATGGCGCACAGCAAGGTATTTTGTTCGAAATAGAAGGCTACCGGCAGTGGTCAGAGGCTAATTTAGGGCCTGTGAAGGCCTTACTGACAGGGGGAGATGCCATTTTTTTGGCGAATAAGCTCAAAAGCGAGATATTTGTGAACCATCATTTGGTCCTGCTGGGGCTAAATAAAATTCTGGAATATAATGTCAAGCGTCTGGAGTAGAATAATTGTGTTGGCCTGTTTATGCAGCAGTGCCTTTGTGGTGTTGGGACAGGACGTTGCTGTGGAAGCAGATCCGAAGATCAATTCTCCTTACTCCCGGTTTGGGCTGGGGGATTTCAACGCTCAGTATATGCCGGCACAAGGTGGTATGGGGGGGCTTACGGCCGCTTACCATGATCCTTATCATATTAACCCGTTGAACCCGGCGGCACTGTCACGACTTGACGCTACGGCTTTTGAAATTGGCATTGACGCCAGGTACAGTACACTCACTGCAGAGGATGCTTCTGCTCCGTTTTGGAGCGGAAACCTGACCTACCTTGCCCTGGCTTTCCCGCTGATCAACCCGATCAACGAAGTATTGGACCGAAAGGATACCAAGCTCGGGTTGGGCATGGCATTTATATTGCAGCCCTATACTACAGTGGGGTATAATGTGGAAACGACACAGGAAGCCGGTTCAGCCGGGTTGAGTACGAATTTTCTAAGAGGCAAGGGAGAGACCTATCGCCTGAGCTGGAGCAATGGCATTCGCTACGGCGGCCTGTCGGGAGGGCTGACGCTGGGCTACAACTGGGGTACCCTGGAAAACAGCCGCCGGGTGGAATTTAATGATCTTCCACTGAGCTATACTACCGAATTCCTGGATGAGTATACCATGACTGGGCTTTTCTGGCGGCTTGGCCTGCAGTACACCTTTGTCTTCAAAAAAGCCGATGAGAACGGCGAGCTGAAACCAACGGGCCGCCGGCTGATTTTTGGTTTGCACGGCAACACCGCCAACTCGTTCAATACCGAAGCGTATCGCTTTGGGCAAAGGTTCAACTCCAATTTCGGCTTCGTTAACCTGGTGGATACCTTATTTAACGAGGTTGCGGTAGAAGGGACAGGTCAGCTGCCGGCTGAGTTTACCGCTGGTGTGACCTACGAGCGCCTCAACAAAGTACGGCTGGGGGTGGAAATGGGCCTTGCGCAGTGGAGCAATTACCGCAACGACGCACAATCCAATACCGATTTGTCTAATTCGTGGCAGGTACGAGTAGGAGGGGAGTACATCCCGGATTACCTCTCTTATGATAGCTATTGGGAGCGTATACGATACCGGGTTGGGGCCTTCTACGGCAATGATCCCCGTTCCTTTGAAGGCGATCAGCTGCTGGATTACGGGTTAAGCCTCGGTTTTGGCTTCCCGATCATCCTGCCCCGTCAGCGGACCTCCTTTGTTAACTTTACAGTGGAGGCTGGTCAGTTTGGGCTACAGCAAGCCCTTCGGGAAACCTACATCAATATGACACTTGGATTTACATTAAATGATAACACTTGGTTCTTCAAACGAAAATTTAATTAAACTATGAAAGAGTTACGTATTTCACTGATCGCCCTTTCGCTTTCTGTGCTTTTTGCAACCGCTGCAGGGGCGCAGTGCGAGACCTGGAATGGTAAACCCTTTGAGGAAGAAGCAACAAATGCTCACGTACTTTACCGTGGAGTCGTTAAAGGCAAAACTGTAGCTGATCTTGAGGCATTGTCTGAAACAGAGTTCCAGATTGCCTATGAAAACTGGGAAAAGGCTTACAAACTGGCACCTGCAGCGGATGGTCAGCGCCCTTCTCACTTCTCCGATGGTATTGACTTGCTCAAAGTCAAATATAAAAAGACAACGGATGGAGAAGAAAAGAAAGCAATTGCTGAGCGCATCCTGAACCTTTATGACCAGCAGATTGAATGCTACAAGAACGAAGCGTTCCTGCTTGGACGTAAAGGCTTTGACATGTTTTATATGCCGGAATATGGCTTCCGCCAATCTACCTACGATGTACTGAAGGCTGCTGTGGAACAGGGCGGCAATGATGCAGAGTATATTCTTCTGGAACCTATGGGGCAAATCCTGGCTTATTTCTTCAAGTCAGGCAAGATTGAGCAGCCGGAAGCACAGGAAATGTACAGCAAACTGGAGGCGATTGCCGAGTATAACCAGGAAAACAATGATACCTACGGAGAGTACTACGCAGCCTCAAAAGCACGTATGGACAACGCCTTCAAGGAAGTAGAGGACCAGGTGTTTGACTGTGGCTATTTCAAGAAAAAGCTTATGCCACAGTATGAGGAGAACCCTACCGATCTGGAAGTCGTGAAGTACGTATACGTAAAGCTGCGTCAGCAAGGCTGTGATTCCACTGAGACTTTCATGCAGGACATGAAGTCCAACTACGAGCAGCTGGCTAAAGCTGTTAATGACTCGCTGGAGACGGCACGCCGGGAGCGCAATGCCTGCTACGATGCCACACAGCTGCAAAAAGAAGGCAACTATGATCAGGCACTGGCCCGGTACGAAGAATGCCTCAACTCTGACCAGGAAATGGACGATGAGGGCAAAGCCCAGATTTACTACAGTATCGCGTCTATCAAGCTGTACCGTAAGAATAATGCTGGTGGTGCACTTTCTGCCGCCCGCAAAGCGGCAAGCCTGACCGATGGCTGGGGTCGGCCTTACCTCCTAATTGGTGACTGCTACGCCAAACTGGGCCGTAATTGCGACGACTGGACCTCTCGCCTGGCGATCCTGGCAGCTATGGAAAAGTACCGCTATGCTAAGTCCGTGGACGGTGAGGTAGCTGATGACGCCGACAAGCGCCTGAGCCAGTACTACGGTGCTATGCCGGATAAGCAGGAAGGCTTCATGCGTAACGTTTCGGAAGGGCAGCAGGTGTCCGTAGGCTGCGGTATCGGCGAAACAGTTACTGTACGCTTTAAGGATTAATAAACACTCGCAAGAACCTAAGAGATAAAATGGCCCGGTACGCTAAGAAGTGTGCCGGACCATTTCATTTCAAGCGTGAGCCTGAATAATTGCCCCGTAAAAGATTCCCAAAATAAGAAGCCTATACCCTGACGAACTCCTCCTCCCAGTTGAAATTTCTCCAAGGCTGGCGTAACTTGACATTGGATCCACTCGTTTTTTTGCAAAACCGGCGCTCATGTATAGAAAAACGCTTTGCCTTTTTCACGCCCTTTTCCTTTTATCCAACCTATCCGCTCAAAAACACGACTACACCTGGTTGTTAATGCCCTTGGGCAGCCGGTATGACAATGTACCCTGGAGCCCGCAGGCGGTAATGCCACTTTCCGGCTGGGCAACTTGCCGGAAGGTTGGTATCAGTTGAGCATCCGGGCTGAAGGGAAGCATATTGCTTTGCCTTTAGTCATACAGCTATAGGGTTATCGCTACCACCCTAATGCGAAAAAGCCGGGCACCCTTTAGGCACCCGGCTTTCCAGAATAGTCAAACTTTTTTCAAATACCTTCAGTAGGACAGAAGCGCGATCGTGCACCTGAAGAAGACTTCGTAGAAGTCAAATGCTGCTATCCAGGTGACGCCAGGGAAGACCGACTTCGTAGAAGTCGCACGCTACACAGCGCTAGTGGCAGTCATTCCAAAGCGCGCGTAGTTCCTCCGGGCTTTCGACACTCACTACCGAGTCGTCTTCGGTCAGGGTCACTTCGATTGGGAAAACGAAGCCGGGGCGTTCACTTGCGGTTGGCGGGCCAGGGTTGTTCTCGCGCCAGTCCTGGAAAATTTGGCGAGCCGCCTGAGGACTATCCGCTTCAGCCGTTGTGCCATCCGGCAGTGCGATGGTCACCGGATAGTTGATGGTGAAGCAAGGGCCGAAGTTGCCAGGCGCACAGTCCTCACGCAATGCCATCAGTTCTTCCTGACTGTTTACCGTGACGAGGGAGTCGTTGGCAGACAGGGTCACCTGAATCGGGAAGCCAAGGGTAGGGCGCTCGTCGCTGTCCGGGTTGTTCACCTTCCATTGGCGCAGCAGTTGACGGAGTGCCAGCGGGCCTGCGGCTTCTGCCTCTGTGCCGTCCGGGTAGACGAGCGTAACCGGGAAGACCAAATCGTAGCAAGGGGTGTGGTCGTGCGGGCCATTCGGACCGTTGGGGCGACACTCCTGTATCAACGCACGGAACTCCTCCCCAGAGGTGATGGTCTGTACGGTTCCATCTTCCAGAGTGACGTCAAAGGGGTACTCAAACTGCGGGCGCTGAGTCGGGCGGCCATTAACCTGAATCCATGCCCGGATCGCCTGACGGATGGCGATGCGGCTATCGACAGCAGCAGTGGTGCCATCTTCAAAAACAAGGGTAACGGGGAAAACCAGCTGGAAACAGCCGTTGGAGCCCAGGTGGCCGGCTTCTTCCATTTGCATGAAAGCTTCCTGCGTTTCAATTTCGCCGAAGCTGTCGGTCGTAGCTTCTTTATCGCAGGCTACAAAAAGGGTCGCAGCGAAAAAGAGCAGTGCGGTGATTTTCAAAATTCGGGATGTCATAAGTTTGATATTTGGTGATGTATTGTTTTCGATGTCTTACACCCCAATAAGGCAGGACTTCCTCCTGCTGTACTCATGCCGGTAATAATTTTTTTGATTTTTTGTTTGGGGCTAGCCTCTTCCAAAAAAAAACGCCCGGCAGAGCTACCTCCACCGGGCGTAATTGCATATCTGGCTTGCCCGCCTCTTAAAAAGGGCCGGGCGTTCCGTTATTAGTCCAGGTCAAACTTAATACCCTGTGCCAACGGCACCTCTGTGCTGTAGTTAATGGTATTGGTCTGACGGCGCATGTAGGCCTTCCAGGCATCGGAGCCACTTTCGCGGCCACCGCCGGTTTCCTTTTCGCCACCGAAAGCGCCACCGATTTCCGCACCGCTTGTACCGATGTTGACGTTGGCAATACCACAGTCAGAACCGGCATGGGAAAGGAAACGCTCTGCTTCCCGCAGGTTATTGGTCATAATGGCCGATGACAAGCCCTGCGGTACCTCATTGTGGTAAGCAATCGCCTCATCCATATCCTTGTACCTGATGAGGTAGAGGATAGGGGCGAAGGTCTCGGTATGCACTGTTTTGTAGTCGTGCTCCGCCTCTACAATGCAAGGCTTCACATAGCAGCCGCTTTCATATCCGGGGCCTTCGAGTACGCCACCTTCCACGAGGAGTTTACCGCCTTCTTTCTGAACCGTTTCGATCGCATTCAGGTAGTTCTGCACAGCATCCTTATCAATCAGCGGGCCCACGTGGTTGTTTTCATCCAATGGGTTGCCGATGCGCAGTTGCCCGTAGGCTTTGGTCATTTTCTCCTTCACCTCGTCAAAGAGGCTCTCGTGTACAATCAGGCGGCGGGTGGAGGTACAACGCTGCCCGGCTGTGCCTACCGCGCCGAAGAGGGCACCGGTGAGGACAACGTTGGTGTCAGCGCTTGGCGTAACGATGATGGCGTTATTGCCACCCAGCTCCAGGATGGTTTTGCCCAGACGGCTGCCCACTTCCGCCGCCACAATTTTACCCATACGGGTGCTGCCGGTCGCCGAAATGAGGGGTACGCGATGGTCTTTGGTCATAAACTCGCCCACCTTGTAGTCACCATTGATGATGCAGCTTACGCCCTCGGGCACGTTGTTCTCCTTCAGCACGTCGCGCAGCAGGTTTTGGCAGGCTACGGAGCATAGGGGAGACTTTTCAGAAGCTTTCCAAACCGTCACATCACCACAGATGAGTGCGATCATGGAATTCCAGGACCATACCGCTACCGGGAAGTTGAAGGCTGAAATAATACCCACAATACCCAGCGGGTGGTACTGCTCGTACATGCGGTGGCTCGGGCGCTCAGAGTGCATCGTCAGGCCATACAGCTGACGGGACTGCCCTACGGCAAAGTCACAGATGTCGATCATCTCCTGTACTTCTCCCCAGCCTTCCTGCAGGCTTTTGCCCATTTCGTAGGAAACAAGGCGGCCGAGTGCGTCTTTATGCTCGCGCAGTTTCAGCCCATACTGCCGTACCACCTCGCCCCGGGCCGGAGCAGGCATCATACGCCAGGTTTTGAAGGCTTCCTGAGCCGTAGCCATTACTTGTTCGTACTCCTCGCGGGTGGTTTGGCTCACCTTGCCGATGAGCTTGCCATCCACGGGAGAGTAGGACTCAATGTACTGACCGGAGTCCATCGAGTTTTGACCGGTGCTGGTACCGGCGTTTTCAGTATGCAGTCCAAGTTCTTGGAGGAATTTGGTATCCATAGGTATAATTTGGTTTTTATCTTATTCTTCAATCTGCTTTTGCGCCAGGTACAACTCATCAAGCTGCTCTGTGTGCACCGGAGCGGGGGCATCGATCATCATATCGCGGCCCATGTTATTTTTGGGGAAAGCGATGAAGTCCCGGATAGAACTCTGCCCGTTCATCACGGCGCACAGGCGGTCAAAACCGAAGGCAATGCCACCGTGGGGCGGCGCACCGTATTCGAAGGCGCCCATAAGGAAGCCAAACTGCGCTTCTGCCTCTTCGTCTGTGAAGCCGAGAAGTTTAAAGTTGCGCTCCTGCAGCTTCCGGTCGTGGATACGGATGGAGCCTCCGCCAATTTCTGACCCATTGATGACCAGGTCATAAGCATCGGCGCGCAGGGCCTTCATGGTCTCATGGTCTCCATCCAGCATGCGTGCCACATCCTCCTTCTTCGGAGAAGTGAAGGGGTGGTGCATGGCGTAGAAGCGTTCGGTTTCTTCATCCCATTCCAGGAGGGGGAAGTCGACTACCCAAAGCGGTTTGAAGTCGCCCTCCTTCATCAGGCCGAGGCGGCGGCCCATCTCCAGGCGGAGTTCGTTGAGCTGCTTGCGGGTTTTGTCAGTTTCGCCGGCCAGGACGAGCATCAGATCGCCAGGCTTGGCACCCATTTTGTCCGCCCAGACTTTGAGGTCTTCGGCGGAGAAAAATTTATCTACAGAAGACTTGAAAGTACCATCTTCATTGTACTTGACGTAAACCAGCCCCTTTGCGCCGATCTGCGGGCGCTGCATCCACTTTGTAAGCTCGTCTACCTGCTTGCGGGAGTACTCGGCGCAGCCTTCAGCCACGATGCCCACGATCAGCTCAACGCTGTCAAAAACCTTGAAGCCTTTATTTTGCGCTACGTCATTCAGTTCTGTGAATTCCATGCCGAAGCGCAAGTCCGGTTTGTCAGAACCAAAGCGGGTCATCGCCTCGTCGTAGGACATGCGTGGGAATTCAGGCAGTTCAATACCCTTAAGGGTTTTAAAAAGGTGGCGGGTCAGTCCTTCGAAGGTGTTGAGCACCTGCTCCTGGGTTACAAAAGCCATTTCGCAGTCAATCTGCGTAAACTCCGGCTGCCGGTCGGCACGCAGGTCCTCATCCCGGAAGCACTTCACAATCTGGAAGTACTTATCAAAACCGGAGACCATCAGGATTTGCTTGAAGGTCTGCGGGCTCTGCGGCAGCGCATAGAACTGCCCGGGGTTCATACGGGAAGGCACGACAAAGTCGCGTGCCCCCTCCGGCGTACTCTTGATGAGGAATGGTGTCTCAATTTCGAGGAAGCCCTCATCCGACAGGTGCTTGCGGGTCTCAATCGCCAGGCGGCTGCGGAACATAATATTTTCCTGTACGGGCCCGCGGCGCAGGTCGAGGTAGCGGTACTTCATACGCAGGTCATCGCCCCCGTCGCTTTCGGCCTCAATGGTAAAGGGAGGCACCTTTGACGCATTCAGAATGGTCAGTTCGGTGACTTCAATCTCCACTTCACCCGTTGGGATCTTATCGTTTTTGGAAGTCCGCTCTGCTACTTTGCCCTTGGCTTGCAGCACGAATTCGCGGCCTACTTCCCGGGCTTTTGCCAGCAATTCAGGAGAAGAGATATCTTCATTGAACAGCAGTTGCGTCACGCCATAGCGGTCGCGCAGGTCAATGAAAACCATATAGCCTTTGTCGCGCACGGTTTGCGCCCACCCGCTAAGGGTCACTTCCTGGCCAACATGGGATATGCGGAGCTCTCCGCAGGTATGAGTACGGTACATGCGTTGTTTGTTTTGAGTTCAGGGATGCTTAAGCAGTGTGACGGAAATTTCTTCTCCGTCGCTAAGAAGCCACAAAAGTAGGGAATTTGCGGGGGCTGTCCTATTGGAAATTATAGTATTCTGGTGATTTTGTGGCGGTAGTAAGAGGGTATATTCCTTTTAAGGGCCCTTGTGGTATTTGGACAAAGACCATGTATCGGAAGTCAGGATTTCACGAAAAAATTATATATTTGAAAATCATTGAACAACCCCGGTAAACATGCGATATCTACCCTCCCTCAGGCCCGCAGTCTTTATAGTGCTCTGTGGCCTGCTTGCTTTCCCACTTTTCGGTCAAGTCAAAAAAGGGCGCAAGTACATCAACGCTAAAGCCTACGACGAGGCAGCAGCAGCTTTTGAGCGACATCTTTCTCATGCTAAGTGGGGCGCTGCTGCTCATTTGGAAATGGGCCATCTGCTGACTTTAGAGGAGACGATTTCCCTGTCTGACATCCAGTCTGCGCTGAGTTATATCAGTGCTGCCGATTCTATCTATCAATCGCTTCCTTCCAAAAAACAGCGCAAACAACGTAAGCTCGGCGTGAGCCCAAATACCCTCAGGCGTGCGCAGTCGGATATGGTTAAATTGGCTATGGGTTTGCTAAAGGAGCAAGGTGAAATTCTGGCATACGATCAGTTTATGGATGAGGTGCCGCCCCTGTCCCGCTTCAATCAACGCCGGGCAGAAGGTGTCCGGAGCTTTATTGTAAATGCAGAAATGGAACGTCTTAATTCATTATCTTACAAAACCCTCACAGCTTTGGTTAACCGGCATGGGGACCTACTGCGCAAAAATCATCTGGGCTTTGAAAACCGTATCAAAGGTCAGTTGCTCCGGTCTTTCCTCAAAGCCTATGAATTGGGAGATTTGAAAAAAATGGCAGAAGACCATCCCAGCCATTGGATTGCCGCTGAGTGCTATCTTGATGCCTTTGTAGAGGCTGCTAAATCACCCGGTATTGGGGCTTTACTCGATTTTCTGAATGATTACCCGCTCTCTATGATTAATGATTTTGCATCAGAGGCGGTGGCTCGTCAGCTGTCCGGTATTGATCAAAGCGCGTTGACGGAGGTACAGGCCGCCCGCCTTCAGGAGGTCCGTAGTTTTACCAAAGTCAATAATCAGATGCGATGGGGCCTTGCGCCCGATGACATAGACGGACTCATTGAAGTCATCAACCGCGGGGCACCGGCACAGCGTACCTACGTGCTGATGCAACGGGTGGTGGAGCAATTGCGCCGTGATAAGGCATGGGCGTCCGCGATCCGCCTCATCAGCGCCTGTGGCCCTCAGTTCCCGGATGAGCGCCCGCCCGGCTGCCGGGCTAATTTTGTATACTATACCACCAAAGAGCGCTGGGTGGAAGATGCAACCGCTATACTGAGCCGGCCTGCAGATAGCCTGCACCTTTACCCAATCGACGAGCTGAATACCGGCCGCAATGAACGTTCACCAGTGATTGATGTATCGGGTGAAGTCCTGTACTATTCCAGCCCTGATGCTGAAATGGGCACTGAAATCCTGGAGTCCACCTACGACTATGAATCTGGAAAATGGCAGCAGCCTAAAGTAGTTGCCTCTCTGTCCACGGAGCAGAATGAAGCACCATTGTCCATCACTGCCGATGGGAACACCATGCTGCTTTTCCGCAACGGTAAGCTATTCACCAGCCGCCGTTCAATTGATGGCTGGAGCCCCGCTGATTCCCTGAAGAGCGAGGTGAATGCCTTTCCCTGGCTGGGCAGGGCCGTGCTGTCACCGGATGGGAATGCGCTCATCTTTGCTGCCTCCAAAGAGGCCCTGGAGAATCTGTACCGCCCCTCGGATATTGACATCTTCGTCGCCTTAAGGCAAAAAGACGGGCGGTTCGGGCATCCTTTTCCCATCGGTCCTGCTATCAATACCGATGAACAGGAGCGTTCCCCCTTCCTGCATGCTGATGGGAAGACTTTCTACTTCAGCTCCAGCGGGCACGGTGGCCTTGGCGAAACTGATGTCTTTATGTGCCGCCGGCTGGATGACACCTGGCGCAACTGGACGGAGCCTGTCAATTTGGGAAAAGAAATTAATTCCATTTACCACGACTGGGGGTACAATCTTTCGTTAAGCCCTTCCGGAAGTATTGGCTATCTCTCCTCCGATGATTTGGGGTGGAGTTACCATAGTGACCTCTACGCTACGGGCATTCCGGAAGCTGCACGACCCCAGCGTCAGAAGACAGTAATCGGAGCAGTGACTAGCGAATATCCTATTACCAGTGATACCAAAATCGTTATTCGGGATGCCAAATCGAACGCGGTGATTGCCGAGGTGTCTGCTCAGCCTAATGGCCGGTTCCAGTATGTGCTGCCGGATTCTGTGGCACAGGTGAAGTTTGAGGTGAACCGTCCGGGCATTTTCCCCAAGTCTGCAGTTGCTGAACTACCCGCAGGCAAAGAGGTGGTCCGGTTAAATGACACGATGGATGTCGTGACCCTCAAGGCTATGGTACAGGAGGGCAAAGCGGCACCCATAGAAGTTTATTTCCCTACAAATGGTGCACAATTGGATTCTACCTCCTATTTCAACCTTCAGCAATTGTTTGAATTGGTGAAGGACCGTACTTGGGTACTGGAAATATCCGGTCATACTGATCAGGAAGGGGCAGAGCCTTACAACCTGCGCCTTTCAAAAGAGCGGGCGGAGTCGGTGTCCAGCCATTTGCGGAATCTTGGACTGCCTGAAGAACGCCTAAGACCAGTCGGGAGAGGCTCTGGTATGCCGGTGGCGAAAAACGATACGGAAGCCGGGCGGGCTAAAAACCGCCGGGTGGAGATTCGCCTGTTGCTTCCGGATGATAAAGATTAGACTGTGTTGGGGGAGTTACTTCCCCCGGCTTGTTCCTGTTCGCAGCACGCCCATCTGTTGATGAGGCGGGTAAATGATGGAGAAGTCTTGCTGATGCACTAGTTGCCCGGACTGAATAAGCTTTCCCTGAAAGACAATGGTGTGGCTATTGTCCTCACAGTGAAAGTCAGTTACCGGGCGGAAGTTTTCGAGGTATTGTACCTCTGCCAGTTTCGGGTTGTCAGCCAGTTGCCCGCTGCATGGCACTTGCGGGCGGTCTGTTATTGCAGGCTGCTGCTTCGCCGGGTAACTTACCAGGGCTACCTCCCCGATTTCCTGATCTGTCAACGGATCGCCAGGCATAAAAGAGTAACGCGCTGGCACGAAACCTTCTTTAAGGATGTAAATAAAGGTCTCCCGGTTCGGTACTCCCCTGAATTCCGTATTTAATGTGCCCCCGTGCCCTAGCTGGCAAGAATGGAAATCGTGGTTTTTGTTGAATTTGGAGATTAGTTCACGCTCTTGAGTGATATAGACCTGAGCGCCGGCAGGGTTGCCATAGATGCCATCAAACTTTGCGATGATGACATACGAAGTATCTCCCGGATTGAGGGCAGAGAACACAATCCAGGCGGCCAGAAGAAGGGCTGTAACTGTGAGCAGTGATTTTTTCGGAGTCATTGGGACGTTCAGTTTTGCATGGAGGTTTTTAGGTGATGCGGCATAAGATACTGGAAATCAAATGTAATGTCAATAAAAGAACGCAGTTTTAGTGCGGGAAGGGCTCGTCCTCCACATTTTTAACATTTGTCAGGTTGAAATGCTGAATATTTTTCTCGGTATGAGGGTTATCTGGCACGGATACCTGATGGTAATACTGCCTGATGTAACCTGCTTTTTCAATCGTTAGGTTGACGGTTGCCTGAGTTTTCGGGATGTTGATACAAATACGAAAATAGCCACTGGTATTGGATTGATCTGTCCACTCCGAATTGCCTTCAATGAAAACCATAGCATTTTCAACAGCAGTACCTTCATAGGTGTCAAGCACATATCCATCGATGCATACCTCATGGAAGTTGCGCCTGCGGTCTTTAGTATCCTGAATCCAATCATAAACGATGTATCCGCCCATTAGGAAAAAGATGAGCCCAATCGCTCCGAAGATAAGAGTTGCGGAATACCCTACGAGTCGCTTGCGCAATTCCGCTTTGAGCTCTTCCAAAAAGGGCTTTGATGGTTCTGCTGCCTCCGGCGGGTCCGGTTTCAGCCAGCCCAGACGTTGGAAAAAATGGCGGAGCTTGCTCATTGATTGGTTTGCTTTACGCTATAAAAACGGAACTGACCGTGGTTTAGTTCCGGAGCAGGCTCCACCGTGCTGTGCCTCTATTCTGCCAAAAGCAGCTTTTGTGTTTTAGGCGGCTGCCCGGGTTCAAAGACCGCTATGACAACAGCGGTATGCCTGATGGCCCAGCTGCCCAACTTAAGTTGCAGCACCTGCTGGCCGCGCAGGTTTTGTCGCATCAGTTCTTGCCCAAGCAGGCTGTAGGCCACCACCTCTGCTTCCGGTAAGGGGTTTGACAAGACCAAGGTAGCCTGATGGCGGGCCGGATTAGGGAAAACTTCAATGCTCAGCTCCTGAAGTTGCTGCTCAATAGCGGGCCAGTCGGGCAATTGGATTTGGTTTTTTGGGGTTCCCCTGCCTGCTTCGGGCGTACCCTGGAAGGCAACGGGCAATTGCAGGGCAGGGCCTACTTCCCAACTGGAGTTACTATTGGCGCATATGGTCCGTACCCGCCACTGTATAAGGTCACCTCCGGGGAAGCCTTCAAAAGTGTAGCTGTTGCCGGAGAGGGTCTGCTGCCCGACTCCTGTGCTCTGGCTCAAATACTGCAGCTTGTAAGCTACGGCTCCGGGTACAGGAGCCCAGGAAACCGTCCCTGAGGTGGGGGAGAGGGCGGTGCTGCTCAGGTTGCCGGGGGCATCGCAGAGCTCATCGAGGTCACAGATGCCGTTGTTGTTATTGTCAATCAGGGTCCCTGTACATGTACAGTCAGCAGTGTAGACATCATTCTGTGTGCAGTTGTCAAAGTCATTGCAAGACGTACCAATGATGTTGTCGTCGGTACCCGGGCACTGGTCATCCGCATCGCAAATGCCGTCCTGGTCCGCATCGGGACAACCGTCGGCAGCAGTCGTGAACGCCGGGCCAGGCGTATTTGGGGAATTAACGCCATCGCATTTTGCCCGGATTTGCCAAAAGTGTAGTGTTTCCGGTGAAAGACCGGTTAAAGTGTGTGTATTTGAGGGGACAGAAAGCACAAAGCCGCCCTGTCCGTTCGGTGCATAGCCCAGGCGGTATTCCACCGCACCAATTACGGCTTCCCAGGATAGGGTTGCCTGGTTGGGCCCTACATTAGAGACAGCGAGGTTTTCGGGCGCGCCGCATTCGGGCTCCTCTAAGTCGCATTCTCCATTGAAGTTTTCGTCCAGTAATGCACCGAGGCAGTCGCAGTCGCTGCTATAGGTGTCATTGATGGTACAGGGGTCGCCGTCATCGCAGGGTTGGCCGATGAGGGTGTCGTCAAAATCCGGGCAGTTATCCTCTGCATCACAAATGCCATCTCCATCGGCATCGGGGCAGTCATCTGACAGCGTTTCAAACGCCGGCCCATTTTCAAAAGCGGATTGCCCGGTCAGGCAGATCGACCGTACCCGCCAATCTATTGTAGCGCTTCCCGGCAGGTTGTTGAGCGTAAAGCTGTTGCTGGCAGACAGGGCATTATTAGCAGGGCCGCCATTGACGCGGTAACGGATCAGGTACTCTTCTGCCGCCCCCACCTCTGTCCAGGATAGCTCTGCTGTGTTTGAAGTGATATTGCTAACTTGCAGGTCGACAGGTTTTGTGCACTCATTTAGATCGCAAACGCCGTTGTTGTCCTCATCAATCAGTTCGCCCGCACAGTTGCAATTTGCATCGTAGACGTCATTTTGCGTGCAATCATCACCGTCGTCACAGGCTTGCCCGATGAGTGCGTTTACAATGGAAATCGAAGTGGTACAGGAACTACTGAGCCCGGACTGGTCAGTGACGGTTAGGGTAACATCGGCGGCCCCAACATCTGCACAGGTAAACATAGCAGGGGACACAGAAAGTACCTGAATGCCACATGCGTCAAAGGAGCCGTTATCAATATCAGCAGCATGGAGTGTAGTGGGTGTGGCACCGGCAGGGTCAATCTCCAATGCAAAAGTATTGGAAGGGATACAAATCGCCTCAGGAGGTGTGTCATCCACAACGGTCACCGTAGCAACACAATTGGCAAAATTGTCGTAGGTTTCATCTCTCACGGTCAGAATTACGGTGTTGAATCCGATGTCATTACAGGTTAGTCCGGCAGGGGAGGCTTCGAAGTATGCGATGCCGCAATTATCCGTTGATCCGGCGTCCAGGCTACTGCCATCAAGAACGGCCTGGCCATTTGCATCTACAGCAACAGTGATGTCCTGGCAAAGTGCGGTAGGAGGAGTAATGTCGTTAAGGGATACGGTAGTCCAGCAGGTTGCCGAATTGCCAGATTCATCTTCCACCGTAAGCAGTACATTCTGTGATGTCCCATCCTCACACGAGAAGGTCGTACGGTCGAGATAACGGAGGGTAATGCCGCAATTATCAAAGGAGCCATCGTCTACATCTGTGGCTTCGAGTGTCGCCTGCCCGCTGATGTCCAGGGTGAGCGGTATCAGGTCCTGGCACAGGGCTACAGGAGGCAATTCGTCCACTACGGTAACACTCGCAGTACAGTTGTCTGTATTGTTGCTGCCATCGGTCACAGTGAGGATGACGTCCTGTGCTCCCAGGCCGGCACAGTCGAAGTTGTTTTTGCTTGCTGCAATTTGAAGGGTACTGCAGTTGTCCGTAGAGCCGCCGTCAATGGCGAAAGTAGGGAGCGTGCCCTGTCCGTTCTCATCCAGGCTAACGGTGGCAGGGGTGCAAACAGCCTGTGGAGGGATCAGGTCCTGTACCGTTACGGTAGCCATACAGCTACCCGAACCGGAATGAGGGCTGCCATCACTGACGAACAGCATAATAGGCACATCCCCAAGATCCGCACAGTCAAAACTACTCTGACTGGCTTCAAAAGTCAGGTTGTCGGAACAGTTATCCGCAGAGCCATCATCGGCTTGCTGAGGCATAAAGCTGCCGTTGCCCGATGCATCCAACTGAACGGCAATATCCTGACAGACAGCTGTTGGCGCCACCTGATCCTGAACAGTAACGGTAGCCATGCAGGTACTCTGATTGTCCGAATCATCAGTCACAGTCAGCGTAACCATCACCTCCGTATCGGCACAATCAAAGGTTGCCATATCTACGGTGAAGCCAAGGTCGGAGGTACAGGCATCAGTAGACCCATTGTCTAAATCGGAAGGGCTAATGGTGGCGTTGCCTGTGGCATCTGTGGAAATGATAATATCCTGGCAAACCGCTTCGGGAGGCGTTTCGTCCAGGATGGTTACGTTCGCCGCACAGGTGCTTTCGTCTCCGTCTAAGTCGGTGACAGTTAATACCACCGGGTTGTCGCTGCCGATGTGGGAGCAGTCGAATGAGCTTTGATCGAGGGAAAGGCTGGCGATGCCGTCTAAGGCAATGGTGCCTTCCTCCACCTGTGCGGGGGTGATTTCTACCGTACCGTCATTTCCCAGTGGTACTGTCGGGTCAGTACAGCCGGCCTGCAGGCCACCGCAGGGGTCTACGGTAATCGTGCCGGCAACCGTCAGGTCGGTACAGCCCCAAAGCGGAATAGCATAATTGAATATCCCTGTTTCCGTAGGTGCTCCATAGATCGTTAGCTGGTCGTCGCTCCAAACGGCACTTACCCCATCGGGCAGCCCAAACATACCGGTTACCAGGTTGGCGGTTTCGGTAAGGCCAGTCACTCCAGTGGTACTATAGGAGACTTCAATGATTTCCTCCAGCGCGCAAGCAGATTGGGTATCGGAGCCAGCTGTTAAGGTAGCAGTGCAGGAGGGGATGACGTAGCCGGTTAGCGTAGGAAGCTCATTACAAAAATCCGGACCATTACCGTTCAGTATCCATCCATCGGTTGGTGGCCATTCCGTCTGATTGGGATTGGAGTAAAATAAGCCACTACCATCAGCAAATAGGATATGCCAGCCATTGATGTTGAGCAGATGATCTTTGAGCAAAAGCAGCAACTGGTTTTCATGGGTGAAGATGGTAACTCCAGTCGCGAGTGTCAAATCCTCGTCATAGGTGTACACCCCATCAATGGCATAGCCTACCGTGCTACAGTTCGTTCCGGAAATGGTCACGGTGGGAAGTGGCGGATTGGTGGAGGCGGTATTGAAAATCCCAAGATCCCCGATGCCATCTGCCAACGTGCCATCAGAAACGATCGAAATATTATCCCCATCAAATGTAGCCGAGTTGAGCTGCCCCTCTGCGTTAGACCAGTAGAGGAGTTGGGCGGTTACGTCGAGCTCAATTTCGATAATATCTGATGCTTCATCCACAATGGTTTCCAGCCCTGAGCCATCGAGGTTGGCGCGAAGGATGTTGCCCGCATCGGTGAAGTACATTTTTTGATTGGTGGCATCAAGAGCAATAGCTCTGCCATAATTGCTGTTTGGAGGGAGCGTAAGGGGAGAGGACGCCCAATCCATAAGGACCTGTGCATCAATACCGTTGACTTTCGAGGTCAGAATGGCCGCATTAGTGGTCCAGTAAAGGTCTCCGTTGGCAGGGTCTACAGCAATTTCGTCAAATGGGAAAGCACCTAAATTATTTAGCGGAGAATCAGGGCTAGCAGCAATGATGGTATCTACCTTGCCCTGCCCGACATAGTTGGCGAGGTCTAATTTGAAAATATACTGGGTATTTTGAATATTTGACGTCCAGTACAATTCCTGAGCAGCAGCATCAATGGCCATACCCTTAATGTTTAAAGGGAAACCCGGGTTGAACCAGTAGTTGCCGTAGTTATTGAAATCTTCGCTGCAGCATATCCATGAATACACCAAGCCAGAATTGGAATAGGATTGGACCGGAGAACCATCCAGGTTTGATTTTAGAATGGAGGCGCCATTGGTACTGTAAATGAAACTTTCCTCCCCATCAATAACGACTGCTTTGGTGCCGGAGGCCCCATCGTTCGCCACACTGTCCCAGCCCTCTCCTTCTGTAGGAGCAACCGGTGAGCGTACAATTCGAAGGCGGTCCGTTTGGGGACCAAAGGATCTGGAAAACCAAAATAGGATACCATTCGATGCCCTAATATGTAGCCCGCCCTTAGCCTCAAATCCGGATCCCCGGAAGGTAATGGGATTGGTGCCATCAAGAGCGGCGCGCATGATGCCGCCGCTTGTATCGGTCCAGAATAACTGGTTGTTCACCAGATCGAGGGCCATGCCTCCAAGTAAGAAGGAACCGGGAACCAGCGTTGTAAGGTTACTCCCATCCGTATCGCAGCGAATAATCCCGGCTCCTCCGAAAAGGTACACCTGGCTTTGGCCGGGGTCGAACTCGATTGTTCTGTGAAATCCGGGCACACTCACAAACGTTGCTGCGGCAGAGGCGATGTCAATACTAAAAAAACCATTTGAAAGGGTTAACACAAAAAGCTGCTGATTCACCAGGTCAATCGCAAAATTGCCTAACAGGTCATTAGTATTCGGACTTTCGAAGAAGACCTGAGGGTTGCTGCCATCGAGCGCACTTTTCATGACGGTGTTGCCTTCGCTCCAATACAATGTATTGTTAGGACCGTCCACCGCCAGCCCTCTTATGAGACTGGAGCCAGCAGGCTGCGCCAGTATTTCAACGGCACTGGCATTCGTCCAGTCCAGGCGTATTATACGTTCAAGGTCTACAAAGTACAGCGCGTTGCTTACTTCGTCAAACGTAACCTGAGCGGGGCCGCTGGGGCTCACAAATTCAAAGTCCAGGACATCAGGGGTGCCATTAGTCGGGGAAATGGAACTCAGGGAAGAGCTGTTATCCGCCCAGTAAAGGGTGGAGGGAGCCTGAGCCGACAGCCAGGAAACGGGGAAAAGAAAAGCTAGCAAAAACAGGATATTTGTGCACTTCATGATACCAGGGTTTTCAGGTCATTATTTCAAAAATCAAAATTAGAGGACTGAATTTTGTGTGCATATCCCCTCTGCAGGGTATTTTTACCCGCTAACTCAAGCCCCGGTGAAGCATATTATTTTTTTCACACCACTGCTCCTGATTGTCTCCAATGTATTGTTGGGGCAGGACACCCTTCGGCTTACTCCGGGTTTCAGGCAGATAGAACTGCTTGAGTGGGGACAGCTCTATCGCACGCCCGATACGGAGCTTGGGGTGGAGGGACTGAAGCACCTTCCTGATCATGGGTGGAGCAGTCTTTCGAGCACCGATGGTGCTTTTTTCGCTGGGAAAGACTTGTTGTGGGTCAAAGTGTACATTCGCAATTCAGGAGCAACTCCTCTTCCATTGCTGGTACAGAGCAAGGAAGTACGTACCAACCGGATAGCCTTTTTCTGGGCCCCGGCTGAGAGCCCTCCGCTTGCTTCGCCCCTAATGGGAGATTATTTGCCATTCGGGAACCGCATGATCGGCCATCCTACCTACCTTTTCCCCATCACCCTTGAGGCATCGCAGGAAGGTGTTTTGTACATCTGTTATGACAAAAGGGAAGAAACCATTACCATTCAGCCCCAGTTGTGGGAGCCTGCTGCCTTTGAAGAGGGCGACCGGAAGAGCCGCTTTTTGATGGTCCTTTTCCTTGGCGCGCTTACTTGTCTGGTTGTAGTAATGGCCGTGTTGGGGCTGATCGCCCGGCAGGGGCTGCTGCTGAGCTTCGCCTTGTACATCACCTCGGGCCTGCTGATGGTATTTGTCATCACAGGCTACGGTGCGATGTACCTGTGGCCCAACCACCCTTACTGGAACGGGCTGGGGTATTTGTTCCTGATCTTCTTTCATGTAAGCTTGCTGGAAATGGCCAGGTTATATCTGGGTTTACGGGACGGTGCACCCCTCTTGCACCGTTTGTTTCAGTTGGCGCAGGTGGCGCTCTTACTGGTTTTCATGCCTGGAGTACTGAGCTATCCGGTTTTAGGAGGGTTTTTGAAGATATGGCTGGGGCGCAGTGGGTTACTGTTGTTGCTGCTGATCAACCTTGGGATCACCATAGCGTGCATAGGCACCTACCGCCGTGAGGGCAGGGGAGGCGCTTTGCTTTTTCTGTTGGCGTTTATGTTTTCGCTTATCGCGCTGGCTCTTTTTGAAATCGAGCAGTTAGGGTCGCTCAATACTCCCTGGAGCATGGAGCTGACGCTTTTGTTCATGCTTCTGGATCTGCTTACACTAGGGGGCTTGTTCGGGCATTACCTTAGGCGTACATTTATTCAGAATACGCAGCTTAGTGAGGCGCTGTCCCGTTCTCAGCTTAAGGCCGCCAACGCGCTGCTGTTGGGGCAATATAAAGAGCGCAAGCGCCTGTCGCAGGAGCTGCACGATGGCATTAGTATCCAACTGGCGTTACTAAAAATGCGGCTGTCAGGTGAGCCTTCTGGCCAGCTTACGCAAGTGGAGCCTGTTTTAGAAGATCTGACACGAATATCCGAGAACATCCGAAACTTCACCCACGCTATTTCTCCTGCACTGCTTGAAGAAGAAGGGCTCATCATGGCCATTGAAGCCCTGACCGGGCAGGTGGCTGATCAGGCAGGGCTTGAGGTAAGCACGCAATTGCCGGAAGCGGAACAGGTCCGGACCCTAAGCCGGCTACAGTATTACTCCGTCTTTTTGGTGGTCCAGGAACTGCTAAGCAATACACTCAAACACGCGGGGGCAACTCGGATCCGCCTCTCTCTGGAATTCACCGATGCGTGTACCCTGCACTACTGCGATGATGGCAAGGGCTTGTCAGTGGACGAGGTGAATATGGGGCTTGGGCTGGCACACATCAAAGACCGGGCGGCATTGCTCGGCGGAACCTTTGACTACTACCCGGCAGATTCCGGTGGGGGTTGCTTCCGGTTTGTATTCCCTGTATCTATTGTATCATGAAGCAGGCGGATCAGTTCCGCTGCAGAATGAACATCCAGCTTTCTGAATAGATTTTTTCGATGGGTTTGCACAGTATGCAGGCTAATGAACAAGCGGTCTGCGATCTCCTGACTACTCAGGCCCTGCAGAATAGCTTTGGCTACCTCTTGCTCCCGGGAAGTCAGGTTGCTGAGCCGGGTGAAAGTATCCTGAAAGATTGGGTCCTGGGGCCGCCCCGGCATTTGGATGTGCGGGCTGAGGTATAACTCGCCCCGAAGCAGGGTTTTAAAGGCCTGCAGCAGTTCGGCTTTAGTGGTGTCCTTCAGAAGGTAGCCATCAACACCTTGGTTGAGGGCTCTACGTACTACGCCCGGGGCATGGTAGGAAGAGAAGGCCAGGATTTTGATCCCAGGTTGCCGAAGCCGGATATGATCCACCCATTTCAGGCTGCTTTTTCCACGGATATTCAAGTCCAGCATCAAAAGGTCAGCGGTCTGGGCAAGGGCTTGTTCAAGTTCTTCAGCGCTGCCGGCACAACTTTGGATGGTAAACGCTTCTTCGCCTTCGAGCAACTGTTTAAGCCCCTCGTGAATAAGCGGGTGATCGTCAAAAATGATAATACGGTAAAGTGGGCGCACTTGAGTAGACAAGACTGGTTCTACCTTAAAGGTAGCCAACTAAATGGAGAAAAAAAAGTCCCCCACCTGCCGTTTGCAGATGGAGGACTCTGAGCCTGCTTAGCAGAGGCTACTGTCCATTATACAGCAGCCGCTTGGTCATCGGGGCCCGGCCATCCTGTTCAACTGTAATGAAGAGCACGCCCGCCGGGATATTCAGTGCCCGCAGGTCGATGTTGAGCTGCGAATGAGCGGCGGTCGCCTGATAAAGGACTTGCCCTACCGCACTGCGGATGAGGACCGCACCCGGACGCCCATCCCAATCCTTTAGTGCGAGCGTAAAGTTGCCGGAAGTCGGGTTTGGGAAGAGTTCGAAGCCGGTCTCTGCAGCACGGGTCCGTGTAGGATCGCTTAAGGTAACCGCCGGGCCCACTACAAATCCGGAATTCTCGTTGTCGCAAAGTGCCCGTACCCGCCATTGTACGGTAGAAGCAGGGGGCAGCCCGTTTGCCACATACGTATTGCCCGGGATATCCAGAGAAACGGGATTGCCGCCAATCGGCCGGAACTGTAAACGGTAGGCATTCGCAGCCGGCACCGCATCCCATGAGAACTGGGCAGTGGTATTGGAGAAGGCTACTGCATTGAGGTTGACCGGATCTGTACAGGCTTCGTTGAGGTCGCAGATGTTATTATTGTTGGTGTCAATCAGGGTTCCTGTGCAGTTGCAATCGTTGCCGTAAGTATCATTCTCTGTGCAGTCGTCCCCGTCGTCACAGGCTGTGCCGATGAGGTTGTCATCAAAGGCAGGGCATTGATCGTCTGCATTGCAGATACCATCGTTATCGTCATCCGGGCATGCACCGGACAAGGTGGTGAATGTCTCCACAGAAGACCATGGAGCATTTTCTCCGCTGCAAAGTGCCCGCACCCGCCAAAGGTAGGTGGTGCCTGCATCAAGCCCGGCAACTATTGAGCTACTGCTGCCGACATTTATGCTGACGAGGTTGCTTAAAGGGGCCCCCTGTTCCAGGTATTGTAACTCGTAGGTGCCTGCGGCAGGGACAACACTCCAGCTCAGGAGTGCACTGCTGTTGGTGAGATCGCTGGCCTGCAGGTTGAGAGGAGTGGTGCAGCCGGCTTCGTCCAAATCGCAAATGTCGTTATTGTTCGCATCAATGAGCGTGCCAGCGCAATTACAATCGTTGCTGTAAGTATCATTTTCAGTACAGTCGTCCCCATCATCACAAGCTGTACCGATAAGGTTGTCATCGAAGCCCGGGCATTGGTCATCAGCATCGCAAATGCCATCGTCATCGCTATCAGGGCATGCATTTGCCTGTGTGATAAATGACGTGCCTGTGATGTAAGCGGAGTTGCCGTTATTGCACTCGGTGCGCACCTGCCACTGATGGTTGATGTCCGGCGTGAGCCCGGTAAGCGTTATACTATTTGATGCGGAAGTCAGAGTGGTTAAACTGCCACCATCAGGCAGGTAGCGGATACGGTAGAGATTCGCATTGGGCTGTGGTGCCCATGAAAGCGTAGCACTTGTAGCCGTAATATTCGATACAGCAAGGTTGACGGGGTCGTCACAGCTCTGTATGCAGGGGGCGCAATCGGGCCCACCGCAATCGATGCCGGTTTCTGCACCATTCTGAATGCCATCATTGCAGGTCGGACAGGCAGGGCAGTCAGGCCCGCCACAGTCTATACCGGTCTCCGCTCCGTTTTGGATGCCATCATCGCAAGTGGCCGCAGGCGCATCGGTACAGAAGTCAGTGCTTTCTGAGCTGCCAAATCCACCACCGGAGGCAATCACCGCCCCATCGCTATCGGTCAGGGTGTAGGAGCCGTTGCCATACTGACAGCATATGCCATCGCCATAAGTGTCGTTGATGGTGAAGGTATAGTTGCCTCCACTCAGGTTGATATTTTCGGTCACCGTGGCGCCATCGGGCAGGTTGCCGTAGTTGCCTCCGGACGCGACGATGGAATTGGAAGCATTGGTGATGGACCAGGAAGTCTCTTCCGGATAGTTGTCAAGCGTTATGGACAGCGTCAGGCCAGCGGTATTGCAGGGGCAGGCATCGCAGAAGGAGCCTCCGCAGTCCACGCCCTCTTCGTCCCCGTTCTGAACGCCATCATCGCAGGTAGGTGGTATGACTGGTCCGCAGACGGATGAGTTGAGCAGGCTTGCGCGGAAGCCGCCCGGCTCAAACAGAGCGCGCATCCGGGCTTTCTGGCCGAGCGTAAACAAATTCATACAGCCATCATCGGAATAGTCCATGTAGTTCTGAAACATATCAGGCAGGTCGCCGGCACCTTCATTACAGCTGTTGGGGCCGGGGTAATTACAGGCACCACCGGTGTAATTGGGGCCACCAGCCCGGGGCGTATCTCCCACCTGATCGTCTACATTACAGTTTCCATCGCCCCAGATGTGGCGGAGGTTGAGGTAGTGGCCGACTTCATGTGTGGCAGTACGGCCCAGGTCGAAGGGGGCAGTAGCTGTACCAATTGTACCAAAGTACTGATAGTCCACAACGATACCATCAGTGCTTGCCGGGCCACCGGGGAACTGCGCGTATCCCAAAATACCGCCACTAATGTCGCATACCCAGACGTTCATGTACTGATCAGCGGGCCAGGCATCTTTGCCACCACTGCTGGAAAATTTTACAGTGTTGTTAGTACCAAATGAGGAATTGGAAGTTTGTGTCCGCGTGACGCCATCTGTCGGGTTGCCTTGCGGGTCTACCGTTGCCAGGCAGAATTCAATTTCTGAATCTGCAGCCACCGGCTGGAAGTCACCGGGGGTATCAGAAGCGTCAGGATTGAGCCGGCGGAAGTCCTCGTTCAGTACATCAATCTGGCTTTGAATCTGCGCCATACTGATGTTTTCGCTTTGGTTGTTGTACACCACATGCACCACCACTGGTATGGTAATGGTCCCGTTGACAGACCTCAGCCCGGGCTGTGCCAGCATCCGGTTGGTATGTTTTTCAATTTGCTGTCTGTTTTCTTCGAATTTGGGATAGGTTTCCTGCTGTAGCTCCATGTATTCGGTGGCGCCGCAATTGCGCTGGGCTTGTACGCCCAGGGCGAAAAATAACAAGGCGAAGAGCGGTAGAAGTCTTTTTTTCATGCTTATCTGTTTTTGTGTTTTGAAGTTGCTGAACGTATCTATTGCCAATAATGGCTATTTGTTCAGAGGTTACACAAAAATCGTAGCATTTCAACAGGAGCAGCAGCCTGTAGTGGACATTGTGTTATCGTATGTCGCCTGGCAAACTTTTGTAGGAGCCCCGGCCAATTGGGAAATAGGATGTATTTAATTCCCGCACGGGATAGGTCTTGAAAGGCGTAATGAAAACCGTGTCTTGCTCAAGGGGTTCTTCAAAGGCTTTCATATCCGGGTGGACGAGCAGGGTGCGCACGTTTTGCCCCTCGGTCCGGGCGTTGGAAATCAGCAGGCTTTCGTAAGGGATACCCCAGGACATCAGCAGGGTGTCCATTGGCGCTTCTGCTTCTGTGCGGTAGAACCGGTTGCCGGATTCGGGGGCAGCTACGGCTTGTTCCACCCATCGCCAGCGGGCTTCAAAGGGTTGGTGGTGGATAGCGATGGTGCCAAGGCGCAGGGCAAGGATACCTCCAAGGAGATAAGCCAGCTTGCGCCCTTTGAGCAGCGGGGCGACCTCAAAAAGGAAAGGCACTCCGACAAAAATACTTAGGGCCATATAGTTCACCTCTACGTAAAAGCGGTGTTCGGACTCCGGCGAGCCAATGTGCAATAACATAAGGTAGCCAAAGCAGGTCAGCCATATCAGCCCGAGCTTGAGCCAGTGGCGGCGGTACAGGTAAAAACCGGTAACCACCAACAGTAAAACGGGGAATCCATACCAGATGGTGAGGGCGTTATAAAGGAATTTGCTGTGTGCCGGAAAGTCAAAGTAGTTCGGGAAGTAGGCGGTCAGGTTGTCCGAAAAGGAGCTGTACTTGGCATTGTCGTACCAGTTGGCGGAAAGCCAGGATTTTACACCCTGCACGACTGCCATAAATCCGGCCAGTGCCCAGTAAGCCCAACCGTTGATTTTTGCACGAAAGTGCAGCCCGAAGTACGCCCACAGGAAGTAAAAGGAGATAAAGATCAGCGGGTGATAATAAGCCAGCGCCACGACCGAAAATGCGCTCAATGCCCACATCCAGGGCTTATCCTGCCGGGGGTAGCGCAGCCAGTAGGCAAAAAAGACCAGCACCGCGCCCAGTCCCTGCTGTTGCTCAGAAGTGGCCCAGTAAAAGGCATCGTACACGATGAGGGTGTAGAGTAGTACGATGGCCCAGCCCAGAAAGTCGTTGCGAAGCACCCGTACCGTTATGGTGTAGAAACCCAGGAATAACAGCGGGAAAGAAATGGAATATAAAAAAGAAATCACCTCCACCGGAGCCCCCAGTTTGATGGCACTCAGTGGCAGTAACTGCACCAGGGCCGACCCAAACCGGTTGACCATGACCTGCACCGTGCCGTCGTTGATCATCAGGAAGGTCTGAAAGGCAATATCCAGCATCCACGCCCGCTCCCTGTAAAACAGGGCTGCGAGTACCAAAAGACCGAACATGCCAAGGTACCCCAGCCGGCGGGGCGTCGCAGATTCAAACTGAAAAAAGGTAGGCTGCTGCATGCGGCAAATATAATGCCTTTTGTGTGACGATTGCCTGTTCAGGCGTCTACAGCACTGAACAAACTTGTCAAACTACCCGACAAGAAGTATCTTACTCCGCAAAGTACACACCCAATGAGCACCAACGCCCGCAAATTCGGCACTGCCCCTGTATTCTTCACGGCCATCTCCACTATTCTCGGTGCAGTCATGTTTTTGCGCTTTGGTTTTGCAGTGGGGCAGGTGGGGCTGCTGGGTACGATCGCTATTATCCTCATCGGGCACGCCGTGACCATACCTACGGCTATGGCGATTGCCGAGATTGCGACCAACCAAAAAGTAGAGGGTGGGGGAGAGTACTACATCATCTCCCGTTCTTTTGGCCTGGTGATCGGTTCGTCTATCGGTATCGCTTTATACTTTTCTCAGGGCATTAGCGTGGCGTTCTACATCATCGCTTTCGCAGAAGCTTTCACCCCTTTGTTTGAATACCTTAGGGAAACCTATCACTTTTCGCCTGCGGTGGAGTGGCTGCTGGATAAGAAACAGACTGTCAGTATTCCGGCACTGATTCTGCTGACTATTGTGGTGCTTTCAAAAGGTGCCGATCTGGGGGTGAAGATGCTATATTTTGTGGTCGCTACGCTAGGCATCGCGCTGATTGCGTTCTTTGCCGGGCAAACCGAATATGGTAAAACCACACCACTCGACCCGTTTGCCAATGTGCAGTCTTATCAGGAGGTAGAGGTCAATCCGGTACAGCCGGCGATTGATTCTGCCACGTTGCCTTTCCAGTTGGATACAGCTGTGAGCTCCGCCCCGGCAAATCCCAATGTGCCGGAGTTGAGAGCGGCCCCGGCCGAGCCGCCCGCGCAGGAGGAGAATATCCCACCTATTGTCGCACTGAGCTTCTTTTCCGTTTTCGCTATTATTTTCCCGGCATTTACCGGTATGACGGCAGGAGTGGGGCTTTCCGGCGACCTGCAGAATCCGGGGCGTTCCATTCCTTTAGGTACGCTTGCGGGGACGCTGACGGGCATGGTGGTCTACGTTTTTATTGCCTACAAGCTGGCGGTATCTGCCAGCCCCGAGCAACTGGCGGACACTAGCCGGCTGGTAATGGGCGAAATTGCCTGGCAGGGCTGGTGGCTGGTTCCCGTCGGCCTGGCAGCAGCTACGATTTCCTCGGCTATCGGGTCTATTCTGGTGGCCCCGCGTACCTTACAGGCCATTGCCCGAGATCAGCTCATCCCTTCCAAGTTTGTGAATTTCTGGCTGTCACGGGGGAGGGGGAAGAATGATGAACCTTTCAATGCTACTGTGGTGACTGTAGTGGTGGCTTTTGTCTTCATCATGATGGGCGGGCTGGATGCCGTGGCGGAGATCATCTCCATGTTTTTTATGGTGACTTATGGTTCCCTGTGTCTGATTTCCTTCCTGCAGCACTTTGCTGCTGACCCATCCTACCGCCCTACGTTCCGGTCCCGCTGGTACATTTCTCTGTTTGGGGCCATTGCCTGTTTTGGACTGATGTTTTTCATGAATGCGGGTTATGCCATCATGGCACTGCTGTTCATGGTGGGCATTTACCTGCTGGTCAGCCGCTTCAATCCGGACAAGAAAAATATTGCGATTATTTTCCAGGGGGTGATTTTCCAGATCAGCCGGCAGTTGCAGGTGTTTTTGCAGAAAGCCGACAAGGAGCAGACCGGTAGCTGGCGCCCATCTGCCGTTTGTATTTCTGAGCACTCCTTTGACCGGCTTGCGGCCTTTGATATGCTCCGGTGGATTGCACAGCGTTATGGTTTCGGAACCTATATCCACAAAATTAACGGCTACCTGTCCCGCAGCACCTATCAGGAGGCGAGCGCCTCAAAGGCCCGCCTGATCAAAATGGCAGAGGCCACCGACAGCAATATTTATATTGATACCCTGACGAGCCCGTCCTATACCTCGGCGGTGGCGCAGGTCATTCAGCTACCTGGCATTTCCGGTACGGATAATAACCTGCTGCTCGTGGAATTCAGCAAAGTGAAACCCGATAACCTGGAGGACATCGTGGATAACTTCAAGCTCATCAAATCGGTGGACTTTGATTTGGTCATTCTTGGAAGTTCGGAACGGGGCTACGGGCTAAAGCAAGGCATTCACATCTGGATTACGTCTAACGACTATGAGAATGCCAACCTGATGATACTGCTGGGCTACATCATCCTGGGGCACCGGGAGTGGAGCCGTGGGCAGATCAAGATATTTGCCCTCTATCCGGAAGACAACGTCGAGGCAGAGCGTGAACGCCTGTCTACCCTGATTGAAGCCGGGCAACTGCCGATTTCCAGGCATAACATCGAGGTCATTCCGCGCAAGCCGGACATCGATCCCAAGACGATCATCTCCGAAAAATCTAAGGATGCCGATCTCACCATCATTGGTTTCCGGGACGGGCCGGTGAAGCATCAGGGTGCAGAGTTGTTTAAAGGGTACGAGGAGATTGGGAATACGCTCTTTGTCAATGCGGCCGCTCAAATCCGGATAAAGTAAGAGGTACAATTCCCTGTGTGCATAAAGCGTTTAATGACTCAGAATTAAAAGCTTATGATTTTTTCTGCCCTATCTGCATTAGTTGGTTTTTGGCTGTGGCTGCAGCCTGCCGTTTCTGATTGCCCTATCGTGGAGGTGAAGCTGACCAAGCGTGCATTTTGCGAGGATCAAGAGACGCTCGACTGGACCGATGACCTATTCTATGGTGATATAGAAGTCACCTTTACTGAACATCCTGAGCAGGGCCTGCTCCGGGTCGAGGGAGCGTATTTGTTGAAAGCCGCAGAAGTTGAGGTGTCGGCTTTGGATGGCGGGGCCTATACTTTTAAAAAGGTGCCCATACAGGCTACGCCGCGCGAGACGTGGCTTTCGCTCACGGCGTCCTTTACAGCCCTTGATCAGTGCCGTTTCCGCAATCGCCGTGCCGGGCGCACCCGTGAGCAATGCTCGGTTTGCCCCGGCCCTCCGGGTACAACAGGCGGCCCGTATCCCAACTGCTGGCCATCGGAAGAGGCCGAGGCTTCCTGCGACCAATCCGTTAATTATGCTCCGGATCCGGATTACCCTGAGCTTACCCAGGTGCGCTACATGCAAACCATTGTGCATATTTTCCAGAAAGAGCACCCGGATAGCCTGGGGCAGTGGGTGCGCCACCCGGACGACCCTGGCAACTTCACAGCAGAACACATTGATATCATCCGCTCCTGGTTTGAGGATCCTGATGGACCCAACGGGGTGCTCAGTAACCTTTGTGATGACCCCACAGATGGCTCTCCGCATATGAAAGATGCCCGGATCCGGCTGCTCAATACCGGCACACCGGGAAAAGACGTCTTCTTCCACCCCGATAACAAAGGCTGGGGCATAGGCTTCTCCGGCTGTAAGCCCGGGGGGTATCAGTACTGGTATCAGGTGGATGACCGCTATTTGAAATCGCCAGACCCCTCACACCCGGATTATGATGCATTGATTGCTCCGGAAACCCAGGATGCCTTCCATGTTTTTATTACCGGTGGCAAATGGATGCCCGAGCCGCCCGGTGACCCCCGTATACCGGATGAGAACGACTGCTACTGGCCCTGTGGGGGCGGACTGACTTCCTCTATGGGCTGTCAGCGAGGGCAGGTACCCGACTATCCCGCCCAGGCTTTATTTGGGGTGTACAATATCTGGCAACATGGCATCACGCCGGGGCGGCAAACCTGCGAAGTGGATTATCCCGGTTCGGAAGCCGGCCTGGGGGAAGGGATGCTTGGGGAGATTTTTCATGTCCTTTCGGTAGATCACCTTAGCCCGCTACAGGCCCACAAGAAACATGCTGACGGAGGCGATGGCTGCGCGGATACCCCCTGGAAGTCCGATTACAACCGCCTGGGGTGCAATTTTCAGGAGCGTTGTGCCCTCACGGAGTGCCAAATTGGAAAGATGCACCACTTTTTTGCAGCATTGGAACCGGACTTTGAGCGCTTCCCGGATGGGAATGGCGGGTTTACCATTGATCCGGTGCCCTGCCGCCCGACAGCAGAAGATATGGTGATTCCCCAGGGTGCGGACATCGTGTGGGAAGCTCCGCAGGCGTTGCGTTCCGGCCTGGTCATTTCCGCTGATGCCCGCCTGACGGTGCAGTGTCAGTTAAGCCTGCCGGCCGGGGCTTCAATTACGGTAGAAAATGGTGGAGAGCTCATTTTAGAAAGCGGCAAACTGCATACGGACTGCCCGGAGGGCCGCATAGAGGCGCTACAGGTTGCCGGCCGGGTGGTGCTTAAGCCTGGGAGTGTAATTGAAAGTATCAGGCAGGTAAAAATCGAAAGCACAGGTTCAATGGAGGCATCTAATACCACTTTCGTAAACTGTGGCTTGCCGGAAGGGATGTTCTGTGGCCAGAACGGGAATACCTGTGAGTGATTGCGGCTCTTGCCCTGCCTACAGACCATCAGCACACGTACAGCGCACCGGGTGAATGCCCCGGCAATGGCTTGGCTTGGCCTCCTCGCCGGGCGCTCTCCCTTCGCCCGGCGTGCTGACTATGGTCAAACGAAAAGTGGTCAAACGAAAAGCGCACCGGGTGAATGCCCCGGCAATGGCTTGGCTTGGCTTCCTCGCCGGGCGCTCTCCCTTCGCCCGGCGTGCTGACTATGGTCAAACGAAAAGCGCACCGGGTGAATGCCCCGGCAATGGCTTGGATTAGCTTCCTCGCCGGGCGCTCTCCCTTCGCCCGGCGTGCTGACTACGGCAAAACGAAAAGCGCACCGGGTGAATGCCCCGGCAGTGGCTTGGCTTGGCTTCCTCGCCGGGCGCTCTCCCTTCGCCCGGCGTGCTGACTATGGTCAAACGTACAGCGCACCGGGTGAATGCCCCGGCAATGGCTTGGCTTGGCTTCCTCGCCGGGCGCTCTCCCTTCGCCCGGCGTGCTGACTACGGCAAAACGAAAAGCACACCGGGTGAATGCCCCGGCAGTGGCTTGGATTAGTGCACCCGGTGAGCCTGCCCTGAAGCCCTTTACCCTTTAGCTCCGCAACTCCTGGCACTGCGGGCAGTAATAAGTCGAGCGCCCCGCCACTTTGTCGCGTTGCAGTTCCGTGCCATCTTTGGGGCAGGTGCCGCCTTTATCGCGGTGGTTCCATAGCCACTCTTCGGGGTAATCCGGGTAGACGGCATCGAGGGCGACGGCTTTCTGGAGGATGGCCTGCATATTTTGGAACATCGCCCGCTGCTCTTCTTCACTCAGTAAGCCTATAACGGAAGCCGGGTGGATGCCCTGCTGCCAGCACACCTCATCCACGTAGAGGTTGCCCATGCCAGCCAGGTACTTTTGGTTGAGCAGGAAGCCTTTGATGGTGCCCTTGCGGCCTTTAGCCATTTCTAAAAAGTCGGCTTCTTTGAGGACAAGGGCATCTTCTCCCAGGTTCTTTTTGGCAATAAAGGCGTCGAGGTCCTCCACATAATGAATGCGCGCCAGTTTGCGGGGACAGTCGAAGCCGAGGCGGCCACCCTCTTCAAAATCGAAGGCAAATCGCTCGTATTTGGGCTGGTCGGCGGGGTCATCGTAATAACGGAAGCGGCCGCTCATCCCAAAGTGGAAGAGGACATGGTCGCCATTGTCCATTTCTGCGAAAAAGTACTTGCCCCGGCGGTAGGACCCGGTGAAGGTGCGGCCCGTCAGCTTTTCGGCGAAAGCCGGCCCACTGATCTCCTTGAGGATGTAGCTCGTATCAATCAGGTCGACCGCCTCAATTTTCTGGTGGAGAGCCACCTGGTCGAAGTGGTTTTTCTTGGCGTTGACTTCTGGTAATTCCGGCATGTTTTTATGGCTTTGAAAATTCGGAACTCCAAAAAGCGGGCAATTGTTGCGATTTTGTACCTTCACAGGCAGAAGTGTAGCTCAGACCACTCTATGAAAGCGATTATTGACCGGTACCGGGACTCCATTATTCAGATTGCCACGCCGTACAGCACGGGCACGGGCTTCCTGCTGCCTGATAAGCAGCTGGTGGTGACCAATAACCACATCGTGCAGGACAATCGCGAGGTGGTGGTCCGGGGCGACCGCCTCCCCAAGCAACTGGCTACGGTGGTCTACGCCGACCCCAGGTATGATCTGGCTTTTTTGCGTATGCAGGACCCCTTTGAGGTGGCGCCCGAATCGGTGACCCTGGGCAATGATGAGGAGCTGACGGAGGGGGATGTTGTCGTGTCCATCGGGCACCCCTTTGGGCTGGAGTTTTCGATCACGCAGGGTATCATTTCCAATGCCAACCGGGAGGTGGAAAATGTGCGTTACCTGCAGCACGATGCGGCCCTCAACCCCGGGAATAGCGGTGGCCCGCTGATTGACCGGCAGGGGACCATTGTCGGGATCAATACGCTAGGCGTGGAACAGGGGGACAACATCGGATTTTCCCTGCCGGTCCGCTACCTGAAGCAGGCGCTGTTGGATTATCAGGCAGCCCTGCCGGGTGTGAAAGCGCGTTGTGAAGCCTGTGATAACGTGGTGGCAGAACAGGAAGTGGAAAACGATCAGTATTGCCCGCACTGTGGGGCGAAGGTATACCTGCCATCGTTTGCGGAAGTGTACGAGCCTGTGGGCGTGGCCGAAAGCATTGAGGAGTTACTGGTGGAAATCGGGCAGGACGTCCGTCTGTCCCGCCGTGGGCCTAACAACTGGGAAATCATTGAGGGCAGCGCCCGGATCAATATCACCTATCACGAAGATACAGGGCTCATTATGGGCGACGCTTATTTGTGTGCCCTGCCAAAGACGGATATCAAGCCCATCTATGAGTTTCTGCTGCGCGAAAATTACGAAACCGAGGGCCTGTCCTTTAGCATCAAAGACCAGGATGTGGTGCTCTCGCTGCTGATTTTCGACCGCTACCTCAACCTGAGCACCGGTATGAAATTGTTCCGCCACCTCTTTGAGCGGGCCGACTATTACGATAACGTGCTGGTCGAGAAATACGGAGCCATATGGCGGAAAGAGGAAGAAAATTAGGCCCTGACCAAACGGAAAGGCCATTAATCAACGTTAGGGTTATTGTTGGCTGTTTTCTGACCGGACTTTGACGTTAGCAGTCATTTAACAGAAAAAATGTTCAACCTTTGCTTAACATTCGCTATTATTGTGATTCATTAGCAAATACATCTACGCGGTTGTCCCAAAAGCGCCGCTTTAACAGCCCTACTCCAGCTTCTGGAATTAAGGAACCGAAAACACCAGTTTAAACAAAGCGATCACAAAGATCTACGATTCAATCACTTTGACTCATTGAAGCAATTTTACAAATAACCGCCTGTATGAAAAATTTCAAGTCGATTCTCGTCACTTGTATGCTGGCCCTGGGCGCACTTTCCATTAGCGCACAGGATATCCACTTCTCACAGTTCTACCTCTCGCCGCTCAATCTGAACCCGGCTATGACTGGTGTGATGAACTGTAATATCCGAATGGTTGCCAACTACCGCAATCAGTGGGCAAGTGTCCTGAGGTCCAATGCTTACAATACGTATTCCTTTTCTTACGATCAGCGTATCCCCGTGGGCCGCTACGATTACTTCGGTATCGGTGGTACTTTCTGGGGCGATGAAGCGGGCGAAGCTAACTTTTCTACCCTGACGGGTAAGCTTTCTGCCTCCTACAGCAAGCGCATGGGCGGTTACCGCAAACAGGCCAACTACCTTGTGGTAGGGGCTGAAGCGGGGGTAGCTCAGCGCAGTATCGACTTCCTTCAGCTACGCTGGGGGCTGCAACACGATGGTTTCGGTGGTTTTGATGGCACTGCTCCGTCCGGAGAAGAGCTGGTCTTTGACCGGGACAACTTCATCTTTGCGGACCTGGCTGCCGGTCTGCTGTGGTTCAGCGTTTTTGACGAGAACAACAGCCTTTATTTTGGCGGTGCCTTCCACCACCTCAACCGTTCCAATCAGTCGTTCAACTCTGATGACGAGGACCTGCTCTACAGCCGCTTTACTTTCCACGCTGGTGGTGAGTTTATGATGGGTCGCCGGTTTGGCCTGGTGCCAGGCGTGATTGTAATGAGTCAGGGGCCTTCTTTCCAGGTGAATGCGGGTACAAGCTTTAAATTCCTGTTAGGCAATGGCAGTTCCAATCAGTCTTTCCAGTTCGGATTGTGGACGCGCGTTTCCAATAAAATCGAGAGCGGTGTGCTGAACGACGCAGCTATTCTTTCCACCCGTTTCGATTACGAAAACTTCAGCCTCGGCTTCAGCTATGATATTAATGTATCACCCCTGCGGGAGGCGAGTAACGCCAACGGCGGCTTCGAGTTCGCCCTGGCGTATAAAATCTGCGGTATCGAACGCCGTGGGGTATACTGTCCGAACTTCTAACCGGACAGTTGCCTGACTCTTGCATGCCAGTAAAATCGCCCCGTGCTACCTAAGCCTGGGGCGATTTTATTTGTAAAGCTTTGCAAAACCCGGTCATCGGCGTTATCTTCGTTGTTGACCTACGATAATAAACCCTTCATCTGCCCCCGGTTTTATCCCATTAACTAATTATATCACGCTTTAAACAGCAGGACTATGTTCGGAGGTAATAACAAGAAAGAAAACACCAATACGAAAAGCAATAGTGCATCAACCGTTTCAAGCGGGCTCAACAGCCTGGTCAAAGGTACGGTTGTGGAAGGTACCGTAAAGTCAGAAAGTGACATCCGCATTGATGGCACGATCAAAGGCAAGCTGGTCTGTGACGCCAAGGTTATCATTGGGCCTACAGGCTATGTTGAAGGCGAAATCCGCTGTCAGAATGCGGTAGTGGAAGGTAAATTTGAAGGTACCCTCGAAGTGAGTGAGCTCCTGAATGTCCGTGAATCTGCGGTAGTCAGTGGTGAAGTATCTACAGAGAAGCTAATTGTGCAGTCTGGCGCAACCTTTAATGTCACGTGCTCTATGGGAGCAGGTACCGCCCGCAGAAACGGCTCCGGCGTTAGACCTGATGGCAAAACTGCAGACCGTAAATCCTCCAGCAACGTAAAAGAAAACAAGGCAGCAGGTGCCCAATCCTAAAAAAGACCAGGACCGTGAAGATGCCCCCCGTAAACAGGTGGATGCCTACCTCAAGTACTCTGGAATGGCCATCCAAATGGGCGTTATCATCCTGATAGGGACGTTCGCCGGGCAGAAACTTGATGCCCGGTTGCAAACCGAACGTCCCTATCTGACGGTCCTTTTGGCTTTACTCTCTATCTTTGCAGCGCTTTACCTTACCCTTAAGGACATTCTTTTCCAAAACAACAAAGATCAGTGACTGCAAAAGCGTTTTATCTCCAACTGGCACTCGTTACCCTCATCGCTGCCGCTACAGCCTTCGGTATCAATACCTTCCCTCAGTTTGCCGATGTACAGCCGATTGCCTGGATTAGCCTGGGTATCTTCGTACTGCTGAGTGTGGTGATGTACTACGCCGGCCGCAAAGCCGCCTTTAGTGATAATAAGCACGACTTCACAAATGTGTCTCTGGGCGTCACTATCGGTAAAATATTTATCGCGATCCTGTTCATTTTGGGGTACAATCAACTTATGCAGCCGGATTCCCGCTTTTTTATCATCCCTTTCTTCCTGATGTACCTGATATACACTATATTCGAGACTTATATTATGATGAAATTAGGCCGATTGAACACACCAACAGACCAAAAAGAATAACTATAGTTCTCCAAGGCAGGATTTGTGCAAAGTTGACGCAGGTATTTTTTTCGCTCGCAAGGCGAAAAACGCAGTCATAGCCTCAGCTACGGCGAGGCTTTTCAACGCAGCGAGCGGAAAAAAGAGCAAGTCAAAATGCATTAATCTCGCCTTGGAGAACTATAAAACCAACAAACAAGAAATATGGTCAACGGCAAAACCTTCCGCGCCACCGTCAATGAAAAACACACCTTTGACGAAATCAAGGGTGAACTGGATATTATTCCTACCGCAGACGGCAACTTCCACATTATTCAGGACAATCTGTCTTACAATGCTGAAGTGCTGGGCACGAACTACAACGAAAAAGTTTTCGAACTGAAGATCAACGGCGTCATCTACGAAGTTAAGCTCGAAGATGAGTACGATCAGCTGGTGAAGCGGCTGGGGTTGTCCGTGGTCACGCATCAGGTCGTGAAAGACATTAACGCACCTATGCCCGGACTGGTCCTGGAAGTAAGTATAGAGGCAGGGCAGGAAGTGGAAGAAGGCACGCCGCTGCTGATACTGGAAGCAATGAAGATGGAGAACGTCATCAAGGCTCCGGGCACAGGCGTGGTCAAAAAAGTCAATGTCTCTAAAGGCGAAGCAGTGGAGAAAAACCACCTGCTGATCGAAATGGAGTAAGTATTTGAGGCTAACCCACAAGCTTCTGTAGTCTTACCGAGCAAATAGCGGCTATTATGCGTTTATATTCTGAGCCTTCTTTTCTAGCTCAAAAAACGTTGTATGCCGGTATCCCGAAGCACACGCACTGTACTACACTACTTCCTGGTCTTCCTGGGGAGTAGTGTGGTATTGTTCCTGCTCTTCACGGGGCTGGTGTACTACCTCGCTGTATCGGATCAGGAGCGGGTGCCGCGCATTATTCAGCAGGTGTCTGAACAGGAACTGGGCGTTCAGACCAACTTTGATCACTATCAGTTCCGGTACTTCGATCACTTCCCATTTCTCTCTTTATCTCTCTACAACCTTACCCTGCGGGACACCGCTTTCGATCAGCACCACCGGGAGCTGCTCCGGATCCGGGAACTTGACCTCGTTTTCCGCCCCTGGTCCCTGTTGCAGCAACAAGTGGAAGTCCGCTCCGTTAGCGTAGACAGTGCCCGCATTCAGCTGTACAAGGATACTTCCGGGTATACCAACCTGGACTTTCTTAAGCAAAAATCCCCGTCCGGCCCTCTGCTGGACAGTGCGCAAATGAGGACTTCTCAGCAGCTGAACGACCTGAGCCTGAATGGCGTGTTTTTCAGCTACGAAGACGACAGCCTGCACAAGCAGCATCGCTTTGTGCTGGAAGAAAGTACCCTGGATTTTGAACAGCAAGACACGCTGCTGCTCGCGCATTTGCAAGGCAGGGCTTTTGCTCATGGGCTTACCTTTAAGCCCCGCAACGGGCCATTTTTAGAAAATCAAGCGGTTGATCTTGACCTAAAAGTGGGAGTTCCCCTTGTCAGTCGCCGTTTACACCTGATGGAAGCCTCCCGAGTGTCAGTTTTGGATAATGACCTACAGGTGCAGGGCTATCTTGAGCCTGGAAAGCCGGGTTTGCTGCACCTCGAAATCCGAACGCCCGGCATTAGCCTGGCTGATGGGCAGCAAATTGTCGCCCAAAATATACGGAAGGCGACAGAGCGGTTTGACGTTCAGGGCGAACTGCCGGTGGAAGTTATTGTTCACGGGCCTACCATTCCGGGGCAGCCCACGCCTCTGGAGGTCCGCATTGATGCCCACGACCTGACGCTTTCAGCTGCCAATATGGACTTTACGGAAGTGCAGCTGCGCGCTCATTTTCAGAATGACTGTGATACGGCCCGCCTCATCACACCCCAAACCGGTTGCCTGAGGGTGGAAGTTGATTCTGCGCTCTTGTTCGGTCAACTCCCGGTGCAGTTCTCTTATTTCAACCACAACCTGCAGTCACCCGAAATCATCCTAAACGGTAGTTTGAGCACACCATTAAAGCGCCTCAAGCCCTACTTATCAGACCCTGGCTGGGACATCAAAGCCGGGCATCTGGAGCTGGGCTTTGAGCTGGAAGGCAATGCCACTGCCCTGATGGACTCCACTGTGGCGAACCCACAGGTACAGCTAAGGGGGTATGGGGAATTGCGGAAAGCTACTTTCTGGCATCGGTCGCTCAATACACCAGTTGAGGATCTGTATACCAGCTTCCGGTTTGATTCCCGGGATTTGGACTTAAGGGGTGGCACGCTGGTATTTGACGATCAGCAAGTGGCCTTTTCGGGCCGTGTACACGATTTGCTCCGACTGGCTTTTCAGAAGCCCGCCCGTTTATGGGCGGATATGCAGTTACAGCTGCCAACAATCCATTTGGAGCAATGGATAGGCGAGTGGCCGGCTTCCGGGAGTACGCAACCGGCAACTCAGGCACCCCCCGGGCAACGCCTGGGGCAGACCATTCAGGAGCTTGCCTCCCGTCTGCAGGGCAGGGTAGCGGTACAGGCGCAGGCGCTCCACTACCGGCAGCTTCGGGCCACAGATATCGCCTTTGAGGCTACTTTGCGCCGATGGTGTGCCGGTGGGCAAGCCTGTGTCGAGATAGACCGCCTTCAGCTAACCGCCTTCGGTGCCGTGCCGCTTAGGGGTAATGCTCATCTTTCCAACCTGAGTGACCCGCGGCTCCGCTTTCAGCTTCAGGCCGATGCGCCTCTGAGTGACCTGCAGCCGCTCATGCCCCAAAAGTTGCTGTCGCTTAAAGCGGGCCATTATCAGCTGCAACTGTCGTACGAAGGCAGCCTGCGCAGTTACGGCAGCCTCAATCAGGCCGTACTGCAAGCTGGCCTTAACGGGCGGGTTCAGCTTCAGGATGCCGCCTTTGACTATTTGCCACAAGGCTATAAATTCGGGGGCGTTAACGCTGCGGTTCACTTTGATGCGTCTCACGTTTACTTGGACTCCCTGCAGGTAAATGTCAATGGCAACCGGGGGCAGGTCCGTGGTCGGATCGATGATGTACTGCCTTTTGTTTTTGGTCAAAACACCCCCCGCCTGCGCGCCAAACTTGAGGTAGACAGCCGGGGGATAGACCTCAATGCTTTTAATTTTATCAGGCAAAACCCGGAAGTGCAGGAGGAAGGCAACACCGTTGGGCGTACCATTGCGCGCGCGCTGCAACGCATAGAAGGAGCGCTGCAGGTCCGGACAGACACTTTGCAGTATCAGTCCCTGCGGCTGTCAAAAGTATATTTTGAAAGCCGTTTTATCGGGGCTTGTGAAGAAGGGGGCAGCTGTGTGGTGCTGGATACAGTACAGGCTGAGCTTTTTGGGAATACGCCTATGCATGCCCGTGCCCGGCTGACCCAATTGCACGACCCCTTCCTTGAGGCTCAGGCAGCGGTGGATATGCCACTTGAAGAGCTGGACCGCATGTTCTCCTCTGCTCAGCTCCGTTTCCGGGGCGGGCGGGCGAGCGTACAGTTTGACTACGCCGGGCAGCCCCACCGGCATGTGGATGTGCAGGAGGCGCTGCTGAAGGCGGACCTCAAAGGGTATGGGCAGATTACCAACGGGCAATTTACCTTCGTGCCCCGGGGCTACGACTTCAAAGCGGTAGACACCCGGTTTTCCTTTGATGGGGCTGATCTGCACCTGGAAGAGGTGGGCCTGCTGCTCAATCAGAACAAAATCAGCGGGCACGGTACCATCTGCAACTTCCTGCCTTTCCTTTTCCTGCCCGACCGTACGCTGAAGGCCAGCTTTGAGGTGCAGAGCCCCCGCTTCAACCTGGACCGGTTCAAAGCACCGGAAAAATTCCAGGTCCAGCAGGCAGAACAAGCCGAGTCGCCAACCGTTATCACCCGGCTGGTCAATGCCGGGCTGGAAAATATTGAGGCCGATTTCCGTATGCAATTTGATACCGTCAATTACCGGGTCTTTGTTGCCCGGGCCGTTGGCGGGCGGGTGGAGATGGGCAAGGGCAGGGTTGCCTTCGATGATGCTGTCATGGATTTGGCAGACGGCACCTTTCGGCTTTCCGGTGAGGTGACCGGTATGGAAGAGAATGCACCGGTGCTCAACCTGCAGGCCGACCTTCAAAACACCGATGTGCGCAAAGCCTTCCGTGCTTTTGACAACTTCGGGCAGTCGGCGCTACGGCATCAGAACCTTGAGGGAAAGCTTACCGCCGGCATCAAATTTCAGGCCCGTGCCAATGCTAATTACGAATTGGATACCAACAGCCTGCGGGGGCACTTCGACCTTTACCTCACCGATGGCGCCCTTTTGGAGCTGCCCGCTTTGGATTCGGTACGCAACCTGCTCTTTGCCCGCCGTGACCTCAGCCACATCGACTTTGCTACCCTGGAGAACCGCTTTCAGCTCAATGGGCAGCTGCTGGGCATTGAGCGTATGGAAGTCCGCTCCTCTGTACTGACTTTCGCCGTTTCGGGCCAGTACGACCTAAGCGATCAACGACGCACAGATATGCTTCTGGAAATCCCCATGGCGAACCTGTTCCGCCGCGACCTCAACCGTGCCGCTTTGGAGCAAATTGAAGAAGGGCTCAGTGGTCCCAACATTCTTCTTCGCCTGATCCCGGATGACCGGGGTGCCGGCTTGCGGGTAAAGTGGGTGTTGTCGAGAGAGTGAATGCTTCCGCCCGGCGCACTTTCCGTCCGACGTAGTTTTACACGTAGTCGGTCCCTTCGCCGGGCGCTCTTAGAGTCGGTCCTTTCGCCCGGCGCCCTGCTCCCGGGCCCAAGTACACCGTTCAAATGCCCCGCTGCAGCTGGTGTAGAGCTTAAGCCTGGTACTTCCCAAGAGCTCTGCCCCAGCTTCTTCCATGGAAACCTGCCGGAGAGCGGGAAGCTCCCCGACAGGAGTCTTTGGCTGCTCGCATAGCGTGTGTACCCTTGACCAGGCACAGCACACCGGGTGAATGCCCTGGCAATGGCTTGGCTTACTGCACCCGGTGAGAAAAAAGTAAAAAAACCTCCGTTTTTTGAGTACAACTCTCCGCCCTCCTGCCTTATTTTACAAACTGAAAGACTGTCATGAAGCGAATCCCTGCAATTATCGTATTTTTATCGGTGCTGGCCGGCTGCCAAAAAGCGGAGGAGGCAACGCCTGCAATCACTGTGGATGCGGCCTTTCAGCCTTACTTTGAACGCTTTGAAGCCGAAGGAGCGCTGCGGGGGCTGCATATTCAGCTGGCTGCCGAGCAGATTGGTGCCGTTTTTTCGGATGAACTGGCTGCCGGGCAGGTGGGTTTATGTACCCAGTACACTTCGGGCATCAGCATCATTGAAATCAGGGCTACGACCTGGTCGGCTGCCGATGACCTGGAGCGGGAACACCTGATCTTCCACGAGCTGGGGCATTGTTATCTGGGCCGGTCGCACGATGATACGAAGGATGCAGCGGGTTTTTGCCTCAGCATCATGCAGAGTGGGGATGGCAGCTGCCGGTACAACTACCGGAACGCCACCCGGGCTGCTTATCTGGACGAACTGTTCGGACAAAACTAAAAAACATGAAAGCACAATACGTCAATTACGATGCAGTGGCCCTGGCCCAGGAGACGGACTTTATCCACTGGGTGCGCCGGGGCGACCATGATGCCGATTGGTCGGAATGGCTTGAAGAGCACCCGGAAGCGAAGCCGGAAGTCGAAAAGGCCCGGGACCTGGTGCTTGCTATGGAATTTGACACGCAGGAGCCCACGCAGGCGCAGGTGGATAAGTTATGGTCCACAATTGATCGCGCCACCCGGGACGAAGCTAAGGTGGTGCCCCTCTGGCAGCGTAGGCGGATGAGTATACTGGCGGCAGTCGTGGCTACGCTGTTGATACTGGCAGGCTGGTGGGCCTTGCCCGAGCCTCCGGAAATACGACTTGTGACCACTACTGCTGACCAGGACATCTACGAACTGCCCGATGGTTCAACGGTGACGCTCAACGCACAGTCCTCCATCTCCTACGAGCCTCAGGAGTGGCTGCGTGCCCGGCATGTCGAATTGAATGGCGAAGGCTTTTTTGATGTAAAGAAAGGTACGCCCTTTATTGTGAAAACACCCTACGGTACGGTCCGTGTGTTGGGTACAAGCTTTAACGTGGAGGCCAGGAAGGGGCGTTTTGCAGCAGCTTGTTACACCGGCTCCGTATATGTTTCCGCTGGCAGCCGATCACAAATGCTTGCGCCTGGCGAAAGAATAGTCGCGATGGGCAATGTGCTGAATACAGATACTTTTGACAAGGACAAGGAAGCCGCCTGGCGCGAGGGCATGCACTACTTTGAGGCCACCAACCTCCAAATGGTATTTGAGGAACTGGAGCGGCAGTTTGAAGTCAAGGTAAAGCTGCCAAAAGACCTGGCCGACCGGGAATACACTGGTTTCTTTGAAAGCGGCGACCTGAATGCTGCACTCGAGGCCATCTGCTGGCCGATGGGCCTGGCCTTTGAGTTGAAAGCCGGGAAGGTCATTATTTCGGATAACTCGTAAATGATTGTATGCAGAAACGGCTTTGGCTGTGTCTATTGTGGCTATCCCTGCTCCCGGCCGCGCTCATCGCGCAGCAACGGGTAACGGAGGACTTCCGGGACCAGCCACTGTCGGAAGTTTTTCAGGTTTTTGAACAGAAGTATGGTCTCTCTATCGCCTACGATGCCGCAGCGGTAGCACCACATACCCTTAGCCTGCAGCTGGAAGGAGAGCCCGTGGTGCAGGCGCTTTACCGCGTGCTTGAGGCCTCGGGTATGGAATACCGCACGCTGGCAGCAGACAAGATCTTAGTAAGGCCCAAAGCGCCTAATCCATCTGAGCCTGTGGAGTCCAATCTGCTCTCAGGTGTCATCCGCGATGCAGCTACGCAGGATCCATTGCCTTTCGCCAGCATCCACTGGGTGGGGCAGGGGATAGGGGATTGTTCGGATACTCAGGGCGCCTTCCGGTTGTCTCTTCCGGAGGTCGATACTCCGATTGTGCTGGAGGTACGCTATATCGGCTACGAAAGCAAGCGCGTCACCTATACTTCGGGGCAGCCGCTGCCCGATCTTTTCTTAAAACCAGCCCAGGTACGCATTCCGGAGATCGTGGTCGTGGAAATGCCCCCGGGCTTGTCTGCCAACGGGCGTGATCAGTTTTACACCATCCGGCCAGGGATGCAGCTTCCTGGGCTGGGCAGTCAACTGGACCCTTTCCGGCAATTGCAACTGCTGCCCGGAGTAGGCGCGCACAATGATTTTTCCTCCGGGCTGCAGGTCCGGGGCGGCATGCCCGATGAAAACCTCATCGTCTGGGATGGGATGATCCTTTACGACATCGACCACTTCTTCGGCATCTTCAGCAGTGTGGATGGGAATCTGCTGGAATCGGTGCGTTTGTACAAAAACAGTTTCCCGGCAGAATATGGCGGCCGAACTGCGAGCATTGTGGAAATGGCCAGCCCGGAAGGCCTTACGGAGCAGGTGACAGGCAGCGCCACCCTTTCCAACCTGATGCTGCAGGGCAATATAGCCGTGCCACTTGGCGACCGGATGAGCCTTACAGGCGGCGGGCGCATGACCCATAGCAACCTGGGCACTTCAAGCCTCTTTCAGGCCTTTAGCCAGCAGCTGGACCTGCCCGGCAGAGAGGATGAATCGCCCCTTTTAGACCGGCTGATCCGGGTGCAGCCTGCGTTTCAATTTCATGATGCGTTTGTGAAGTGGCGGTGGCAGGTGTCCGAAAAGACCACCCTGGAAGCCAACGCTTTCAGCAGCAGCGATACCTATGATTATGAGTACGGCTTTGATTTCCGGCAACGCTTACGCGAAGAGGTCATCCTCAGCCAAAGCCTCGTGGCCGAAAATTCTACCTGGCAAAATCAGGCATGGAGCGGCAGGCTGCAGCACGAATGGAATGATCAGTGGTGGTCTTTGCTGACCATTGGCGGTAGCCGGTACGAAGAGGCCGAGCGTACCACTACCAGTTTTCGGAGGGTGCTGGAGGATACGGTCCGTGCATTTGGCACCGATAATCTGCGGTACAATGACCTGACCGGGCTGCACCTCAACTGGAAAAACACCTGGCAACCCCAATCCGGGGCCACCTACAAGCTGGGCTACCGAATGGAGCATAACGCCACCACCCTGGATTTGGAAAACGACGATCTGCCCATTCGGTCCCGTGCTTCTTCCGGCACACAGTATGCGCTTTACGCTGGCGGTCAGTACGAATCGGGCCCCTGGGACTGGAGCTGGGCGAGCCATCTGACCTGGTACGACCGTACACAGCAACCCTATTTGTCTCCCCGCCTGCGCGCCCGCTACCGGTGGTCAGACCAATGGTCGGCCAATGCCTCCCTGAGCCGTTACCATCAGTTTCTGCGGCGCTACTACCATGAGAACCGCTTTGGGCGCAGCGTAGCCGTTTGGGAACTGGCGAATGAAGCCGCGGTGCCCGTTGCCCATGCCAATCAGGCTACCCTTGGGCTGCAATATGCGGGGGAGGTCCTAAGTTGGGAAGTCGGCGGGTTTTTCAAATACACCGAAGGCAGCCTGCAGCACGCTGCTCTGATCAGTGGGCTGGGCACTGCAGGCGACCCTGGCCCCCGCAACCGGGAATTCCAATTGTTTAGCGGAGACGGCCGGGACTACGGGGCAGAAGTACTCATTCGCAAGACCGGCGACCGGTACAGCAGCTGGCTGTCCTACACCCTGAGCCGCTCCCTGCAACGCTACCCCGCCGCCTTTCAAAACGAATGGTTCCCCACACAGGAAGACCGCCCCCATCAGTTGAGCTGGTACCATGAGTATCGGGTTAATGGCTGGGCATTGAGCGCTACCTATGTCCACGCCAGTGGAGCCCCCTTTCTGGACACCTCCCTGGACGGCTTCCGCAACGAGCGGGAGCAGGGTGCACCGGATTACTATCAGCGCATTGCTGCCTACCACCGGCTGGACCTCAGCGCCGCCTACACTATCCCTTTGAAGGGCAGCGAACTGACCTTCGGTGCCTCCGTCTACAACCTTGCCGATGCGCCCAACACCCTTTACCGGCAACAGTTTTACGGCATCGACCTGCCGGCACCTAACCTGCCCAACCGGACTGCCGTGCTGGGTAATGAGCTGCAGCTGCTGGGGCGGACGTGGAGTGTGTGGGGGCGGTGGGCGTGGTGAGCGTACGAAATTAAAGACATGCCGGAATTCATACCCCCTTTCTCCTTGTCAACATTGCACCTTTGCCATCATTTGCGTATCTTACCAAAAATCCGAACGCGCCTGTTCGCTCCTTTCTCTGAGGTGGATGGTTTACTTCCGCATCAGTACCGCGCTCGCGTTTATTCGGTTGCCCGATAGATATGCCTGTTGCTGCTTTTTGAGGCCTTGTGCTTCAGGAAGACGGAGGCTTTATGCCCTGAATCTGGCACACTTGATGCTTTATTTTCTTAACCGATTAATAATTTACCTATGAAAAATGCAAACTTGAACCTGAAACCACCCTCAAGGAAACGGGTGCTGTTTCTTTCTTTCTTTCTTTCTGTAATATGGTAGTAGCCCAGCAAAGCACCTTCTACCTGGAGACCTGGCAGGCCAGCAAGGGGGAGCAGCCTGCGCTGAGTTTAGACCGGGCCCTGAGCACGCCTTCGCGAATAGGAGGGGTATACACAGTGGGGAGTTCATACAACGAAAGCGGTGGATATTACGACCTGTTAGTGACCCGCTATAATTTAGGGGGGACTATAGCCTATCAGGACACTTTTAACCTTCCTACCCCGGGAAATATTATTGCGGGGGCCATCACGACCAATAGTAGCCTGACAGAGTTGTTCATCACAGGTACCGTTTATAATGGAAGCGCCAATAGCTATGATGTCCTCACGCTAAAATATGATATCAATGGGCAGGTAGACTGGTACAGCACCTACAACGGCATTGGCAATGGGTACGATGGCGGCAGCAGCCTGTTGGTGGACAGTGACACCATATATGTAGGAGGCGCGATAACCGATACCACGGGGTTGTTTGGTGCGCTTTGCATCAAGTATCATGATGGAGGGACGGAAGTCTGGGACCGCACCCTAACGCCCAATAACCGCAACTTAGCGATCGGCACCTTGTCGAAGGATAGCCCTAATGAACTGATGATTGGCGTGGGCGCTGAATTTAATAATGGCACCCACCGAGTTGGCTCTGCTGTGTTGGCTACCTCAGATGGTAGCACGCTGAGCGGGTTTTCCGAAAACAGCCAGGTTGACCTGGACGAGATTACAGGTTTTGCAGCTGATGCCGATCAAAACCTTTACGTTACAGGCTACAGCGATGCGGCTGGCAATGGGGACGATATGGTCACAATGATGCTCAATGACACCCTGGGCCTGGTCTGGGAGTCTGTTTACAATGGGCCTGCCAACGGTGACGACCGCCCTTCCAGCCTGGACATTGATACCTTAGGCAATGTATATGTCGGGGGCTACACAACAGGTTCCAATGGCAGGGACTTTGCAGTGATCAAGTACAATAACAGCGGTACGCAGCAGTGGGCCGCACTGTACGATGGCGCAAGCCATGGCGATGATGAAGCCAAAGCTGTAGTAGCTGGAAAAGATGGACAGGTCTATGCCACTGGCTCTGTAGATACCCTGGGGCAAAAGGACTACCACACCCGCATATTGAAAGCCAGCGACGGCACAACGGAATGGTCTGCCAGCTTCAATGGCTTGCACAGCAAAGATGATGAAGCCACTTCGATATCTTTAGATGGCGAGGGCGGCTTGTCCGTGTTGGGCAAAAACGGGCTGTCTAATGGCTCTACAGAATACATGTTGGTGCGGTATGCTAAAAAACAGCTGACCATACCTCCGGGGGATGGGGCCGCTTCGCCAGCCTTAGCATTCACAGAGCAGCGGGGGCAGCTGACGGATACTTCCGGCACTTCGGTAGAAGGTGTACGCTTCTATAGCACCGGCAGTTATCCGCCTTTATATGTGCAGAACGACACACTAAGCTTTGTGACCGCCAGCGTAGACACGAGCAGCGCTACGCCAGACACCCTGCACCGCGTTGACATTACGTTTTTTGACAGCAAGACTTCCCTGATGAGCGCAGCCGGGCTGGACCAACTGGACAACTACCGGAATTACTATCTGGGGCACATCCCGGAAGGCCGGGCACGGGTCGGGCAGTACGGCCGTGTAGCGGTAACAGACCTATACGATGGCATCAATCTTCAGATGTTTTCAGATAAAAGTGGCATCGTCTATTATTTTGTGATACAGCCAGGAGGGGACCCTGATGACATAAAACTAGATTTTCACGGGCAAGACTCCCTTTATTTGAAAGCGCGCAACCTGTTTGTGGGCACCTCATTAGGAGATTTTAATTTACCAGCTCCTAAAGCTTTCCAGATAGACAGCCTGGGCCAGGAGGTATCCACGGCCTGGAAGCCGGAATATAGTATTGCGGGCAGCCGGGTGAGCTTTAGCAGTACGGGGAGCTATGATAGTACGAAGGTGCTGGTGGTGGAGTTGCGGCGAGAGGAAGTCCCAGGTTCACCAAGCCAGGACTGGATTACTTACTTTGGCGGCAACGATTCTGATGTCATTAATGGCTCCGACACGGACAGTGACGGTAACTTCTATGTAGCCGGAACAACATTCAATCAGGTTTTTCCAGAGGTTGAGGGCGTGCAGGTATTTGGCAGCCCAAATTTCCAGTTTGTGTTCTTTACCAAATTCAAGGCATCTGCTGCATTAGATTACATGACCATTTTCGGTGGTGGCGGCCCGGAAAATGGTTATGATATTTTGGCTTTGGATAAAGTCTATGTGGTAGGAAGGACACTTTCATCTGATTTTCCAGCGACTATCGGAATTCCATCTTTAGTTTCTCAAGGGTTTATTTCTTCGTTCTCTATCAATGACGGGCAGTCCATATCCTCAAAAGTACTGAGCGCTTCCAGCAGCGAGACGGAATTGTATGCTATATCTGGGCAAGATAAAAGTATTTATGTTGGAGGTCAAGCACGTTCTGGTAGTTTTTCTACTACTTCAAACAGCTCTTGGGGGTATCATGACTCATCAAATAGTGGCGGAAGAGACGGGCTGCTTATCGGGCTTGATTCAGACCTTAACACGAGCTGGAGCACCCATTTTGGAGGCAGTGGAGAAGAAAGCATTCAGGATGTTGTCATCACCCCGGATGAAAAACTATTCATTGCCGGGAATACAACTACAATGAGCTACTCTGCGACTTCTTGCAATGTACCAACCGATAGTGGTTTCCCATCTTGCCAACCATCGGGAAGCTCCCAGTTCGCCTTCGCCAATGGGAATTCACCGGCACTGGAAGATGATATTTTCATTGCGGAGTTTGACCCAGAGGGGAATTTAAGCTGGGCTACTTTTATGGGGGGCAGTTTAAGAGAAAAGCTGTTAACGTCCTCAAGCATTGATGTAAACGGCAACAACCTGATCATTCTTGGGGCAAGTGAACAATTGAGTACGATGCAAGCCAATACAGGTGGCGGATTTCAGCAAAGCATTTCAGGTAGAGGTTATTTTGTTGCAGAGTTTGCAAACAGGTCTTTAGTATGGAAAACTAATTACGGATGTATTGAAGGCAGCCCTAATGTTCTAAATCTCTATCAATCTATTGTTTATGGTGCACAAGGGGGAATCTATATCAGTGGGGTATCAGATTGTGCAACGCCTGTTTCGTCAATGGATTATTGCAGTGCTCCCCCTTCTGGTGAGTTTGCGCTCTGCCCGCCATTAGGAGGGACCTTTTATGAAGACAATAGCCAGGGGGGATTTGAATTGTTCTTGACGGCATTTGCAACCGACTATACTATGGAGTTTGCGACTTACTTTGGTGGGAATGAAGATGAGTTCATCACAAGTATAACGAGTATTGAGGACGTCCTGTTTCTAACTGGATTCACGACTAGCACTCAGAGTTTTCCGGTCAGTTTCCCGCAAGATTCCTATGAGCAGGATTACAATGCTGGAGGTACTGAAGGTTTTGTTGGAAGGCTTAATATTGGGGCACTGGTGAACAGTCAAGAGATAGAATCTTCAGCCGAGAGGTTGACTATTTTTCCAAACCCAGCCACTGATTTATTGACGATTAGCTTACCGAAGGATGTAAAGTCACACCAACGCGAAGCATACATATATGATATGGCCGGTAAGCTGGTAATGACTAAGGTTTTAAACCATTTTGAGACAGAAGTATCCATAGGCAACTTACCCTCTGGCTTATATCAAGTAAGGGTAGAAGAGTTCACGGGCAGATTCATCAAAATTTAGACATTGATCACCATATCCTTGGGCAATGGCGAGGACTTAACCTGCCATTGCCCAAGCCAAAATTTAAAATAGCATGCTAAAATATTTCATTCTCTCGATAGTAGGGCTTTTATCTTTAATTCAGACAGAGCAGCTAGATGCCCAGCGCATCTACGGTGCAGAGGTCTATAAAGAAATATTTATCGATAACGTGAAAATTGAAGCCTGGGTATGGCGGCAGGGCGGCTCTAAGCCTTTCATTCTGTATGACTGGGGCGATGGCAGCCCACTGGACTCTATTCACTTGGAGAATAGCTTACCACTCGGCTTCTTCGAAGGGCAAAACTATTATCTGGATATCTATTATGGCGGTCATGATTTTGATACTGCAGGGGTCTACATAATGGGTTTTCGTGACAGTTTTTTGGTAAGCGATATTGTAAACATTGAAGACTCGGGCAATAAACAACTTGAGCTAAGTGACACCGTAGCGTTATATCCCCAGGAAACGGGCAGTTTGGCTGCAAATCAAACGCCCAGGTTTTTTACGCAACAGGGAAATATAAATGTAATTGACGGGAAAGTAGTATTCAACATTGACTTGGAAACAGTAGATTTTCATGTAGAATGTTTTAACGGTGAATTAGCAGATTTCCCTTCTGAGGGCTATAGTGTACCGGAGGCGAGCGATAGCATTTACATGGCCCCTCCGGTAGGAGCAGCTATGATATGGGACGACCCGATCGCTCCTGGCCGTTATGCAGTAGGGATAGTCGTCCGGGAAAGGCGGCAGAGGGAGTTAAATGGAGTTTTGGATACCTTTTTCATGTCCACCACCATGCGCGCGATGACGATGCTGGTGACCGAAGAGTTAATTTTATCCTCCTTGCCCGGAGCTGAATCATTGCCAGCTGTAGTCAGTATCTACCCTAATCCGGCAGCTTCTATGGTCAATATAGATTTTGCAGCGCCTGGACAGTCCGTGGAAGTTGCAATCCTCAATCTGGAAGGTAAAGTGATGCGCCGCCTTGAAGTGGAAGGCAGCTCTGCAGTCAGAACAGAACAGATAGATGTTGCTGACTGGCCATCTGGGGTTTACTTATTGCGCTTGCAGACAGGGTCGGAGCAGGTGGTGCGTAGGTTTGTGGTGGAGTAAGCTGATAAAAGGAGTAGCTTGATTTTGTGACAGCAGCTTTTTAATGGCCTATTTACTTAACCGATTTAATATATTTTTATGGAAAGTTTACGCCTAAAACTCCAACCCATTAGCATGGTGTTGATGATTTCAATATTCTTATCAGGAATTCCCTTATGGGCCCAACAAAGCACCTTCTACCTGGAGACCTGGCAGGCCAGCAAGGGGGAGCAGCCTGCGCTGAGTTTAGACCGGGCCCTGAGCACGCCTTCGCGAATAGGAGGGGTATACACAGTGGGGAGTTCATACAACGAAAGCGGTGGATATTACGACCTGTTAGTGACCCGCTATAATTTAGGGGGGACTATAGCCTATCAGGACACTTTTAACCTTCCTACCCCGGGAAATATTATTGCGGGGGCCATCACGACCAATAGTAGCCTGACAGAGTTGTTCATCACAGGTACCGTTTATAATGGAAGCGCCAATAGCTATGATGTCCTCACGCTAAAATATGATATCAATGGGCAGGTAGACTGGTACAGCACCTACAACGGCATTGGCAATGGGTACGATGGCGGCAGCAGCCTGTTGGTGGACAGTGACACCATATATGTAGGAGGCGCGATAACCGATACCACGGGGTTGTTTGGTGCGCTTTGCATCAAGTATCATGATGGAGGGACGGAAGTCTGGGACCGCACCCTAACGCCCAATAACCGCAACTTAGCGATCGGCACCTTGTCGAAGGGTAGCCCTAATGAACTGATGATTGGCGTGGGCGCTGAATTTAATAATGGCACCCACCGAGTTGGCTCTGCTGTGTTGGCTACCTCAGATGGCAGCACGCTGAGCGGGTTTTCCGAAAACAGCCAGGTTGACCTGGAGGAGATCACAGGGTTTGCAGCGGATGCCGATCAAAACCTTTACGTTACAGGCTACAGCGATGCGGCTGGCAATGGGGACGATATTGTCACGGTGATGCTCGATGACACCCTTGGCCTGGTCTGGGAGTCTATTTACAATGGGTCTGCCAATAGTGACGACCGCCCTTCCAGCCTGGACATTGATTCCTTAGACAATGTATATGTCGGAGGCTATGCAACAGGTTCCAATGGCAGGGACTTTGCAGTGATCAAGTACAATAATAGCGGCACGCAGCAGTGGGCTGCGCTGTACGATGGAGTAAGCCATAGCGATGATGAAGCCAAAGCTGTAGTAGCTGGCAAAGATGGGCTGGTCTATGCCACCGGCTCTGTAGATACCCTGGGGCAAAAGGACTACCACACCCGCATATTGAAAGCCAGCGACGGCACAACGGAATGGTCTGCTAGCTTCAACGGCCTGCACAGCAAAGATGATGAAGCCACTTCGATATCTTTAGATGGCGAGGGCGGCTTGTCCGTGTTGGGCAAAAACGGGCTGTCTAATGGCTCTACAGAATACATGTTGGTGCGGTATGCGAAAAAACAGTTGACCATACCTCCTGGGGATGGGGCCGCTTCGCCAGCCTTAGCATTCACAGAGCAGCGGGGGCAGCTGACGGATACGTCAGGAACATCAGTAGAAGGTGTACGCTTTTACAGCACCGGCAGTTATCCGCCTTTATATGTGCAGAACGACACACTAAGCTTTGTGACCGCCAGCGTAGACACGAGCAGCGCTACGCCAGACACTTTGCACCGCGTTGACATTACGTTTTTTGACAGCAAGACTTCCCTGATGAGCGCAGCCGGGCTGGACAAACTGGACAACTACCGGAATTACTATCTGGGGCACATCCCGGAGGGCCGTGCACGGGTCGGGCAGTACGGCCGGGTAGCCGTAACCGACCTTTATGACGGTATCAACCTGCAGATGTTTGCTGATGAGAGCGGCATAGTGTACTACTTTGTCATAGAGCCGGGCGGGGACCCCAATGACCTAAAGCTTGATTTTCACGGGCAGGACTCCCTTTATTTGAAAGCACGCAACCTGTTTGTGGGCACCTCATTAGGAGATTTTAATCTGCCCGCCCCGAAAGCTTTCCAGATAGACAGCTTGGGCCAGGAGGTATCCACGGCCTGGAAACCGGAATACAGTATTGCGGGCAGCCGGGTGAGCTTTAGCAGTACGGGGAGCTATGACAGTACGAAGGTGCTGGTTGTGGAGTTGCGGCGAGAGGAAGTGGTTTCGGGGAGTTTGGAGGATGATTGGATTACTTACTATGGAGGGAACGCACAAGATGTTGGAATCGATATTGATGTTAGTAACACTGGGGATATTTATGTTCTTACTCGTTCATCAGGTTACTATTTTCCCGGAGTTGGTCAAGGAATTGATGACTTATCTGGTTCAAATGCGGTTGTAGGGAAATTTAGTCAAGAAGGGGAGGAAAAATGGAGTTTTTACTGGGGTGGGGATGGCACTGAAGAGCCCGCTGAAATGGTAATAGATGATAGCGACCAGATTACGGTTGTTGGCGAGACAAGTAGCGATAACCTGCTTTCACGTTTTCCTATAGCTAATAATGAGAATCTAAATAATTCTTGGGACGGTTTTGTTTTTAGAACAAATTCAACAGGAGATGAATTATTATGGTCAAGTTACATTAGCGGTTCATCGACCTTAGACAGAGCACTTGGTGTGGCTGTAGATGGCGAGGGCTCAACATATATAGTTGGACATACAAGTAGTGATATTGAATTCCCAATCATGGACAATGGTAATAGTTCAGCATATAACCAGGATGCGTTTTCTGGAGTTAATGAAGGTTACCTTCTTAAGTTTGACAAAGATTTAGAACAGGTGTGGGGGACCTATTTTGGGGGTACGGGCAGAGAATATTTTTCTGATATAGAAGTAGACCCATCGAGTAATGATATCTACATTCTCGGGGGGACAGGTACTTCCACGGCTGCAAGTGGTACCTTGCCATGCAACGTACCGACAGGAAGTGCTTTAGGTGCATTCCCAGATTGTAACCCAGGAAGTGTCTATTATGATAATACGATAGGAATTGACCCTAACGGCAATATAAAACTTGATTTGGTCTTAGTTCAGTTTTCTAAGGAAGGGGTTTTAAAATGGTCAACATATTTAGGAGGAGGTGAAGACGATTATGCTTATTTCCCTTCAGCTCCACCAGGTACCATAATAAAATCTGGAGATATTTCGATTGATGGGGACGAAATTGCCGTAGTTTGTTTTTCAAACAACGGGAGCCTCTTTTCCGATCACACTCCTGGTACAAATCCAACTCCATTTTTTCAACTCACTTCTGCTGGAGGGCCACTGCTATTTAGATTTGAAAACAAGCTGCTTTCTTGGTCATCTTGTTTTTCTTGTGGTACTACTGAAGGGGCTTTTAATGAGTATTCAATCGATCTGAACGGAGGTTCTTTATATTTTTCATTGCCGTACACTTTTAGCTCGGCAAAAAGTTCATTGAAAGTTTGGAAAGAGAGACAGAAAAAATAAGGGTTTTCTGAGATTTTAAAAATCTTTGCAGAAAACCCTTTCAAAATGTCGTTCTGCAAAGATCTAAAAAATGGTTGATAAAGCATCAATCTGAGGTTCCACAAGGCAACGCCTTGCGTCGATTAACCGTCTTATCTGGTTTATTAGGTGCCTTAATCAAAGGTGGCCGGGCATCTCTATCAGAGTTGGGCCGCCATATGGAAGACCCCACTGACCTGGAAAGTCGGGTCAAGAAGGCCAAGCGTTGGTTGCAAAATAAGTGGACCGATGTCACGGTACACTTTATACCCTACCTTCTTCCGATTCTCCACTCTCTGAGCAAGGCTGGAGAGTTAGTTCTGGCCATCGATGGCTCCTGTGTGGGCAAAGACTGCATGGCGCTGATGGTCAGTGTAATCTGGCGCAGGCGAGCCATTCCCATTTGTTGGGTAGTTCGTAAAGCTCCCAAAGGCCATTTCCCGGAACACATGCACGTGGCCATTATCGGTCAAGTGGCGATGCTTATGGACAGTATCCTGGAACAGGATTGCCGGATTTTCCTGCTGGGAGATGCCGAATTCGACGGCTGCGAGTTGCAACAGTCTTGTTTGGCTCACGGTTGGGAGTACGTGCTAAAAACGGCGAAGGATACTTTGGTAGCCGATCATCCGGACATGGAGAATGCTTCGGCTTTTGGCCATTTGGCCGCAAGTATCGGTCAAAAAAGCTTGTTCCTGCCCCAAATGTATGTGACTAAGCAAGGGTTTGGGCCAGTCAATGTCTTGTTCTGGCATGACCGGACCCGATATGACCGACCTTTGTATCTGTTGACCAGCTTGGAATATGGCCCGCAAGCCGAAACATATTACCGAAAGAGGTATCACATTGAAACCTTTTTCGGCGATATCAAATCTCGCGGATTCCACATTCATAAAACCAGGATTGAAGAGCCTCAAACCTTGTTCAATCTCTTGATCGTGGCTAGCCTGGCTTTCATCATCTGTATCTTGTTCGAGTTTGATGCCCGAACCTCAGCCCAGTTGGGTAAATTCTGCCGTAAAGATCGAATCGATAGCTTGTCCGTGTTTCAGATTGGACTGAGGGCTGTCCGATTTTATGCTAGGCATGCTTTAAATCTTTCTTTCCAATTTTCAAAGAACTTCCCGTAAAATAAAAGTGTACGGCAATGAATTATATTTTAGTGGAGCAACAATTTGTAGTAGCCCACAATTAAGTAGCGACTACTGCATAGTACCAAGTGTTTCTTCTGGAGTATTCCCTATTTGCCCTGCAACAGGAGATGTGTTTTTTCAAGATGATGATATTGAAGACGGAATAATTGGAGAAAGCGAATTTCGTGGAGGGTCCAGAGATGCTTTCTTAAGTGTTTTCAATAGTCAGAATTCATTATCATACTCCACCTATTTAGGAGGTAATAAGAATGATAATATTTCGAGTAGTTTAGTTAAGGAAGGAAGCCTCTATTTTGTGGGCTCTACTGTTAGTGATTTTAATTTCCCAGTATTAGATCCAGGTGACCCTGCCTACTTCGAAGGTGAAAGTCTTAATGATATTCCGACCTTTAACGATGCTTTTTTTGGGAGGATAAATATTCAAGGAGTTCCTGTTTCTGTGGAGGAACAATCGTCAGTTAAAAAGGATTGTATTACGATTTCACCAAACCCTTCCCAAAGTAACATTACAATTTCTATCAATTGTAAAGGAGCTATAAAAGAATGGGAAATAGTAAATGTTGCCGGTCAATTAGTTGCGTCAGGTCGTTTCGAGGGAAATGGCGTGGAAGGTATTGATATTACAGGCTTGCCTTCCGGTATATATGTGTTCTTGGCAAAGGATGATACTGGGTACGGTATGTCTGCAAAGTTCGTAAGGCAATAGCTAAGTTTAGGATTCACTTAACCTGTATTTAAGCAAGTTTTCAATGAGGTTATTTAAAAATGAAATTTGTAATATGACATTGTCGAGAACCTTCGTGGCAGGATAAAATTTACTTTAGATAACCTCATTTTTTTCTTAGGTGTAGGGGCAACGTTCCGCAAATTTTGATTTACCTCTTTAAAAGAAAAAAATGAAAGCATTAATTTCAACTACTTGTATTTGTTTGATTCTAACCAATATTTTAAGCGCTCAGCAAATAATTGATGGTGAACTCAATCGAGCTTCTTTGGGTTACAAAGCAGTAAACGTCAACGTTCACATTGCAGCCCAAGACACTTACATCGAAGACCCAATCATTGATTGGGGAGATGGTACTCAAGACACACTTTTCCCAATGTTGCTTCGAAATGATGGAGATGGGAATTATGTCTCTAATCATACTGGATATCATGAATATCCTGACTCCGGATTTTACACCCTTACAGTTGACAATATAGGTAACTGGGCTCCTGGAATAGCTAATATTGAAAACTCCGGGGAAAAGGAGTTTATTCTTTCGGAATTGGTTTATTCCAAATTGGGAGAAGCGCATATGAATGATGCCCCTCATGGCCTTTTAAGTTTCAATTGGTTGGAGCAAGATGAAAATGGTGTGGTTTATCATGAAATACTTGGTTCGGAGCTCCCTTTTGGGAGCCTTGATTCAATAAGCTATGAATTCGTTCCTGCTACAGAAGAAGGCTACAGCTTTCCGGAAGCTACAAATGAAATCCGTTGTTGTATATACTGGGACAAGCCAATCGAGGAAGGGCTTTATGCCCTAGCTGTGAAAATGAATGGGTGGCTAAATGGTGAAATGGCAGAGTCTCTAACCCGGTATATGACAATCCAGGTTACCCCAGATTTAGTTGTTTCAAATAGCGATCTATTTCCGCTGCTCAATGATTTGGTTATTTTTCCAAACCCATCCAATTCTACTCTTAACCTACAGTTTCAGTTTCCTCAATCCACCCAAGGCAAGCTCCAAATCGAGAACCTGTCCGGTCAAACCCTTCACACCGAAACCCTTGATATAAGACCTACCCTCCAAAGTTGGCAGGTCAATGTGGCGGACTGGCCAAGTGGAGTGTATGTAGTACGTTTGCAGGCAGGGTCGGAGCAGGTGGTGCGGAAGTTTGTGAAGGAGTGAGACATTTACCCTTCCACAAACCCCTCCCATCGCTCCATATAATCAATAAACGCCGGCCCCAGCCCTTCCCGCTCGAGGTGGGCTTTGCTTACCGGCGTAGAAACAGGCCGGAAATCCGGGTTGCGGAGGACCTGCGCCGGGAAGTCGTGGTGGAGAATGGCTGACTTGCCGATGGCAACAAAGTCCATTCCAGCCTCCAGGGTTTGGCGGGCTTCCCGGGCGCCGTGGATTTTGCCGGCGGCGGTGAGGCGTACGGACCGGCGGTCGAGATCGGCGAAGTAGGCGAGGAGGGACTGTCCTGAAAATTCACTGGGCTTGAAGACATCCCAGAGCGAAAGGTCCAGAAAATCAATAGCGCCGCTATCGATCAGTTGCTGACTGAGTGTTTTGACCTCAGTGGGCTCCATGCCGAAGCGCTCGGGCGAAAGCCGTACCCCCAGCAGGAAGCCTTTTCCGCAGGCTGCTCTTATCCCCTGTACAATCTCAAAGAGTAGGCGGGCGCGGTTGTCTAAATCGCCACCGTAGTGGTCTTGCCGCCGGTTGTGTTCCGGACTAAGGAACTGGGTGAGGATATAACCATGAGCTCCGTGGACTTCCACGCCATCGTACCCGGCCTGTTGTGCGCGGCGGGCGGCTGCGATGAAGTCGTCGCGGAGTTGTTCCACTTCGTGGAGGCTCAGTCCCCGGGCACTTTCCTCCGGGCTATCAGATGGGGCGACCGGTGCGTCTCCAATTAGTTCGGCCGGGCAGCGCATCCCGCCATGGTGGAGTTGGACGACGGCCAGGCTGCCGTGCGCCTGTATGCCCGCAGCCAGCCGTTGGTGGCCTTCCAGGTGCTTGTCATGGTAGATGCCTAATTGCCCGGGCCAGCATTTTCCATCAGGCTGTACATTGGAAGCACAGGTCATCACCAGCCCAAACTGCCCTTTGGCACGCATCGTCAGCCAGTGGTATTCATCGTCGGATAGCGTACCGTCTTCGTGGCTTTGTTTGTTAGTCATGGGGGCCAGCATAAACCGGTTTTTCATGGTTTTGCCGCAGGGGAAGGTGAGGGGCGTGCTGAGGGAAACGGAATTGGGCATGAGGGTTTGCTGTTTTTCACTTGAACGTGAAACACCTGAAACGAGAATTTGTGGTGATTCAGGCGGCGATTTTGGAATCGCGGCCTGACTTAGCGTGATACTTTACTTCAATTATTAATACTTAATAAATTTCTGCGTTTCCCGGCCGGCCCTTAACAGGTAAATACCATTAGGCAAATCCGCCACAGGGAGTTGTAAGCCAGAGATACCCGGATTTTTTACCACCGTACGGACCAGCTCGCCGGTCATACGGAAAATATGGACCTCGACAGCCGGTGACGGGGCATCAAAGAACACCCGCAGCTGGTTCCGGACCGGGTTAGGGGAGAGCATGAAACCGTGTTGCGGGCTTGGCACTTCCTCAAAATCATCCTTTGTATGCACAGGTGTCTCCGCACAGTAGTCGATGGCGGGCGTCCCGCCGGGCGTAAGGTTATAAGCCAGGTGTGGCTCGTCAGTTTGGCCGCTTTCTTCCTTTGCGGAATAGGCATGAAGGGTCGCCCCTTCAAAGAATGAGGTAAGGCGCAGACTGAGTAGGCCATCGCCGGCGATTTCGGTATTCACCAGGTCGGTAATGTCGTATTCGACCCAGGCACCGTGGGGTGGGACCGGCATGGTGTCAATAAAGGTGCCCACTGCCGGTTGGTTATTGTAGGTAATCGTTCCTTCGGTCCAGCTGTCGTCGGGTACATAATGCAGGGCATCCAGGGTGGGGCCGGGCGCATCGTTCGCTACATTGAGCCGCAGCCTTACATCATAAACCGGCGTAGGCAGGCTGCTAAGGTCGAACTTGAGGAAGGTGCGCCGGTCATTCCTGTGCCCCTCTCCGTTGTTTTTGATGACGAGGTAGTCTTCTGCCCCAAAATTGGTATCGGAATGCTGATCTCCCCGGACGTAGGCATCTTCGCTGATGTAGAGGGCTGCATCGTAGTCCGGCTGTTCGAACCCGCCGCCGCCGGCCCAGTTTTCGAGCATGGCGTAGAGGTCGCCGTTGCGTTGCGCCGGGGTGGTAATGTTTTCCACGGCCTCTGTTCCCAGCCGGTCTTCGAGTTGTTGCAGGTACAGGCTTCTGGGCAGCACCGGGTTGTTCCAATGTTCCCAGTACCCATCCCCGCTTTGTTCGAGCCCCCGGCAGCCTATGCCCCAGTTTTTGCCACCGGGCGGGCTTTCCACCTTCACTTCTTCGGTGTAGGAAAGGACATTCCAGAACATCGTGGTATTCCCCGCCCAGCCATGGCCAGTGCCGGAGGTGCCCCGGTTTTGCACGCGTATGGCACCGCCCCGGACATTATCAAACAGCAGCCCGGTAGCCCAGCGGTGGTGCGGCCCAATATCGCTATAGGTCTCGGTGCTGTAGTTGTCCAGGAATACGTTAGGGCCAGTCACCCGGGAGCCGGTCACAAAATCATGCCGCCCCTGCATGGTGTAGTTGCGCTGGAACAGATTTCCCAGCCCGTCGCCGATGTTGAAAGCGTACCGCCGCCCACCGCTGATTTCCGACCTGGGTTCTATACAGGCACAATCCTGAATGGTATTGAAGTTGGATTCGCTGGTTATTGAGACGGTACCGTAGCCCAAAAACTGCCCGGTAACATTTTTGACCCAGGAATCGGTTACCCGCTCGAGCTTTACCCCAATCCAGGCATGGTCCTCATCGTAGGGGTTGTCGGGCGCATAGTAAGACCGTATTCTCAGGTTTTCCACTCCACACTGCCTGATGCGCCCCGGCACGGAGGCTTTGTAGATTTCTCCGCCCCCGTACTGTTCTTCAATCACATCAACGATAGGGATATTAATGGTAAGGGTATTTCCGGTAATCCCGGTGATGACCCGCTCGTGGAAAATCGAGTAGGAGGAGGTCGTCCAGCCAATTTCTTCCATACCGATGTCTTCGATCCAGAATGGGTTGGGCGTTCGCCTTAGGGCAATGGTGTCGCCCACAGCATAAGCCGAGGCATCCTCGACTTCAAAATGGTAAGCCCCCAGTGGTACATACGGAGTGGTAATGTCCTGACGGGTGGCACTAATCCGGTCAAAGCCGCTGCCCGTGCCCCGGATGGTGATGAAATCGTGCTGTACGGGCAAATTGGCGTGCAAAACGGTGCCGTCCAGGCCTTGCCCCTCTCCACGGAGCACGACGCCGCTCTCCTCAATAAACAATTGATCTACCTCATAGCAGCCCGACAGCAGGAGGACCGCACCCCGAAAACCATTACTGTCCGGCTCCATGGCCTCCACCTCATCAATGGCGCCCTGAATAGCTTGTGTATCATCGTCTTCGCCCGAGGGCGACAGGGTAATGACCACCGGGACCTCAGGCAGGGCCACACCACCCCCCTTGTAGCCGGCATGAGAAAAGTCCGGGATAATATTCACCGCATCGGTTTGTCCCTCCATCGCAAAGGGGGTGTAACTCAGGGCATCACCGTCCAGCCAAACCAGGCCGGAGGATTGGGCAGTGCCAACGGCGGGCAGGCTCATAAGCCCCACGAGAAGGAGTAAAGTGCAGTAATTGGAAATAAAACGGAATTGCGCGGTTTGTGGCAAGCCAAGGTCTATACTTTTCATTGTGCCTATTTGTTGATATTGAAATACAGGGCTATAAATATAGTCAAAACCTAGGTAACCACGAGCGGCATGGCTTCCTTCTTGCAGGAATTAACACCCCATTTACCTGCAATCTGCTATTTTTGCGCAAAAAGAAAAATGAAGAATACACTCCTTGCCATTTTCCTGCTGCTGAGCACCGCCCTGACCGCCCTTGCGCAGGCGGAGCTGCTTCAATCCGGCCCCATGCTGGGCTATAATGAAATGAAGGAAGTCCTGCTTTGGGTGCAGACCACCGAAGCAGCAGAGGTGCAATTTGACTACTGGCCTGCGGAAGATGCCAAAGACCGGCACAATACCGCTACTTATCAAACCAACGCTGCCGAAGCCTTCACCGCCCGCCTCATTGCTGATGAGGTAGAGCCGGGGATAGACTACGAGTACGAGCTAAAAATCAATGGCAAGACGGTGCGCCGCCCTTACCCGCTGACCTTTTCTGCCCAACCACTGTGGCAGTACCGCACTGACCCGCTTGCCTTTGATGTGGCTATAGGCAGCTGCTTTTACGTCAATGAACCACGCTACGACCGGCCAGGCAATGGCTACGGAGGCGACTATGAGATTTTCGAGGCCATCCACGAGAAGCGCCCGGATGCCATGGTGTGGCTGGGCGACAACACCTATCTGCGGGAAGCAGACTGGTACACCATGACCGGCATTTTCCACCGGCATACCCATACCCGCAGCCTGCCTGAGCTGCAGCCCCTGCTGGCGTCTACGCATCATTATGCCATTTGGGATGACCACGACTTTGGGCCTAATGATTCTGACCGCAGCTTCATCCACAAAGACAAAACCCTGGAGGCCTTCAAGTTATTTTGGGGCAATCCTTCCTACGGGCTGCCGGACACGGACGGCGGTATCACCTCCTACTTTCAGTACCACGATATGGACTTCTTTCTGCTGGACGACCGCTACTTCCGAAGCCCGAATTACCGTAAGTCCGGCAAGGCCACCATCATGGGGGAGGAGCAACTGGAATGGCTAATCGACGCCCTGGTGAAAAGCCGTGCGCCCTTCAAGCTGGTTTGCATTGGCGGGCAGGTGCTGAATACCGCTGCCGTGCACGAGAACTACAGCCATCATCATGCTGAAGAACGCGCCTACCTGCTGCGCCGCATTGCAGAAGAAGGCATCCGTAACGTCGTCTTCCTGACCGGCGACCGCCATCATACCGAAATGAGCCAATACCGCAACAGCGCCGGCTACCGAGTGGCGGATATCACGGTCTCTCCCCTGACCTCCGGAGCAGCCCGCAATGTGGAAGAGGAAAACAAACTCCGCGTGGAAGGCACCCTGGTGACCGAGCGCAACTTTGGCATCTTGCGCTTCGAAGGCCCTCGCAAGGAGCGCAAGCTGACGATCACTGTGTATAATACGGCCGGCGAGGAGCTGTGGTCGCAGGAGCTGGAGTCAGAGTAGGGCTTTGAGGGGCTGTTGAGTCGTTAAAATGTGCAAAAGTGCTGAATCGAAACAGCACTTTTGTTCGTTTTTGCTGAAATGAAACAGTACTTTTATGTATTTTTGCTGTTTTAATACAGCAAAATGGACAGACTTAGAGAAAAGTCAGATCGATTACTGGGTAGTGTACAGCTGGATTTTCAGCGGGACTTGCTTCGCGAAATCAAATGGGATTGGCGTTTGATTTCACTGCTTGGTGCAAGAGGTGTGGGGAAGACCACCCTGCTTTTGCAGCGTATGAAGATGGCGCACGGTATGGACCGGACGGCCCTTTATGCTACCTTGGACGATATCTACTTCACAGACAACCGGTTGGCCGACCTGGCGGATACCTTTTTTAAGACAGGCGGGCGGGTATTGTACCTGGATGAGGTGCACAAATACCCCTCATGGGCGCGGGAAATTAAGAACCTGTATGATACTTATCCGGAGCTGCGCATTGTGTTTACCGGTTCTTCCATTGTGGAATTATTGAAACAAGAGGTCGATCTAAGCCGCCGTGCCCTGCTTTATGAGCTGCATGGCTTGTCCTTTCGCGAGTATTTGCAGCTAAAGGCAGGCGAAAAGTACGGGATCATTGACCTGAAGGATTTGTTGCAGCATCACCGTGAGCTGGCTGCTGAGATTGTAAAGCGCACACCACCCTTTGAATATTTTGGGGGATATCTGGAGTATGGTTATTATCCATTCTTTCTGGAAGGGGAGGCCTTTTATAAGGAAAGGCTGGAGCAGTCTGTTCGGCTCGTCATTGAAAGTGATCTCGATTTCATACCCGGCTACGACCCCCGGAATGCCCGGAAAATTTATCAGTTGTTTTACATTTTGGCATCCAATGTGCCATTCAAGCCCAACGTTTCTAAGTTAAGCGATAAAATAGGCGTGCACCGTAATACGCTGGTGCAATACCTGCATCATTTGCAAAGAGCCCGCCTTATTAATACGCTTTATCCTGCCGGACACAGCATCAGTACCCTGCAGAAGCCGGAAAAAATATTCCTGCAAAATACGAACATCGCCTACGCTATTGCACCGCAGGTGGATCCGGGAAGCTTGCGCGAAACTTTTCTCTTTACGCAGCTTCAGGGCAGGCATCATTTGTCTTTGCCTAAGCGCGGGGATTTCCTCATAGACGATACGGTGACCCTGGAAGTGGGCGGCGCTGGAAAAAGGAAGTCTCAAATCCGGGAGGTCCCAAATGCTTACCTGGCGCTCGATGGCATTGAAACGGGAGAGGATAGCCGCATACCGCTATGGCTGTTTGGGTTTTGCCGGTGATGGGTGCAGGGCAGAAGCAAAGGAAGATGATAAGCATCTAATCGGAAACTTCTACCCATCTCAAAAAATTATCGAAGGGCAATAATACTTCCGCGGTTTCACGGTGTTCTTTTCCCTGAACCCAAGCCCTTTACTATGCGACTAATCTGGCTATACTTTTTTTTGTTTTTGGGAATAGCAGGCTGTAGCCCCACGCCCAATCAGCCTGATGCCAATGATGCTCCCAACCCCACCACCCTCATCAACCAAGCCCGCACCGCTCACGGCAGCAGTAGGGTGGACAGCAGCACCATCACCTTTGATTTCCGGGGGCGGCATTACGTCAGTCAGCGCTCCGGCGGTCGCTTTCAGTACGAACGGCAGTGGGCCGATACCACCGGCACCGCCTACCGGGATGTGCTCACCAACGATGGGCTCTACCGGGAAATCAACGGCGAACGGGTGCCGCTTTCTGCCAAAGACAGCGCTGCTTACGCGGGCTCGGTCAACTCTGTGCTTTACTTCGCGCTGTTGCCCTATGCGCTGAACGACCCGGCCGTGCAAACTGAATACCTGGGCACGGCAACCCTCAAGAACGAGCCTTACCACAAAATCAGAGTCACTTTCCGGGCCGAAGGGGGAGGCGAAGATTATCAGGATGAGTACATCTATTGGTTTCACCGCGACCGGCATACGATGGACTACCTCGCCTACAACTATCAGGTGAATGGAGGGGGTGCCCGTTTCCGGGAAGCCTACAATATCCGCATGGTGGAAGGGCTGCGTGTTGCCGACTACCGCAACTACAAACCGGTGCCCCACAGCATGGAGGTCGCCGTGTTTGACTCCCTGTTTGAGGCCGGGCAAATGGAACAGGTTTCCCTGATCGAAACGGAAAACCTAACTTTGTCCCGATGAAAGTACTGATCGTCCGTTTTTCTTCCATTGGGGATATTGTGCTGACCACGCCGGTGATACGGGCGGTGAAGCAGCAGCTGAATGCCGAGGTGCATTACCTGACCAAGCGTTCCTTCCGGGGTATACTGGCGCACAATCCGTATGTGGACAAGGTTTACACCATTGATAAAAAGGTGAGCGAGGTCAAAGCAGAACTACAGGCCGAAAACTATGACTATGTCCTCGACCTTCACCACAACCTTCGCAGCCGGGAGGTCAAATGGGCACTCCGGGCCAAAGCCTACACATTCGATAAAATCAATCTGGAAAAGTGGCTGATCGTCAACCTGAAGGTCGACCGCCTTCCGGACACGCATATCGTACACCGTTACATGGCTACAGCGGCGCCTCTGGGGGCGGCCTACGATGGTCAGGGCTTGGATTATTTCATACCGGAGGAAGACGAAGTGGCGATGGGCGCACTGCTTTCCACCAACGTCCTGGGGCCGGTAGCTGATGCCCCGGCTTACACCGCTCTTGTCATTGGCGCTGCCCATAACACCAAGCGGCTGCCCACTCATCGGCTCATTGAGCTTTGTCAAATGCTCACCGGGCCGGTCGTTTTGCTCGGCGGCCCGGCTGAGGCTGAGGAGGGGCAAGCCATCGCAGATGCTGGTGGCGGGCATGTGCTCAACACCTGTGGCAAATTCAACCTCAACCAATCCGCCTCCGTAGTGCAGCAGGCCAGCCGGGTCATTACCCACGACACCGGCCTGATGCACATCGCTGCGGCTTTTCGCAAGCCCATTGTTTCGATTTGGGGCAACACCATCCCCGAATTTGGGATGTACCCCTTTTTCCCGGAAGGGGAGGGGCACAACACCACGGTACAGGTCGAAGGCCTAAAGTGCCGCCCCTGCTCCAAAATCGGCTATCAACGCTGCCCCAAAGGGCACTTCCGCTGTATGGAAGACCTTCCGCTGCAGGCTGTGCAGAAGGGCCTGGAAAAAATGGCGTAATGTCTTATATCCGGTCAAATCCATGCGGGTTAAGAGCTAAGTAACGCTCCTTAACACCTATCTTGCCGGGGATTTTATCAATTTGTTCCAGAAATCAATTATCTTTCGGTCTTTGAGTGCAAGTTTGTACTGCCCTTCAGGCAGCACAGGCGGGCACAGGGCCTCAAAATTGACCAAAAACGGGCTCCGTATTCCCAGATGCTGAAGGTACACCCGATGGTGCGACGTTCTAAAAACACTAATACTCTATGAAGCTAGTCAGAACTCTACACTTCTTTCTATTCTTTGCCGTTCTCGGAAGTTTGCAAGCACAAGACCTACACTATACTTTGTTCAACATGTCTCCGCTGTCGCTCAACCCGGCGAATACGGGTGCCTTTCTGGGCACGGTGCGCGTGGGGGGCATTTACCGCGGGCAGTGGTGGGCTGTCGGCGACCGGGGGTACAACACGCCTGGTGGTTATGTTGACGCTCCCATCATCCGGGGGTTCCGTGATCAGGACTGGGTGGGCGTAGGCGCCTATATTTTGCAGGACCGTTCCGGCTCAATCCGCTTTACGACCCGCTCCAATGGTTTGTCTGGTGCTTACCACCTGGGGCTGGATAAGAAAGGAGCGTCTGTGCTGACGCTCGGTGTGCAAATTGGTAGTATTACGCGGAGTTTGCGGTCCAGTGATATCCTTTTGGGTTCTAACTGGGATGCAGGTGAAGGCGAATTCATGTCATATGATGATGGGATTGAAGACCCTGCAATCGGCACTGGTGGCAGTACAGGAACCGGCGGCAATATGAATGCCAACGACAACGACATATCCAACTCTTACCTCGATATCCGTGCCGGCCTGCTGTTCAAACAGAAAATTGATGATTTCGACAACTTCGAAGCAGGGGTCGCCTTTGGGCACCTCAATGTACCAGACTATACTTTTGGCGGCGGTGGCGGCGGTGGCACTGGGCCTATTCCCAACCCTACTCCTGGCAACAACAATACCGAAAGCAGCGACCGCCAGCCTATGCTGATTACCACTCACGCCCGCTATGAATGGGCTTTGAATAATAAATGGTCCGCAGCCCCTACCGTAATGTGGCAAACGATGCGCGGACAGCATGAGATCAACCTGCAGGCCTGGGCTGGGTACGACCTTAAGCCAGAGGATCAGATCAAAGTCCACATGGGCTTAGGCTACCGGGTCGGTGATGCTGCGAAAATCCTCGCCGGGCTGGACTACAAAGACCTGCGGGTTGCTGCTGCATTCGACCTGAACGTGTCTGCATACCGTACTGCGACAGACTTTCAGGGCGCATTTGAAATTGCAGCCTTCTACATCTTCAAGATTTACAAAGAACCGGAAATCAAGCCGGCGATCCTTTGCCCGAAATTCTAATATCATTTAACGTTTTATTAAAAAAGCTGCAACCGGCTTTAGCGTTTACCAAACAAAAAGCAATTGGACAAACTATCCGGAAAGTCTATGAAAAACGCATATTTAATTCTCGGGCTGATTCTTTTTTCTGGCCTTCAAGTGCTGCAGGCCCAGCCCCTGACCAAATCATCTGTAGAACAGAACCTCATCGCAGCCCGCAAGTCCTGGGCGAACCTGGACTACGTGAATGCGCTGGAATACTACGAGGATGCCTATGAGGACAGTGATGAGCGTGCACTGATTGATACGATTGCCATCCTGCAGTTCAAGGTGCGCGACTACCGCTCGGCAGAGCGTTGGTTCAGCCGTTTGCTGCGCCGTGACAAGGAAGAGGAATTCACTAAGTACCGCTATACCTACGGGCAGTTGCTGAAGATGAACGAAAAATATACAGAAGCAATTGAGGAATTTCAGCTGTTCCTCGCATCTAATCCCGGAGATAGCCTGGAAACTCTGGCAAAGAACGAAATCTCCGGCGCTGAGCTGGCCCTGGAGCTTCCCCAAAACCTTAAAGGCGTGACGGTGGAAAATGCGGGCCGTGACCTTAACGACAAGGTGTCTGAATACACGCCAACCCTAAGCAGCAATGGTAAGGAAATTTACTTCGCCACTTTTGATGCAGATGATGTCATCTACGTGGATGAGGAGAACATGGAAGAGACCTACGCCATGATTTACCGCTCTACCCTGGATGATACTGATTGGTCGAAGCCTCAGGAACTGGGTGGCGAAATCAACCGCCCCGGTTTCCACAACAGCAACGTACGCCTGTCCCCGGACGGCAGCACCATGTACTTCACCCGTGCCAAGCTGCAGGGCAACACCGTCTCCGAAAGTAAAATCTACTTTAGCAAAGGCGGAGGCGACTCCTGGTCAGGCGCACAGGAACTGAAAGGTGTGAACGGCGATTACATTGCAAAGCACCCTACACCGGGAGAACTTTACGGCAAGCGTGTCCTTTTCTTTGCTTCTGATATGGAAGGCGGCTACGGTGGCTTTGACCTGTACTACGCTACCCTCATTGGCGAAGGCGAATACAGCGCCCCGGTCAACATGGGGGATGTCATCAATACTCCTGGCGATGAAGAAACACCTTACTACCGGGAAGGGACCCTCTACTTTGCCTCCACCGGCCACCCTGGCCTGGGCGGGTTTGATCATTTCTACTCCACATGGGATGGGGAGAAGTGGAGCCCGGTCCTGAATATGGGCCGTGGCTACAATACAAGCGTAGACGACTATGGCTTCACGCTGGATGAAGAAGGCTACTTTGGTGTACTGACCTCCAACCGTGCCGGCGGACGTTCCGCTTATGGCCGTACCTGCTGTGACGATATCTACACGGTAAATATTGCCCGTATTGTGGTCGACCTGATGGTTGGCACATTTACGGCGGATAAAAAACCGCTGACAAGTAGCACCGTCTACCTGGTCCCCACGACAAACGATAAGATGGGCACCCCAAATGCTCAAAACTCCGGCGATAAAAGTAATGTCGTAGGTTTTGACCTGGCTTTGGAGACCCCCTATATGCTGATCGGCACCCACCCTGATTACTATCCGGATACGGTGACGCTGAATACGGTTGGCGTTAAAGAATCCACTTCACTGGAGCACCGCTTCTACCTGGAGCCTAAGCCTGTGCCTCCGCCGGAGCCTGAATTCGACACACTCGATATCAATGAGCCCATTGTTTTGGAGAACATTCTGTACGACTTTGATAGTGACCGGATTCGGGAGGAGGCGGAAAGCGACCTGCGCGCTGTTCTTGAAATTCTGAATGACTATCCGGAAATGGTCATTGAGCTGAGTTCTCATACAGACAGTCAGGGGGGGGACGATTACAACAAAGACCTTTCCCAGCGCCGTGCTGAATCTGCCCGCCGCTGGCTGGTCCGTGAAGGGATAGACCGCGACCGTATCGTGGCCAAAGGCTATGGCGAGAGCCAACCACAAACCGTTAACGCACGAGCCGCTGCCTTAGCCGATTTCCTGAACGAAGGGGATGTGCTGACTCCGGAGTTCATTGATGCTTTGGAAACCCAAGAGCAAAAGGAAAGAGCGTATGAATTAAACCGTCGTACCGAGTTTAAAATTCTGGAAGGCCCGACCTTCATTACAATTAAGCGGATACAGAAGAAAGAAACTACCAAGGAAGCACCGGACCGCGGCAGTTTGCCTGGCGGCAAGCCTGAGATGAAGTTTGTGAAGGAGTTTGTGGATTTCGGTCAGGTACGCAAAGGCGAGCAAAAAGAGTACACTTTTGTATTCTACAACGCTGGTGATGCGCCTTTTACTATTGATCTGATCTCTGCCTGCGACTGCACCAAAGTGGTCAATGACCTCACTGGTGAAACCTTTGAGCCTGGTGAGAAAGGCCGGCTCGAGATCATTTTTGATAGCTCGGAAAAAGACGAATCTGAAGTCATCGATATTGATATTTTCCTGGCGGAGTCTGATGAAAACGGCACTCCCCTCATGAAGACCGTTCAATATAAGTTTGAGCTGGTGAAATAAAAGTAACGCAACAAGCTTTTGCTTTAAGAGTGGCAGGTACCCGATGGTGTGGTGCCTGCCACTTTTATTTTACCTTTGTGGGATGATGCAAGACATAATGAAGGAAGCAGGCGTACTGAGCTGGGTAGACTGGGCAGCGACTATAACAGCCCTCTTCTATATCGTATTGGCCGCACGGGAGAAGGTTTGGTGCTGGTTTTGGGGCATCATCAGCTGTAGCTTGTGGGCGTATGCATCCTATGCTTTTTACGAGCTTTACCTGGATGCCATTTTGCAGGTATTCTACGTTGTTATGGGTTTTGTCGGGATTTACAACTGGCGTTACGGAGGCGAGGGGAGCACAAAGGCCCCGATTCGGCGCTTATCCTGGAAGGAGCATCTGCCATATCTGGCAGGAGGGACTTTGCTGTCTATTGCATTTGGTTATTTCTTTGATCAGTATACTCCTGCTGCGGCGACCTACTGGGACGCCTTTACCACGGTGTTTTCGATACTTGCCACTCTGTTGCTCGTTCAGCGTTACCTCGACAACTGGGCATATTGGGTGGTGATCGACACCATATATATAGGGTTGTATTTCAGCCGGGAAGCCTATTTGTTTAGTCTGCTGATGGTTGTTTATACGGCAATCGCTGTTGTAGCCTGGGCAAGCTGGCAAAAATCCTGGGAGAAACAGCACAGCCATGAACAAATCGAAAACTCGATAAGTCTATAGGGCAAAAGATTTAGTGTTTTTGATCACACAGGAAGATATGTGGCTCTTGCTGGCAGGAAGACTGCTGTGAGTCAATTTGTAACCTATTGATAATAAAGGGGATAGCTAATTTATTTAGAACAAATCTAAATAATTGCCTTAAATAAACTAAAGCAAATGTCAGCTTCTTCTTTATGGTAAAAGGTTCCTATATTTGCGGTGTTTTTGAAAAGCCTGTAAGTAATTTTAGGGTAGAAAAAACTACCTCATTAATGAATAAATAAGAATGAAACAAACAGTAAGCAAAGGCATTCTGCTCATTCTGGCGATGGGCGCCTACACAACTAGCTGGGCGCAGGCAGGGTCCGGAGGTAATGGATTTGGTTCCGTGCTGACCTATTCCCTGATCGCTATCGCTGTGCTGATTTTCTTCTTCCTCATCATTCAGGTGTCCAACAACTTGCTGGCTATTGAAGCCAAGCAGCTGGGCATTGACGAGGATAGCGGTGAAGTTGGTACTGGAAATGATGGTTTCCTTGGCCGCTTGTTTAAGCCTAAAAAGCCTGCCTTCCTGGACGAAGATACTCCGGTGACGTACCTGCGCCGTGGTCATGACATCGCGCTGGAAGGTGAAGCTGAGCTTAAGCTTGACGAATCTGTACAAGCGATGACTTTCGCTGTGCAGCCTACCAACTTCCTGGGTATCTCTCCAATTCCTAAAATGGTAGTGGAAGAAGGTGCAGAGGTTAAGGCAGGCGATCACTTGTTTTTCGATAAGAACCGCCCCGAAATGAAGTGGGTGGCACCGGTCAGCGGTGAGGTGATTGCTATTGAGCGTGGCGCCAAGCGTGCCATTACTGCAGTGACTATTCTTGCAGACAAGGAGCAGCAGTACCGGGAGCTGTCTGCTTTTGATCTGGACAACAGCAACCGTGATCAGCTGGTAGAGTATCTGCTGGATGCGGGTGCCTGGACGCTCTTCCGTCAGCGCCCGTTCAATGTGGTTGCGGATTACAACGAGGTGCCCCGGGATATTTACATCTCGACTTTTGATACGGCTCCGCTTGCGCCGAATCTCGACTTTATTGTTGAGGGGCAGGAAGCTGCTTTTCAGAAGGGCCTTGATGTATTGGCTAAGCTGACGAGCGGAAGTGTCTATCTCGGCCTGAATGCAGGCGGTGATACTGCTCCTGCCAAAGCTTTTACAGAAGCCAGAGGCGTGAAGCAACGCTGGTTCCATGGTAAGCACCCTGCCGGTAACGTAGGTGTGCAAATCCACCACACCAAGCCGATCAGCCTTAGTGCCAAGGTTTGGACGCTGGGTGTGCAGGAGGTGCTCACGCTGGGCAAAATCTTCACTGAGCAACGTTACAACGCAGAACGCGTGGTGGCGCTGACTGGGGCAGAGCTTAAAAAGCCGCTTTACGTCAAGACCAAAGTGGGCGCCAAAATTGAGGACCTGCTGAAGGATAACCTGGCGAACGACCATGTGCGTTTTATCTCCGGTGATGTGCTTTCTGGTAAGCGCAAGGAACTCAACGGTTTCCTCGATTTCTATGATGACCAAATCACGGTCGTGGAAGAGGGAGACGACTACGCTCTCTTCGGTTGGTTGCTGCCGAGTTTCAATACGCCAAGTATTTCCACTACTTTCCCATCGGCACTGGTGCCGGATATGAAGTTCAAAGCCGAGACCAATACGCATGGTGAGCGCCGCGCTTTTGTGGTGACCGGTAACTATGAAAGTGTATTACCGATGGACCTTTACCCTCAGGAACTCATGAAGTCGATTCTCATCGGCGACTTTGAGAAGATGGAGGGGCTGGGGCTGCCTGAACTCGTTGAAGAGGATGTGGCACTTTGTGAATTTGTATGTGTTTCCAAGCAACCGGTGCAGCAGATCCTGCGTCAGGGGCTGGACACTATGCGCGAACAAGCCTAAGCATTAGTTAACTTGAATTGAAAATCTCACGATAATAGAGATATGAAAAACGCATTATTAAAAGTACTCAAGAACATCGAGCCGGATAAGGAAAAGTCTCCGCTTTTGCACACGGTTTATGATGGCTTCTTCACTTTTGCCTTCACGCCTAACTTTACAACTAAGGATGGTGTCCACATCCGCGATGGTATGGACCTGAAGCGGCAGATGGTACACGTTGTACTGGCTTTGCAGGTCCTCTACCTGTTTGGTACTTACAATATTGGGCATCAGCACTTTGTGGCACTGGGTGAGTACACCGGCTTCCTGCAGGGCGTTCACCTCAAGCTGATCTACGGTTTGATCAAGATCATCCCGATCTTCGTAGTGACGCACGTAGTAGGCCTGGGTATTGAATTCTATTATGCCTACAAGAAAGGGCACGGTATTGAAGAGGGTTTCCTCGTCTCCGGTGCACTGATTCCGCTCATTATGCCACCGGATATTCCACTGTGGATCCTGGCAGTATCCGTAGCTTTTGCCGTATGGATTGGCAAAGAAGCTTTCGGTGGTACGGGTATGAATATTCTCAACATAGCCCTGCTGGCGCGTGTATTCGTCTTTTTCGCTTACCCAACCTACATCTCAGGTGATGAGGTGTGGATTGCAGGTATCGAGAAGGCTGCCGAAGGCGGTTACTTCGGTCAGGCCTACGGTGCAGTGTATGGCTTTTTTGACAACATCTTCGCAAGCCTCGGGCTCGCCACCTTTGGTGCCGGAGGTTCAGCTGTAGTGGATGGCTACACGGGGGCAACGCCACTGGCTATTGCCTCTAAAGAAGGCTGGGATGCTGTAACACAGACCTATACGACCGGGCAAATGCTCTGGGGTACGATCCCGGGTTCTATTGGCGAAAGCTCTAAGCCACTCATTATCGTTGGAGCTTTGTTCCTGATCATTACGAAGATTGCGGACTGGAAGATCATGGTCTCCATGGTCTTTGGTGCAGCGGTAATGGCGTTATTGCTCAACGCATGGGGCGCAACCGAATTCATGGAAGTTCCCTGGTACTATCAGTTCTACATGGGTAGCTTCCTGTTTGCTATGGCATTTATGGCAACGGATCCGGTTACGGCTTCGTCTACAGCAACAGGTAAGTGGATTTACGGTTTCCTCATTGGTTTCGTCGGTATGATCGTACGGGTGCTCAACCCGGCTTATCCGGAAGGGTGGATGCTGGCGATTCTGTTCATGAACGTTTTTGCTCCACTAATCGACCACTACGTACTGCAGGCCAATATCAACCGCCGTGCAAAACGGATCAAAGCCACAATGAAGTCAGAAACACCAGATGCGCCGGCACCTGCTACCGCTCCGGCACAAGCTTAATGTTTCTCTAAACCAAAAGAATAAGTACTCATGGAGTCAACAAAATATGTAGTCATATTCATCCTCATTCTTACCGCAACGGTAGCGGTTAGCCTTACCGGATTACGAGAGGCGACCAAAGCACAGTCGGCTACGAATGAGGACATCTTTAACAAGCGTGCCATCCTGACGGCAGTGCAGGACTACCTGCCAAACGGCCAAAAAGTGGCAGACCTCTCAGATGAACAGGTCCTCGAACTGTTTGCGGAGATGGAGCAGCCGGTTGTAGATATGGAAGGTAACATCATTGAGGGTGTGAAAGCTGAAAGTATCGATATGGCAAAAGAACGGAAAAAGCCGGAAGCAGAACGCCGCCTGCCTGTTTACGTTTATGAGCAGGATGGACAGAAGTTTTACATCCTTTCTGTTCGTGGAAACGGGCTGTGGGATGAGATCTGGGGCAGTGTTGCACTGAAAAGCGACCTCAATACCATCGCAGGAGCTACCTTTGACCACAAGGGTGAAACGCCTGGCCTTGGTGCAGAAATCAAGGACAATCCTTCGTTTGCCGCGCAGTTTGAGGGCAAGGAAATTTACGAAGCAGATGGAGACTATGTTTCTATCAAAGTGCGTAAAGGTGGTGCCCGCGACCCTAAGCACGAAGTGGATGGTATCTCTGGTGCTACCGTTACTGCTGACGGCGTGAGCGAAATGCTCTACCGCGGCCTGCAGTACTATCAGCCTTACATAGATAAGGTAAAGCAAGAGAGCTTCCTGCTGAATTAATCAAAAATCTAAACCGGTGGGCTTTGGCTCACCGCCTCACATAAAAACAAGAAAACAATGGCTGAGACTGCTGTAAAAGAGAAAGAGTCGGTATTTCAGTTTGGCAAAAAAGAGCGCAAGCTGCTCACCGACCCACTCAACGACAACAACCCAATCACCGTGCAGGTACTGGGCATTTGTTCTGCCCTGGCGGTAACCTCTCTGGTTTACCCTTCACTCGTGATGGCCATTGCGGTAATTTTCGTTACTGCTTTTTCCAGCTTGTTCACTTCGCTGTTGCGGAATTACATTCCCAAGTCGGTACGTATGATTGTTCAGCTGGTCATTATCGCCTCGTTGGTGACGGTGGTGGAGCTGACCCTGAAGTACCTGAACTATCCGGTCTACAAGCAATTGTCTGTTTATATCGGTCTGATCATCACCAACTGTATCGTAATGGGCCGCCTGGAAGCTTTCTCCATGGCAAACAAGCCGTGGCGTTCTTTCCTCGATGGTGTGGGCAATGGCCTGGGCTACGGTGTGATTCTGGTGGCAGTAGGTGTGGTGCGTGAACTGTTTGGCAAAGGCAGCCTGTTTGCCGGTAGCCCGATTGAGCTGAAAATTATTGGCCCAACTGCTGATTACCTGGTGAATACGACAGACAGCATGCTGTTTGGCTGGTACGCCAATAACAACCTGATGGTACTGCCGGCTTCGGCTATGTTTATCATCGGCATCATGATCTGGATTCAGCGTAGCTACAACACCAAACTCGTTGATGTATCCTAATTCACCAAACGCAAACCATTAACAAAGAGTAACAATGGAATTTCTAAATACTTTTCTCAAAGCGGCTTTCATCGAGAACCTGGTCCTGGCTTACTTCCTGGGCATGTGTTCTTACCTGGCCGTGTCAAAGAGTGTGCAAACGGCGTTTGGTCTTGGACTGGCCGTAATTTTCGTACTGGGTATCACGATGCCGATCAACTGGCTGATCAGCGAGTACCTGCTGAGCGAGTCAGGATTGCTGGGCATTGACCTCACGTTCCTGCGCTTTATCCTCTTCATTGCAGTAATCGCCTCAATGGTGCAGCTGGTAGAAATGGTGGTGGAGAAGTACTCCCCATCACTTTACAGCGCCCTGGGAATTTTCCTCCCGCTGATTACGGTAAATTGTGCCATCCTTGGTGGTTCCCTCTTTATGGTATCCCGGGAGTACAATCTGTCTAATGCAGTAGCGTTCGGCTTGGGCGGTGGCTTCGGCTGGTTCCTGGCGATCATCGCGATTGCTGCCATCCGTGAGAAAATCCGCTACTCCAATGTGCCGCCTGCACTGCGTGGCCTGGGTATGGCTTTCATCCTGACCGGGCTGATGGGTATCGCCTTTATGAGCCTTATGGGTATTGACCCGGCCGCTTTCACCACTAATGGCTAAGCCATTGGCTGGACTGACGGTACGATGACAACAACTTTCAAAAGCTGTAGTTATCTTTAGGACTGTCAGGAGTTCAATTTAACAGATACAAAACCTAAGATAGAATGACCACGATCGTATTTGCTGTAGTTGTGTTCAGCCTTGTGATTCTGGCACTGTCTTTCATGTTGATCGCTGCGCGTAAGCGTCTTGTCCCTCAGGGTGACGTTAAGATCATCGTGAATGGCGATGAAGAGAATCCAATGCTGGTAAAGCCAGGATCGTCCCTGTTGGGCGCCCTGTCTGATAAAAGCATATTCCTGCCTTCCGCTTGCGGTGGAGGTGGCACTTGTGCCATGTGTGAATGCCACATAGACGAAGGTGGGGGAGATGTCCTGCCTACTGAACTTAACCACCTTACCCGCCGGGAAGTAGCTGAAAACAAGCGCCTTGCATGTCAGGTGAAGGTCCGTCAGGATATGCGTATCCGCATCCCTGAAGAAATCTTTGGTATTAAGAAGTGGGAATGTGAAGTGGTCTCTAACTACAACGTTGCTTCTTTTATTAAGGAGTTCGTCGTTCGCCTTCCTGAAGGAGAAACACTTGATTTCGAATCGGGTGGATACATTCAGATTGATGTGCCTAAAGTAGAGGTTAATTTCAAGGATTTTGACATCACCGCTCACCCGCGGATGACTGATAAAGCTCCTGATGAGTATCAGGAAGAGTGGGACAACTTCAAGATGTGGGACCTCAAAATGAAGAATGATGAGGAACAGTTCCGCGCCTACTCTATGGCCAACCACCCGGCAGAGGGCAACATCGTGATGCTGAATATCCGTATTGCGACACCGCCATGGGACCGTAAAAATAATACCTGGATGCAGGTTAATCCTGGTGTTTGCTCTTCTTACGTTTTCAATCAGAAGCCAGGCGATAAGGTAGTGGTCTCTGGTCCTTACGGCGAGTTCTTTATCAAGCCGACTAAAAAGGAAATGGTCTATATCGGTGGTGGTGCAGGAATGGCACCGCTGCGGTCGCACATCTTCCACCTTTTCCACACGCTAAAGACAAAAGACCGTAAAGTATCTTACTGGTACGGTGGCCGTTCCAAGCGCGAGCTCTTCTACACGCAGGACTTCCGCGAAATTGAGCAGGAGTATGATAACTTCAGCTACCATATCGCCCTTTCTGATACTAAAGTGGCTAACGAGGTAGATAAGTGGAAAGTCAAAGAAGACATTAACGATAAATCAGGTGACGGCTACCTCGGCTTCATCCACCAGGTGCTATATGATAACTACCTGAAGGACCATCCGGAGCCGGAAGAAATTGAGTACTACCTTTGTGGTCCGCCGCTCATGCTGCAGGCTGCAATGAAAATGCTTGATGACCTTGGTGTACCTGAGGAGAACATCGCATTTGACGACTTCGGAAGCTAAACCGAAGGCACCACGATAAAAAATAAAGCCGCTTCCAAAGGGAGCGGCTTTTTTGCGTTAAGTGCCTGTTGTAAATTTAGGTAAAGGGGAATGACAGATGAAGATATTGCTGTAAGGGCAGGATTATTCCGCTAAGCTCCATGTACTTCGTGCTCGAACCTGCACGGAGTGGTTTTGCCCGGAGGCTAGTCCCATAATCTCCACCCCCGAGACGGGAGGGCGCGGCTGCCAGTTTCGCCACCTCACAGTATTGAGAAAACAAAAGCGCTGCATTTAGCGCCTTGATTGCTGTAAGGGCAGGACTCGAACCTGCACGGAGTGGTTTTGCCCGGGGGCTAGTCCCATAATCTCCACCCCCGAGACGGGAGGGCGCGGCTGCCAGTTTCGCCACCTCACAGTATTGAGAAAGACCAAAGCGCTGCATTTAGCGCCTGAATTGCTGTAAGGGCAGGATTCGAACCTGCACGGAGTGGTTTTGCCCGGGGGCTAATCCCATAATCTCCACCCCCGAGACGGGAGGGCGCGGCTGCCAGTTTCGCCACCTCACAGTATTGAGAAAAACCAAAGCGCTGCATTTAGCGCCTGAATTGCTGTAAGGGCAGGATTCGAACCTGCACGGAGTGGTTTTGCCCGGGGGCTAGTCCCATAATCTCCACCCCCGAGACGGGAGGGCGCGGCTGCCAGTTTCGCCACCTCACAGTATTGAGAAAAACCAAAGCGCTGCATTTAGCGCCTGAATTGCTGTAAGGGCAGGATTCGAACCTGCACGGAGTGGTTTTGCCCGGGGGCTAATCCCATAATCTCCACCCCCGAGACGGGAGGGCGCGGCTGCCAGTTTCGCCACCTCACAGTATTTTTGAAAATTTGCAACGCTTTTGCTGCTTTCGATAATACAAATCTAAGGTAAGCTTTGTTTTATTGCAAATTTGATAAGAAAAAATAAAAATAAATAGAACGGAATCAAAATTAAGCGGGCTTTATTGGTAATATGCCAATAAAGCCCGCGATATGTGGTGAGTTTTTGAAAATTTCAAAAGAAGAGGACAAGCTTTGGTGTTTTATAAGGTAAAAGTGTCTTTTCGTTGCATAAAATGTAAAGCTGGACGGTTGTGGCTAGCCCACGGCTACGGATTGCATTAAAAAGGCACAGATCAAAGCTCCGTAAGTACCCAACGCATACCCCAGCACCGCCATTAGTACACCCACAGGGGCAAGAGCCGGGCTGAAGGCAGAAGCTACAATTGGCGCAGAAGCGGCACCGCCCACGTTCGCCTGACTGCCCACCGCTACGAAGAAGAAAGGAGCCCGGATGATTTTGGCCGTTATGAGCAGCGTCGATACGTGAATGAGCATCCAAACGATACCGATAGCAAAAAGCCCCAGGTTTTGAAGCACCTCGCCCAGGTTCATTTTCATACCTATAGTTGCTACCAGGATGTAGATGAACACACTACCCCAGCGTGAAGCCCCAACGCCCTCCAGTTTTCTGGCATTGGAAAAGGATAACACCAGGCCCATGGTAGTGGCAATAACAATCAGCCAGAAGAATCCTGACATGAGGGAGTTCATCCGGGCGGCTTCCAGCGCTGCTTTGAATTGGCTGACCCAGGGTACGATTACATCAGCGCCCCAGTGTGCCAGTGCGACTCCTCCGAAGCTTACTGCGAGCAACACAAAGGTCTCCGTAGTGGAAGGAATCTTTGCCACACTCGCCTGATAGTCAGAAACGCGCTGCTTGAGGTCGGTGATAGCGCTATTGTCTGCTTTGAGGCGGCGGTCCAGCTTATCCGAAATGCTGGCCCCGTAGAGCAGGAAGCCCATCCAGATATTGGCTACCACAACGTCCACCACAATCATGGAAGCAAAGAGGTTGTCTTTTACATCAAAAATCTCTTTCATGGCCGTTTGGTTGGCACCACCGCCGATCCAGCTACCTGCTACCGTAGACAATCCCCGCCAGAGCTCGTCGTTCGTGACCGGGATGAGGTCAGGGAAGACATTAACGATGAGCAGCAGTGCAATAGGGCCGCCGAGTATAATGCCAAAGGTAGCTGCTACAAACATGATAAGTGCCTTTGGGCCAAGGTTCAAAATGCCCTTGAAGTCAATACCCAGGCACAACAGCACCAGACTGGCTGGCAGCAGATAGCGGGAAGCTACAAAGTAAAGCTGTGATTTAACCACGAACTTTTTCAGGTCTTCCTTCGGGATATTTTGATCGGTAATAATCTGTTTGAGGGTGCTCCAGCTGGCATTTTCTGTGAGGTTGGGGGCAATACCGCTGTCACGGAAGTGCTCTGCCATAGCCCCAAGATCATACCACGAAGGAGCAATCAGCCCAAGTGGCCAGTGTAGCAAGGCTGGGAGGAAGTAACACAGCAAAAGCGGGGGCACGTAGGTATAGAATTTCTTCCAGCCCGGTTTTTCGCTGGCAGAAGTCACAAAAACCAGGGCCAGCACACTGATGAGCAGCCCGAGAATCACCGCATCGTTGGTAAAGAAAGGTTGTGTCATTTTTCGTTGGATGTTCGTTGGCCTAAATATACCAATTTCCATCTCCCTGCGTAAATCGTATCTTGCAGGCAAAAATCCGGTATGGAGGATCAGGACTTTATGAGCGTTGCCATAGCACTGGCCAAGGCAGGGGTGGAGCAAGGCCTGGGTGGCCCCTTTGGTGCGGTGGTGGTTAAAGATGGCGTCATTATCGGCAGGGGGCAAAACCGGGTGCTGGCTGATGCAGACCCTACTGCTCACGCTGAGGTGGTGGCAATCCGGGATGCCTGTGCGCACCTGGGCAGTTTTCAGCTTGACGGCTGTACCCTGTACACTTCCTGCGAGCCCTGCCCCATGTGCCTGGGCGCTATCTACTGGGCACGTCCGGCCCGTATGGTCTATGCCTGTACGCGGCACGATGCAAGCGCAGTAGGCTTTGATGACGGAATGATTTACGAAGAGCTTAACCGGCCCATGGAAGAGCGCCGTATTCCCACACAGCAGTGCATGCGCAATGAAAGCCTGAAAGCTATGGAGCTTTGGGCCCGCAAAACTGATAAAACCGAATACTAATGATGAACTTCACTGTAGATGGCAAACGGATAGCGCTCGTGCTGGGCGTAGTGATTGCCAATATCGTGCTCGATCAGGTTACCAAAAGCATGGCCCGGGAGCAACTCATGGGCGCCGGGCAGATTTCCTACCTGGGCGATTTCTTCCGCCTCTCCTTTGTAGAGAACCGGGGGGCTTTCCTCAGCCTTGGTGCTGATATGTCGGAGCAACTGCGGTATTGGGGGCTGAAAGTCCTGCCTGTTCTGCTTCTGATCGGGCTGCTGGGGTATACACTGTTCTCCCCAAATTTGACCAAGCTGCAAATCCTAGCCTTTGCCTTTATCCTGGGCGGCGGCATCAGTAATGTGTACGACCGGCTTCTCTACAATCAGGTTGTCGATTTTATGAATATGGGCTTCCCCAACCTGCGCACCGGCATTTTTAATTTTGCCGATGTCTCTATTATGGTGGGGCTGGGGCTGATGCTGCCGGAGTTGTTCCGGCGGCCTTCGGAAAAGTAGAAGGCCTTTTCTTTTCAGCTTTCTTTAGAAGGGTTAGACGTCCGTCCCGCTTCCGGTAAGCCCCAGTGATAGCGGACCGCTACGATGCGAAGGGCAATGATGAACAGTACGGTGCTCATCACGCTGTAGTCGTAGGGCAGACCAGTCTGCCGGAGGATGAGGAAAAGCACTGCACCTGCCAGACAAGCCGTGGCGTAAATCTCACTTCTGAAAATCAGCGGCTCCACATTGCAAAGCGTATCACGAATGACCCCGCCGAATACGGCAGACACCGTGCCCATCATCACGGCGATGACCGGCGATATACCAAAGTCAAGCGTTTTGGTCAGCCCTAAAATGGTAAACAAGCCAATCCCGATGGTGTCGAATAGAAACATCGTACGCCTAAGCTTGTAGATATAAGGCTGGAAAAGATAACCAAAGGAAGCCCCGCAACCGATGGCGATAAGGTAGTTGAGGTCCTGCATCCAGCCCACCGGCGTCGCTCCGATGAGCATGTCCCGCACACTGCCGCCACCTACCGCGGTGATAAAAGCGATGACAAACCCGCCAAACAGGTCAAACCGCTTATTGGCTGCCGTTAGCATTCCGCTAATGGCAAAGACAAAAGTCCCCACGATATCCAGTGCGTAAATCAGGTCCATGCTTGATGCCTTTGCGGCAAATGTACAGCCATTTGATAAAAGTCATCATGTGGCTTTGATTATTATCATCGCAACTAAGGTGGGTGAAGTCTACATTTGGGGTAGTGAAAATACCTAACCATTATGATGTCCTTAAGCCAAGCCACAATGAGTACAAGCAAAAGCCAAAAAATAGAACCTTTCCAGATTCGGCAGGGGATGCTTGCCCTGGAGCTGGGAAGTACGGACAACAAAACCCTGGAGTACCTGGACTTTCTGACAGGTCAGGTGCCTACCGGGGCGATTTATTTCCTGCATGTGCTGCCTCGGTTTGATGTGCTGAATTCTATGCTGGGCCGCGAAGCGGAGGGCATGATCAGCAATTACGAGATCAACGATGAGGTAGTGACAAAGATGGACCGGGAGATTCGTGCCCGGATGAGCACGCACGAAGGCATGCATGTGGAATTCGATGTCAAGGAAGGCTCCCCATTAGAGCAACTGCTGGAAGATGCCAAGGATGTGAACGCTGACTTGGTCATCATCGGGCAGAAGAGCGGAGTGAGCCGGCACGGGATTTTGGCCAAGAACCTGGCCCGCCGCGCACCTGGCAACACCCTGATCGTACCCGATCGTTCCAAGGTACAGCTCAAGCGTATCCTGGTACCGATTGACTTCTCGCCGCATTCCATCAACGCTATGCGCAATGCGCTGGCCCTGAACGAAAGCCTGGAAACACCCGCTGAAATTGTTGCGGTCAACATCTACGAGATGCCCAACCTCAGCGTATACAAAATTCAGCGCACCCGGGCACAGTTCGAAAAAATGCTGCGGAAAGACCACGAAGAAGCCTTCGAAGCTTTTCTGAACACGCATTTCCCGGACCAAAAAGAGCAAATCCGCATCGAGCTCATCATGCAGGAAGCACCGGGCATCGCCCAGTACCTGATGGAGTTTGCTACAGCAGAGGAGGCGGATATGATCGTCATGGGCGCCAAAGGGCACTCCAAAGTCGAATTGCTCCTGCTCGGTAGCGTCACAGAAAAGCTGCTGGCTATTAATGAGCACATTCCGACCCTTGTGGTCAAGTAAGATACCATACCATACCCTAACCAGGTATTAAGAATCTATTTAGTGAGGTTAGTTTTTCGGGAGGCCGCCAAAATCAGATTTTGGCGGCCCTTTCCCTCAGCCTCAGCCAAATTCAACCAAATCAGGCGCAGCCCGGCTGTGCAGCAAAAGTCAATGCCATGATCATTTCTGATAGCAAAACCATACGTGATATTCAGGCCGAATTCCACCGGACTTTCCCGGGGTTGAAAATTGAATTTTACAAACAGGCGCACGAGTCTGGTCAGGGCTCGCCGGTCAAAGAGCGGATTGATGCGGACCTGAAGCTTAAGTTTGTGCGGGAGGTACATAATAAAGAGGATTTCGAAATCGACCCATCTATGACCGTGGCTTCCTTCGAGCAGCTTATGGCGGACCGTTTCGGGCTCAACGTACAAGTCTTCCGCAAATCCGGCAACCTGTGGATGCAAACTACCTCTACAGACCACTGGGCACTGCGGGAACAAAACCGTAAAGGTGCCTCCTCTGAAAGTCACTACAACGAAAAGCACAACGTATGATCACATCAACGGTCGCAGTAAGCGATATTATGACCAGAAATGTTCTTTTTGCGAAGCCCGGGCAGGCCTTTGCCGAAATAGCCCGCCTTTTTGCAGAAATGGACATCCACCACCTGCCTGTCACCGATGAGGATGGCAAGCTGATTGGTATCATCAGTGCTAATGATGTGATGCGTGGTTTTAGCCGCCGGCTTTTCAACAGCCCCGACGGCTCGATTCCCCTTGATCAATCTTTGACCGTTGCTGACCTGATGACGAGCAACCCGGTCTATTTAACGCCGGCCAATTCCATTCAAAAAGCCGCAGAATTATTTGCGCGCCACCGCATTCAGTGCCTCCCGGTAGTGGAAGGCACCAAGGTGGCAGGCATTATCACGACTCGCGACCTGGTGAAACATTTCGCCGGTATCTAAGATTAAATTGGCTTTTGCGACTAGGATGAGGGGCGGCTGCCATTGATTGGTGGCTGCCCTTTTCTATCGGGTATATTCCCAACATAGTCTTAGCCCTCCAGCCTTTCCTAACCTAATACCAAATCCCTGGCATTGGCCAATGCTTTGTCCAAACCATTGGCATCTTTACCGCCCGCAGAAGCAAAGAACGGCTGTCCGCCTCCGCCACCTTTGATAGCCTTGGCCAGCTCCCGGATCATATTCCCGGCATGCAGGCCGTGGCTTTCCGTCAATGATTTGCTAATGACGATGGTGAGCTGTGGCTTGCTGTTGGCTACTGCTCCAAAGATGATGAAGGCATTGCCCAGCTCCTCCTCCAGTTGGTAGGCGAGGGTTTTTATCGCATTGGCATCATCAAGTGGCAGTTTGGCGCTGAGGAAATTGACCTCGCCAATGGTTTCCACCTTTTCCTTCAGCCCGCCTTTGAGGGCATTGGCTTGTTCGGTGCGCAGACGCTCCACCTCTTTTTTTAGGGCTTTGTTTTCATCCTGAAGGGCGGCCACACTTTTGGCGACATCCTTTGGGCTTTTCAGCAGTTGGCGCACGTCCTGCAGGGCGTCCAGTTCCTTTTGGATGTAGGTCGCCGCGTGGTCGGCTGTAACCGCTTCGATACGGCGTACCCCGGCAGCAACGGCGCTTTCAGACAATATTTTGAAGAGGCCGATCTCACCAGTGGCAGCTACATGCGTACCTCCGCAAAGCTCCCGGGAGAAATCGCGGTCGAAGGTGATGATGCGGACGTTCTCTCCATACTTTTCACCGAATAGCATTAGCGCACCGGAGGCTTTGGCCTCTTCGATAGGCACCTCACGTTCTTCTTCCAGCTGAATGTTGCGGCGTATTTGCGCATTAACGCGGTCTTCCACCTGCTGTACTTCCCCGGCTGTCATACTTTGGAAATGGGAAAAGTCGAAGCGCAGGCGTTTGTCGTCTACGTTCTGCCCTTTCTGCAGTGCATGCTCGCCCAGGATTTCGTGCAGGGCAGCGTGCATAAGGTGTACGGCGGAGTGGTTGCTCGCGGTAGCCTGCCGCCTGATCGTATTCACCTCGGCACGTACCGGCGCTTCCATATCCTCTGGGAAGGCTTTGACGATGTGAATGATCAGCTCGTTTTCCTTTTGGGTATCAATGACCGGCACCTTCTCTTCCCCGAAGAAGAGCAGGCCGGTATCCCCTGCCTGTCCGCCACTCTCTGCGTAGAAAGGGGTGCGGTTCAGGACCACCTGGAATTGTTTCTTCTGCTTGATATCGACAGTTCGGTATTTGAGAACGTGAGCGTCCTCTACCGTCAGGTGGTCATAACCTACAAACTCCACCTCTTCGCCATCGCGGACGATATGCCAGTCGCCTACTTTTTTGTGAGCATCAGCGCGGGCGCGGGCTTTTTGGGCTGCGAGTGCGGCTTCGAAGCCAGCTTCATCCACTTTTAGGTCCCGCTCCTCAGCCATCAGGCGGGTAAGGTCGATGGGGAAACCGTAGGTATCGTAAAGGCTGAAGGCATCTTCTCCATGAATGACACCGTCTTTGGGTTCAATGCTTTCGAAGCGGCTGATACCTTTTTCGAGGGTATTCAGGAAGGTCTTTTCTTCTGCTTCAATGATTTTAGCAATCTGCCCCTGCTGCGCTTTAAGTTCGGGGAAAAAAGTACCCATTTCGGCCACCATTACCGGCAGTAGCTGATGGATCATTGGGGCATTCACATCGAGGAAGGAATAGTAGTACCGTACCGCCCGGCGTAGGATGCGCCGGATAACGTAGCCCGCCCCGGTATTGCTTGGCAACTGCCCGTCGGCAATAGTGAAGGCCACAGCCCGCAGGTGGTCGGCCACCACCCGCATCGCCATGTCTGATTTGGCGTCCGGGGTAAAGCTGCCACCGTATTTTTTGCCGGTCAGTGCTTCGATTTTGCGGATGATGGGGGTGAAGACATCTGTATCGTAGGTGACTGTCTTGCCCTGCAGCACCATGCAGAGGCGCTCAAAGCCCATGCCGGTATCGACATGAGAGGCTTTCAGTTTTTCCAGTGAGCCATCGGCCTTTCGGTTGAACTGAATGAAGACGTTGTTCCAGATTTCGATGACTTCCGGGTGGTCCATATTCACCAGGTCCCGGCCCGGTACTTCTGCCTTGCGGGCATCGCTGCGCAGATCGATGTGGATTTCGGAGCAGGGGCCACAGGGACCTGTATCGCCCATCTCCCAGAAGTTATCTTTTTTATTGCCGTAGAGGATGTGGTCCTCCGGCAGGTATTCCAGCCAGAAAGACTTGGCCTCCTCATCGGCGGGCAGCCCCTCTTCCTCGTCGCCCCCAAAGACGGTGGCGTAGAGGTTCTCTTTGGGGATGTTGTAGACCTCGGTTAGCAGTTCCCATGACCATGCGATGGCTTCCTTTTTGAAATAATCGCCGAAGGACCAGTTGCCCAGCATTTCGAACATCGTGTGGTGAGTGCCATCGCGGCCCACATCTTCGAGGTCGTTGTGCTTACCAGACACCCGCATACACTTTTGGGTATCCGCAATACGCGGCACTTCGGGCGTTTGGTTGCCCAGGAAGTAATCTTTGAACTGATTCATCCCGGCATTAGTAAACATCAGGGTCGGGTCATCCTTGCTGACGATAGGAGCTGAAGGGACAATTTTATGCCCTTTCGATTCAAAAAAATCCAGAAAAGCCTGTCTGATCTCTTGTGCGGTCATGTATTTCTTGCTTTTGAAGGGGCGAAGATAGCAGTAAGTCTGCAGTTTTGGAAAGCTCCGAACGGCTATTTATTGCAGGAAAAGGAAATGTTAAATATTCTTAAATAGTAAGGATTTCCTAAGTTGTTTGCGCATATTTGTGAATCGGTAAAACCGAATCCTACCCATGAACAGGATGAACAATCCTCTGATTACCCAATTTGCTATATACACTCAACCCCATTTACCCTTCGAGACATGTATTTTGCATGGATTGAGTTTCATTATTTTGTAAACACATGGGTCAAGGTTTCGTTTTTTGATTACAAAAAGTGCAAAAGTAGTTTGCTACGTTTTGTAATGCCAAAAGTGGCAGTTACATTTGGCGCTGCCCGGTAAAAGCTGAACCGGGAACTGAGAACGAACACAAGCTACGTTAAGCCACTTTTGGAGGGAACACAAAGTGTGCTTGCGGGGGGAACCTAAATTTCAGTAACTATTTACTCAAAAAAGTGCCGGCATGGCATTGGATTTGACAACTGACTTTTGGTTTCATTTGGCTAAGACATAACACGCATGGGAAAAGAAAAATTTGTTTACAACACGCAGACGCTCCGATACGAAAAAGTAGAGGAGACGACGACGCAGAAAGTGTTGAGATGGCTAGGGTTTACTTGTGCAGTCGTTGTTGCTGCATTTTTCCTCAAAGTAGCAGCTGATAAATGGCTGCCTTCCCCACAGGAACGGGCGCTCCGGCAGGAGATCAAGTTCATGGAGGAAAATTACAAGGAACTGCAGGAAGAATTGGGACAGCTTCGTACTGTCCTCAATGGCGTACAGGAGCGCGATGCTTATGCGCACCGCATGGTCTTCGGAATGGACCCTATCGATGATGGGGTTTGGGAAGGCGGCGTTGGCGGTCACGATAAGTACGAGAACCTTCGTCAGTTTTCTACAGGAGATCTTATGGCTGAAGTTTCTCAGGATGTGGACATGCTGAAGCGTCAGCTCGACCTTCAGTCCCGCTCCCTCGATACTATCCTTAATATGGCTAAAGAGAAGGAAAAAATGCTTGCCGCTATTCCTTCTATCAAGCCTGTCCGTTCTGATAAGCTGGCACGCAAGGTTGGCTTGCTTTCTGGTTTTGGACGGCGCATCCATCCGATCTACAAAATACCCAAGATGCACTATGGTATCGACTTTACAGCACCAAAAGGTACTCCAATTCAGGCTACCGGTGCAGGTAAAGTGATCAAAGCCGGGCGGGGCACCGGATACGGCAACCGGGTGATCATTGACCACGGCTACGGATATCAAACGCTCTATGCGCACATGAAGCGCATTGATGTCAAGGAGGGCGATATGGTGGTACGCGGTGATCAGATCGGTCTGGTGGGCAATACAGGCGCATCTACAGCGCCTCACTGCCACTATGAAGTTACGGTGAATGGCGAAAAAGTCAACCCTATTCACTATTGTATGGATGGATTGACGCCTGAGGAGTATCAGGAGCTGGTCCGTGCGGCGGAAATGCCAAACCAATCATTTGATTAAACAATCAGGAAAATATACTTAATGGCACGATTATCATCTGGCCGCAAAAAAGGCTTCCGTTCAGGAGGTCTTTTTTGCTTTGCACCACATCAGATTATGACACTGCTCGCTTTTTTGATGCTGAGCAGCTGTCAGGCAGAAGCGAATACGAATGCAGAAAGCAGGGCTACCTTGGCCAAGGTGGTTCAGGATACGATACCGGCGGATACCGCACAGGCTGTGCAGGCACCTGTTGCGCCATCCACCTATACCTTTGTTGGGGTAGGGGATATGATGCTCGGTACCAATTATCCGTCAGCCTCCTATCTGCCCCCACAGGGCGGCGCAACGATGCTGGCGCATGTGGAAGATTTGCTCAGGGATGCCGATGTCACCTTCGGCAACCTGGAGGGCACTATCCTGGATGAGGGCGGCACCGCCAAGCGCTGCAACAACCCGAAAGCCTGCTATGTGTTCCGCTCTCCGGAGAGCTACGCGGAGCACTTTCAAAAGGCGGGTTTCGACTTCCTCAGTATTGCCAATAACCACTCCGGCGACTTTGGGCTGACGGGCCGTAATCGCACCAAGGCAGTACTGGATGAGGTGGGTATTGCCTATGCTGGTCTGGCTGGCTCAGACGAGTACGCTATCATTGAGCGGAACGGGCTCAAGGTGGGCATGGCGGCTTTTGCGCCCAACTCAGGCACGGTAAGCATTCACAACTACGCCAAAGCCCGGGAAATCGTGGGCAAACTCGAAGCCGAATGCGATGTGGTCATCGTTTCCTTCCATGGGGGAGCGGAAGGCGCCAAGCATCAGCATGTTCCACGCGCCCGCGAGACCTACTACGGTGAGAACCGCGGCAACGTATACGAATTTGCCCACGCTATGGTGGATGCCGGTGCGGATATCATCTTTGGGCATGGGCCTCATGTGACCCGTGCGATGGAGCTGTACAATGACCGTCTGATTTGCTACAGCCTCGGTAACTTTTGCACCTATGGCCGCTTCAACCTTCGGGGAGAAGCCGGGATTGCCCCTCTGGTGCAAGTCGAGGTGGATGCGGAAGGGAAGTTTGTGGGCGGCAAAGTTACGCCGGTCTACCAAAGCTACAACCACGGCCCTAAAGTAGACGCCCAAAACCGGGCGATCAAGACCCTGCAGCGCCTCAACGCCGCAGACTTCCCCGAGTCGCCTCTGATTCTGGGTGAAGACGGCACGCTGAGCAAAAAACAATAATGCCCGGTATGGAAAACCTGCCCCTGTCTGATGGCAGCCGGCTGGCCTATGACTGGCAGCCCGATGGAGACGGTGCCCCGCTGGTCTTCCTCAACGGTATTCTGATGAACCTGCGGTCCTGGAAGGGGCAATCCGGCCCGCTTTCCAAAATATACCCTTGCCTGTTGCATGACTTCCGGGGGCAATTGTACAGCAGTAAAGTGTTTCCGGAAGACTGGTCAATGGCAGGCCACCTTGCCGACTTAAAGGCTTTGCTGGATGCATTGGAGCTGGAGCGCTGCCATCTTATTGGAACGTCCTACGGAGGCGAGGTAGGGCTACTGTTTGCGAAAGCCTTTCCGGAGCGGGTGCAGTCCCTTTCTGTTATTGCATCCGTGCCCTGGTCTGATGCGCTGCTTAAGCGTCAGGTCCGGCTTTGGCGCGACCTGGCTGAGGTGGACCGCGGATTGCTCTACGATGCTGTGGCAACCTGTTCTTACAGTGGGGATTTTTTAGAACGTACCGGCACCTTCTTCGATAGCCGGAGGGCGGAATTTGCGAAGTTACCCGAGGACTTTTTTACCAGCTTCGTGCGCTTGTGCGATGCCTTTTTGGGCTTTCACATGTCGCCGGAGTCGCTCGGCGCGATTTCCTGCCCGACTTTACTCATCGGAGCCGGTAGCGATGTGCTCAAGACCCCGGCCTACAGCCGCATCATGGAAGCGCATATCCCCAATGCCACCTACATGGAAATTCCCGGGGCAGGGCATGCCGTTGTTATTGAGCAGCCCAAAACCGTGACCGGATATTTGAAGGCCTTCATCGAAAAGCATACCTGATTCTGGGAGGGATTGCCTATTTTTATTGTGGGTTAAGCCTCCGGGCGAATATCTATCGTTCCCCGTGCTGGCTGTCAACGCTAGTAGGCGACCACTTTGTTGGGTACCAGATCGTATCAAAATCGAATATTTTCGTATCAAATCGTATCAGGCATGTGAGGTGATCGTATCTTTATGGCATTAAAGAGAGAGTATATAATTTCCAATTAACTCTAGACTGGAATCTTTTAAGAGTAATCAGCCAAATTTGATAGATTTGATGCATCCTGGTCATCCATTTAGCTTAGATTCAATAAAATAAAACAAATCCGGCACGTTACGTAGCCGGGGCCGTTAAGTGTATAACCACCTTGCCATGTCTAAACGATACTGCCCTAACTGTTACTACCCGCTACCGGAGCATGGGGAGTACTGTAGTCATTGCAGTCAGAAATACACCGATGGGAAGGTAACCTTTTGGCAATTGATCGGTGATTTCTTTGAATCCATACTAAATATCGATTCTAAAATCTTCAAGACCCTGGGGGCGCTTTTTATCCCTGGCAAGCTTACCGAAGCCTACTTCCGGGGGCAGCAGAAACGTTATGTGCCGCCCACCCGGTTATTTTTTGTAATGGCGGTGATCCACTTTGCGGTGCTGGGTTACCTGGCGTTTGGGCAGCTGGAAGATCAGATGGACGATATGGCCAATGAGACGCGGTATGAGGCCTTTTACAGTGATTTCCGCACCGACCTGGATACTGTACGGGCAAACCTGGAAGCTCAATACGCTCAAGTGCCGCAGCTAAAGGAGGCTTTAGATACCCTGGAGGCTAAGCTGGAAGACCCCCGAAAAGACAGCTTTAATTTGGTATATTTTACCAATAGTAATGAATTCGGCACTTTCGAATCTGTGAGCCTGCCCGTTTCCAAACAGCATTTGATAGAAATGCCGCTGGATAGCCTGCCGGGCGCTTATGGTGTGGAAGGGTTTTGGCATCAATTGCAGGTTCGGCAAATTGCCAAGCTCAACCGGGAAGGGGGCGATTTTACCCGTTTTGCACTGGGTAAGCTGATCTGGATGGTGGCGCTGATGATGCCTGCGCTTGCCCTGATCCTGAAGCTGCTCTACATCCGGCGGGGGCACTACTATGTGGAGCACCTGGTCTTTAGTTTTCACTACCATGCTTTTGCCTTCTTGTTAGTATCTGTGCTGTTGATGCTGGCCTATTGGTTCCCGGGCTATTTTAACTCCGGTGAAGTGGCTATTCCACTGGGGATGCTGGGTATCATGCTATACCTGTACAAGGCTATGCGGCGGTTTTACCGGCAGGGCAGGATCAAGACCTTTATCAAGTTTTGTATCATCAATTTCGCTTACCTGACGTTATTTACTTTCTTCCTAATCCTTACAGCAGTGCTGACGACTTTGACGTTCTGAGCTTACCGTCGTACATTTACAGGCAAAGAATCCGTCTAGATATGCCTTACGATCAGTACGAGACCGTCATCGGTCTGGAAGTCCACGTACAACTGGATACCGCAAGCAAAGCTTTCTGCGGAGACGCCACCGCCTTTGGGGCGCCTGCGAATACGCACATCAGCCCGATTTCCCTGGGTCACCCCGGCACCCTGCCCCGTCTGAATAAAAAGCAGGTGGAATACGCCATCAAGCTGGGGCTGGCGCTGGGCTCCAAGATCAATATGGTCAATGCCTTTGACCGCAAGAACTACTTTTATGCCGATTTGCCGAAAGGCTATCAGATCACTCAGGACCGCAAGCCCATTTGTATAGGTGGGCAATTGAAGATTACGACGGAAGCCGGAGAGAAGGCCATCCGTATCCACCACATCCACATGGAGGAAGATGCCGGTAAGTCCATACACGAGACCGATGGGCCCTATTCTCAGATTGACCTCAACCGGGCCGGTGTGCCTTTGCTGGAAATCGTCTCGGAGCCTGATCTTCGTTCCGCAGAAGAAGTGGATGCCTACATGACGGCTATGCGGCAACTGGTGCGCTATCTGGGGGTATCGGATGGAAATATGGAGCAGGGCTCTCTGCGCTGTGATGTGAATGTCTCGGTGCGCCCGAAGGGGCAGCAGGTATTTGGTGAGCGCTGTGAGATTAAGAACCTCAACTCCATGCGCTACGCCCGCCGTGCCATCCAATACGAAGTGAAGCGGCAGATTGACCTGATCGAAAGCGGAGGCGAAGTGCGGCAGGAAACCCTGAATTTCGATCCGGATACGGGGCGGACCTCCCCCCTGCGGGACAAGGAAAATGCGCACGACTATCGCTACTTCCCGGAGCCTGACCTGCCACCTATCGTGGTGGATGCCGATGACCTGAGGCGCTATCATCAGGAGCTGCCTGCTTTGCCCTGGCAGCTGCGGGAACGCCTGTCTGAGACATACGGGCTTCCGGCTTACGATGTCAACCTGCTTACGGAGGAACAACAGCCTGCCCTCTTTTTCCTGGAACTGGCACAGCACACTGATTTGTACAAGGCTGCTGCCAATCTAATGATCAATAAAGTATTGCCCTACTGCAATGAAGCCGGTGTTGAGCTGTCGGCTTTCCCACTCGGCGTTGATCAACTGGCCCGACTGCTGGCATTGATTGAAGAAGGCAAAGTATCCAATACGGCCGCCTATCAGCAATTGTTCCCGACGATGCTGGAAGCTCCTGGAGTTGCGCCCCTTGAGCTGGCCCAATCCCTCAACCTCCTCCAAAACTCTGACGCCAACACCCTGGAAGGCATTATCGATCAGGTGATCGTCGGCAATCCGGACGAGGCAGCCCGCTATCAAAAAGGCAAAAAGGCACTGATTGGCTTCTTTATGGGAGAGGTGATGAAAGCTTCCCGTGGCAAGGCCGATCCCAAATTGACGAATCAGTTGCTGCGGGAAAAACTGAGCAAGTAAAGCTTTTTTCTTACCTTGAAACGGTGACTTTGTTAAACAACTTTCATGAAAAAGCTGCCCATTTTTGATGATCCGGACAACCTGAAACGCTACTACACTATCGGTGAAGTGGCGGAGCTGTTTGAAGTGACGAAGTCGTTGATCCGGTTCTGGGAAGGGGAGTTTGATTTTCTGAAGCCGCACAAGAACAGCAAAGGCGAGCGCCGTTTTACACCCCAAAACCTGGAGCAGTTGCAGCTGATCTATGAGCTGGTTAAGGAACGAGGCTTCACCATTGATGGCGCCCGGCAGGAGATCCGCCGCCACCTGAAGTGGGAGGAAGAAAAAGCAGCGATGATCAAGCGGTTGAAACGAGTACGCAAAGGGCTGAAAGGCATACTGGAATCCCTGCCCAAGGCTTAAAACAGCAACCAACGAACAAAAAACATATGGCATCAACGACCACACCGGCAGCTAAGGGCCTTTCCAAACCCCGCCTAACCTTCTGGCAAATCTGGAACATGAGCTTCGGCTTCCTGGGCATCCAATTCGGATTTGCGCTTCAGAATGCGAACACCAGCCGTATTTTCGAAACGCTCGGCGCTGATGTAGAGCAGATTCCCATCCTCTGGATTGCGGCACCGCTTACCGGACTATTGGTACAGCCTATTGTAGGGTACTTCAGCGACCGCACCTGGCATCCGACTTTGGGGCGCCGCCGGCCTTACTTCCTCGTTGGTGCTATTCTGGCCTCCATTGCGTTATGCTTTATGCCCAATTCGCCAACCCTGTGGGCGGCAGCCGGTATGCTGTGGATCATGGATGCTTCCATCAACATCAGCATGGAGCCTTTCCGGGCGTTTGTGGGGGACAACCTGCCTTCGGAGCAGCGCACCACCGGTTTCGCGATGCAGAGTTTCTTTATTGGTACCGGTGCGGTCATTGCCTCTATGCTGCCCTGGATGCTGACCAACTGGTTTGGAGTGAGCAATATTGCCGCTGAGGGTGAAATTGCCGATTCCGTAAAGTGGTCCTTCTACCTGGGCGCCATGGTCTTCCTGCTCGCCGTGCTGTGGACGGTCTTCCGCTCCCATGAATACCCGCCGGAGCAGTTGCAGCAGTTTGACGATACCGGGGAAGACGAAGTGCCTATCGAAGCGCTTTCGTCGGGCGAACTGCAGCAGCGGGGCGGTATGATGAACCGGGCGGGCGGCATTGCGGCAGGCCTGGGGATCGTTTCGGTTATCGGTTTGGTACAGGCGGAGTTGAATAAGGAACTTTACGTCCTGGCGGCCATGCTGGTTGCCGTGGGGCTGCTCTGGCTGGCTGCCGGAGGGATGATGCGCAAGGGCAATTATCAGAACGGCTTCGTGACCATCATGAGTGACCTGCTGCGTATGCCCACCGCTATGAAACAATTGGCTGTGGTGCAGTTTTTCTCCTGGTTTGCCCTGTTCTCCATGTGGATTTACACCACTTCGGCAGTGACCCGCCATATTTACGGTGCTACCGATGCCACCTCCGTTGCTTACAACGAAGGGGCAGACTGGGTGAGTTTGCTGTTTGCGGTCTACAACGGTATCGCTGCGGTAGTGGCTATTGGGCTGCCCTGGCTTGCTAAACGCACCAGCCGGCGCTTCACGCATATGGTCTGCCTGGTGATTGGCGGGCTCAGTCTCATTTCCATTTACTTTTTGAGCAATCCGGACCTGCTCCTGCTGCCGATGATCGGTATTGGTATTGCCTGGGCGAGCATTTTGTCGATGCCCTACGCTATGCTGGCTGGTGCCCTGCCTGCCGACAAGATGGGCTACTACATGGGGGTTTTCAATTTCTTCATTGTCATTCCGCAGATTGTGGCGGCGACCATCCTCGGCTTTATCGTAGGCTACTTCTTCGACGGGCTGGCGATTTATGCCCTGATTGTGGGTGGGGCGAGTATGATTTTGGCGGGGGTACTGTCGTTGCGGGTGGAGGATGAGGAGTAATTTTGCATAGCTTTGTATCACTTCCGGGGCTTTAGCAGTATAGGGGAGTAGACAATGATCGTTGGCTACATTTCCCGAGCCTGTTGGGATTTTGGTCTTCTAGGCGAGAGCTAACAATTTTTCGATTAGACGAGTCTTTGATCCCGACATTTATCGTCGGGGGCACGGAAACCGGAGTCCGTACGGATGAGGATTTCCGGAACGAAGTATAAGCGAAAAAGTGTAGTTCGCAGCCCGATTACTAAAGTCCCAACAGGCTCCAAATGCTAAAATCGAAACCAATGCAAAGTTATAAACTGCTGCTGGGGCTCTTCCTTGCCCTGGCATTCTGGCAGTGTACCAAAGAGGATCAGATCCGCACAGAAACGGAAACCACCATCGTTGAAGGGGCTGATGAGGTCACCTTTTTAGTTCAGGTTACAGACGAAACCGGGGCGGCTTTGCCTGGCGCGACGCTCCTTCACAACCTTACCGGACAGACCTGGACTTCAGACAGCCGGGGGCTGGTGTTTTTGGAAAACCTGACCATACCATCCGGCGGGCTACCGGTGACGGTGGGAAGCCCTGGGAAAATGAAAATGGTTAAGCTGCTGTCCGGACTTGAGGGCAGTCAAACCAGCCTAAAGCTACAGCTCTATCCCTTTGATGCGGAGACCACCATTCAGACCGGTGCGACGGGTACCCTGGATGATGGGGGCGAGCTTACCCTGCCTGCCCAACTCACCTACGATGATGGCAGTGCCTACACCGGTGCGGTAAGGGTCCAAAGCCATTACTACAACCCAGCGGAACAAGGTTTTTTGGAAGCCGCCCCCGGCAACATGTCGGCCATAGGGGCAGACGGCAACATCTACACCCTGGAGTCCTACGGTATGTACGCCGTAGAGCTGTCCGACGCTTCCGGTAATGCGCTCCACATCCCGGATGGGGCTACGGCAACGCTACGGTTTCCCCTGCCTGCCAATTACAGCACTGTGCCGCAGGAGATCCCCCTCTGGAGTATGGATGAAGCAAGCGGGAAGTGGATAGAGGAAGGCGTGGCTACACTGCAGGACGGTTTCGTGGAGGCGGAGGTGGCGCACTTTTCGTGGTGGAATATTGATGTGTTTTTTGACCCGATTACGGTTTGTATGCGATTGGTAGATCCGGCTGGCACAGCAATATCCGGTTACCCCTATCTGGTAGCCTCTCCTGACCAATCTGTGGCCTATGTATTTGGTTGGACAGATGCTGATGGGGCCTTTTGTGTGCAGGCACCAGAAGACCTGCCTTTTGTTGTCAATTTAATTTGGAATGACGAGCCGGTGGTGGTTGCCAGTTCAGATCCCCTTACAGTGGATACTGACCTTGGTGATATTGTAGTGGAAATTGATGGATACTACAGTTTGACCGGTACCGCAGTGAGCTGTGATGGCACGCCTTTATCCAATGCCCTCGCCACTTACGAAATCAATGGGGAAACCGATTATGCTGTGACGAATGGAGACGGCGTTTTCCAGGTGTTTGGATCCGGTGAAGGCACAATGGAGGTACAATTATCTAATTATCAAAGCGGCTTACAAAGTACACCCGTAACGGTAGAAATAACAGCAACAGAAAGCTTTTACAACCTGGATCAAATACCGCTGTGCGAAGACTTTGCAGGGGGAACGGGTATTGATATCGCTTCAGATATTACTGAAAACACGACTTGGTCAACGGGGAATACCTATCTCCTGCGGGAAAAAATCGTCGTACGCGAAGGAGCTACCCTTACCATTGAGCCGGGCGTTGTGATTAAAGGTGATGTGGGAACCGGGGTCAATTCCACAAGCCTGATTGTTGCCCGCGGTGCTGGTATATTGGCGGAAGGCACGCCGGAGTTGCCAATTGTCTTTACGTCGGTGGTTGACGAAATCACGCCAGATGATATTGCGGCTGGGAATTATGCCAGCCCGAATCTTAACCCTGATGATGCAGCGCTCTGGGGCGGGGTTTTAATTCTCGGCCGGGCACCGATCTCGGCTTCTGATGTTATGGATAATGACACGGATGAGGCAGTCGTAGAAGGGCTCGTAGCTAGTGACCTTGCCCACCTTTATGGAGGTAATGATCCGCTTGATAACTCTGGAGTACTCCGTTACGTATCCATTCGTCACGGTGGTGCAGATATTGGCTTGGGCAATGAGATTAATGCACTGTCCCTCGGCGGGGTGGGTAATGGAACGGTCATTAAAGATATTGAGGTTGTAGGCTTTCAGGATGATGGCATCGAAGTATTCGGAGGGACTGTGCATGTCGAAAACCTGGTCGTCTGGAATGCCGATGATGATGCTTTTGACACTGATCAGGCGTGGGCTGGTACGCTGAATAATTTTGCTTTAATCACTCCCGGGAGCAGCGCTCTGGAACTCGATGGGCCGGAAGGCTCGCTGATGGCAATCCACACCCTTCAGAATGGGACGATTGTCATGAATGATGAGAACCGGACGGCTGACCGCTTTTTGGTTGATCTTGACCTAAATACCCAATGCGCCCTGAAAAACATCCACTACGTAGGCCCATTCGAAACCTGGCAAACCGTTACCAACGCGGAAGTCAATCCGGAAACAACCTTTGAGAATGTGACTTTCGATATTGCTCCTGGTGATTTCAGCACCCTGTTTGACCCTGAAGCGCCAATCCCTGCCGGGTGCAGTGCTGGTGGCAGTCCACAAGCAGATGTATCGGTCTTCAACTGGACCTGGACGGCTCAGGCGGGCAAGCTGGACGGGCTTTGAAACGCAGTATAACCTCCTCATTTGAGCCATCAACATACATACCCGACCGACCAATCTTTGGCAGATGCCTGCGCCCGCAATGATCAGCGGGCGCAGCGCCTGCTTTATGATGGGTATGTGGAGGTGCTGTATCACACGGCTTACCGCTACTGCTTCCGCCGGGAGCAGGTAGAGGATATTTTGCAAATCACCTTCACGAAAGCCTTTGCTGCCATCGGCCGGTACGATGCCGGGAAGGCAAGCCTGAAAACCTGGCTGCGCCGCATTTGCATCAACACCACTATGGATGTGCTCAAACAGGAAGGCAAGTGGGAAACCCAATGGGAAGAAGAGATGGAAATCGCTGTGCCGCCTCTGCCTTTCGAACAGTTGAGTGTGGAGGAGATACTGAGGTTGATCGAAGGATTGCCCCGGGAGCAGCGGGCCATTTTCAACCTCTACGAAATTGAAGGGTATACGCATGACGAAATAGCAATCCTGCTCGGCATTAACGTCAATTCCTGCCGGGTGTATTTATCGAGGGCCAAGAAGGAACTGCGCCGGGCGATCCGGTGCAATGAGGGCGTTTAAAACAGTATAGGCATGAATAATTTACAAAACAGACTGGATCAGCAAGGCACATCGGATTTCGATCGGGAAGGCCTCTGGCAGCGCATCGAACGGCCCCGGAAGCGCCGGAGAATGCTCTGGTGGTGGCTCGGAGCGGGCAGTCTGCTACTGCTTGTATGGCTAGGCCTGGGCAAGGACAGCACGCCCCCTGTCTTATCCGGGTTTTACATTGGGAATCCGGAGCAGGAGCAGGGGCAACGACCGCCGGCTGCTCAGGTTGAAAATTCGGAAGAGGGAATTTTACCTCAGGAAAAGTCCTCTGCCATGGGAGCTACCGCACTACAGGATTTACAATCAAAAAGAGTCCAAAAATTAGTACCCGAAAAAGCCAAAGCCATCGAAAAGCCTAAGGCCGATCGCAGCGTTGAGGTTGTAGCTATTCAACCTAAGCCGGGGGATAAGGAAAGAAAGGGATTACAAAGGACGCCTTCACCAATCAGGACAACCGAATCAAAAAGCGCTCCAGCCACATCCGGATCAAGTACAGCAACTAGTCTGGCAGTTCAACCGAAAAAACAAAAAAACCTCAAGTTGTTGCCCACGCCTCCTGTCCCACTTATACAGGGCAGCTCTTCTCCAGCCTTTCCACCCCATTTTGCTGAGATAGAACAGGCTAAACCCCAGAAAAACACCTTTGTTCTTTCCGGAGGACTGGCGGCCCAGCTGCATATTAACCGTTCGGATTGCGGTTGGGCAGGAGAGGAGCGTGCCCTGCCCGGTTTTTACCTGAGGGGGCAATATCAGCACGTATTGGGCAACGGGTTTTATGCCTTTGGTGCCGCACAGTACACGGCTCACCACAGCCGGTTAAGTACCCGGCACACCATTTCCACTAAATCCCTGAATGCCCTCAATCAGGAGGTACGCACTTCAGAAACGACATTTTACGAGTTGTACCATCAGTACGAACGGGTAGAAGTTGGGGTTGGGTTGGGCAAAACCTGGGACTTGAAAGCGCTTACCTTCGCTCTAGAGGCAAGTGGCGGCTATTCCCAGTGGCTGAACGTGGATGGCAACTATTTGAATCAGGAAGGTGTACTGCAAACCCTTGCCCCGGCGGGTGAAGTGCCCGGCAGTTGGTTGGGACGAGTAGATGCCACGTTACTGAAGCCCCTGTCTGAGCGCTGGACAGTTGGATTGACAATGCATGCGCAAACGCCGGTTCCGGTATCCCCAAGTTCAATGGGCTGTACGCATCGGCTGTATCCATTAGGTTTTGGAGTGTTGGTGGGGCGGCGATGGTAGTCCGTTATTTAGGCATGAAAAAAGAACCTGCTGCCGTAGGTCTTCCTCCCAGTGGAATTGTTGCAATAATAGCGTAGGTTTGAGCATCAATGACCATGAAGTTTCCATCCCATTGATTAGCCACACCAATTTTTGTTCCATCAGGGGTGATACAGATTCCAGTAGGGTTTTCTCCTACTTTGATGGTGGCCACCATCTTGTAGGTGTGGGCGTTGATCACGTTGACAGTGTCCGCAAAACAATTACTCACATAGATATTCTGCCCATCAGGGGAAACACTAATTACTATAGGTCCTAAATGCACAGGGATCGTGGCTTCTACTGTATTATTGATTGTGTTGATGATGCTGACATCATTCGAAGTTAAATTAGCCACGTATAAGTGGTTCGTCTTGGGGTTTGCGGTGATGAAGTTGGGTTCATCGCCTACAGGTATTGTTCTTTCAACGCGCTTTGTAGACAGGTTAATGACACTCACATCATCGGAAACCGTATTTGCAACGTAACACTTTCTTCCATCTGGCGTGAGGTGAATACTGGCAGGTCTTTTTCCTACGGAGATTACATGCTCGGTCTCGCCCGTTATGGCATGAATAATGGATACAGTGTGGTCATTGGTATTCGCAACGTAGATTTTTTCATTTTGGTAGCAGGGAATAGCGGGACCGTCACCTGCCTGAATAGTGGCCTCTACGGTGTTGGTTAAGGCATCAATCACGCTGATGTTATCAGAGAAAGCATTTGCGACATATACCTTTCTCTTTTCTGGAACGCACCACACTCCAAAGGGCGCTTTGCCAACGGGTATTTTCGCGATAACCCTGAGGCTATCCAGATCAATAACGGATACATTATTATCTGAAAAATTGGGAATGTAAGCCCATTGCGCAGAAGCCGTTTGTAAGTTCAAAAAAAGAAAAAAGAGCATTGTAAATGGCTGAAGCCTATCTGTCCACAACTGAGGAAAAGAGCGAATGGCGACCATGCTTGAGTTTTGATTTTTTTGGATTCTCAAAGGTACTTTATTTTGTCAAGCGGGATGCTATTTCTGGAGAGACGAGAAACAGAAATCGTGTTCATTGTTTGCAATCGCCCTTGATTAATCCAGCATCTCCTCCGGTAAGAACAAATAGATAATGCAAATCAAGAGCTAAATGTCAATTTAGCTGAGTTATCAAAATTAGAGCTGCTGCGATACGGCCGAAGATGTGGACGATAAGCCCTGACAATGACAGCGATTCCCGCTTTGGCACACAACCCACTGATAAAGAATAAGGTGTACCTTTGAGGAAAAAAGAGAATGAAAAAGCCAAGCGGCACCAGCTATGACAGCCTATATGGCTTATGCAGAGCGTTTTACAGTGGAGTGCCTGACCCGCGTGCGCCGAATGCGTCCATCAAATTGCCCGATTATTTTCTGAGCGCCATGGCGATGTTCCAGTTGAAGTACCCTTCCTTATTGGCCTTTGACAAAGGGCGGACAAAGAAGGAAGAGGTTAACCTTCGGCAGCTGTTTGGCATAAACAAGGTGCCATCAGACACCAGTATGCGCCAAACGCTGGATGAAATCCCCCCTTCTCAGCTTCAGCCTTTATTCGGGCAGGTATTGGGCGAAGTTGAGAAGAGCGGCAAACTAAAGCAGTACGAGCTCTTGGGCGGGCACCTCCTGGCCCCGATGGACGGGGTAGAGTTTTTTTCGTCTAGCCAGGTAAGCTGCGAGTACTGCCAGCAAAAGAGAAGCCGCGGCAAGGACAAGGCAGTCCGCTACTCCCATGCTATGTTGGGTGCTGTGATTGTAAAGCCGGGTGCTGGGGAAGTCCTGCCATTGGACTGCGAGCCGATAAACAAGCAAGACGGGCAAAAGAAGAACGACCATGAACTGGTAGCGGCCAATCGGCTGTGGGGCCGCTTGTGGGAACGCCACCCAAACTGGAAGTTCTTGCATGGGGGGGATGCCCTGTTTGCAAATGGCCCGATGATCAGGGAAATCACACAAGCGGGGCACAGCTATATTTTGAGCGTCAAGCCTGATAGCCATGAAATGCTTTTCGCCCACTATGGCCACCCTGGAAATAAGCATGCTTATCAGCACCATTACCAAAAAGTGGGCGATGAAGAATGGCATCTTTCCTGGTGTGATAATTTGCCACTGAATAACAGCGCGGCAGATGTGCGCACGAATTTTTTAATTTTAAAAGTCACGGGCAAAAAAGGCAAAACCGCTACTTTTACTTGGGTTACAAATATTAAAATTAACAAAAGAAATGTAGTGCTTCTTGCCCGATGCGGCCGCGGCCGGTGGAAAATCGAAAACGAAACGTTCAACACGCTGAAAAATCAGGGCTACAATTTTGAGCACAACTATGGGCATGGGAAAAAACATCTATCAAATTTGCTAGCGACTTTGATGATGCTCGTTTTCCTCATTGACCAAATCCAGCAATTGGCCAGCAAGGTTTTCAAAAAGGTATTGTCTGCGGTAAAAACTAAAACCCGTCTTTGGGATGAATTCAGGGCTGTTTTCCGTTTTCTGGGGCTCAACTCATTTAAACACCTGCTCATGGCTTTAGCTTCAAATCATTCAGCTTCAGGGCCTTAGATGCCAAAGCGGGAATCGCTGGAAATGGGCAGTTGTCTCAATAACTTCCGGACTTACAAATGGTAAGACATCGTTAAATTTATCCAGGTCGTTCATGGTATCGAAGAGCTTCAGCCATAAAGACTCGTAGAGCGCTTCGGGGCTGTGCCCGACTTTGGCACACAGCCTAAAGATTTCGTACATCTTCAGCACCGCTTCCATATTGAATCGCGTCTCGTAGCGGCCCTGTACGGTGAGGAAGGCATTATTGCGCTTTAACCATTGCACTTTGTCTAGGTCTTCACCGAAGGTCTCCGCAAGGGCGGCATAGGGCTGTTCTTTGAGCCCGGTCACTGCATTGACAAAGTCGGTGAGGGTATAAGACTTGTCCGCAAACTTATCCGAGAGTGCTTTGAAGTCAGCAATGGTCTTAATGTCGATTAAGTAATAATCTGCCCGGCTTCTCCAGTGGTACCAGGCCCCTCTTGGGTAAAGGTCATCCATGCGTTGGTATGTCGGGTCGCTAAACCTGACGTACTGCACCATACCGGAGCCATTAAAGCATAGATAAGACTTCTGCTCAAAGCTAAAAGCACTATCTACTTTTATTTGCTCAGGCGGCATATGATATGCCATCCCTCCCCAGTGCCCCTCAAGTGGCTTGGGGTATCCTGTATCTACATATTCGTTGTTGAAGTCGCTATACCGGACGAATTGGTCGCCTTTAAATGCGTAGATAAAGCCATCCAATCCGTGCATCACAGCATCCACGCCTGTAGGGGCTTCCTGGAAGTTATTGTGGATTTTCCCCCAATTATCCTTGATTGGTATCGGAGTGGAAGAGCCCGTTTCTGAGAACCAGAAGTCTTTCCCTTTGAAAAAGCAAACCGAATAATCATTCAGGCTGCAACCTGCATCTATTCCGTCTCTGAACGAATTAGGTATAGCGAATCCATAGTCTTGCTCAAGGTTAGGATATATATCCTTAGGGTACCCTTCTTTTAGTGTCAGCTCGCCTTTTTCATCAGTATAGAAGTAAAACTGATCACCGCTAAATAAGATCATTTCCTTATCACCACTATGAATTGCCGCATCCACTTTTTTTCCGGACAATAGGTGGTTTTTGGCTTTTGTGAGTTGGCTGAGGTCTAGTTCTGCAGTTTTGTCATTCGCAAATACGTGCAAGTCGTCGCCAATGAATATATAGAGGTTCCGCCCGTTAGAAATGACTTCGTCAAACTGACCTGCTCCATCTACAAACATTTCTTCAAGCACTTCTTCAAACAGTTCCGGCAACAGTTTAAAGCCTGGCTCCATACGAAGGTTGCCCAAAATGGGCTTCGGGTAGTCCGGATCGATAAACTCATAATCAAAGCCAGAGTAGCGGACATACTGATCCCCGGAGAACAGATAGGTGTTGTTGTCAAAGACAAAAGCTGCCTCCAGCCCCTTCCGCTCTTGCAGGTTGTTCTTGATCTTGCCCCAGTATTCCTTAATTTTCAAGGGCGCTCCCTCTTTTTGCCCCTCCTTGTTGATTGACAAGAAAGTATGCTTGGAAAAGAAGTAAGTCCTTTGATTATTGGCAGTGAAGGCTGTTCGTACAGTGCCGAAATCTTCATTGGGTTCCGGCAGCTCCGGATAAATCCGCTGAAGAGGTTTAGGGAAGCTCCAGTAGTCTTCCGCCTTATTGTATTGTATAAATTCATTGTTGTTGATAAGGTACATATTGTCCTCCTCAAACAAAACGGCCTCAATGGTATCGAACCCTTCAGATATGTACTCCTCCGGTATATTCCACCATGAGATATCTGATTCGTAGTATGCCCTACTGGACTCAATGTCATATTCCTCGCCTGTGATTACCAGGTGTAGCTGTACACCATTTTCATCGGGTTTGCCAAAGAAGTGCGTGTATTCCCCATCCGCGTAGGCTAGTACTACGCTTTCCAGTCCAAAATCTTCGGCAATAGAATGTGGGTAGCTTTCTGCATAAAGCTTGTCAGAAAGCTCAGGGCCTTTATCTTCTAACGGAAGCTTATAAGTCTGGTATTGACCACCTGAGAATACATATAGTTTTTGATCTTTACCGACAAGAATGGCATCAATGCCTTCGTCTAATTGTACATTAATCTCTGGTCTTCCCCATTCGTCAGCCAATGGATAGGCTTTTTCAAGCAGGCGGTTGTAACAGCGGTCGCCCTTGAAAAAATAGGTGTTGCCATCTGTACCTTGCAGCACAGCGTCTAATCCGGATTGGAATTCGGCAGGAATACCGTTAAGCAGCTCAGGCTTAGTTTCGCTTTGTACATCGAAGTTGTCTAAAAAAGAATCGTGGTGAAATCGAGATGGTTTGCACAAAAAGTTGCAAAAGGAGATATTTGGAAATCTCTAAACTTTTCCAAACTCCTTTCGCAACTATGTACGTAAAATTAACCAAGAAATTCATCACACACAATTTGATGCCCTATTTGAGCACAACAAATCTAGGGCGCAAGCCAAAAGTTAAGCTTTGGAAAATGGTCAAAGCAATAATATACCGCCTAAAAACAGGTACACAATGGCGAGAGTTACCCCTGCGCCAGTTTTTTGGATTTGCCATAAAATCCTATAAAACAGTGTTTTATCATTACAATAAATGGGCTAAAGATGGTTCTTGGCATCGCTTATGGACGGCATTATTGAAAGCAAATAAAGCTGCCTTGGATATGTCCACCGTAGCTTTAGACGGTAGCCAGACCCGAGCTAGAATGGGTGGTGAGGCAGTGGGGTATCAAAGCCGGAAATCTGCAAAAACAACAAACATGCTGTTTTTGACTGACTCCAACGGAATCCCGTTAGCGATGTCAAAACCCGTATCAGGTAATCATCATGACCTCTATGAAATTAACAAGGCATTCAAAAATATCTGCGAAATTTTAGAGCAGGCCGATATCGACCCAAGAGGTTTGGTAATGAATGCAGATGCTGGTTTTGACAGCAGGAGCTTTAGAGAGTACTGTGATGGGCTGGAAATCCTTGCCAACATAGATATCAACAAAAGGAATGCAAAAAACACTGATTATGAATACCTTGTAGACCCTGAGTTGTATAAGGAAAGGTTTGCTGTTGAGCGGACCAACGCTTGGATTGATGGCTTCAAATCTCTTTTAGTCCGGTACGAGACATCTGCTAGAAATTGGATGAGTGCTCATTTCCTAGCCTTTTCAATCATTTTGTTGAGAAAAACTAAACTCCATACAAATCATTTTTAGACAACTTCCATTTGAAAGATAATTTGGTGCGGACTTATGCAGGTAAAAAAAAGCCTAAAATGTTCTGAATGGTAGCTCTCGTGTTCTGAATGGTAGCAATGTGGGGTGGTAAAATTGGGTCTTGGTAAGTTTTGGCTGCAATGTTAAAGGGGGGTGGTGCTTTGGTATTGTGATTTTCCTGCCTTCGCCAATCCTGACAGCTGTTGAGGCGGCAGGCAGAGCTCCTTCTATGAAGCTAGTGGTCTGTCAAGGCTAAAACTAGGGGTTGCCTGCGGCGACTTTTGAGGCTACTCTTCGTTGGATAACCCCTTACGTAGCGCTGCTATGCGCGGGAACATCCGCCTTGATTAGCCTCAAAATTCGCTCCCACTCAACCCATAAATTAACACTTGACAGACCACTAGCAATCAAAGGCTTTAAAAGACCTTTTTCTCCTGTCAACCCCTTGCCTTGGGGCCTTAGTTACCGTTTGGCGGTAGGACGCGAAATCACCGACCGCTCTTTTTTAGTTTGTTTTGACATACTCTTGTATCTGCTTTTGACGCAGACACAGTTCAGTGCCCACTCCCGATTGAAATTGCGAAATGTAAATATCAGGACTCCTGGTTACGATTTTCAAGGAGGGCAAATACCTCCCGGCGGCGCCCCCGGCTGACAGGGACGGCAGCATCATGGAAAAATAAATTTTCCATATCCCAACTTGTAACCTGTTGAATATTCACAGCATAACTGCGGTGTGTCTGTACGAACTGCCCCTCCGGCAGTTGGTCGATCATCTCTTTAAGGGTGGCCCGTTGCACCACTTCGTCTTCGCCTTCCAAAGCAATTTTGATATAAATATGGTCGGCCCGGAGATAAAGAATATCGTCTACGGGGACCTGAAAATACTGCTTGCCGTTGTAGAGCCGAATGGTGGTTTTCTGCTTTTCCTGCGCACTATGATTGTGGAGGGCAATTTCAATAGTCGTTATCAGGCTTTGGGCCTGCACCGGCTTGGAGAGGTATCCCGATGGGTAGGTCGCTTTTGCCGCGTCCAGGCTTTGCCGGTCAAGCTGAGAGGTCAGGTAAATAAAAGGGACAGCCTTTCGCTGCTCTATTAGCCACCGGGCAACTGCAATTCCGGTCTTGCTGCCATTGAGCCGGATGTCCAGTAGTACTAAGTCTGGTTCCTGCTTCTGAAAGGCTTCAATAGCTTCCTCGTAGGAAATGGCCTTTCCGGTTACAGTATACCCTTCTTTTAACAAGTGGCGCTCTATAGTATCCGCAATCAGGACTTCATCCTCGACTATTAGTATCCGATATAAACTCATGGCTTAGTTCTCGTTGGTTCTTTTCTTTAAAGAATATCTTATGAACGGCACCATTGTCGTTGTGTGTGGTCAGCTGCCCGTTGAGTTGGCGGACCATACTTTTTAACAGATAGGACCCCAGGCCGCCATCCCGCTCTCCCATAGTACCGATCGGGAAGCCCGGACCGTTGTCCCGGTATTCCAGACAAAACCCATCCGCACAGGGTTGCAAATAAATATGGATTTCTAACTGATGATTAGGGATAGTGCCATATTTCAGGCTGTTGGTCATCAGTTCGTTCATAATAATGCCCAACGGCATCAGCGTTTCAAGATTAAGAGGGGGCGCGTCCATGTCCAGATTGAAAACCGGGGTTTGGTCTTCAGGAGCGATCTGGCTAAAATGCTCGCAGAGCTGTTGGGTATAGGCTGGAAAACTAATGGTTTCCGCCCCCTCTTTGCTGTACAACATCTCATGCACAGCAGCCATACTGTAAATGCGGTTGGACATGGACTCCAGCCGGTCAAGCGTTTTAGGGTCCTGGATTTCTTCTCTTTGGAGGTCTAACAGGCTAATGATGACTTGCAGGTTGTTCTTTACCCGGTGGTGGATTTCCCCCTGCAGCATAATTTGTTTTTCGAGGTTCCTGCCCAGGTCCAGGTTTTTCTGGCTGATAAGTACGGCCTGCTGCCGCATCTTTTTATTGGCGTCGCGGAGTTTGAGGTAGAAAAACAAAAGGATACCGGTAAAGATCAGCGAAAGCAGGGCAATACCAATACCCAACCGGCGCTTTACAGATTCATTTCTCAGCATTTCTGCCTGATCCCTGATCTTCTCCGCCTTTTGCTGATCGTGGAACTCCGCCTCAATGGCTACTACCTGTGCCCGGTTTTCTTCCTCGATGAGTTTCAAACGGCTTTCGAAGGCGAGTTGGAGGTAGTAATGCGCGGAATCATAGCGCTGCATGGCACTCATGATCTCTGATCGGATTTCGTAATAGCTGGAAAGCATCCAGAAGTCGGTAATCCCCTTTTGGGACATTTCATCCTTTGCTTTTCGGTAGTCATCGCTGTATTTCAGCGCCAGCTCCAATTGTTGATGGTCTTTGTATAGTGCCGCCAGGTTGCAGAGCATGGCAGAGTAGCCAATGTGGTTGCCAAGGCTTTCAAAAATCCCGGCTGCTTTCAGGTAGCGCTGGGCTGAAATTTCGAAGAACTGTTCCTTCAGAAGCATGGCAGTCAGCATATGGCCATTGCCCAGAAATTCGGTCTGCCCGAACTGTGGCGCGGTACGAATGACTTCCTTCGCATAAAACAGGGCGGTTTCAGGCTGCCCGAAAATCCGGTGGTAGGAAGACATCCGGATTGCAAAGCGAGGGTAAAGGCTATCCAACTGATGGTCTTTTATGGCTATCTGAGCATGCTGTAGGGCCTTATAGCAATGCTCCGGGCGCTCGTGCTTTTCATGCAGGCGAGCTAAAGACAACTGGGCGTCGGTATAAGCTGCCCATTGCTTCCGGGTTCTGCTGTCAAGGTCTACAGCCAGGAGTTGTTGTATGGCAGCTTCATCCTGATCTGCCTTCTCCAGTGCTTCCGCTCTTTTCAGGCGAACCTGCGTGCCAAAATCAGATTGCAGCTCACCGGAGGCTTCGAGCTCAAGGATAACCTGGTCCAGCAAAACAAGGGCACTATCGAGGTTAAACGCTTCGATTTGTGCCACTGCTTCCTCGTAGCTGATCCCTGGTAAGACCACCCGAGGGGTTTTAGCTGTTGATTCGAAAGGCAGGCATAGTAGTATCACACTCAATAGCCCCCCTATTCGCAGAAACCTGGAAAAATTGTTCATAGTCAAATGGGTGTGCATAGGTATTGTACAAGGTAGATGCAATAAGATTACATTTTCCACAAAAACCGATGTGAAAAAATGTGATTGTGCCTATTTGTCTGGTGTGCAAAGTTCGAGGGGAACAGCTGCTATCCTCCGGCTTAGTCCACTTGCACCGGCAGGCTGCATTTCTGCAATCTGAAGCTCAGGCCTGGCAGCAGGAGTTGAACAGAAGTTTGTGATTTTTAAAATGCAGCAGCTGGATAATTAGCACCAATAAAAAGTGAAAATAAGGTGTTCTCAACTAAACAACATGGTGCTTCACAGGGATTATGTCTGATAGTAGGACGTCAATAATGGTCGGTATCGGGAAATAGGTTGGTCGGCTTTGAGACCAGATAGTAGATAGATAGTTCTTAGAGGAGAGTTTCATATAGGATAAGGCAAAATATACTTGCATTAATCTCAATCATTCCTCAACAATACTTAAAGGTAACAAAAAATGTAAAAAAGAACGGATAACTTTTTTGAGCAGTCAGGAGGGAGGTTTTACCTCTGCACCAATTTAACGAGGCAGAAAAGTTGATCAAATGCCTGCCTGGTCCCCGTGAATTGCTATTAGGGCCGGTCTGTGACGTACAATTACTTAGAAAGTGATGACTTTAAGCGTTTTTACAGCTTTCCTGCTTCCTGCTTCCCATTCCAAACGGCAAAAATACAGACCGGGCATGGCCGGTAGCTCAAGATTAATGTCGTGAGTGCCGGCCGAACAGACGGTAGCAGGAAGGGAGCGCAATTCCTGACCCTGTACTCCGAACAGCCTGACGGAAAGCCTGCCTGCTTCAGGTAAGGTGATCTGTAGTTGGGCCTGCCCATGTGCAGGCTGAGGATAGAGGCGGGCATCGAGCGTAATGGAAGGTGCTGCATCAGTACTCACCGGAGGCGTACAGGGCGGAATAACGCCCTCGCAGTAGCAACGGTCCGCAACGGTGCAGTCTAATACAAAAGGATTCGCTTTGCCCTCCTGATAAGGGGCAATGGCGTGGGTCCTATTCCACTCCTTTTCGCTCACAGGGTCAGAATAATGCCATTGGCACAAAGTGACCCGCTGCTGTTCAAAGAAATCCGGGTCGGCTGCATTGGCTTCCTGCTGGTAGACCGTATAAAAGTAGAACATCGCCCGGGCCACATCGCCCTTATGGTCGTCGCGGGGCTCAAAGACCTGATCGCCTACGCGGCTGTATAGCGCGATATTATTGCCCGGTGTATTGCTCTGTTGCTGATCGAGATAGTACCAGCTATTGACCTGGTTTGGTGGGATATCGGCAAAAGGGAAATTGCCCCGTGCCGCATTTACCGCTGCACGGGTGGGGAACAAGTGGTGCATATCGGCTTCCGGAGTAGGCGCTTCTGCGCCCTTTGCCCGCGGATAGGTATGCTCTGTATTAATGCCGGTGCCATTCTCAAAAGCTGCTGTTGTCGGGTCTTCCCCGGGCGGCAAATAAACGGAGTAGCCGGTATAAACGCAGTAGAGGGTGTCATTCCGGGCATCTACATTCCGGTACATGGTGTCACGGGCATTGCCGTAATCCAGCAGGCCATTGGGGCGGTACTGGTCTTGCAGGGCTTGTATCAGGGCGCCGCCTTCCAGATTGGGAAGGACAGGGTGGTGCAGCTGAGCCTGGCTCAGGGTGGAGCAAAGAGACAGTAAGGCAAGGCATAAATATCGTAGCATAGTTGCAGTTTTCAGTAGGCAAGCAGTCGGGTTATCCAGCCACAAATTTGCAAAAATCCCAGACGACGAGGCGGCTTTCATCCGTATAGTATAGCCCGGCTTGCAACCTTTTTTGGTGCAGGCCGAGTAAGCCCTCCTCCTTTGCCATCATTTTGTAGAGGGTTTGCGTGACTTTAGCATAGCGCTCCAGGTCATTGGTTTCAGGCAGTTGGGTGCTGCCCAGTTTTTCCAGCATGCTCCGGAAAGCATCCGCCTCATAGTAAGCATACCGGTCGGGGTACCGAAAAGCCAGATAGAGCGACACCATCTGGTAGTTATCGTCGTGGTAGTGGTTGTTGTCAATGGAGCGCGGGTTGTTGTCCTTGTATTCCTGCAGCAGCATATCGCAGTAGTATACAAAGCGGCTGGCGCGCCCCTCCAGGCTCTTCTCCTCATTGAAGAGGTCAATGAACATATGCCGGGTAAAATCGGGCTGCATACGCATCAGCTCCAGCATCATGCGCTTGGGCTCGTAAGCTTCCCGCTTCCACAGGCGTTTGGTGGTGGAGTTTTGGAGGCTTCGGTCGTACATCCCGGGCCAGTCTTCTGTATCCATATCCCAGTTGTCCTGAAAAATCCGCTGGGACTCCCAGATCGGCAGGCGCTCGGTTTGGGCCGGGCGGGACTTCAGGTAGCCCTGGTATTGGCCAAAGTATTCTTGTATCCGTTTCAGTTGCATAGCAGTAAAATGTGGCGCAAAGATAGGCGAGCCTTTCGGCAAAGTCCAAGCCATGGGCAGCCGATTTTGCGCAAGACATGAATCTGCGTAATTTGGAGGGCGTTTTGCCGTTTCGAAGCGCTGCTTAATGGACCGATTATGCGAAACCTTTTCTTTCTGTTTGTCCTGCTCAACCTTGGCTATGCAGGCCTGGCGCAGTCTGATGCGGCTGCCCTGCACAACCAATTGCAAGCAGCAACGGCAGATAGCGTGCGCCTGCAACTCATGCTGGAGTTGTCCAATTACTATCGCCTGCGGCAACCCGACAGTAGCCTGTTATATGCCCGGCAGTCGGAGGCGCTGGCTCAGCAGCTGAAAAACCACAGCGGTGAGATCCGTGCGCTGCTCATCCGCGGTATGCTGGGCCATCGTCAGGGGAGGGAAGCCGCAGCGGTTGCCCTGTTCCATCAGGCCGCCCGTTTGGCTGCTACCAATGGCAAGCGTGCATTACTGGGCTCTGCCCGTCAAAACCTGGCCCTGGTCTACAAACGTACCGGCCGGCAGGACTCGGCTTTCTACTATTTTACCGCTGCGGAACAGGACTTTACGGAGGGCGGGAATACCTATGAAAACTGGCAGGTTTACTTCGGGCTCAGCGAGCTCTACGAAGGACAGGGGCAATCCCGGGAAGCCGAAGCCTACCTGGTCAAAGCCCTGGAGGTTGCCCAATCTGGTGATAGCCGTATGGACCAAGGGTTTGTGCTTTACCATCTGGCAGAAAAGTACTTTATGGACGACCGGTTTGCCGATTTTGCCAGAGTTCAACAGCAGTGGGAAGCCTTGCAGCAGGATAATCATTCTGCTGCCGAAATCCTGGAGCACCCCGGGCACTACAGCATGGCCCGCCTGTTTCTGACCGATGATACCGCTACCCTTGCCCGCATTGACCGTGCTTACGAGCATTATCTGACCGGTGGGAACCTTTTTATGGCAGGTTGGAGCCAGGAAAACCGGGGGCAGTACTTTGAGCAAAACCAGCAGCCTGCTGCTGCGCTGCAAGCCTACGAAAAGGCACTCCGCCACTACAAAGCCGCAGGGGCTCACCTGCGCCGGGGGATGGTACAACAGCGGCTTTATCAGCTGTATAAAGCCCGGGGAGAGACAGCGGCTGCCTTAACCGCCCTGGAGCAGTTCCGACAGCTTTCGGACAGCCTGAATACCGCTGAGGCGGAAGCTCATTTACGCGAGCTTCAGGTGGCTTACGAGACGGATAAAAAAGAACAGGCCCTTCGTATCCAAAACCTGAAAATCCGGCAGAAAACGCAACAGCGCAACGGACTCATTGGGCTGGTGGCATTGCTTGTACTGCTTGGCGTATCCATAGGTTTCGGGTTGGTCTTCCGCCTGCGTACCCAGCAGCGGCTGGCGGCACAATCGGCCCAATTGCAGGAGCAGCGCATTCAGCAACTGGAACAACAGCAAAAAATACTCGCTTTCGATGCCATGCTCGATGGGCAGGAACAGGAACGGGCGCGCATTGCTCAGGACCTGCACGATGGGCTGGGCGGCCTGCTCACTTCCGTGAAAGCCCACTTTGGGCAATATGCCAACGGAGGGTTGTCCAATGAGCTAAAAGCCAAAACCCAGGCACTCATTGATGAATCCTGCGTGGAGGTGCGCCGTATTTCGCATAACCTCATGCCCCGCAGCCTGGCGCTGTACGGGCTGAAGGGAGCCGTGGAGGACCTCGCCGGGCAACTCCGCCAAAGCGGGCTCAGGGTAGACCTGGAAATCCGGGGCGACCTTACCACCATCCCGGAAAGGCAACAGGTGACCCTCTACCGCATGCTGCAGGAAGGTACGAACAACATCCTCCGGCACGCTCAAGCGCAGTCCGTCCTGCTCCAGATTCTTCTGCATGCAGACCAGTTGACAGTCATCTTGGAAGACGACGGGCGGGGTTTCAACCCGGCCGAATACAGCTCAGCGGAAACCCTAGGGCTGAAAGGGCTCCACTCGCGGGCACAGTTTCTGCAGGGCACGCTGGATGTTGACAGCGTACCCCGGGAGGGCACCACCATCACCTTTCAAATGCCGGTTGCCCAACCTTTAAAACCTGCTGTATTATGAAGTCCCCAATCCGCATACTGATCGTTGATGACCATCAGCTTGTACTTGATGGTTTACAGCTCATGCTGTCCGATGCTGAGGATATGGCTTGCGTGGCAGTGGCCCGGCACGGTAAGAATGCCCTGGTGCAATTGCAGAAACAGGCAGTCGATCTTATCCTGCTCGACATCAATATGCCGGAAATGAACGGGGTGGAGGTCTGCCGGGAAATCCGCAAAACCAATTCCACTGTCCGCATATTGGCGCTCTCTATGCTCCGGGAAGCCAGCCTGATCAAAGAGATCATGCAGCAGGGGGCTAATGGCTACCTGCTGAAAAATGCGGGTCAGGAGGAACTCCTGCTGGCGGTACGCCAGGTGATGGCAGGGCGGGATTACCTAAGCGCTGATGTGGCGCAATTGCTTTCCGAGAGTAAAGCACAGCCTGCGCCGACTTCCCCTTTCCCCAGGCTTTCGAGGCGGGAAAAACAGGTGCTGCAGCTCATTGTCGAAGAGTTTACAACCGGTGAGATTGCCGATCAGCTTAGCATCGGCTTCGGCACGGTAGAAACCCACCGCCGCAATCTCCTGACCAAGCTGGGCGCCCGGAATACCGCCGGCCTTGTCCGCACGGCACTGGAATATCATTTGCTGGAAGGGAAAAGGTAGCAGGCCCGGGTATTGCACCGGGCCCTTGCGCTCCCGTTTTTTTACTTCACAACTGCTCCCGGCTCAATGGCATTATCAATGACCGGTACCGTTTGCAGGTATGCATACATGGCGTTGATTTCGGCATCGGTCAGGTTGGTAAACAGTGGCATCGAATGGTCAAGGTTGCTGCCATCGTGCCGCTTGCCCGTGCGTACGGCCTTTGCAAACTGCTCCGGGCTGTATTTGCCCAAGCCATGGTCCGGGTGTGGGGTCAGGTTGGAGGAGAGGACTTTGGCACTTCCGTTTTTTTTCAGGATGGGGTTGCCGCCCCCAAAATACCCTGCCGAGGCTGTTGGTTCGACCTCGTTGATACCGTCAAAACTGCCGGAGTGGCAATGGTAGCAGGCCAGGTTGTGGGTCAGGTAGCGGCCGTGGGCCACCGGGTCGTTAAAGTCCACTGCTGCTACCGTTTCAGGGTAAGGGGTGGGCTTGATCGCTACCTTAGTCAACAGCTTTGCCAGATAATTGGGCTTTCGCTCCGGCCACTGCTTGTCGGAAGGGCGGGTGAGCGGGTTTTCTGATCTCAGGAATGCGATAACGGCATTAAGGTCTTCATCGGACAAATGCATATACCGGGGCATGAAGAAAGCCACTTCGCCATTCTTCTTGAGTCCGGTGCGGAGCATCAGTGCCAGTTCCCCATCAGAATACTGCGAGAGTTTAGAATCCGGGTGGAGGGTCAGGTTGGGGGTGTAGACCTCGCCAAAGTCTTTTTCCCGCCAGAGGCCGCCTTCCATTTGGTTGGTATTCTTGCCTTTGTGGCAAAGGGCACAGGAGACGTTGACCAGGTGTTCCCCACGTGCCAATTGAGCCGAATCCGCCTTAATGGTGATAGCCGGTACTTCCGCTTCGTGTTTGGGGATAGGGGAGAAGTTGATGTAAGCTGCACCCAGCAGCACAATGACAATCAGGCCCAGAAGGACCATTCCGAGGATTTTCAATGCTTTTTTCATGATATGGTGGTTTAGGTGATCAAGTACAATCCTGAATTTGCCAGGCCGCCCAAAGGTGGCCCGAAGGTATGCAAGGAAAGCTGCGAAAGTGGAAATGGAAGAGTGTTTGCTTGTAAGCAGGAGTTGCCAATGATTTGGGCAATCGGATCAAGAGGGATTTAAAAGTACTAAAAGTGGGGCTAATTCAGGTTATTGTAGGGTAAAGAATTTTTGTTACAACCTGTAATGAAGGCCCTTTACAATTCCTTTAGGATCGTATCCAACTGCTCTGAGAGCTGATCTGCTTCCTTCATCCCGAAAGACAAAGGCGGCTTAATTTTAAGCACGTTATGCTGAGGCCCGTCGGTGCTCATCAGTACGCCCATTGCCCGCATACGGTTGATGATGTATGCTCCCTCCCGGGCTTTAGGCTGGCCATTTTGCGAAAGCTCCACGCCGAGGAAGAGCCCGTGGCCCCGCACCTCAGCGATGATGTCTTGCCGTTGTTGGAGTTGGCGGAGTTGTTCCATTAGGTACTGTCCGGTAAGACGCGCCTTGTCCTGTAGCCCTTCTTCCTGAATAACTTGCAGGACCGCCCGCCCCGCTGCACAAGCGACCGGATTGCCCCCGAAGGTGCTGAAAAACTCCATACCGGTGTCAAAGGCCTCTGCTACAGCCTTGGTACAGACCACTGCGCCGATTGGGAACCCATTACCCATAGGTTTGCCCAGCACTACGATATCCGGTACCACGCCCTGCAGCTCAAATGCCCAGAACGCTTCGCCGGCCCTGCCGAAGCCGGTTTGCACTTCATCCATAATGCACAACCCGCCAATGCTGCGGATGGCTTCGAACACGGTTTGAAAATACCCCGGAGGTGGGACCAATTGCCCTCCGCAGCTGAGGATGCTCTCGCTGATGAAGGCGGCGGGGTGGATGTTATGTTGGGAAAGTTCCTCCAGGCGGGCTTTGGCTTGCTCAAGAGGCTGTTCCGATTGGTCAAAAAGGGGCATAAGGTGGGTACGCGGAGGTTGCCCGCTGCCGCCCTTCCCATTAAATTTATAAGCGCTGATGTCGATGGTCGCGGACGTATGGCCGTGGTAAGCACCATCCATCGCCAGAATATCGTTGCGCCCTGTGGCTGTCCGTGCCATGCGCAACGCTAGTTCGTTGGCTTCACTGCCGGAGGTGACAAAATAGACCACCGAAAGGGGCTCGGGCAGAGTGGCGGTAAGCTCCTCAGCGTATCTGGCCAGCTCGGTGTGCAGGTAGCGGGTATTGGTGTTAAGGACGGCCGCCTGCTGCTGTACGGCTTCCACCACTTTGGGGTGTTGATGCCCGACGTGGGGCACGTTATTGACCGTGTCCAGGTAGCGCCGCCCATCGGCTGCGTAGAGGTAGTGGCGGAATGCCCGCACCATGTGCAGGGGCTGTTGGTAGGACAAGCTCAGGTTGGGCCCGATATGGGCCTGCCGTTTCTGTTGGATGGTCTTTCCGTCCCACTGCACTCGTTTGGGCTGTGTACTGCCTTCCGGCAAATTTAGCAGCAATTCCGGGTTGGGGCAAAGGCTGCGCCAGACCGGCCATTCGTCGGGGAAGCCGACACCGGGGAAATCGCCCTGATTGCCGAGGGTATCCAACAGCACCTGAAAGTGCAGGTGGGGCGGCCAGTTGCCGTTGACCTCCCGCGCTCCGTAGGTCGCAATCCGTTGCCCTTTTTGGATGGGCATGCCGACTTCAAGTTGGGTTAAAGATTCCCGGCAGAGGTGGCCGTAGAGGGTATAAAAAGTCAGCCCTTCCCGTGGGGTATGTTCCAGGATGATGGCGGGGCCGTAGTCGCGTTCCGCTGCATTGTCCGCAAAGCTGTGTACCCGTCCGTCAAGGGGGGCGAAGACGGGTGTTCCCGCGGCCGCCCACACATCCAGTCCCAGGTGGACGGTACGCCAGCGGGGTCCGCTGTTGCCTTCCACCTGATAGGCATCGGTGGTGTAGAAAGGGCGAACCTCCCCGTAGCCACCCAGCCCAAATTCGACCCCATCCTCTTCCATGATCCGCTGTATGTGGCGCTCGAAGCGGTACTCGTCCTCAAAGTTGCGGTTGTTGCCCAGCTCCAGGCTGCCTACGCCGAGGTCCATCTGCCGCCACTGTTCGGGAATAGGGGAGACTGGGGCGAATTCAGGTTGTTCTTCCCGTATCCAATCCTGAAAGACCGTAGCCTGCGGACAGGGCTCCCATCCGCAAGCGTGGCGGAAGTGGTAGTGCAGCAGGTTGTAGGGAATGCCCTGCAACCGTTGCAGTAGGGCCCAGGCAGCGTGGTTACTGACTTGCAGGTACGCCCGGTCCGGAGCAGCCTGTTGATTGAGGGTGGAAACGGTGACGCTGATGAGCAACCTCGCCCAAACGAGTGCGGGCAGGGCGGCGACTTCTGCTTCCTCCAGGGGGAATGCCTGATGGTACCCACGGATGACCTCTACGGCGGCACCAGCGGGGTCGGGTTGTTCCATCATAGCGTACGCCAGGGCAACGGCCAGCTCATTGATGGTAGCAGTATGTACGGCATCCCCAAAGTCGAACAGCCCAGCGATGCGGTAGTGCCCGTCCCTATCCCGTTCGGTCATCAGGTTGTAGTCATTGGCATCGTTGTAATTGACGGAGTGGCGGAGGTGGGGGAGAGCCGGTGCGGCATATTCCTGAAAATACCCCAGCCCCTGTTCAACGATTGGTCGCTGTGCCGCGTCAAAGCGCTCCAGATGCTGCGCCACCCAGGGCAGTTGGTTGTTGTCCCAGCGCATTTCCCGGTGGGCGGACGGGTGGTCGAAGCCTTGTAGTGCCTGGCTCAGTTGCCCCAGCGTAGTGCCCAGGCTTTCGCGCAGTACGGCATCCTTCAGTTTTGCTTTCGCGTAAAGCGTACCGGGGACCCAGGTGGTGAGGTAGGCGGTGGCGCCATCGGGTAGGGGGCAGATATGCGTTCCCTCGTTGTTGAGGATGGGTTTGGGGGTGGCGAAGGGTAGCCCGGCGGTTTCCAGCCGCTGCATCATTTGCAGTTGCAGGTCGACCAGTGCAGGGGCTGCATGCGTGATTTTCAGGCAGTAAGCACCGCCTCCGGTGGGCCTGACTTCAAAGGTGGCGTCTTGCTCGCCTTCCAGTTGTCGGGGCTGAGCGTGGAGTTGGTAGTACGCTTCGAGTATTTTGGTGGCATCAGCAAAAGGTGGCATAGGGCGTTACCGTTTGTTCTGGCCCAAAAGTCGGGAGTGTGGGGGAGAAAGCGAACAATTAAGGCATAAAGAATTGTTGGAGCTGTGACTTAGAAAGCATCGCAGCAGTTCTGTTTTTGATTTTCTATCTTCGTATTATTACAGATTATTCACCGTATCAAGGTCAGTATAAGTGAGCAGTACCTCAACGCTGGAACACCGAGCCCCCCAGCACCCCTTCTACCTGGAGCACATGGGCCGCCTCTACGACCGCGCCGCCGGGCAAGCCGATGAGCCGCACCGGCACGATTACTATACGGTGCTGTTGATTGAGCGTGCCACCGGGCAGCATTTGGTCGATTACCAGGCGTATCCTTTTCAGGAACGGGAAGTCCACTTTGTCAGCCCGGGGCAGGTGCATCAGGTGTTGGCGGAAGCACGGCCGGAAGGCTGGGTATTCACGTTTTCCAGGGACTTCCTGGCAGAAAATAATATCCCCGAAAGCTTCATTTCCAACATCAATCTCTTCAAGGCCTTTGGAGATACGCCACCGTTGAAACTGGATCCGGCTACTTTTGACCGGCTACAGGATATCATCAGTCAGATGGAGAACTGCCTGAGCCCGGATTTGACCTACCGGGAGCGTGCGCTGGGCGCTTTGCTACAGCTTTTCCTAATCTATTGCAACAACACCGCCCAACTGGACACGGCCCAGTTGGATGAAGAAAACGGCAGCATCTGTATTTTGCGCGATTTCAAACAGCTCATTGATCAGCAGTACGCCAGCTGGCACAAGGTGAGCGAGTACGCCGGGCAGCTGCACATTACGCCCAAGCACCTCAGCCAAACCGTGAAAGAACTGACCGGCAAACCCGCCAAGGAAGTCATTCAGGACCGGCTGGTACTGGAAGCCAAGCGCCTGCTGCTGCATACCGATCTGGCCATCAAGGAGGTGGGATATAGGCTGGGGTTTGAGGAGCCCCTGCACTTCAGTGGTTTCTTTAAGAAGCGGGTGGGCGCCTCACCTTCTGCCTTCCGGTCAGGGCGGAAGTTGAGCTAGAGGTAAGCTACCGGTACTACCAATGAGAAAAATCACCCTTTACAGCGATAGCGTTTATCGGAAAGCAGCGAACGGGCTCCTGCTGGCAGCGATGACCGGCACCTTCCTCTATGGTGTTTTGCGAAAGCGATTGCCCCACTAATTTAGTGAAGGCATTCTTGCCATCGGTTCCATCCAAATAGAAGACGAAAAGGGGCTCCTATAGCTTCAGCATAAAACCCTCCGCCGCCTTTTTATCGTATTTACTGGGGTCAAACTGGTAGAGGAAGGACCCCTTTCGCGACGATTTCTTGTCCTTTTCATCCAGTTTGACCACAATATCCAGGGAGCGGATTTTATTGATGAAGTTGCGCTTGTCGAGGGTCGTGTCCCAGATCGCCTCGTACAGCTTTTGCAGTTGGCGCATGGTGAACTTCTCGGGCAGCAGCTCAAAACCAATCGGGCGGGTAGTAGCCCGTGTTCTCAGCCGTCGGATGGCAAAATGCACCATTTTATCATGGTCAAAGATCAGGGAAGGCGCCTGGGAAACGCTGAACCAATTGGCGGAGAACTGTTTGATCAGCTTCTCATTGTGCTCCTTGATGTTGATCAGTGCGTAGTAAGCCATGGAAATGGTGCGGTCAGCCGGGTCGCGGTCCACCTCACTAAATGCAGCCAGCTGCTCCATGTAGACATCACTCAGGCCCGTATACCGTTCCAGGACCCGCCGGGCGGCATCATCTAGGGTTTCCTCTGATTTCAGGAAGCCGCCCACGAGCGACCATTTTCCTTTTTCCGGCTCAAACCCTCTTCGGATCAGCAAAATTTTCAGGTCTTCTTCATCGAAGCCGAAGATGATACAGTCTACGGCTAACAGCACTTTATCCTCCGAGCTGTAATTATTGATCATGATGTGTGGTTGTCGATTTGTTCTGACTGCCTACTAAGACAAGTGTACCAGTGGAATAAATGTTTTCGGGGCTTTGCGGAATAAAAATACCGCGGTCTTTTCAGTAAATAGGAGCCTCAAGATTGACAAATGTCGCTTTTTTTAAGTGTAAAATTAACACAAAAAATGATATTTGTCACTAGTCGAGCGAACGGCATGTAAATAACTTTTTTGTCGAAAAAACGGAATTATGTTAGGATTTTTAAAATAATCTTGCCTATCTTTGGAAGTGTAAAAATTACACTTATAAAGTTAATGTATGAAACTCATGGAAGCATACTTTGCAAAACCAAAGCTTGGTAAGCGGGCTGCGACGCTGAAGCGTATCGTGTCTGCCACCAGTTTGTTTTTGCTGTTCGCCTGCTCCCTAATGGCGCAGAACAGCAAGACAATCAACGGAAAAGTCACATCGGCAGAAGGCGAGTCGCTGATCGGTGTGAATGTAGTGATTCAGGGCTCGAGTACAGGGACCATTACGGACTTTGACGGGGGCTACAGCCTGAATGCAACGCCGGATGATGTGCTGATTTTCTCCTACACCGGCTTCAGAACGGTAGAAATCGAAGTGGGCAGCCAAACGACCATTGATGTGGTATTGCGGCAGTCTGCCGAGCTGCTGGAAGAAGTGGTGGTGGTAGGTTACGGCACGCAGCGTAAAGAAGACCTTACCGGTGCGGTAAGCGTTGTGAACACCGAAGAGATGAAAAAGCAAGCCACCAACGATGTGACCCAGATGATGCAGGGCCGCGTTGCTGGCGTTTCTATTACTTCTGACGGGCAGCCGGGTGCCGCGCCTACTGTCCGCGTCAGGGGGGTTAGTACGTTTGGCCTGGGAGCCAGCGCTGAGCCGCTGTATGTTGTGGATGGTTTCCCGCTTTCCGGTGGTATCCGCGACATTAACCCCAACGATATCGAATCTATTCAGGTCCTGAAGGATGCCACCGCGGGTGCCATCTACGGTAACCGTGCCGCTAACGGTGTAGTAATCATCACCACTAAAGCAGGCAGCAAAAACGAAAGGTTCAGCATTGACTTTTCCAGCTACTACGGGGTGCAGACGGTACCACAGCGTATTCCAGTCCTGGAGCGGCAGGGCTATCAGGCCATCAATACCGAATTGCTGGCTAATGCTGGCCAGGCTCCCGTACCTGGTAATGACCCTAACTCTCCTCAGTACATTGACGACATCAATACCAACTGGCAAGACGAGGGTTATAAGGATGGCTCCATTCAAAACTACAACCTGAATTTCTCCGGTGGTACCAAGCGGACCAACTACTTTGTTTCTATGGACTACATGGACAACAGAGGTACACTAGTGGGGAGCGGTCCGGATTATCGGCGCTATTCCATGCGGGTCAACTCGCAGACGGAGATCGGACGCCTGAAGTTCGGTGAGAATGTTTACCTGATGCGTTCTGACGAAAACCCCTTGTTTTACAATGGTGTATTCACTTTGTTCCTGCCAGGAGGGCGCCCGACTTTGGTCAACGACTTGCTGCAGGCTGCACCAACCATCCCGCTGCTTGACCCCAACCGGGAAGGTGGCTTCGGTGGTGCCGATGCGGTCATCCATCAGTCTATTACCCTGAACGTACCAGGCTTCAACACCCTGGTCAACAACTCCACTCAGGTCAACCGCCTTTTGGCGAACGCCTACGGTGAACTAACGATCGCGGAAGGCCTGACCTACAAGCTGAACCTGCAGTACGACAACTCTGATATTACCGACCAGCTTTTCGCACCTCAGTACGATCTGGGGTACTTCTTCCCGCGCCCCATTGCGGAGCTGCAGGTAGGCGACCGTTCTTCCCGTTCCTTTCTCGTGGAAAACACCTTGAAGTACGAGCGTAAGTTTGGCAGGCACGACCTGAAGCTTTTGGCAGGCCAGAGTTTCCAGAACTTTGACTTCCGGCAGGTATCCGCAGTAGGCTCCGGGCTGGAGAAGCCTTACATCCTGAGCCTGGCCAATGCCTCTACTTTTAGCGTGATTGACAATCAGCAGCCGGCTTCCCTGGTTTCTTACCTCGGCCGGGTCAATTATTCCTTTGACGATACCTATCTCCTGACCTTGAACCTGCGCTACGATGGTTCTTCCCGCTTTCGCGAAGAAAACCGCTTCGCGCTGTTCCCATCTGTAGGATTGGGCTGGAAGCTGCACAATACCTTTGAGCTGCCACAGGCGATTTCCGGTCTGAAGCTCCGCGGTGGTTACGGTCAGCTGGGCAACCAGGAAATTGGCAACTTCCGCTATCAGTCTACCATCAACCGGGCGATCCCCTATGAGTTCGCCACCGGGCGTACCCTGGGTGCTGCGACGACTATTCTGGTTGACCCTTCCATTACCTGGGAAACCCGTACCACACGTAATATCGGGCTTGACCTGGAAATTATGGATGGCAAGCTGGAATTTACAGCAGAATATTACTCTAATACCTCAGATGACGTGCTAATCGATCTGCCCATTCCATTGTCCAATGGCTCTTTGGCAGGACTGACGACCAACGCCGGCTCTATTCAGAACTCCGGGGTTGAATTTTCGGCTACCTGGCGCCCGCGTATTGGCGATGTGGTCTTCAACATTTCACCTAACTTCTACACCCTGAGAAACGAGGTGCTCGATATCGGTACGCTGGACTTCCTTTCCGGAACCGGCGCAAGAACCGAAGTAGGACGTGCAGTGGGAGAGCACTACGGCTGGGTTTATGATGGCATCTTCCAGACCCAGGGGGAAGTAGAGTCTCATGCTTTCCAAAACGATAACACCGCACCTGGTGATATCCGGTTTGTAGACCTGAACGAAGATGGAACGATTGATGACGCCGACCGGCAGTACCTCGGACAGGGTATGCCGACTTACTACTATGGTCTGAATATCGTTGCGAATTACAAAAACTTCGACTTCACGATCTTTGGTCAGGGTAGCGGTGGCAACCTCATCAACAGCAATCTCTACCGGGGCTTGATGGTCACTTCCGGCTATACCAACTGGCACGAGGACATCCTGAACCGCTGGACACCTTCCAACACAAACACGGATGTGCCACGCGTGGTCCTGAATGACCCGAACAACAATCAGCGGGACTCAGACCGCCCGGGCTGGCTGCAAGATGGGTCTTACTTCCGTTTGAATACTATTTCTTTAGGCTATAGCTTTGGTCAGTCGGTACTGGAGCGGGTGAAAATGCAGAGCGCACGGCTTTACGTGACCATGCAGAACGTACATGTCTTCTCCGCTTACGAAGGGTACAATCCTGATTTCCAGGCCGGTATCCTGAACCCAGGCTTTGATTTTGGTACTTTCCCACGCCCGACGACTACTATGGTTGGACTTCAAATAAAATTTTAAGCAATGAAACTTAAGCACTTTAAAATAGGCTTGATGGTTTGTTTCCTTTTCGGAATCAATGCCTGCCACGACGAACTGGACATTGTTGATCCTAACCGTCTTTCAAACGAATCTTTTTACGAAAATGCCGATCAGGCGGTTGCTGCCGTGGATGCCATTTACAATGCACTCATCATTGATGGCATGTACCAGCGGATGACCCCGGTGTACAACGACGGCCGGAGTGATGAACTTTCCTGCCGCAGTCCATGGGTTTTCCTGACAGGCCTGAGTAACTTCACTGTGCCCGGTACGGATGCCGCCCTTGAGATTTTCTGGGCGGGCCACTACATCATGGTGTCCCGGGCGAACCAGGCACTGGAGAACGTCCCTAATATTGAGATGGACGAGGGGCTTCGCAACCGGTTGTTAGGGCAGGCGTACTTCCTGCGTGCGCTGGCTTACTTCAACCTGACCAACGTGCATGAAAATGTACCGCTCATCCTCGAAACGCCAAAGGGTGGCGATTCTTACTATCCCAGCAATGAAGGAGTAACCAGAGATATGGTCTACAGCCAGGTGAAATCAGACCTGGAAACCGCCATTGGTCTGCTGCCGCTCAACTACAACAGCGTTGAAGGTCCGGATCAGGGGCAGTTCGGCCGTGCTACTCAGGGTGCTGCGCAGTCACTGCTCGGCAAGGTGTTCCTCTTCGAAGGCAACTACTCAGAGGCCGGCCGTTATTTCGAGGCCGTTATCAACTCTAATGAGTACGCCCTGGGCGACAACTACTTCGATTTGTTCACTCAGGACCCTGGTTTGGAAAACAGCAATCCCGGCAAAATCTTCTGGGCGGACTTCACCACGAGCACCGCTGCTGAGTTCAACTGGGGCGGTGATCCTAACGTGAACTGGCGTCAGTTCCTGGCCATTACGCCTACGTACTCACAGGGCGACTTCTATGACTTTTACCCTACGGAATTCCTGTACAATGAGATGCGGGAAGAGCTAACGGTAGACGGAACGCTTGACCCTCGTTACCATGCCACCATCCTGTCTTACGAGCCGGACGAAGGTTACACGACCGCATATGGTGTGGACTGGTTTGAAAGAGGCTATACAGAAACCGACTTCTTCATCAAGAAGTATACCAATGCCGCGACCGGCTCGGATGCGTTCGCTTCCGGATTCGACTATCACATCATCCGCTACGCCGACGTACTGCTGATGTATGCGGAGTGTTTGGCGAATACCGGCGACGTTCCAGGTGCAGCAGGTTATGTGCAGCAAGTACGCAACCGTGCCAACCTCCCGGACCGGGAAGCCGAGTTTGCCGCATTGTCCCTCGACGAATTTATGGATCAGCTGGAGCACGAGCGCATCATGGAGCTGGCTATCGAAGGCCACCGCTGGTGGGATATCCAGCGCTGGGGCAAGCTGGACGATTCTGCTGAACTGGCGGAGCTGCAGTCACACGACTTTGAGTTCAATACTTATGCGGTAGGCCGCAAGGTCTTGCCAATTGCTCAAACCGAACTGGACCGCAACCCCAATTTGGTAGGGAACTCAGCTAACTAAGCCAGCTGAGTTAAAGGTGTAAAGCTTTTCATTGTAAAGAAGTGAGGGCGGGTTCAGTAAATTTGATTTACCAGCCTGCCCTTACTTTTCTCAATCTGGAACGAAAAATGATGTCCATTCACAAGATCAACATACTGGGGGGCGTTGCCCTTTTGCTGGGCTTGTGCGGCTGCCAAAGCGGTCAGCAGGGCACCGGAGCACTGTTCCAGGTGCTTGATGCTGCTCAGACCGGCATCGATTTCGAAAATACCATCGCGCCGGATGACACATTCAACCTGATGGACTTCGAATACCTCTACAACGGAGGTGGGGTAGGGGTTGGCGACTTTGACCAAAACGGGCTGCCCGACCTGGTTTTCACCGGCAATCAGGTCAAAAGCCGGATCTACCTCAACAAAGGCAACTTCGAATTTGAAGACCTCACCGATGCCTCAGGGCTAAACACAGAAGGGCTCTGGTGCACCGGTGTATCCGTGGTAGATATCAATAGCGATGGGCTGGATGACCTGTACATTTGTGTGGGCGGGCCACTCAATGAAAGCATTTACCCCAACCGGTTGTACATCAACCAGGGGGACAATACCTTTTTAGAAGCTGCTGAAGCTTATGGGCTTGCCGATCCCAGCCAGTCCAACCAAGCGGTTTTTTTCGATTACGACCGCGATGGCGACCTGGATGTGTACTTGCTCAACGGTGGCGGCTTTGAGAAATCAGCCGTGACCATCCGGCCCATGCTGACCAATGGTTCGGGCCGCAATACCGACCGGCTGTACCGCAATGATTTTGATCCGGCTTTGGGGCATGCCGTGTACACCGATGTCTCCCGTGAGGCAGGCATCACGATCGAAGGCTTCGGGCTGGGCGCGAGTATACTTGATGCGAATGCCGATGGCTGGCCGGATATTTACGTGGGGAACGACTACCTCTCCCGCGATCTGCTTTACCTCAATAATCAGGACGGGACTTTTACCGAGGCCGCAGCGGCCTACTTTGGCCACACCAGCCATTTTTCAATGGGCAACAGCGTAGGGGACATCAATAACGATGGCCATCCCGATCTGTTTACCCTAGATATGCTGCCCGAAAGCTATTACCGCCGCAAGTTAATGTTTGGCCCCAGCCAGTACGATAAATTCCAGCGTGCCCTGCAGTACGGCTACGGGCATCAGTACATGCGCAACATGCTCCACCTGTCCAACGGGCAGGGACAGTATGCCGAGATCGGGCAATTGGCAGGCGTAGACCGCACGGATTGGAGCTGGTCACCCCTGATCGCGGATTTGGACAATGATGGCTTTCAGGACCTCTTCATCACCAACGGTTATGGCAAAGACATCACAGACCTCGATTTTGTGAAATTCAGGAAAAACGCTGCGGCACCCTTTTCCAGCCCGGATGAAGTGGAACAACGGGTATTGAAAAGCCTGGAAGAGCAACCCGCCATCTCGCAGCCCAACTACGCCTACAAAAATAATGGCGATCATACCTTCGCCAACAAAATAAAAGACTGGGGCTTCGAAGCGCCCACCATTTCCAACGGCGCAGCCTACGCAGACCTGGACCAGGATGGCGACCTGGACCTGATCATCAATAATATTGACCAGCCCGCCTTTATCTGTCGCAATACACTCATGGAGCGGGATACCGCTGCCGGGCGCTACCTGCAAGTGCTGCTATCCGGGCCCGAAGGCAACGAAAAAGGCATAGGCGCAACGGTAAAAGTTTATGCGGGCGAACAGGTGTTTACCCGATTGCAGCAACCGGTAAGCGGCTTTCAAAGCACGGTGACGGATGTTCTGCACTTTGGGCTGGGGCAGCTGACGAAAGTGGACAGCCTGACGGTGGCCTGGCCAGATGGCAAAAAAAGCACCCTCCTGTCAACGGTTACGAATCAACGCATTCGGGCCCCATATCAGACAGCGGTAGAAGTGGTAACAGCCTCCTCTTCCCGAAAAGCGCCTCTGCTGAAAGCAGGCGGTGCAATACCCCTGCATCATCAAGAACCGGATTATGCCAATGACTTCAAGGTGCAGCCCTTATTGCAGCATGGCTTTACCCATCAGGGGCCAGGCATGGCTGTTGGGGATGTCAATGGCGATGGGCTGGACGACGTAGTGATGGGGGGCGCCTACGGGCACGATGCGCAGGTCATGCTACAGAACACCGATGGCAGTTTCACGGCACTTGCATTGCCCACAAAGAACTACGAAGATCTTGGCCTACTGCTTTTTGATGCCGACGGAGATCAGGATTTAGATCTTTACGCTGCGTCTGGTGGTTCCGAGCGTTATGCCCATCATATCCATTACCAGGACCGCCTTTATCTCAATGACGGGCTTGGGCATTTTACCCTGAGTACAGGCCGCCTGCCTGAGATGCTGAGCAGCACGGCTGCCGTTGCCGGGAGTGATTTCGATGCCGATGGGGATATTGACCTGTTTGTTGGTGGGCGGGTTGTACCGGGGCAATACCCTAAGGCCCCGCAAAGCTATCTGCTTCAAAATAACGGAGGCACCTTTACGGAGGTAACCAAGGAAATTTGCCCATCGCTGCAAACAGCTGGGATGGTCACTGCTGCCCTCTGGACCGACTTCAATAACGACCACCAACCCGACCTGATCGTAGTGGGAGAACTCATGAAAATCAGCGTTTATCAAAATACCGGAGCTGGCCTTACGGATATTACAGATCAGGCCGGGCTGGCGCAGTCTGCCGGTATGTGGAACAGCATCACCTCGGGCGATTTCGATATGGATGGCGATACCGACTATGTGGCAGGCAACATCGGACAAAACACGCCCTTCAAAGCAACACCCGAGCACCCGCTAAAGCTGCACTACGCTGATTTTGATCAAAACGGGGCCACCGACCCGGTCTTCTCCATTTACGAAGAGGGCGCGTACTATCCGTTGGCTTCTCTGGACCTGCTGACGGCACAAATGCCCGTACTGAAGAAAAAAGTGCTGCAGTACAAAGACTTTGCCCAATCGACTACCTCAGACATGCTCAACATCCTGGAGACAGGCGAGATGCAAACCCTGCAATGCGATATACAAGCTACTGTCTTACTCGAAAACCTCGGCACCGGGCAGTTTAAACTGCACCCGCTTCCACAGTTGGCGCAGGCCGCACCTGTTAAAGGGGTTGTCTGCGAGGACCTGGATCTGGATGGTGACCCGGATATCATTTTGACCGGCAATGAATACAACACAGAAGTCGTAACCGGGCGGTACGATGCGCTCATGGGCTTAGTCCTGCGCAATGAAGGGGGGCTAAGGTTCCACCCGCTTAGCAGCGAAGCATCCGGCCTCCAAATTAGCGGAGATCAACGCGCGGCAGTAACGCTCAGAAAAGCCAATGATGAAATGGCGCTGCTGGTGAGTACCAACGGCGGTGCTGCGAGGGCATATGCATTGCCGCGATCCGGCCAGAAACTTTTGGCCTTTGAGCCGGGAGAAGTCAGCGCTCTGTTAACCTATGAGGGCGGTCAGCAACAGAAAATCGAATGCCACTTTGGTGGTGGCTACCTTTCACAATCGACCCGGAGCCTGCGCCTGTCACCGCAAGCTAAGGAAGCTGTATTTTACGACAACAACGGAAATCCAACCCGTACCTTGAATATTCTAGCATTAAAAGCCGAATTATAGCATTATGAGACTATCGCTTAACCACAACAAGATTTTATTTCTGGCGGCTGTCGTTGCCTTTTCGACCCTTATGGGGTGCAAAGATGACGATATGCCTACGCCCATTATTGAGCCGGAACCAACCACCAATACCGGAGATACCACCACACTTGATGATGGCCCGGTAGACTTTTCCAACTTCTCCGACACGTATGCCGGTGTCGCCACGCCCGCAATGACCGATCAGTGGAGGCACTACAACGTGCATGACCCTTCCTACGTCGTGGATGATGAATTCACGTATTGCTACAATACCGATGTGGCATTCGGGCACGAAATCAGAGCCGGTATACAAATCAGACGGAGCATCAACCTTGTGGAATGGGAGTTTGTAGGCTGGGCCTTCCCCGGCATCCCATCGCAGGGCGGCAATTACATTCGTCAAAACGGAGGAGAACCCAATCCCGGGCTTTGGGCACCTTACATTATGAAGGTTAACGGTGAATATCGCCTTTACTACTCCCTGGCATCCAACGTCCCCCGCCTAAGCGCAATCGGGCTGGCGACATCTGACGACCCCCGCGGGCCGTTTGTGGAGCAGGGGTTGGTGGTCACGTCCCAGAATGACGGCTCTACCCACACTAATGCGATTGACCCCACGGTCATCGTCACCGACAACGGAGAGCACTGGATGTACTATGGTTCTTCCTGGGATGCCATTTACAGGGTACAACTGAACCCGACAACCGGGCTGTCTCAGAACCCAAATGACAAAGGCGTGCGCATAGCGCATCGCGGCTTTACCGGCAACACCATCAACGGAAATATCGAAGCCCCGGAAATCATCTACAATCCGGAATTTGACCAGTACTACATGTTCATTGCTTATGACTGGCTGGAGACCAAGTACAATGTGCGCGTGGGAAGGTCGGACAGCCCCACGGGCCCCTTCTTCGACATTGAAGGCAAAAACATGAACGAGCTGGCAGACGATGAGCCCATGATCCTGGCCCCCTACCGTTTTGAAGGGCATAGCGGCTGGCAGGGCGTATCCCACCCCGGTGTTTTTGAGAAGGATGGCCGCTTTTACATGGGGCATCAGGGGCGCCCGGGCGTCAATCCATTCTTTATGGTGATGCATGTCCGGCAGTTGTTCTGGACCGAAGATGGCTGGCCCCTTGTAAGCTGTCAGCGCTATGCTGCCGAAGAAGAAACCGCAGTGGAAGAGGCGGAGCTGATTGGCAACTGGGATCAGATTACGTACGAATACCAAATCGTGCCTGGCTTTGCGGAAGAACAGCTTTCCCCGAATTATATCGATTCAGAACCCATCACACTGGAGGAAGGCGGCACGATAAGCGGAAGCACCGGCGGCACCTGGTCTTACAGCAGCCCCTGGCTAAACCTGGCTTATGACAACGGCACCACAGCAAGGGTGCGGGTGGAAAGAGGCCGGGACTGGGAAAATGAAGTACCGGAAACCGTGCTGTTCACGGGCCTGAATGACCAGAATATTACCGTTTGGGGCAAAAAATTGCAATAAGCAACATAACTACCTTAAAAGAAAAATCATGATGAGCAAATTCATTGCGCTTGCAGTCGGAGGATTTTTGCTGATGGCGAATATCAGCAACGCTCAGGCTGTGGCCATTAAGGTCGAACCACAGGAGGATGCACCACAGATTAGCAAGCATATCTATGGCCATTTTGCCGAGCATCTGGGCCGGTGTATCTACGGTGGCTTTTACGTAGGAGAAGATAGCGATATCCCGAACACCGCCGGGGTCCGCATGGACGTGGTAGAAGCGCTCAGGGAGTTGTCGATACCGAACCTGCGCTGGCCGGGCGGTTGCTTTGCTGATACTTACCACTGGAAGGACGGTATTGGCCCGAAGGAAGAGCGCCCATCCATCCTCAACATCTGGTGGGGGAACGTCCGGGAGGACAACAGCTTTGGCACCCATGAGTTCCTCAATATGTGCGAGCTGCTGGGCACAGAGCCTTACCTGTCGGCAAACGTTGGCAGCGGCACCCCCCAGGAGCTGGCGGACTGGATCAAGTACACCAATCATCCGGCGGGTACAAGCCCCATGCCGGAACTCAGAGAAGAGTATGGCCGCGAGGAGCCCTGGAAAGTGACTTACTGGGGGATTGGCAACGAAGCCTGGGGCTGCGGTGGTAATATGACACCGGAATACTACTCGGATGTCTACCGGCGCTACGCCACTTTTACAACCGACTGGCGCAATTCTGATGGTCTGGTGCGGGTCGCTTCTGGCGCAAGCAGCAGCGACTACAACTGGACAGAGGTGCTGATGAAGAACATCCCCAAAAACCTCATCGAAGCCATGGCGCTGCACCATTACTCGGTCATTGACTGGGGCAACAAAGGGCCTTCCACTGAGTTTTCTGAAGGCCAGTACTTCACCATAATGGAGCGGGCGCTGCTGATGGAAGAGCTCATTCAGAAGCACACCGCGATCATGGACAAGCACGATCCGGAGCAGAAAGTGGCCTTGTTTGTGGACGAATGGGGTGGATGGTACGACCCGGAGCCAGGCACCAATCCTGGCTTCCTGTATCAGCAGAATACCATGCGCGATGCAATGATTGCAGGTACTACGCTGAATATCTTCAACAACCACGCCGACCGGGTCAAAATGGCTAATCTGGCACAGGCCGTGAACGTACTACAGGCGGTCATTCTGACCGATGAGGAAAAAATGATCCTTACGCCAACGTATCACGTGATGCGGATGTACAAGGTCCATCAGGATGCTACGCTGATCCCGCTGTCCTTCGAGTCTCCGGAGTATACGCATGAGGACAAATCCCTGCCCGCAATTTCCGCCTCCGCTTCCCGGGATGCAGCAGGAAATACCCATTTCTCCCTGGTCAATATCGATTCAGAAAAAGCGCATGAGATCCAGCTGGATGTAAGCGGGCTTGACCTGTCCAAAGTATTGGGTGAAATCCTGTCTGCTGACAAGTTGCAGGACCACAACTCCTTCGATAACCCCGACAAGGTACATCCGGAAAGTTTTAAGAAAATACAGCTGAAGGGCGGTACCCTCTCCCTGGAGATTCCTCCTTTCTCAGTTATTGTAATCACAGCAAAGTAAAGATTGATGAAGTTAAGTGAAGTGTATTGGACGTTGTTGATCGTAGGGCTGGCTTTAGCCTGTCAGCGAGAGGATGATGAGGTACCGGTCATTGAGTCACCGGTCAGCTCCATTGTGCATCACAATCCTATTATCAAAGATAAGTTTACCGCAGACCCGGCTGCTATGGTTCATGACGGGACCGTCTACCTCTATACTGGTCATGATGAGCAGGAAATTGGAACCGAAGGCTATTTGATGAAGGACTGGCTTGTCTTTTCGTCCACCAATCTGGAGGACTGGACAGACTATGGCCCGGCTCTCGCGGTAAGCGATTTTTCCTGGGCACTCCGGGATGCCTGGGCTGCTCATACAGTAGAGCGGGACGGAAAGTTTTACTGGTACGTATCAGTAGAGCACCGCACGGTCCCCGGCAAAGCCATTGGCGTGGCGGTATCAGATAGCCCGACCGGGCCTTTTTCGGATGCACGCGGGGATGCCTTGATTACCAACGATATGACCACAGCGATAGACAGCTACTGGGATGATATCGACCCTGCCGTGTACATCGATGACGATGGGCAGGCTTTTATCTTCTGGGGCAATACGGCTTGCTACTATGCAAAGCTCAAAGACAATATGATCGAGCTGGACGGTGAAATCCACGAGGTGGAAGGGCTGGTCAATTTCACGGAAGCGCCCCACATTCACAAAAAAGACGATCAGTATTATTTGACCTATGCTGCAGAGTGGCCGGAAAGAATTGCCTACGCAACAGCGGATAGCCTTACTGGCACCTGGAAATACCAGGGCATCATTAACGATTATGTGGAGAACAGCTCCACGAACCATCAGACCATTATCGAGTACGAAGGCCAGTCTTACTTCATCTATCACAATGGCAGCTTGCCTTCTGGTGGAGACTACCGGCGTTCGGTCTGCATAGACAGCCTGTTCTACCGGGACAACGGGACCATAGCGCCCATCGTCCAAACGGATGAAGGGGTGGAAAGAATTCGGTAAAGCAAAAAGCAAAGCGCAAATGAAAATACATTCCCTGTATCATCTTGCAATTAAGCTGGGGCTGGTGTGCCTAGCCCATAGTGCCCTACATGCCCAGGGGCCGGGCGAAGCCACCTCTCCGCTTAAGATGAACAACCCGGTGATTACGCACAAATTCACCGCAGACCCGGCAGCCATCGTGCATAACGATACGGTATACCTGTACACCGGTCACGATGAAGCCGAACAAGACTACCACTTCTACAAAATGAACGAATGGCTGGTCTTCTCTTCCACCAATATGGTCGATTGGGAGGAGCACCCTGTGCCGCTTAAAGTCGCTGATTTCTCTTGGGCAAAAAGTGATGCCTGGGCAGCGGAAGTCATCGAAAAGGAGGGCAGGTTTTACTGGTACGTTACGGTTGAGCATGCTACCATTCCGGGCAAAGCCATTGGCGTAGCGGTAGCAGACAGCCCGGTTGGACCCTTTAAAGATGCCCTTGGTAATGCCTTGGTCACCAATGATATGACCAAAGCAACGGATATTGGCTGGGATGACATCGATCCTACTGTTTTTATTGATGATGATGGCCAGGCCTACCTCTTCTGGGGCAATACCGTCTGCTACTACGCGAAGCTAAAGGAAAACATGATCGAGCTGGATGGTCAGATCAAAGTAGTGGAAGGCTTGCCCCACTTCACGGAAGCGCCCTGGATTCACAAGCGGGGAGACTGGTATTACCTTTCCTACGCCTATCAGTTCCCGGAAAAGACGGCTTACGCCATGTCCAAATCCATCGAAGGCCCCTGGGAGTACAAGGGTATTCTGAATGAACTGGCCGGCAACTGCAACACCAACCATCAGGCCATTATCGAGTACAAGGGGGTGCCTTACTACATCTACCATACCGGCGGCATCCAGCCTATGGGCGGCAGTTTCCGCCGTTCGGTCTGTATTGACCGCCTGTACTACAACGAAGACGGCACGATGAAGCGCATTATTATGACATCAGAAGGCATTCAAAAATGAAGCATTTAACCTATAGCATAGCAATATTGATGATTGGGCTGTTGCCCTCCCTAAGCATGGCTCAGGCTATTGACATCCGGGTGCATGACCCGGTGGTAATCGAAGCCAATGGGGTCTATCACCTTTTTTGTACAGGCATGGGCATTGCCCATTTTACCTCCACCGATTTGGAAAACTGGGAAGAAGCAGATCCGGTATTCCCGGAAAAGCCAGCCTGGACGGACGAAGTGGTTCCGGAGTTCCGCAATCACATTTGGGCGCCTGACATCCTTTTCCACAACGGGCAGTACTACATCTACTACTCGGTTTCGGCTTTCGCCAAAAATACCTCCGCCATTGGCGTGGCGACTACAAAGTCACTGGACCCGGAAGACGAAGGCTATGGCTGGACCGACCACGGCATCATCATACAGTCCCATCCCAACCGGGACCTCTGGAATGCTATCGACCCAAACATCGTCTTTGATGACGAAGGCGTGCCGTGGATGTCCTTTGGCTCCTTCTGGGACGGGCTGAAACTGGTCAGGATGGCCCCTTCCCTGCTCGAAATCGCCGAACCACAGGAATGGCATACCATCGCCCGCCGGGAGCGCAGCTTTGAGCTGAGTGACAAAAACCCGGGTGACGCCGCTCTGGAAGCGCCATTTATCTTCAAGAAAGACGGCTGGTACTATCAGTTCCTTTCCTGGGACCTGTGCTGCCGTGGCGCCAACAGTACCTACAAGGTGGTTGTGGGCCGCTCCAAAAACGTAGAAGGCCCCTACTTCGACCGGGAGGGCAAAAACCTCTTCCACGGTGGGGGCAGCCTGGTGGTGGAAGGCAATGAAAACTGGTACGGCGCAGGGCACTGTAGTGTCTACCATTTTAAGGAGGAAGACTACATGTTCATGCACGCTTATGACGCCAAAGACGAGGGCCGTCCTAAGCTCATGGTTAAGAAAATCCGATGGTCAGATGATGGCTGGCCCTATGTCAGAAGACTGAATTAGAAGCAAAATGAAGCACACATTATATCTGGCTATCCTATCCTGTTTTGTATTCAGTTGCAGCACACAGGAAACACAGGTGGAAGCTGAAGTTTCCAAATACGCGGGTTATCGGATTGCTCCGGTAGACATACAGCATGTACGCATGACGGACGACTTCTGGCTGCCCATCATCAAGCGGGTACAGGAGCATACCATTGCCTACGCCCTGGACAAGTGCGAAGAGGAAGGCCGCATGGAGAACTTCCTGATTGCCGGCGGAAAGCTGGAAGGAGCCACCCGCGGGGCCATGCCATTTGATGATACGGATTTGTACAAAATCATAGAAGGCGCTTCTAATTCCCTGATCAGCGCACCTAACCCGGAACTGGAGCGCACCCTGGATACCCTGATTGATATCATTGCCGTGGGGCAGGAAGCAGATGGCTACCTCACCACCTGGCGGACCATTGACCCGGCCAAACCACCGGCCCCCTGGGTAAAGGTGATAGACGGCAAGCGCTGGGAATCACTGGAAGCCAGCCACGAAATGTACAATCCCGGGCATTTATACGAAGCGGCTTACACGCACTACATCGCCACTGGCAAAACCAACTTCCTGGATATCGCTCTGAAAAACGCCGACCTTTTGGTAAAGACCTTCGGGGATGGCGAAGGGCAGATTAGCACCGTGCCTGGGCATCAAATCATCGAAACCGGGCTCATCAAACTGTATATGGCTAGTGGAGAAGAAAAATACCTCCACCTCGCCAAATACTTCCTCGACAACCGGGGCAATCCGGACAACCATGAGCTCTTCGGGCCTTACGCTCAGGACCATCTGCCTGTAGTGGAGCAGAAGGAAGTGGTGGGGCATGCCGTCCGGGCAGTGTACATGTACGCGGCCATGACAGATATCGCGGTGCTGATGCGCGACTCCGCCTATGATCAGGCCGTACAGCAGCTCTGGGAGAATATGGTGGGTAAGAAAATGTACCTCACCGGCGGCATCGGCGCCCGGCACGATGGCGAGTCTTTTGGTGACAACTACGAGTTGCCCAACCTGACCGCCTACAGCGAAACCTGCGCTGCAATCGGTAGTGTCTACTGGAATCACCGCCTGCACCGGCAGCACGGGGACGTGAAGTACTACGATATCATTGAGCGCACGCTCTACAACGGGCTCATCGCCGGGCTGTCCCTGGACGGCACCCACTTTTTTTACCCCAATGCCCTGGAGGCAGATGGGGAGTACGAATTCAACCGGGGTGCCTGCACCCGGCAGGGCTGGTTCGATTGCTCCTGCTGCCCAACGAATATGATCCGGTTTATCCCTGCGGTGGCGGGGCTGCTGTATTCCAAGACAGAAGACACCCTCCTGGTGAATCTTTATGCAGGGAGCGAGGCTACAGTGGAGTTCGCCAGCAATAACTTAAAGATCAAGCAAGAGACGAATTATCCCTGGTCAGGTAAAGTACGCCTGACGGTTTCCTCCGAAGCGCCCAACCCGGTAACGCTGAAGCTGCGCATTCCCTCCTGGGCAAGAAATGAAGTCGCTCCGGGCGGGCTGTATCAGTACCAGCAAAACCAGCGTGCCACGCCCACATTGCGGGTCAACGGGCAGCCTGTCGAAGCAGACCTTGCAGACGGCTACTTTGCACTGACGCGGGACTGGAGCAAGGGCGCTGCCCTGGAGCTGGAGTTCCCCATGGTGGTCCGCAAAGTACGGGCCGATGAACAAGTGGAAGCCAGCCTCGGCAAGCTGGCGCTGGAGTACGGCCCTATTGTCTATGCCGTAGAGTCTTTCGATAACCCTAATGATTTTGAAAACCTAAGCATTGCCCCTGACGACACCTTCGAAGTGCGCTGGCAGCCTGAGTTGCTGGGGGGCGTCAATACCATAACCAACAACCAACTAACCGCTATACCTTACTACGCCTGGTCCAACCGGGGCATTGGCAAAATGAAGGTATGGCTGCCTAAACCGGAAATAAGATGAACAAAAGATTAATGCGACAAATTGGATTTCAATTGCTGATGCTGCTGGGTATCACTATTCAGCAGGCTATCGCGCAGACCCGGGCCCTCACAGTAGACGCTTCGGAGTCGATAGCGCCCATACAGCCTACCATGTACGGCATCTTCTTTGAGGACATCAACTTCGCAGCGGACGGCGGTTTGTACGCCGAAATGGTGAAAAACCGTGGCTTTGAATTTGTGGACCCTATGATGGGATGGCAGCAGCCCAACAGCGACCGCCACTCCATGAACCTGGAATCGGGATTCGCGACAGCTATCAAGTCGAAAGAATCCCCGGCTGATCAGACCTATATTCAGGTGCTGGTCAACAAGCCTGAAGGTTATGAGCTGATCAACGAAGGTTTCCGGGGCATGGGTGTTGAGTCCGGAGCGGAGTACCTGCTGTCCTTTGAAGGAGCCAAGGGCGAAGGAGAGGTCTCCCAGGTGGTCTTCACACTCATTGACGAAAGCGGTAAAGCCATCGGCAGCACTACGGTGGACCTGTCCGGAACCGACTGGAAGGTGTATGAGGCCTCCATCAAAGCCAAAGCCACCTCTGAAAAGGCGAAGCTTAAGCTCACATTCAAAGGAGCCGGCATCGTCAACCTCGACATGGTGTCCCTTTTCCCTAAAGACACCTGGATGGGCAGGGAAAAAGGCTTGCGCAAGGACCTGGTGCAGCTCCTGAATGACCTCGACCCCGGCTTCCTGCGCTTTCCCGGCGGCTGCATTGTGGAAGGCCGGACCCTGGCCCGCCGTTATCAGTGGAAAAAAACGGTAGGCCCCATTGAAGACCGGGAAATCCTGGTCAACCGCTGGAATACCGAGTTTGCCCACCGCCCCACACCGGACTACTTCCAAAGTTTTGGGCTGGGCTTCTTTGAATACTTTCAGCTGGCGGAAGATATGGGCGCAGCGCCCATGCCGATCCTGAGTTGTGGGATGGCTTGCCAGTTCAATACCGCCGAGCTGGTGCCCATGGATCAGCTGGACCCCTACATACAGGATGCCCTGGACCTGATCGAGTTTGCCAACGGCGATGTATCCACATACTGGGGAAAGCTCAGAAGCGATATGGGGCACCCGGAGCCTTTCAATATGAAGTACATCGGGATTGGCAATGAGCAGTGGGGCCCTGAATACATTAAGCGTTTCAAGGTTTTTGAAAAAGCCATCAAGGCTAAGTACCCGGAGATCATCATCATTTCCGGTAGTGGCCCTTTTCCGGACGGAGAGCACTTTGAGTACGGTATGGAGCAACTCTCGGAGCTGAATTCCGAAATCGTGGATGAGCATTACTACCGCCCGCCCAACTGGTTCCGGGAAAATGCCGACCGCTACGATAGCTATGACCGCAACGGGCCTAAAATCTTTGCAGGAGAGTACGCCGCCCAAAGTGTAGCCATCGCCAGCCCGGATAACCGGAATAACTGGAGCTGCGCCCTGTCTGAGGCTGCTTTCATGACCGGCCTGGAGCGCAACGCCGATGTGGTGGTCATGACCTCCTACGCCCCATTGATGGCCCATGCCGAGGGCTGGCAATGGACACCAGACCTGATTTGGTTCAACAACCTGGAGTCCTACGGCACCGCCAATTATTACGTACAGAAACTGTTTTCCAATAACCGGGGCACAGATCTGATTAGCATCACAGAGGAGGACAGTCCATTGACAGGACAATCCGATCTTTATGCTTCCGCCGTGAAAGATGCGAATACCAATGAGCTGATTATTAAAGTAGTGAATACCTCAAAATCGGCACAGGAGATCGACCTGGATTTCGAAGGGGCAAAAGTAGCCAGTAAAGCTATGAGCTACACCTTGCGCAGCGACGACCCGGAAGCCGTCAATTCCTTTGAATCTCCGAAGGGGATCAGCCCGGCGGCAGCAGAAATCTCCTTATCGAAAGGCCGCCTGCGCACATCTGTGCCTTCAGAAGCACTGGTGGTCTACAAAGTAAAAATCAAATAGCATGAAGAGTTATGTCATAGGATTGGACTATGGTTCGGACAGTGTCCGGGCGGTCCTCATTGATGCCGAATACGGGAACGAAATTGCCTCCAGCGTGCACTGGTATCAGCGCTGGCTGGAAAAGAAATACTGCGAGCCATCCCAAAATCAATTCCGTCAGCACCCGCTTGACCACATCGAAGGCCTGGAGAAAACCATCAAGGGCGTGATGCAGCAATCTGGCATAAAGGCTTCAGCAGTCAAAGGCATTTGTATTGACACCACCGGTTCTTCCCCCGTGCCGGTCACGGAAGATGGAACCCCTCTGGCCATGGTGCCTGGTTTTGAAGAAAACCCAAACGCCATGATGGTACTGTGGAAAGACCACACAGCCATTAGGGAAGCCGACGAAATTAACGATCTGGCCGCCAATTGGGGTGGAGAAGACTTCACCAAATACGAAGGAGGTATTTACTCCTCGGAGTGGTTCTGGGCTAAAATCCTGCATGTGGTACGGGAAGATCAGGCCGTTCGGGCCGCTGCCCACTCCTGGCTGGAGCATTGCGACCTGATGACCAATATTCTGATCGGGAATAAAGACCTCAGGCAACTCAAGCGCAGCCGCTGCGCTGCCGGGCACAAAGCCATGTGGCATGAGGACTGGGGCGGACTGCCCCCTGTAGAGTTTTTGGAGCAGCTGGACCCCTATCTGGCAGAGCTGCGCGCCCGTTTGTACAAGAACACCTACACTTCAGATGTAGTGGCGGGCCAGCTGAGTGCCGAATGGGCCAAGAAACTTGGGCTGACCACCGAAACGGTTATCGCGGTAGGCACCTTTGATGCCCACGCCGGTGCCGTTGGAGCTCAGATTGACGAGTTCAGCCTGGTGCGGGTCATGGGTACCTCCACCTGTGATATTATGGTAGCCAACCATAATGTAGTAGGCGACAAGACCGTGAAGGGCATCTGTGGCCAGGTAGATGGCTCGGTCATCCCCGGAATGATTGGGCTCGAAGCAGGACAGTCTGCTTTCGGAGATGTCCTGGCCTGGTTCAGGGAAGTACTGATGTGGCCTGTTGAAGAGTTGGTCATGAACTCAGGCGTGATCACCGCTGAACAAAAACAGCAACTGGCAGAAGAAATCGAAAAGCAGTTCATGGGCACCCTGACCAAGCAGGCGGAAGCCATTCCGTTGTCCGAAAGCCTGCCCACCGCTCTGGACTGGATCAATGGCCGCCGTACACCGGATGCCGATCAGTCGCTAAAGAGTGCGATTACTCACCTGTCGCTGGGCACCAAAGCACCTCATATTTTCAAAGCACTGGTGCATGCCATCTGCTTTGGCGCTAAGAAAATTGTAGAGCGTTTTGAAGAAGAGGGCGTGGAGATTCGAAAAGTAATCGGTATCGGCGGGGTGGCCCGCAAATCGCCCTTTATCATGCAAACGCTGGCCAATGTACTCAACCGGCCCATCGTGGTCGCCTCCTCCGACTATGCACCGGCTCTGGGCGCCGCCATCTATGCCGCTGTGGCTGCCGGGCTGTACCCTGATATTATTACAGCCAGCAAGAACCTGGGCAGCAGCTTTGAAGCCGAATATTATCCACAGGCAGATAAGGTTGCAGTCTTTAAGCCATTGATGGAGCGCTATGATGCCCTCAGCGGCTTCGTGGAGCAGATTACCCATAAAAACAAGATGACATTAGCATGAGCAAATACACAGAACTAAAGCGGGAATGCTACGAGGCCAACATGGAGCTCAATGCACTGGGGCTGGTCATTTACACCTTTGGGAATGTGAGCGCGGTAGACCGGCAGCACGGTCTGTTTGCCATTAAGCCCAGCGGGGTACCCTACGAGACGCTACGCCCGGAAGACATCGTGATGGTGGACTTTGACAATCAGATTGTGGAAGGCAGCCTGCGACCGTCTTCCGATACCCAAACCCATGCGTACCTGTACACGCAATGGGAAAACATAGGCGGTATAGCACACACTCACGCCACCTACTCGGTCGCATGGGCACAGGCGCAGCGGGATATCCCCATTTTTGGGACCACACATGCGGACCATCTGACAGCCGACATCCCCTGCGCGCCTCCGATGCGGGATGAGCTGATCGAAGGCAACTACGAGCACAATACCGGGATTCAGATTCAGGATTGCTTTCAGGAGCGTAGGCTTTCCCATGAGGAAGTCCCTATGGTGCTGGTGGGCAATCATGGTCCCTTCGCCTGGGGCAAGACCGCAGCCAAAGCCGTTTACCACAGCAAGGTGCTGGAAGCCGTTGCTGAGATGGCTTACCTCACTCTGCAGATCAACCCTCAGGCCCCGCGCCTGAAGGATTCACTAATTAGAAAACATTACGAGCGCAAGCATGGCGCCAATGCCTACTACGGGCAGTAAAATAACGCTGAACGAATGAGCAAAATGGAAAGTAAAGTAATTTGGTTTGTAACCGGCAGCCAGCATCTGTATGGTCCGGAAACCCTGGAACAGGTAGCTGCGAATGCTGCTGGTATTGTTAAGGGATTGAACGCGGCGGATGCGATCCCTGTGCACCTGATTAAGAAGGAGGTCGTCACTACGCCCGACAGTATTCAGCAACTTTGCCTGGCCGCAAACAATGATAACAACTGCATCGGTATCATTGCATGGATGCACACCTTCTCCCCCGCAAAAATGTGGATACGGGGTCTGCAGCAACTGCAAAAACCGCTTTGCCATCTGCATACGCAGTTCAATGCGGCCATTCCATGGCAAAGTATTGATATGGATTTCATGAACCTCAATCAGGCGGCGCACGGAGACCGGGAGTTTGGGTATATCATGTCCAGGATGCGCAAAAAAAGAAAAATTGTGGTTGGGCACTGGTCCTCCGCATCCGTACAGCAAAAACTACGGGTTTGGAGCCGGGTGGCTTTAGGTTGGCATGAGCTGCAACAGCTTAAGGTCGCCCGCATTGGTGACAATATGCGGGAAGTAGCCGTCACAGAGGGCGACAAAGTAGACGCACAGCTGCGTTTTGGTTTCTCCGTTAACGGCTATGATACTTCTGATGTCAATGCTTACATCAAAACAGTGTCTGACAAGCAGCTGAATGACCTGCTGGAGGTTTACGAAAGTGAATACCGCCTCACGAAAGCGCTGCAAAAGGGCGGAGACAGCCGGCATTCCCTGGAAGAAGCTGCACGTATTGAGATTGGCATGCGCGCCTTCCTGGAAGCAGGGGGCTTTGGTGCTTTCACCGACACCTTTGAGAACCTGGATGGGCTGAAGCAGTTGCCTGGCATTGCTGCGCAGCGGCTGATGGCTGATGGTTATGGCTTCGGTGCGGAAGGCGACTGGAAAACGGCTGCCCTGCTGCGCAGTATGAAAGTGATGGCGCAGGGGCTGGAGGGCGGTACTTCCTTCATGGAGGATTATACTTACCACTTTACGCCGGAGCGGTCTTACGTTCTTGGTTCCCACATGCTGGAAATTTGCCCCTCAATTGCCAATGAGCAGCCTTCCTGTGAGGTACACCCGCTGGGCATCGGTGGCAAGGAGGATCCGGTACGTTTGGTTTTTGATGGCAAGCCCGGCCCGGCCCTCAATGCCTCTTTGGTAGACATGGGGACCCGCTTCCGTCTTATTGTCAATGAAGTGGAAAGCTCCCTGCCTCAGGAAGATTTGCCTAATTTGCCGGTCGCCAGAGTACTGTGGGATGCCAAGCCAAACCTGGAGGTCGCTGCCACGGCCTGGATTCTGGCAGGCGGTGCACACCACACCGTGTACACGCAGGCCCTTACCACAGAATACCTGGAAGACTTTGCCGATATGGCAGGCATAGAGCTACTGGTAATCGATGAAGAGACCAGGGTTCGCTCATTTAAGGATCAGCTGAATGCGAATGAGGTGTACTATCACCTTTTTCAGCATAGGCTTTAATTTCGGCATTCATGAAAAATCAGGGACATAAAGGCGGGCTTTTGATAAGGAGAGGAGTGTACCCTATCCGGCTTTTTCTAAGCCTTGCCTTTCTGATGCTCTTGCTCGCCGGGACTTCCACTCCCGGCATGGCACAACGAGCAGAAAGCTACGAGACGCTAGCGGAAGACGGGGCCTGGTGTTGGTTTTCTGACCCGCGCTCGGTCTACCACGAAGGGGAGCATCAGCGTACTTATACCGGATTCGTAACCTCCACTGGCGATATTACCATCGTTTCGAAGGACCATCGGTCCGGTGTGTTAGTCACAAAGGTGCTTTACGAAAACGTGCAGGTGGATGATCATGTCAATCCTTCGCTGCTGGTTTTGCCCGATGGCCGGTTGATGGTGTTTTTTACCCGGCATAACGGCACACTGTACTATGCAAAAACCGAGAACCCCGAGGACATAACCTCTTTCGCAACCGTAGATTCTCTGGATTTAGGTAGTGAGCTCTGCTACACCAATCCGGTCCTATTGAGCGAAGAAGATAACCGGATTTACCTGTTCTCCCGCGGAGGGTACGACTGGAAGCCTTCCTTCGTCACTTCGGACGATCTGGGCGCCACCTGGTCCAAGCCACAAACCTTTGTTTCCAAAAAAGTAAACAACCCGATGAACCGGCCTTACACCAAGGTCGTGTCTGATGGGAAATCAAGCATTCACTTCGCTTTCACGGATGGCCATCCGCGGTTAGAGAACCACAATTCGATCTACTACCTGCGGTACGAAGGGGGGCGCTTTTTTGATGCTGGCGGGAAGGTGATTGGAGATACCAAACAACTGCCGCTCGTGCAGTCCGACATTCCTAAAGTATACGATGGCGTTGCCAGCAATCAGCGGGCCTGGATATGGGACCTTGCGCTGACGCAGGATGGGCGCCCGGCGATGGTGTACACGACCTTGCCGGAAGAAACCCTCCACTTTTACAATTATGCAGTTTGGGATGGCGAATCCTGGCAAAACACCAGGCTTTGCGAAGCTGGCAGTGCTTTTCCGCGCTTCCCGCACCCTAAGGAAATGCGAGACCCCGAGCCTCACTACTCCGGCGGTATCTGCCTGGACCACACCGACCCCAATCGGGTATACCTGTCCCGTCCCGTTGCCGACCGGTTTGAAATTGAGGAATGGACTACAGGCGATGGGGGGCAGACTTTTAGCTCACAGGCCGTCACCGTTCGGTCATTGCAGGACAATGTCCGCCCGGTAGCTGTACGCAATGCCCCGGAGCAGCTGAGCCCCCGCCTCATGTGGATGCACCTGGACCATTATGCGCATTATACCGATTACCGTACCCGCATCAAGACCAACCGGCCTGCAGAAGGGTTTGATGCCGCCATTTCACCATCTGCCATAAAAGAAGTCATGGGCGCTGTAGCGGACTGGCAAATCGGGCATCAGCATTTGGTGAAGCACCATCCGCTGGACTGGACCAACGGTGCGTTGTATTCGGGTATGATGGCCTGGTCGTTGGTGGCTCAGGATGAGCAATACAAAAACTGGCTCCAACAGATTGGGCAGCGGCACGCCTGGCAGCCCTTTTTCCGGATGTACCACGCTGATGATGTGGTGGTGAGCCAGATGTACCTCGATATGTATCAGCATCACCAAACTGAAGCCCGCTATCCTTACCGGATGCTGGCGCCGACCAAGGCACGTCTGGATTACGTCATCAACCACCCTTCTGAAGGTTCACTGTTGCTGGATTATTCGGATCCGCAAACTCTGGAGCGCTGGTCGTGGTGTGATGCGCTGTTTATGGCACCGCCGGTCTATGTAAAAATGGCCAATATCACGGGTGACGAGAAGTACCTCGAGTTTATGGACCAAGAATACAAAGCAACTTACGACTTCCTTTACGATAAGGAGGAGCATCTATTCTACCGGGACTACCGCTTTTTTCCAGAGCGTAAGCGGGAGGCGAACGGAGAAAAGATATTCTGGGGCCGCGGTAATGGCTGGGTAATGGGCGGACTGGTCTCCATACTCAAAGACTTGCCGAAAGACAGCCCCTACCGGCCGTTTTACGAAACCCTGTTCCGGGAAATGGCCGCCAAGGTCGCCTCTTGTCAGGAAGCAAGTGGGTTCTGGCATGCAAGTATGCTGGACCACGAAGCCTTCCCCAAACCGGAAACCAGTTCAAGTGCCTTCTTCTGCTACGCTTTGGCCTATGGGGTGCGCAGTGGGCTGCTGGACCGGGGTCAGTACGAGCCAGCCGTACAGAAAGCCTGGCAGGCGCTGGTCAGTGCCGTCTATCCGGATGGCAAGCTGGGCTGGGTGCAGCCAATTGGTGAAGACCCCAGGGACGTGACCGCTGAAATGACGGAAGTCTACGGGGTGGGGGCCTTTTTGCTGGCGGGCACAGAATTACTGCAATTGGCAAAATAGTTTGGCCATTGCTTAAAGAGACTTTAAAAAACAACCTAATGTTTATGAAAAAGAAAGGCTTATTCCTCCCATTCGCAGGGATACTGTTCCTGTTCGCTGCTCTGCTGAGTTCATGTGGCTCTAACCCTGAATCTGCCGAATCAACAGCTACGGAGTCCGAAGCTGCTGAGCCCCCGGTGATGATTACCAGTCAGGCATACGGGCAGCTGGAAGACGGGCGCACAGTAGACCAGTACCAGCTCAAAAATGCCAATGGCATGGCGGTAGAGGTTATTACTTACGGCGGGATCATTACTTCCTGGACTGCGCCGGACAAAACCGGTGCTTACGAAAATGTAGTGCTGGGCTACGACAGCCTCTCCCAATATCTTGCAAACAATCCCTACTTCGGTGCTATTATCGGCCGTTACGGCAACCGTATTGCAAAGGGGCAGTTTGCCCTGGAGGGCATCACCTACGAACTGGCCACTAACGATGGGCCCAATCACCTGCACGGCGGCCTCAAAGGATTTGATAAAGTCCTCTGGTCAGCAGATACGGCAACAACCGTGGAGGGCGCTTCCCTTATACTGAGGTACGAAAGCGCAGATATGGAGGAAGGCTATCCAGGTAATCTGTCGGTACAGGTTACCTACACGCTGACTCCCGATGACGCACTGCAGGTGGACTACGAAGCGACCACGGATAAGGCGACAATTGTCAACCTCACCCAGCATTCCTACTTCAACCTATCCGGTGACTTCAGCCAAACCATTCTCGACCATGAGTTGATGATTGCGGCAGATCAGTACCTGCCAGTAGATGCCACCCTGATTCCTACCGGCGAGCTCGCCCCAGTGGAGGGTACGCCCTTTGATTTCAGGGAAGCCAAAGCGATTGGGCGTGACATCGGAGCCGATCATCCGCAGCTGGAGCTGGGTAAAGGCTATGACCACTGTTGGGTGCTCAATGAGCAGGGCAGTATGCGCCGGGTAGCAAGTGCTTACCACCCGGGAACCGGCCGGCAGCTGGAAGTCTTTACGGACGAGCCCGGCATTCAGTTCTACAGCGGCAACTTCCTGGATGGCACGTTGCCGATGCCTGGCGGAGGCACCTATGGGCACCGCACCGGCTTTTGCCTGGAAACCCAGCACTATCCGGATTCACCCAATCAAAAAGACTTTCCATCAGTAGTATTACGGCCCGGAGAGACTTACGAAACACGAACCACCTTCAAATTTTCAACGAAGTAGACAACAACAAAAGACATGAGTGTACTAGCAACGATAGACTGGGTATTCATTGCCCTGTACTTTGTGATTATTTTGGGGATTGCCTGGTGGGTGATCCGGCAACAATCAGATACGTCTGATGATTATTTCCTGGCCGGGCGCAACCTGGGCTGGTTTGTTGTGGGGGCCTCCATTTTTGCCTCTAATATTGGTTCTGAGCACCTTGTGGGGCTGGCAGGCTCTGGTGCTACAGATGGTGTAGCCATGGCTCACTACGAGTTGCAGGCCTGGTGCCTGTTGGTGCTGGGTTGGGTACTGGCCCCCTTTTACATGCGGTCTAAGGTCTTTACAATGCCGGAATTTCTGGAGCGCCGCTTTTCGCCTACCGCAAGATGGGTACTTTCCATTATCTCCCTAATTGCCTATGTACTGACGAAAGTAGCAGTGGGGATTTTTGCCGGTGGTATCGTCTTCGGTGTGCTGGTGCCCGAAATCAGCTTCATGGGGCTGGACAGCTTCTGGATTGGGTCCATTCTGATGATTTTGCTTACCGGGCTCTACACTGTGCTCGGTGGGCTGAAGGCCGTAGCCTACACAGAAGCCATTCAGACCGTCATTCTGATCTTGGGCGCGGTCCTGGTAACCATCTACGGACTGGATGCTCTGGGCGGCTGGGGTGAGCTGCGCCGTATTGCGGGCTCCGAGATGTTCAACCTTTGGAAGCCGCTGGTGCCGGAAGGCGTAGAGGGTACCTGGGCGCCTGTGCTCACCGAAGATCGCATGGCCTGGTATTTCAATAGCAATTATCCCTGGGTGGGCATGCTGTTTTGTGCGCCTATTATCGGCCTTTGGTACTGGTGTACGGATCAGTACATCGTGCAGCGTATGCTGGGTTCTGCCAGCCTGACGGAAGCGCGGCGGGGCTCCATAGCCGCAGCTTTCTTCAAGTTGTTGCCGGTTTTCATTTTCATTATTCCTGGCATCATCACTTTTGCGCTGGCCATGAGTGGCAAAATAGATGCCATTACAGAGACGATGGTCGACAGCAATGGCGAACTGATCACTGTGAATGCCCAACAGGCCTTCCCGCTACTGGTGGCGACGGTGCTGCCGGCGGGTATCCGGGGTATTGTGGTGGCCGGGCTTTTGGCGGCGCTGATGAGCTCCCTCGCCGGTGTTTTCAACGCTTCCTCCACGCTGTTTACCATGGATTTATACTCCAAGTTCAAGCCGGATGTATCCGAAAAGACCCTGGTCCGCGTAGGCCGTATTGCTACTGGCGTCATGGTGGTCATTGGCTTGCTTTGGATACCGGTGATTCAGGGCAGCCGGGGGCTTTACGACTATCTGCAGAGTGTGCAGGGCTATTTGGCACCTCCTATATTCGTGGTCTTCTTCTTCGGCATTTTCAATAAACGCCTGAACGCAAAAGGGGCTCTTTCTGCCCTTATTGTTGGGTTTGGGCTGGGCCTCTTCCGCCTGGCCATTGATACGCCGGTGATGCTGACCGAAGGCTTTGCCTACGAAGAAGGCTCAATATTCTGGATTATCAACAATACTTTCTTCCAGTATTACAGCCTGTTTATCTTCCTGGTGTCTGCTGCAACCATGTTGATTGTCAGCTATGCCTCGGAAGCACCGGATTACAGCAAGATCAGCGGACTGACCTTCGGTACCGTAACCGCCGAGCATAAAGCAGAAACCAAATCCAGCTATACGCGTGGTGATGTGATCATCTCAGTGCTGGTGGTGGTATTGATTTTCCTGGCGTATATTTACTTCAACGGTTAAGCCGGAAGACTTTGGGGCTGAGACGAGTGGTGGTTCCAACGATCGTCTCGGCTTTCTGCCTGATTCTGTAAAGCCCTTACGATATGAAAACGCTCCACTTGTTCCCGTTGCTGCTGCTAAGCCTTTTGGGGTGCGCTGATGCAACGATTCCGCCTTTATCTAATGCCTCTGGCAGCCTGCAGTGTACGCTGGGTATTGATACGGAGGGTCAGCCATTTTACCTCTTGTCTTATCAAGGCGCTACGGTACTGGATACCTCCTACCTGGGTATTCGCCTGGAAGGTGCGGATTGCACCCGAGATATGGAATGGGTATCGGTAGGGGAGCCTTCCCTGAAGGCAGTGCGGTATTCCATGACGCATGGCAAGCAACAGACGGTCCGTTACACTGGGCAGCAGTACCGGGCTGTTTTACGGAACGCAGCCGGGTTTGAGTTGGAATTCCATTTTTACTTATCGGAACAAGGGTTTGCCTACCGCTACTATTTTCCGCGCGCACCAAAGGACAGTATCCTGGTTTTGGAAGAAGCCTCCGCGTATGGCTTTCCCAATTCTACACTGGCCTGGATGCAGCCCATGTCCAAAGCCAAATCCGGATGGAAGGAAACCAACCCGTCCTACGAGGAAAATTACCTGATGGAGGTTCCTGTCTCCACCCCTTCCCCAATTGGCGAAGGGTTTGTGTACCCGGCTTTGTTTAAGGCCGGAGCGCATTGGTTGTTGGCTACGGAAGCTGATTTGCACCCGGGTTATTGCGGCACGCGGTTGCGGTATGATAGTATTTACATCGGGCATTCAGCATATTGCCGAAATTCCGGAAGGGATGCAAAAAATGCCAGCGTACGTAGCTGATTACCTGCGGGATATCCCAACGCAATGGGAAGAAGTGAAATTCCTGGACGGATATCCGGGAAAATACGCAGTGATCGCACGCCGCAAGGGAGAAGTCTGGCACGTAGCGGGCATCAACGGAACGGATAAGGAGATTTCAGTGCGTTTAGACCTTTCATTTGCTACCGGGGAGCAGGGGGTACTGCTGTACGATGGCCCGGATGGGCAGATATGGAAAGGGGAAGCTTCGGCGGGCCCGACTGTTGTCCGCTTGCCAGGCAGCGGTGGTTTCGTGATTAAAATCTGATGAAGCACGCGCCCATGAATCAAATCAAGAAAAAGGACCGTGATGAAGTTTTGGACTGCAGGGCTATTATTTTTAACCACAGCGTTCGCTGCCGCCGCACAGGACCTGACGGAAGGCCTGGTGGGCTACTACAGTTTCTGCGGATGTGAGGCAACCGACTATAGCGGGAACGAAAACCATGGAACCATCATAGGAGACCCCGCCTGTATCCCCGGCATCAAAGGCGAGGGCTTTCTCTTTAATGAGAATGGCGGGAATACGGGCTGCAGCACAGTCAATACAGACTTCATAGAGCTGCCCACCTTTGGCCCTATCTGGAGCGAAGGCATTTCAATCTGCGCCTGGGTGGAATACGAAAACATCGCCAACTTTGAGCGCATAGTGGATATCGGTAATGGAAGCGGGGACGATGGTGGCGCTCCGGTATGGTTTGGCAGGGAAGGCAATTCCGATAACCTGACGTTGGAAAGCTGGGTCAGTGCAGATCCCAATGCCAACCGCACTACTGGGCGCCTCGTGGCAGAAGGCGCCATCACCAACGGGCAAATCGAGTTTTACTGTGCGACGATTGGGGGCGATAGCATGAAAATTTATGTCAATGGTGTATTGGTGGCGCAAAAAGCGGGGCATCCAATCCTCAATGTAGAGCGCACTTCCAACTACATCGGCCGGTCCAATTGGTGCAACGCCGATCCTGATTTCCATGGGTTTATGGATGAAGTCCGGATTTACAACCGGGCACTGTCTGCCGCGGAAATCCTTCAGATGTACGAAGCCCCTTTCTTTGCCACGCCACCCGTAGTGGGCATCTGCCTGGGCGATAGTGTACAGCTCCTGGCGCAGGGTGGGGCAGCCTACGAGTGGTCGCCATCCAACTACCTGAGTTCAGATACAGTCGCGGCTCCTATGGCTTCACCACCGGTGCCGACCGAGTACAGCTGCAAAATCATTTTTCCGGATGGTTGTTTTATCACTGATACCGTATTGGTTGAAGTGGATCAGGATACCATGGTAGCCGTAGACACCACTATTTGTGCCAATCAGGATTACTATGGGTATCAGACACCAGGTACGTACAAGGATGTATTCACGACTCGTTACGGCTGCGACAGCATCCGTGTGCTGCAGTTGTCGGTACTGCCCAATTTTCTTTCTGCGGAGGAGGTTCTCATCTGCGAGGGCGAAAGTTACCGGGGGTTTACGGAAACAGGTATTTATGAAGACACCTTGCCTGCGCTTACCGGTTGCGACACCCTCTACCGGCTTTCGCTTCAGGTGGAAAGCCCTGTTATTAATAATTTGGGCATACAATCTGCAGACTGTGCCAGAAATAATGGTGCCATACAGTTTGAAATAGGGGAAACCAGCCGGGCTATTATGGCCTCCCTCAATGACGCGCCGCTTTCAACTTCTGATGTATCTGGATTAACGCCCGGAGCCTATGCGCTGCGCCTGACAGACGATGCAGGTTGTACCCGGGATACCCTGCTGACGGTTCCGCAGGCTGATTGCCCCCTTTACGTCCCTTCCGCTTTTTCTCCCAACGGTGATGGCCGGAACGACCGCCTCCGTCTCTACGCCTGGCCGGAGGCAGGGATTACCATTCGGACTTTTCGCATCTACAATCGCTGGGGCAGCCTGATGTATGAGGCAGAAAATTTCGCACCCAATGATTCGGGCTATGGCTGGGACGGGACCTACCTGGGCGAACGGCTTAACAACGGGACTTACCTTTACACTATTGTCGCTGTAAATGCGAGGGGAAAAGTGACTACCCTGACCGGTGACGTTCAGCTGGTGCCCTAACAAAAAAAGGGCAGCGCTTCTGCGCTGCCCGACAGTCAAAATAGTGTATGAATAGTAGTAGTAGTTAACGCTTGGTGCTCTTAAAGATCTTCTCACTGCGGACCTGACCGCTATCGTAAGCTTCCGCTTTTACATAAACGCCAGGCTCAAGATTGTTGAAGTCTTCCCCAACCTTCCGGCCGTCCATAGTGAAGTAGGTTACGCTGATGAGTTTGCCGTTAGGCTTGTCTTCAAAGATTTCCGTTGTAGAAGTCGAAAAATTAGGTGTAACCGTTATGTTCTTCATATAGCTGTACTGCGGGTCGAAGAAGGTGCCATCCGGGCGCATATTGTCACTCCAGAATGACCCGGTTCCAATCACCAGGGTTGCAGCATTCTGCATAAAATCAATGATCTGACTGTAGTCTGTGAGGTTGCCCGCGATGGTCACATCTGTGCTGCTTTCATTATAAGCCAGCTGATTGTCCACGTAAACGGCATAGCCTGTTTGGGTGAACTGCAATTTTACATTTCTCCACTGATTGCCGCCCAGGAAATCGGTATCGATTCCAAAGTCGATCAGGTTGGCGTCAATGAACATGCCGTTGTTAAAGCCCAGGTAAGAGCCATTGGTGAAATACATCCGGCCCAGGGCATCATCAAATAAGGCAATGAGGGAGCCCAGGACTTTGATCGAGTCCACACCTTCATAATTGTATACATCAAAGGCAATTTCTGCTTCTGTGAAGTCCTGCCCCATCAATGGATTGTCAAAAGATACATCAGGATTAGCCGCAGTCGAGGCCGCCTCTGCGACATCGATGACGAGTGCTCCTTCAAATGTTGTTGTGAATACCGGGTCAATGGCGCTGATGTCAATTGTAGTTTGCTGGGCGTGAACCGCACTAAAAGCCAGAACGGCCACAATGAGAAAGTAAATTTGTTTCATTACACTGATTTTAGATGGTAGAATAATAGTTACCTGCTTATTTGCTGCCGCTCAATGGTTGGTTAAGCCACGAGAATTCCATCACAAGGTGTTGCAATTCATAACACTTTGCGGCCTGCAATCAGGACAGCCTTAATTTTTCTAAAGTAAAGATAATAAAAATAAATGTAAAAAGTACACTTATATTAAAAAAGCCCTGTACAATTCTGATCACTAGTGGTTTAGGTCATATCGGGCTGAGATTAGGGAATGGTAAGTTTTTAGTTGAGCGGGTGTAGATTGGGCGCAACTTCAGCTGCTGCAGATAATCCTATGAAAGCAATCTTTACGTAACTAAGAAAAAACCTTGGCTCTATGCGGCTTTGAGCGGGTATTCAAGGCACCGGCTCCGGACCTGTTGTTTATGGTTTTTGCATTTGGGCTGATACATGGTTTCGGTTTGTCTACCCGCCTGCAGTCGTTTGAGCTTGGTGCCGACCAGTTTCTGGCTAAGATACTGAGCTTTAATGTCGGCGTAGAGGTGGGGCAGGTCCTTGCACTCATCCCCATCGTATTTGTGCTGAAAAAAATACAGCAGGCGAAGCATTACCCGGTCTTTTACAAAGTCGTTAATATTGGCTTGATTGTGGCAGGGGCTGCTCTGCTAGCTTATCAGTTGTATGGATTTTTTAGTGGGCAGGGGGAAGTGGCTGCCACTGTACATACACATTCGTGATTGCATTTACTTTCCGGTCCAAATAACGAGCGCCCGGTGCTGTTGCAGCTACCGGGCGCTTTTTAATGCGATTAAATGTCAATTAATCACACGACGTAGTCCGCTCAATATCGCAGTAAGTCGACCACCAGGGGTTAAACTGATTGTCCTTCTCGTCGTTGCTCATCGCCAGTAAGGCCTCTACGTCATCCCCATACCGCAGGTGCATATGAATGGGGTCGCCATGTGGTGAACGGGAGAGGACGTACTTAAATGCCGCACAGTCTCCGTCGTAGTCTTCTACTTTTTGGAACACATCCCAGATGGATGTCTTGGACTGCTCCGGGAAGTAATGCGGGTCTGGCCGGCTGCCGATGTACTGATAGCCGCACTCCGCCAGCTTTTGCTCCATATCGTCATGGGCGTAGAAAGCCATACGGGAGAGCGAGCCTTTGTCCTCACTGGTTTTCAGCACGAGGCGGCTGGGGTTGCGTGGGTCATTTTCCGTTAGGGAGTCGTTGGGGTTCATCCGAAACTCTCCGTTCATCGCCAGGTAGCGGAAAGCCGGGCTGCCATCTGCATTGGGGTGGCTGTGTCCGTCGCCTCCATGCCCGTGGGTGTGGGTACCTGCACCATGATCATGCGTATGTGCTGTTCCGTCGTGAGTATGGGTGTGACCGTCTTCCGCATGAGAATGGGTACAGTAAACGATGAAGAAGGAAAGGGCTGCCAAAATCGAGGCAGCAACGATTGTACTCTTTGGGTTTTTCATATCTGCAAGGTTTGAATTTTTGTAAAAGAATAGAGCTGAGGCTTACCGCAAGGGGCGCCTCAGCCCAGCGTGTTACTCTTTAGAAGCCGTACCGTACGCCAACGCTGTAATTCCGCAGTGGAGCGGGCGCAAACGACCGGGCATCCACGCTGCCAAATACCGACTCTGCGTAGCGGGCATTAAACAGGTTTTGGATTTCCATGAAAATCCGCCCTTCCCTCGAAGACTGCTTGTTGAAATTGTAGAAGAAGGAAAGATGGGATACCGTATAGCCCTCGTAGGAAGCTTCGTTATCCGGCGAAATGAAGTACCGCCCCACATCCCGGAACCGGAAGCGGCTGCCAAGCCCGGACGAGGTGACATAGGAAATATCCAGTGTGCCGATGGTCTGAGGTACGCCAGTCAGGCCTTTGCCTTCCAGGTTGTCCTCCGGATTGTTGGTGATCTCTGTCTCAATGTAAGAGAAGGTACCCGCCAGGCGCAGCCCGGGCAGGGGCGTCAGCGCTATTTTGGATTCTACCCCCATGCGGCGGGTTGCTCCGGCATTGAAAAACTCCAGAGAGCCGGGCGGGTTCTCCACGATTTCGTTGGAAGAGTCCAGGATGAAACCGGCAACATCCAACTCCAGCCAGTGATTAGGCAGGTAGGTAGCACCTACTTCATACTGCCACAGCTGTACTGGCCCGAGGTCTAGCCCGGCTTCATATTTCAAAGCGCTATTGGGCAGCGAAAAGCCATTGGAAACACTCGCCCGCAGGTCGAACCCTTCATACAAGGTGGAGCGAACGCCTACCTTCGGGCTAACGTTGTACAGACCGTCAATTTGGTCATCCACTGCGTCTTGCCCGGGGTCATTCGCTTCAAAGCTGCCGAAGTAAGTGTCATACCGCAGCCCTATGGAAGGACGGAAGTAAGGGCTGATGTCAAATTCTCCCTGTGCATAAGCCGATACGGACTGAATCGTAAACAAGCGGTCCTGTGTCTGCGCCTGACGCACCCGGTCTTCGGTGGCCCAGCGCATCCGCTCCGTTTGCTCGCTGTAGAATTCCAGACCGGCAATCCAGTTGATGGAAATACCGGAGAGCTCACTGTAGCCATTCAGGCTGGCACCGGAGGCATACACATCGCGGGTGTTGAACCGCTCCGACTGCCCGCCGGGCTGGAAGCCAAACTTAGCAAAACGGGTAAATTCCTGCTGCACCGCATACCCAAACACCAGCAGGCGGAGGTTGTCGCTAAAGCTGTGGTTGAGATCAAGGCGCTGGGTGTAAAACTGCTTATTGCCGCCGTCGTTTTCCCCATTGGGGTCCTGCAGGTTCCGCCGGTCATCATCCTCAAACTGAGTTTCGGAAATGTAGCCCGGGGCATTCCACTCGCTGCTGTGGCCGCGCAGGGACAGGGCGATGTCCGTTTTATCGCTCAGATCATAAGAAAACCGGCCCGTGAGGTTGCCGCGCAGCGTTTCCGAGTTTTCGGAATACCCATCGGTGCGGAAAAGCTGGAAGGCGAGGTTGGTCTGCAGTTGGTGATCGGACGCACCGAGCGGGATGCCTTTGCCGATGGCAACCTGCGCATCAAAGGTGTTAAAAGAACCGCCGGTAACGCTTACGTCCTGATAGTTGCCGCCTTTGCGGGTCTCTAATGCCAAAGTGCCGCCCTGTGCAAACCGGCCGAACAGTACGGATGAAGGACCCTTATAGACCTTCATCGACTTCAGGTTGAGCGGAATGAGGACGTTCAGGTCGGCATAACCATCGGAGTGGCCCTCTGCTTCGTTTAGCGAGATGCCATCGATTTCCACACCAGCCTCACCGGCGTGCCCGCCGCCGCCGAATCCGCGGATGGAGAACTGATCGGCTACGCCTCCCTGCCGGTAAGCGACGAGGTCAACGCCCGGCACCTGCTCAATCAGCCGCAGGGGCTGTTCGATATTCAGGCTTTGGATTTCCTCCTGTCCGATGATGTCAACGGTAATGGTATTGTTTTCCCGGTTGAGGGCTTCGCCGCGGACGTAGATTTCGCTTAGGGAGGTTGCCGTCTGCCGGAGGGTGATGTCGACCTTTGCTGTTTGCCCGGCTGCTACTACGACGGGCTCGCTGTGGCGTTTGTACCCCACAGAACTTATGTCGAGGGTGTAGGTGCCCGGCGACAGGTTGGCAATGGTAAATTGTCCGGATTCGTTGGTGGTCGCGCCCTGGGAAGTGCCCCTTACGGCGACGTTGACGGCTACCAGCGGCCCTTCAGCATCGGATTGTATGGTGCCGCTAATATTGCCATTGGACTGACCCCAAAGCGAGGCTGTACTGAGACTGAATAGCAGGGCAAAAGTGAGTTTTATGAGTAGTTGTGTCTGTTTCACAATTATAATTTTTGACAGGCAACAGGAGGTTGCGTAGTGCATGTCCTGTTGCGTAAGGAATTGGGCCCGGGTTTTCCAGGCTTTAGAATACAGGCATGAAGGGGGCCTCACAGTACCACACCCATCTTCAAGAAAAGACAGGCTGTTTTTACTGCACTACGGTAGTTTAAGCCAAGCCAATCTGACTGCAAAGCAGAGCAATTGCTTCGGCACCTTCATGAAATAGAATAAATGGACGGAATGAGTTAGTTCAGGATTCTGGGAGGCGGGCAGGGTATAAGCGGGTGGACGGACTGATAAAGCAAAAGCATGCCGACCGATAGGGCACTGAGGCTTGTCTCGGGAGCAGAAGCATAATGCATTGTGCTTAGCAGTCCGGTAAGGCTCAGCATGAGCCAGTTGAGGTGGAGGAGGCACTGCTCGGAAGCCTCCTGATCAAATGCGCTAAAGGTATCCAGTAAAAAGGTAATGGCCCCATGATGCGTATGATGGTGGCCTGCATGGTGTGCCTCTGCATGATGATGGGCATGGCCTGCACCGTGGTGGTGCGTGTGCCAGTGGACTTCTTCTCCTTCAAGGGCGTGCGCTAGCCAGTGTATCAGGGCTCCGGTGCCTGCGCCAAAAATATTGACGCTAAGCATGACGAGCAGGAGATATGTGGTGGCTTTTTTCATGCGACTAAAGGAGTGTGTCTCTTTTAGTCAAGGTACGGCGATTTACCGGCAGGCAGATTAAAAACAGGGGAGATTCTTTTGCGAAAGCGGTAGATGCGGTCGTTTTAGGGCTTTTCAACCTCCGCTATTGACGATTGGCGGCCCATTTTAAGTACCCTTCCAGCTGACTCATGAGGTAGTAAGGGAGGTTGACCAAGCGGTATTCGTATCCGGCGGGTGTCCGGGCGTTCTCCACAGATATAGTATTATTGAGAAACCGGATGGCAAAGGGCGGTTGGCCGCGCTCTACAAACTGATGCAGGGACCGCAGCCTCCCCTGTGGCCCGGCTTTTACCTCAATCGGCAGGAGCTGCCCCTCATAGGGATAAACCAGGTCCACCTCAGCATTAGCGTTGGCTTTTTCTCTTACCCAGAAATGGGGCTTGAAATCCTGATTGTTGTGAAGTGCAATCAACTCCTGACTCAGTAAGTGCTGCACGATAAATCCCCGGTAAAGGCTGTTTAAGTCTGCCAGGCCCAGAAACTGCGATTGGATTTGGAGGGTATGATTCAGCAACCCCGTATCAATAAACTGAAGCCGGGGGCGTTTTTTCAAGTCAGTGATGACAGGTGGCGTAAGCTGTGTGGTGGGGTAAATTAGGCGAATCACTCTGGCCAATTCGAGGTTTCGGAGGGCTTCGCCCACTTCCCTTGAGCCATAGTTGGAATGGCCAAACCCTGCAAACTTAATCCGGTCATGCTCCATTGGCGCAGACCGGATGATGTGCCGCAGGACCTGCCGTTGCGTATTGTTACCGGCGTATTTCTCGATATCGTCCAGGTAAGCCTGCCAAAGACCAGCATAGAGAGGCGCAAGGCCGGACAGCGGTGTACCATCGGTGTAACGCTGTACCACTTCGGGCATCCCGCCAAGCAGAGCATATTCATGGAACAGGATGCGCAACTTTTCGTGTGCAAAATCCGGAACGGGGATGTGCTGTAATGCCTGCAGTGCCCGATCCTCGCCTTTCCATTGCAGGAACTCCTCAAAATTGAGCGGGTGAAGATAATAGTGACTGACCCGGCCAACCGGGAAACTCCTGACTTCACCCAAAGAGAAATCGAGCAACGACCCGGCAGCAACGACATGAATATCCGGGCGCTCTTCGTAAAAATAGCGTAGCAGCCGGATTGCTTGCGGGCTTTCCTGAATCTCATCAATGAAGAGTAGTATTTTTGAACCTGCACCGGAAATGTTGCGCTCGAAAAAAAGAGCCTCCATCAACTCGTTTACCTCGAGGTGCCGATGGAACAATGCCTGTATACCGGGCTTTTCAGCATTAAGTTCAATGAAATGATCAAAGTTGCTTGCCAGCATGCGCACGAGGGTCGACTTGCCTACCTGTCGGGCTCCGCGGATGAGCAGCGGCTTTCGGTTTGGGCTTTCTGCCCATTGGATCAAATCTTCTAATGCCCGGCGCTTTTTGATCATAAATCCAGGTTTTGTAATGAATAACCCCTTATTTATGACAAAAGTTGTAATGAATAACCCCTTATTTGTAACAAAACTGGGTTGGTTACTTTGAGCTGATGAAGCTCCGGGACGGATTTTTCCCTGTCACTTAGGTCTGTTAATACCTACAGGTCTAACTAAAGAGTGCCGTTAAATTGGAATAACTCTGTGCTGTACGCCTGTCTGATTGGCTATGGCAGACCGGTACAAAAGGCGAAATCTAAAGCGCTAATACATTCCGTACCTACGGCACGGATAAACTTTCGAATCCAAATTTTCTACCAATATAGCGTACCCAAAGGCACGCTAATTGTAGATTTAAAACCACTGTAATAGAGCAACAGCAAAAAAACGCTCGAAGCGTAAGAACAAATTTGTCAATATGATGTGCCTTTAGGCACAAAATCTAGGTAAAAAAGGGTTTAGGGAGAAGGCTCGTGCCGTAGGTACGGAATGTGAAACGCTAAACCAGGAATCGCTATAATAAAACAACATCCATGAGAAAAATCTTCGATGAATTTAAGGAGTTCGCGGTCAAAGGCAATATGATTTAAGTATTCTGGTTCACCAGCCACTCCCGCGCATTTACAAACGCCTGAATCCAGGGTGACACCTCATCCTGACGGCCAGCGGGGTAGTGCGCCCAGTTCCAGGGGAAGATGGAGCGCTCAATGTGCGGCATCGTAGCCAGGTGGCGGCCATCCGCGCTGACGAGCATAGCGGTGTTGTAGGCACTGCCATTGGGGTTGGCAGGATAGGCTTCGTATCCGTACTTCGCAACGATGTTGTAATCGGTTTCAGCGCCCTTTAGGTCAAATTTGCCCTCGCCATGGGAAATCCAAACGCCCAGGGTGCTGCCCTCAAGACCGGATAGCATCACGGAGTTATTTTTGCCGATTTTCACAGAAGTGAAACCGCTCTCGTGCTTATGGGAATCATTGAAATCCATCAGCGGGTGCGGATCCTGTTCCGGGTAGATGAGCCCGAGCTCCATGAATAGCTGACAGCCGTTGCAAATGCCCACCGAGAGCACATCCTCGCGGGCGAAGAAGTTTTCCAGCGCGGTTTTAGCCTGCTCGTTGTACTTGAAAGTGCCTGCCCAGCCCTTGGCAGAGCCCAGCACATCGGAATTGGAGAAGCCGCCCACAGCGCCAAGGAATTGGATGTCTTCCAGGGTCTCCTTGCCGGTCATCAGGTCGGTCATGTGCACGTCCCGGACTTCAAAGCCAGCCAGGTACAGCGCGTGAGCCAGCTCGCGTTCGGAGTTGCTACCCTTTTCGCGCAGGATGGCGGCTTTGGGTTTGTGGGCATTCTCTTTTAGCTCCGGCAGTCGGCCGCTGAAATGGGCAGGGAATTGGTACTGCAGCGGCTGTTTTTTGTAATTGGCGTAGCGCGCATCAGCCAGCCCGTTGGCCGTTTGCTTTTGGTCGAGCAGCCAGGAGGTTTCGTACCAGGCGTCCCGGAGTTTGGGGATGTCGAAGGTGTGCTGCTCCTCACCATTTTGGATGCGCAAAGCATCTCCGGCCGTTACTGTGCCGATGCGGTGGCAGGGGATGGGGGAATTGACCAGTGCGGTGGCGCTTTCTTCATCTCTGAGTTGCAAGACTACACCGGCATTTTCTGCAAACAACACCTTGATGATGTCCTGTTCTCCTAGCGGGCTCAGGTCGAGTTCGGCAGATAGATTATTGTCGGCGAAGCACATTTCCAGCAGAGTGGTGATCAGGCCGCCGGAGGCTACGTCATGCCCGGCAACGACAGCTCCGCTTTTTATCAGATCCTGTAGTGCATTGAAGGTATTCGCCAGCTTTTGAGCATCCTTTACGTCGGGCCCTTTCGAGCCGATCTTATTGCGGGCTTGCGCGAAGGAGCTGCCGCCGAGGTGGAAGTCATCCTGCGAAAGGTTGAGGTAGTACACCGGGCCAGCGTCCTTTTGGAAGACCGGCTCAACAACCTTATTGATATCCGAGCAAACGCCTACCCCGGAAATGATCACCGTACCCGGCGCCAGTACATCCCCATCCGGGTATTTTTGTTTCATGGATAGGGAGTCCTTGCCCGTAGGCACGTTGATGCCAAGTTCTATGCAAAAGTCAGACACGGCCTGCACCGCTTCGTACAGGCGGGCGTCTTCCCCCTCGTTGCGGCAGGGCCACATCCAGTTGGCGGAAAGGGAAACGGATTGGAGCCCTTCCTCCAGCGGAGCCCAGACGATATTGGTCAGTGCTTCTGCAATGGCATTCCTGGAACCGGCTTTCGGGTCGATCAGGGCATTGACCGGAGCGTGCCCGATGGAAGTAGCGACGCCATGTGGAGTGTCGTACCCCAGCGCCATAACGCCGCAGTTGTTTAGGGGTAGTTGCAGCGGGCCGGCGCACTGTTGTTTGGCCACCAGGCCTCCCACACAGCGGTCTACCTTATTGGTCAGCCAGTCTTTGCAGGCCACGGCTTCGAGGCGGAGTACCTGCTCCAGGTATTCCTGAATCCTGTCAGGGTCATAGTCTACGGCCTCGTACTGCCGCTCCACGGCCTGATCTTCCATAATGGTCTTCGGAGAGCTCCCAAAGAGGTCCGCCAGGTCGAGGTCCAGCGGCGTTTCGGCTTTGGATTCGGAAACGGCTGAGAAGCGCATATCGCCGGTCACTTCACCGACCACGTACATGGGCGCGCGCTCCCGTTCTGCGATTTTTTGCAGTAGCGGGATGTCCTCTGCCGCAACGATCAGGCCCATGCGTTCCTGAGACTCATTGCCGAGGATTTCCTTAGCCGAGAGGGTGGGGTCACCTATCGGCAGAGCATCAAGGTCGATGCGGCCGCCGGTTTCTTCCACCAATTCGGAAAAGCAGTTGAGGTGGCCCCCTGCACCGTGGTCGTGTATGGCAACGATGGGGTTCTTAACGCTTTCCACGAGGTTACGTATGGTATTGGCAACCCGCTTCTGCATTTCCGGGTTGGAACGCTGCACGGCATTCAGGGTGATACCCGTGTCGAACGCGCCGGTATCGGCTGAGGAAACGGCGGCGCCGCCCATACCAATGCGGTAGTTGTCGCCACCCAGCAGCACGATTTTATCGCCTTTCCGGGGCGTTTGTTTCAGGGCCTGATCGAGGATGCCCGAGCCCACGCCCCCGGCCAGCATGATGACTTTGTCAAAACCCAGTTGGCGGGCGTGCTCGGCGTGCTCGAAGGTGAGCAGAGAGCCCGCAATGAGGGGTTGCCCAAATTTATTGCCGAAATCAGAAGCCCCATTGGAAGCTTTGATCAGGATATCCATAGGCGTTTGGTAGAGCCATTTCCGCTCGGGCACGGCTTTTTCCCAGGGGCGGTTTTCCATCAGGCGGGAGTAGGCGGTCATGTATACCGCTGTTCCGGCCAGAGGCAAAGAGCCGATCCCACCTGCCATACGGTCCCGGATTTCCCCTCCGCTGCCGGTAGCCGCCCCGTTGAAAGGCTCCACCGTGGTCGGGAAGTTGTGGGTTTCGGCCTTTAGGGAAACGACCGTATCCACTTCTTTTTTGCTGTAGCTGGAAGGCTCGTCCGGGCGCTCAGGTGCAAATTGGCGGAGCTGTGGGCCCTTTAGGAAGGCAACGTTGTCCTTGTAAGCGGAAACGATGCTGTTGGGATGGGCTTTGGAGGTCTTCCGGATCATGGCAAAAAGGGAGTCCGGCTGTTCCTGCCCGTCGATCACGAAGGTGCCATTGAAAATCTTGTGCCGGCAATGCTCGCTGTTGATTTGCGAAAAGCCGAAGACCTCTGAGTCGGTCAGCTTGCGGCCAATACGCTCCGCCACTTCCTCCAGATAAGCGACTTCTTCCTCGCTGAGGGCCAGCCCTTCCGCCGCATTATAAGCTGCGATATCTTCAATAGGGCGGATGGGCTCCGGTTGGATGTGTATGGTGAACAGCTGCTGATCGAGCCCGTCGAAGCGTTGCTTCAGCATAGGGTCGAAGGGTGCAGTTGCCGAGAAAGGCGTGTACTGCTCTATTCTCTGTATGCCGCTGATGCCCATATTTTGGGTGATCTCCACCGCATTGGTACTCCAGGGAGAGACCATGGCTGCCCGCGGCCCAATGAATTGCCCGTCGATCGTCTGTTCATCGAGCTTAGGCTGATCGCCAAACAGCCAGGTGAGCTTGGTCACATCGCTGTCGGTGAGGGTGGCTGTAGCCTGAACGGCAAAAAGGATTCGTTGGGGGTCTCCGAAGAAGTGGATCATCAGCTTATGGATTTAACATTTGCGTCAAACCACAAAGGTCGCTTGTTCGGGTTAAATTGCCAAGGTTTTGCGGTGGGGAGTTGGGATTTCTCTCCGGGGCGCAGCTATTGCGAAGAGAAGGGCTTTTTTATTTGCTTTTTCTTACGATATTGAGTTTGTATTACTCAAAGGTCCAAACCCGAAACACCTCTAATGACCATGACTCAGACCGCCAAGTGCAAGCGCTGCAACCATGAGCTCTCCGGTGAATTTTGCTCCGCATGCGGGCACCCGAACAACCTCAAGCGGATTGACAGTCGCTACCTGCTGTCCGAAATCAGCAGTGTGCTCAATTTTGACAAAGGCATTCTGTACACGGTTCGGGAACTGCTTCTCCGGCCCGGGGAAAGTGTGCGCCGGTACATCCGGGAAGACCGCAGCAAGTTGATGAAGCCCGTCATTTTTGTCATCGTTTGTTCGCTGCTTTATACGCTTGCCCAGCAATTGCTGAATTTTGAAACAGACTACGCGGGGGCCAATGCAAAGGCAGCCGGCGAGTCTGCCGTTAGGAATATACTGGTATGGATGCAGAAAAATTATGGCTATGCCAATATAATGATGGCGTTTGTCATTGCCTTCTGGGTTCGGCTGTTTTTCCGAAAGGCCGGCTACAACTACTTTGAAGTCCTGATTCTGCTGTTTTATGTGCTTGGAGTGGGGATGCTGATTCTCGCTGTATTTGGGATCGGTGAAAGTCTTGTGGGGCTAAGGTTGCTTAGCTTAGGCGCGTTGATTGCCTATGTTTATGCCGGATGGGCCATCGCCCGCTTTTATAATAAACGAAAGAAAATTAACTACCTCAAAGGCATCTTAGCCTACACGATAGGAACGGTAACTTCATTTGCGGCAGCCATCCTGATCGGCATGTTGATTGATGCAGTGACTTGAATTTAGAAAGGAAAGGTCCAGAGATGTGGCTCCGTGAATTGAGGGGCTTGTAGTTTACTTTTTTAAGATTTAAAGATCAGTTAATTACAGTGAGATCAGTTGATGAAATTATGGGTTAGAGGAAGCCGTTTTGAGCAGAAAGCTGTAAATTGTATGAAAAACTACGAAATGGCGCCCAAAAGAATTAATATCGTACATAAAGGAAGCGACACAGGGAATATTGATTATTTCAGAAGTCTCAGTAAATTGGAAAGGTTGGTTCACCTGGAGCAATTAAGAACAAAATATATGAAGTGGAGCCATGATACTGAACAAGGATTTCAAAGAGTTTATCGGGTTGTTAGAAAAGCATGAAGTTAAATATTTGGTAGTTGGCGGGTACGCGACAGCCTATTATGGTTACCCAAGGTTTACTCAGGATATTGATCTTTGGATATGGACAGCCCCGGAAAATGCCCGGAAAATTAAGAATGTATTGTTAGATTTTGGTTTTGAATCTTTAGCTGTTTCAGTATCGGATTTTGAAAAATCAGATCAAATTATTCGAGTGCGTGACAAAAAAGCGGGGCATCTATTATGCCGCCATTTTCCGGAGGCGGATTTTGCGTTCTGAGCCAACGACAAACTGGACAAAATCCTCCATGTCGCCATTTAATTTTACAGCTCTTAGATCCATCACTTTTTGGGCACTGTCGCTGCTCCACCGCATGCCGCTCTGCTCCATACGCTCTTTGACCAAATGCCCACAAGTGGACTCTGCCATAGCTGAGCTTATGGGGTATCCCTTCTTGATAAAAGCCAGATAGTCCATCTTATGCTGATGGTTGGTAAAATAGGTAATGGCTTTGTTCAGCTGTTGGCTTTTACTTTTGGATAATTTTGTCTTATCCCGGATAGCCACTAAATCATCAATGACTTTTTGCGTTTTGCTGTTGAGCAAGTCCGTGAGCATATCCCTGACCCAAGGCGTGCGCAGCTTGGACTGCTCGCCAAAAACGGCAGTCGCGGCTGCCCAAACATATTCCAGCACATGGATAATATCCAGGATAATGCCATCAAAGGCATCTTCCAAACCGTATTTTTTGACCGCTCCCAAGACTTTGTCCTCTAGCCCGATGCCTGCGTCAATAGGGACAACGAAGCGGCTGTCTGTATGGCTAATCCGGTTTTTGATGTCCTGTATCCCATAGTCCACCGCCTTGTCCTGGTCTGCTAAAAATGCCCTGCGGTGGATATTTTCGTGCCAGCCATTCTTTTTTGAGCGCTGCTCTTGTTTTGGTTTTTTCTTTATCTTTTGAGGCTCGTTTTCCACTCCCATCAAAGCATCGGCAATGGCTTTGACACTACGTTGCTTAGGCTTAAAGCTGGAAGTTACTGAAACAGTTGCCATCTGCTTTGTCCCTGGTTTCTCCCCTTTGCCCAAGCGGGCTTTGGGGTTGCCCGAGCGGGCTTTGGGCTTTCTTACCTTCGGTACGCCCTTGCCGTCAAAAGAGGCGCTGAAGCACACCGCTTCAGGTTCTGCCTTAGCCGGGCGGGCCTCATAATAGGCTTCCACGTATTGGCCCAAATTAAGAGTGTTGCGCACCGAGGACTCCCAGCGCAAATCCAAATTCAGCAGCTTGTTAAACAGGTGCACGCTTTCACGGAAATCATTCTCTGATGCACTTTCGCCCACTAATTCCTGGATATTGTAAGACCAATAGCTCCCTCGGGGCAACTGCAGGTGCTCATCCAGTTTATATACAACCCCTTTGTCACTGGCCCAGTGGCTCGGGCGCTGTATGGATAAGGGCCCAAACAAACTTAAATAGCGCCGCGCCTTCTTGCCCTTGCTTTGGCAAGCTGCTTGATTGTCCACGTCGAATTCATAACTCTTGCACTGTTTTAGCTTCCCGGCTATGATGTACCGGAGCAGCAGCAGCCCGATGCTCAGCAATTCGCTCAGCAAGCCTTTTTCAATGTCATGCATGGCATCCGAAGATTCGACGTATCCATCGCTAAGGCACACTAATTCTTCAAACTTCTGATTTAATCGCTGGGTAAGTTGCTGTTTTTCCATAACTTCATCCGGGAGGTTTGGCTGTCGTTAATTGTTTTGTGTCAAACTCAATTTACGACTTATTGGCTCAACCTCCCTTTTTTACCCATCCCCGCTTTTTTGTCACGCACTCAAATTATTCAGTTAGGATATCCTCCTAACCGGATAGACATACTGACGTCTATAGATGGAGTAGACTTTAATGATGCATTTATTAAGCATGAAGTATTTCAGGATGAATCGGGAACGATAAAATTTATTGGTCTGCAAGATCTTATAAGAAATAAAAAAAGTACAGGCAGGCTTCAGGATTTGGCCGATGTGGAAATGCTGGAGCGCGTTAACAGAGACAGAGAAGATCAATAAGACAGCTCTGAAAATCCGTCCCAAAATGTAAAGCCGAACGATTGCATGTCCGGGAGGCAGTATCATTGTGCCATTATTCAAGTAAAAAGCATACCATGATACCACCCCGGACAAAACGATTCCTCACCCGCCTGCTGCCCTTTGGGCTGATCTGGTTACTGGCTGGCTGGGTATTCCTGCTGATTGAGCATGCGGCGACAGCTGGCATCGACACCCTGCCTTCCACCGTCATACAGATGGACTGGCGCATATTTGTAGTGGCTAGCTTTGCGGTGACCGTAGCTGGCTTTTTCACCGGCTATCTGGAGCTGCGATTCCTGGACCCCTGGCTGGGGCACCTGCATTTTGCGCGGCGCTTGTTTCTTAAGCTGATGGCCTATGCCTGTATTTTTTCGTTTGTGATCTTGGTGACTTTCCCGGTGGCAGCAAGCCTGGAGATGGGCGTAAGTGTGCTGCAGCCCGAAGTATGGACCCGGTACCTAAATTACCTCACGAGCATCACCCACCTGAGCACAGGCGTGCAATTGGGCGCAAGCCTGCTGCTGTCCCTGTTTTACGCTGAAATCAGTGAGTTTATGGGGCAAAATGTCCTGAATAATTTCTTCACCGGGCGTTACCACCGGCCAGTAGAGGAGGACCGGGTTTTCATGTTCCTGGATATGAAGTCTTCCACGACGATTGCGGAACAGCTTGGGCATCAAAGGTATTTCCACCTGCTGAAGGCCTACTACGACTGTTTTTCGGAAGCCATCATCGACCACGGCGGTGAAATCTACCAGTACGTCGGGGATGAAATCATTCTTTCCTGGCCGTACCGGCAGGGGCAAAAAGACAACCGTCCACTAGATTGCTTCTTTGCCATGCGGGGCAGCCTGCGGTCCAAAGCCCTGTGGTTTAAGCAAAATTTCGGGGTAGTGCCTGCCTTCAAAGCCGGCATACATTTAGGCAGGGTGACCACGGGTGAGATTGGGATGATCAAAAAGGAAATCCTGTTTTCCGGCGATGTGCTCAATGCCACCGCCCGCATTCAGGGGCTGTGCAACAGCTACGGCGTAGACCTGCTCCTTTCTGAGGAAATGCTGCAGCAGGTGAAGCTGACGCCTGCCGATCAGGTGAAAAGGCTGGGTGAGGCGACGCTCAGGGGGCGGTCCGCTTCTGCTCACCTCTTTACCGTTCAGCGGACAGTACCGGAGGCTGCACGAGTCACCTCCCGATGGATACCGGCGGTAGCGCTGCTTTAAAGCATCAGCATGATCAGCGTCAGGATGATGCCCCCGGCGGTGAAATAAAGCCCCTTTTTGAAGATATCGGTACCCGGCATGAACATCCAGAATGCGGAAATCACAAAAAACAGCAAGGATACTCCGAAGAAAATATTGAGAAAATACAAAGGGCTATTCGTAGTGGCTTTGTGTAGGCTCGTCATTTTATCCAGCACCAGCGGTAATTTCTTCACGATATACTGAGCCATGCCAGTAGACTGATCAAAGGTGCCATTCTCAAAGTAGACCAGGCTGCCCTCTGTTTTTTCGACCTTGAGGTTCTTAATGTTGAGCGCCTTTCCGAGTTCAGCAGTGGTGGTGGCCGGAGGGAGCTGTTTTTCAATTACGGTTTCTTTTTTGAGGAAGTCCGTTTTGCGGAAAATCAGCACCACGCCGCTAATGGCATAGACGGCCATTATGCCAGCCAGAAAGAAGCCAAGGTAACGGTGGTAAACCCGAAAGGTGTTGCTGAGCTTTCGTTTGTCCATTGAGCAATGCTTTTGTGAGGTGTAGTTGAGTATTTGGCAGGGCTAGGCAAAGCTACAGACTCTTTTCTGTTTCCGGTCAAATGGAATGCTTCAATCTACCAAAATAATACGCCCGCTCACCGTACGCTGAAAGGGCAGCTGATCCAGTTCCCGGAAGCATTGGAGGCGGGCACGCCAGAAGTAGGCACCGGCTGCCTGAGGGAGTTGCGCCTGATCAACATTGGCGGCGCTGCCTGACCATACTTTTTGGCCTGCGGCCGTAAACAGCTCAAGGGTGTAATCTTCTACATTCCGGGAGGGGATGGGGGCTAGTTGGTTGGAAAGCCGGATAGGAGAGGGCATAATAAGGTCGCAAAAACAGCCATCCGTCTCAACGTTAAAAGTTTGCTGTATAATATCGCAGCCGAAGAAGTTGTTAACGACGTACTGCCCGGGCATCCGGGTTTGCAATTGTTGCTGCACATCCTGCCCAACCCATTGGTAGCTATCGGCATCGGGCAGGGCTTCGAGCCGGGCATTGCCGCTGTCGCAAATGATGGTGTCCTGTGGTGGCAGTTGGGTAAGCATACTTCCTGTTTCGCCGCAGCGGGTCAGTTCCACCTGGTCCACAAAGTAGTAAGCCCAGAACCGGCTATCCTCAACTGCCGTTTCCTGAAAGGTAGTACGGGGCTGATCGTATAAATTGCCAATTAGCAAGTACTGCTCACCGCCTTGAGCAAGGTACTGCCCGCGGATTTCCATCCATCCGGATGTATCGGATAATACCCGCCCTTCCTGGTTTTTAACTACGTAGTAGTATTTGCTTAAGCTATCCTGCTCCGGGCGCTCCCGTGATAGCATAGCCCCAAAGTCATCGGTCATATAGCCTGACTGCTCGGAAAGGCTGACCTGAAAGCTTAGTGTGTAGACCTGTCCGGCCTCCAGCGGTTCTGTTAATTGAACGGCAAGGAACTCTCTGACATTCCAGGGGTAAACGATCATCCCTGCGTAGCCATTCCCTTCGAAGGGTTCCTGATAGCCACGCTGATTGAAAGGCACACCCGCAATTGGAGGGTAGGTCCTGTGAAAGAATTCCGTGGTGTATTCAAATTTAAACCAGTCTGCTGTAGCATTGACTCCATTGACGCTCAGTTCCGGATGCTCGAAGTACGATTCAAAGCCTGGGTTGGGGACGAGGTTTTGAGCATCTGTCCCGAAGCCGGGCAGTAAAGTACAGGAAAGAGCGACAAGCCTGAACAGGTATTTTAGGTAAGCCATCATTCGTTCGGTTGATAAAATATAAAAATAGTCAGAAAACGCTTTCCTTTTGGCAAAAGCCCGGAGCTTTGTATTTTGAGTGACTAAATATCAACGAAAACCAACTGCTATGAAGCACATGCATTCCCACTTTCTGCTGCTGACCTTTTTGATTACTCTACCCACCTTGATAAGTGGGCAAGCGCTGCAGCAAGTCGTTCCGGAAAGCGTCGGTTTTTCCTCCGGACGTTTAGCGCATCTGGACCGCACTTTTCAGGATTATGTGGATAACGGGCAGTTGCCTGGCGCGGTGGTTCTTGTGGCCCGCAATGGACAGATACCCTACTTTAAAGCCTTTGGGGACCGGGATATGGAAACGGGCGAGTCGATGCCTAAGGATGCCATCTTCCGCATCGCTTCCCAAACCAAGGCGATCGTCAGCGTTGGGGTTATGATGTTGCAGGAACAAGGACGCCTGCTGATCAGTGATCCGGTGGGCAAGTATCTGCCGGAATACATGGAAACTACCGTGGCAGTAGCGAAGGAAGAAGGCGGGTACGAAGTGGTAAAAGCTGAGCGCCCGATCACCATCCGTGACTTGCTGACCCACACGGCAGGTATCGGTTATGGCTACGGACCGGCAGAAGAGGTCTGGGAAGCCGCTGGCATTCAGGGTTGGTACTTCGCGGACCGGGAGGAGCCGGTGCGGGAGACGATACGGCGGATGGCCGCTTTGCCCTTTAATGCACAGCCTGGTGAGCGTTTTGTATACGGCTACAATACGGATATCCTCGGCGTGCTGATTGAGGTGGTCTCCGGACAGCCTTTGGAAGCGTTTCTCACCACTCGCATCTTTGAGCCCCTGGGCATGGAAGATACTCATTTTTACCTGCCTGAGGAGAAAGTCAGCCGCCTGGCTACGGTCTATTCCAAAGAAGCGGACAACCTGGAACGTGCGCCCACTCCCGGGCACATGCGTGGACAAGGCCACTACGTGGAAGGCCCCCGGACCAGCTTTTCCGGCGGGGCAGGCCTGCTCAGTACCGCTATGGACTACGCCCGCTTCCTGCAAATGATGCTCAATGGCGGCACTTACAATGGGCAGCGTATCCTGTCCCGCAAGTCAGTCGAGCTAATGACAGTTGACCACATGCGCGACATCCCTTACGGACCGGATGGGCAGGGTTTTGGGCTCGGTTTTAAGGTGGCTGCCGATCTTGGTGCCCGAGGTACGCTTGGCTCAGTGGGCGATTACGGCTGGGGCGGCGCATACCATTCCCATTATTGGGTCGACCCGGCAGAGGAGCTCGTGGTGGTCTACTTCACGCAAGTCATCCCTGCCCGAGGGCTGGACGACCACGCGAAGCTTAGGGCGCTGGTGTATCAGGCGCTGGAGTAAGGGCGTAAGCTTTATTTGCGGTTTTTTTGCTCCGGCAAAGCAAAGGCCACGACCAAATTCCCTGGTGATCTGAGCAACAGCTTCAACAGCATTCCCATCTTGCTGCACGGTAATCAGATTAGGAGGCGCGGGCGGATCGCAGTCCCAGAGGTCGTGGTGGACAAAAAATGCGTAGTCGCTTTAAAGTTAAATAAAAAAGGGCCGGCTTGGAGACCGGCCCGGCAATTGGGTTCGTTAGGCGCTGCAGCAGCAGGCGGCTTGGCTAGCCTGCCGCTTTAATCCAGATTAAAAGGTGCCGGTGCTTTTGCGTCGTCCGGCGCAATCCGGTACGCCACACTGAAATTGATCAGGTAATCCGCGAATGCGGCATCGCCGTTGCGGGGCTGCCCGGTGGCCTGCTCAGTTTCCAGGTCGGTAAGGCTCTGCGGGCGGTTGCGGAGCATAGCGACTGGTACAGAAAGGCTGAGCGTCGTCCGGCTGTTCATGAGGGTCAGCCCGGGCTCCAGCGACAGCACTTCTCCGGGCCGCCGGAACCCCCCACTGCCGCCGATGAGGTCCTCTACTGGCACGGCTTCGTAACGGGCACCAATGGATACGCTCAAAGCAGGCACAGGGGTATTGTAGCTGAATCCGCCCCGCAGCCCGTATTGGTCCGGTACCGACATGATGGATTCATTTTGCAGAATCGGGCTAAGCGTTTCCCGAAATGTGCGAACGCCATTCGTCTCCCTGGGATTGGCCAGGTAAAAAGCACCAGCGTAAGCAAAAAGTGTGGGAGACAGCTGCTGGAAGAACTGCAAGTCTACTGTCAGGCCAAAACCGCCATCGCCAGGTTGGATAGACTGGTCTACGGGACGGACCTGAGGGGTGCCTTCCGGTCCGACGTTGTAAAAAATGTCCGTTGCATTATAGTCGCCCGTGGGTAGCTTCACGCCCAACCCGAGTGCGAGGTTGCCCTTGGGGCTGCGCGCAGGGTCGAAGAGCCAGTAACCCAGGCCCAGCCGCACATCAGCAAGGCCGCGGGAAAAGGTCGTATTGCGCTCCTCCCGGCCATGTTCGTATAAGGAAGAACGGGTGTTGACCACAAATGGGAGGATGGCCGTGGCGTACATTCGGTTGCTCAGGCTGTAGTTGACCGAAAAGTCCCAGGCGTGGGCATGGTTGATGACTTCCGTCTCATTCGAAACCCGGTCGGGCTCCTCGTGCGTGCCCCGGAAGTGGCGGAAGGATTTGAAGTAGCGGTAGTTCATCCCGATCTGCCATTCACCAGCAGACAGGAGGTTGGAGGAAAGATTGTTGCCGCCACAGGAAGAGAAGTGGCGGATGGCCACGCAGCCTTGTCCCCGCAATTGCAGAGTACTTAGGCTGGCGAATAGCATTAGGGTCAAAATACTTTTATAATGGGTATTCATTGAGAATAAGTTTTAGATGGGCAGGCACGGTACAGACAGGTCTCTAAGTAACAGTCAACCCTCCTGAATCGCGTTCAGGGAGTCCGTGTGCTCCAAAGATTTAAATTGGCCAATTGATTTCAGGTGAGGAAATCAGGCTCTGGGAGGAGGGTCAGGGAGCGATAGGCTGGCCGTGGAGGCTGGCTGCTGAAAGAAAAACGAACCCCGGGCAGTGGCGACCGGCACCGATGGCAGAGGGTGCAGCGGCGGGTCTACCCTGAATTTGGAAAACAGCTGGTCGAGCAAAGCCCGTCCGCTGTTCGAGTCTTCTGAAACTGGGGGCATAGCCTGCAGGTACTCTACCAATTGGGTGGAGTCTGCCGCGATTTTGTAGTGTATGGTTTCGCCTCCGATTTCTTCTGTTAAAATAAACTGGCTGCTGTAGCCAATCAAAGCCGGATGAAAATCTTCTTTAATGATAGCGACCTGATAGGAGGCACCGGTGCTGGCCTTGAGAGCCTCCGCCAATTGTGCCTCACGCTGGTCCATTTTGCGCTGCACTTCTATAATATGGAGCGTTTCCACCACTAAATGCCCGGCCATCCACTGGAAGGTGATTAGGAACAGCAATAGCCATGAGGTTAGTGGTCGCATGCAGTCAATTGGGTAGATCTATAGCTTAAAGGTAGGAAATTCTTTGTATAAACTACCTACCGTTATTTTTATCCGTCCTGTTATTTGAAAATGAGATGCAAGTGTGCCGTTTTTTGCCGGAAAAATGATTATTTGCGGGACTATCGGTCATCAAAAATCACTGCCTTTATGTCATCAAAAATCGTCTTTGCTATCTGGCTTCTACCCTTGTGGTTTTGCGTTGCCTGCTCGCCTAAATTTGCAGAGCATAAAGAAAAATCTTCTGCTACAAACCCTGTTTTCCCCGGTTGGTACGCCGATCCGGAAGGGATTATCTTTGGACAGCAGTATTGGATTTACCCCACTTTTTCCGATCACTATCCGCAGCAGCGGCGGCCCTCCAAAACGACTCCGGCACAACTGGCCCTGCGCAAAAACGCCATCAATGAGCAGTACGTGGAGCAGACTTTTTTTGATGCCTTTTCTTCCCGGGACCTGGTCCACTGGGAGCGCCACCCGAGGGTATTCGATATTGAATGGGCAGACTGGGCTTCCTACGCCATTTGGGCGCCAGCCATCACTGAGGCGAATGGGCAATACTATCTTTTCTTTTCGGCTAACGATATCCAAAGCGAAGCCGAAGTGGGCGGCATAGGCGTGGCGGTGGCTGATCAGCCTTCGGGGCCCTTCAAGGATGCTTTGGGCAAGCCTCTGATTAGCACTTTTGAGCATGGAGCACAACCGATAGACCCTTTCGTATTCAAAGATGATGACGGCCAGGCGTACCTCATCTATGGCGGATGGCGGCACTGCAATATCGTGAGGCTGAGCGATGACCTGCTGCGTGTGGTACCTTTTGAAGATGGCGAAGTGTACAAGGAAATTACACCGGAGCAGTACGTGGAAGGGCCTTTCATGTTCAAACGGAACGGGCGGTATTACTTCATGTGGTCGGAAGGCGGCTGGATGGGGCCCGACTACAGTGTGGCGTATGCCATTGGAGATTCTCCCTTCGGCCCGTTTGCGAGGATTGGCAAAGTGCTGCAGCAGGACACGGCTATTGCTACCGGGGCGGGGCACCATTCAGTCATTATTCTGCCAGAGCAGGACCGCTACTATATGGTCTACCACCGCCGTCCGCTGGGTACTGATAACCCCCATCACCGGGAGGTTTGTATTGATGCGTTGCGGTTTGACGAAGAAGGATTGCTGCTTCCGGTGAAAATGACCCGGCAGGGGGTAATGGCGAACCCGCTTCAGTCGCCCTGATAGGTTTTGGAATCAATGCTTCGGACCCAATCGGACACCCTGAGTGGTAAAGGACAACCCCTGTTGGCCAGATGTCGAAATCATAACAGCCTCAAACAACGGCGCATTCCCAGTTAAAGGAGTCCGCCAGTCGAACAGGAAATTAGCACCGGTGCCCCCTTCACGGTCGATTTCGTCAATAACAATTTCAACGGTTTCCATAGGGGCAATAAAAATAGGCCTTGCAAAGTAGTTTCGGATTGGGGTGCCATGAGTATCGTAGTACACGGCCTCTTCAATATAGACCGTATCCTTTCGGTTCACATTGCGCAGGCTGATGGTCGCCGTGAGGTCATGGGTGCGGTGCTCGGTCTGACTGTAAATCTGGGAATAGACCGATAAGTAAGTCGTGCCTGAAGCCAGGGAATCAGGGTTTGGGATTTCAATCATCCGCTTTTCTCAATTGACGGGGTTGATGGAGCTGATTTCCTCCCTGGGGGTGCAGGAAGCTAAAATAAGTACAAAGGCTAAAATGGAACCGTTTTTCATGATCTGCCGCATTTGATTTACAGGGGTGAAGCTACTGCTTTTAGCTAAGAAGCTAGTTTTCAATCTCCCTGTGGATCAACTCCAAAATGGCTTCCAGCTCCTCCATCAGGGGCAGGTAATGCGTGTCAGTAGTGCCTGCGCAGGCCAGCAGAAAGAGGAGCAGGTGGTTCTCAAAAGACTTAGATTGCAGTAAAGCCAGATTAGAATGTGGCTGGGCGGATGGCGACAAGTCGAGCCCATCGGCTGTCTGGCCAGCTTGCTCCAAAACCGTCCGGATACTGTAGCGGTCGCTTAGGAAGGTATTGAGAATACGCTTGCGTTCCTGTTCCTGGTCTTGTTCCTGCCGGGCGACATCCTCCACGGTGGCCATCCAGTTGGTCAGCCGGCGGCGCAGCTCAGGATTGGATAAGTCGCGGAGACTGCCGGAGTTGATCATCTCGTTCAGTAGCGAATTGTTGGGGTTGAAGGCGATATCGTAAGCGAGGGTGCTGTAAATCAGCTTGGAGAAGGCAGCCTCATCCGTGAGTGTCGTAGAGTCGGACATAAAGCGGAGTAAGGTGCGAGCGCCTTCAGCGTTTTGCTGATTGAGGGCGATGAGGTTTTTAAGCTTGTATTGACTAACCTTAAACTCTTCCTGCAATCCCTTTAGGTACACTTGTTCCTTGTTCCGGGTCAGTCGCTGCTCATTGCTGTTGTTGATCGCCAGGGCGATGAGGATGCCAGCGACCACCAATACGATTTCGCCAAGTGCATATAACAGGTACTGACTGACGCGCTTTTCAGCAATTAACTGCTGGCGGATTTTCCGGAAAAACTTGATCATGGTCTTGAGCTGCTTTTAGTTAAAAGTCTGTGTCCGCACCATCCAGCTCCAGCTCCTTAATCCAGATATTCCGGTACAACACATCGTGCCCTTCGGCCTGTAGTTTGATGCCACCGGGAGTATCTGTAATGCCAAAGCCTTTATCGTTTCCGCCGTCTAATCCGGAGAACTTTCCACCCCAGACTTTATTGATGGGTACATTTTGGTGCACCTTATGACCATTGAAATACAGGCTGACCAGCGGTTGCTCCACGAGTTTGCCACCCTCAAACCGGGCCGCGCGGAAGGTGATATCATAGGCATTCCACTTACCGGTTCCATTATAAAAGGCGTAAGGGGATTCCGTCTCGTTAATGACTGTGGCCATGCCATGCTTTGTGCTGTCTCCATCCAGGATTTGAATTTCATACCGGTTTTGCAAATAAACGCCACTATTGCCCCCCTCATTAGGCACCAGAAACTCTACATGCAGGCGGAAATCCCGGTACTTCTTTTTCGTTACAATATCGGCTGCACCGTACAAGCCGCCTTTTGAGGCAGGGTCGTTGCTGTTCAATGCCGTGCCTTCATCAACCGGGTCCTCGACGATCTGCCACTTGATGGGCAGTGCTGCTGAAAAGCGCGGGCCTTCCCAGTACGTCCACTTCTCCTCCAGCATGGCTTTTGATCCGTCAAATAGTACTTCTGCACCCTCCAAAGGCTGCATATTAATACCGGGGCGTTCCTTTGCTGAAGCGCCGGCGGTCTCCTTGTTTAGCGCGGGGGAACAAGCACTTAGCAATCCAATGATAAGCCCCCCTGCAATTAACCAGACCAGATACTTGCTTTCCATGAGCTGTTATTTTTGAATGCTGAATTTAAGAGGGATTATTTAATTAGAATAGCATTTCGACTATTGTTAATGGGCATGATGTACAGAACCATGGAAGGAAGGGGATTTAGGGAATGACCTATACATTCCGTACCTACGGCACGGGGGCCCTTTTAAAGCCAACATTTTACCTACATAGCGCACCTAAAGGCGCGTGGATTAACTCAGAGAAATTAGAAGTTTTGCGAACTTATGGGGTAATCACTTTCCTAACTAACGCGCAGGTGATTTGCTCAACGCCTGATAAACCCATTCCGCGCTCCTGACTGCGCCTTCCATATACCCCGGGAAGGCATCTGCCGTTTCCGAGCCTGCAAGGAAAAGCCGGCCATTCCAATAAGGCTTTCGGTACATGGCGTGCCCGTTGTTTTGGTGGGGGAGGACTGCGTGTTCGTAAGGGGCATAGGTATAAGGCTCCATTGGCCAAACGGTCTCTTCGTAGGAAGCATACTCCAGGGCAGGTTGCCCAAAGAACTTCAAAAGTTGCCCTTCAACCAGCCGTTTTCGGTCAGGGGCGCTCAGGTTTGCCATGTCATTCCTGAGAAAACCCTTTAAAGCAAAGTGCTCCTCCTCAGCATCTGTATGGTCATAAAGCTCTGTGAACGGGCCCGTATGACTAAAAGCAGTCCCTGTATGCCCATGCTCCCTCCAAAAAGGTTGTGCATAAGCTACCCCGGCTTTGATGGACTCGCCCATCCAGGTGTGGGTTTGTTGCATGAGGCGGATTAAGGCAACTGGCAGGGCAGGCTGTAGCTCGATACGGTGGCTCAGCAAACTAGGCGGAAGGGTGGAAACGACGACTTTGGATTTGATCGTTAATGCTCCACTAAAGGTATAAACCCCATCTGCTTTTGCATGAATCTTTTCACCCGGTGTATCCAAAAGCACAGCCTCATCCGGAAGATGCCGGGCAAGTGCTTGTATCAGTGCGGAAGTGCCTCCCTGTATCCGGTAGCTGGGTTCGTTGTTGGGGGGAAGGGGGACAATCTGTGCCGTATCCTGCTGATGCTGCTCAAACAGCGCCTTAGTTCCCAGGCGCTGCTGAAAAACCGGGAGCTTCAATTCCTGCAGCAGCTGTACCAGGTGAGTGTGCTTTTGGCCCAGCCAGGTAGCGCCCATGTCAATTTTTACGCCTTCAGTAGTGGTCTTTGTCCATATCCTGCCGCCCAGCCGGTCGCGGGCCTCAAGGATTAGTGCAGCGTAGCCTGCCTTTCTTAGTAAGTAGTTTAGCGTCAGCCCGGTCAGCCCGCCTCCTATGATTAGCACATCTGTTTCTTGCATCATTTTTTATCTTCTTTTGGACAAACACCCCGGGCCAGGTTTTGGATGAAAAGGGGAGGTTTGGATGAACTGCTCCGGCACTTATTTGTTACACTTTTCTGACAATATTCCTTATCGCCTGCCTGTTTGTTGTATAGCTATTGTCTATGTGCCTATAAATACAATAAATATTGTTTATCCTATCTTTACATTTTTAAGCAACCAAATAACCATTCACCATGGAAAAAAATACAGAGCAAAGCAAGCCGAATAACGGTAAGGTCTGGGATGTGAATCAATCCAGCCGCTGCCCGTTTATGAACGGCAGGCTTGAGCACGGCGCTGGTGCGGGCGCTTCCAACCGCGATTGGTGGCCCAATAGCCTTAATTTGACCATCCTCCGCCAGCATTCCGAATTGTCCAACCCAATGGGCAAGGATTTCGACTATGCAAAGGAGTTCCAAAGCCTGGACTATGAGGCGCTGAAAAAAGACCTTCATGAGCTGATGACCGACTCTCAGGACTGGTGGCCAGCCGACTGGGGCCACTACGGGCCTTTCTTCATCCGTATGGCCTGGCACAGTGCGGGTACCTACCGTATCGCCGACGGACGGGGTGGTGCAGGTGCGGGTACACAGCGTTTCGCGCCACTGAACAGCTGGCCGGACAACGCCAACCTGGACAAGGCCCGCCTTCTCCTGTGGCCTATCAAGCAGAAGTACGGTAAGAAAATCTCCTGGGCTGACCTTATGATCCTGACCGGTAATGTGGCACTGGAGTCTATGGGCTTCAAGACCTTCGGCTTTGCCGGTGGTCGCGAAGACGTTTGGGAACCGGAAGAAGATATTTACTGGGGACCAGAGGGCGAATGGCTGGACGACAAGCGCTATACAGGCGACCGTGAGCTGGAAAATCCACTTGCTGCCGTACAAATGGGTTTGATTTATGTGAATCCGGAAGGGCCTAACGGCAATCCTGACCCAATTGCTTCGGCACACGATATCCGCGAGACTTTCGGCCGTATGGCAATGAATGACGAGGAGACCGTAGCACTGATTGCAGGTGGCCACACCTTTGGCAAGACCCACGGTGCCGGTGATCCTGAAAAATACGTTGGCGCAGAGCCTGCAGGGGCAAGCATCGAAGAGATGAGCACCGGTTGGAAAAACACACTTGGCGAAGGTAATGGTGAGCACACCATCACTTCCGGTCTGGAAGGTGCCTGGACAGACACGCCAACGCAGTGGAGCAATAAGTACTTCGAGAACCTCTTCAAGTACGACTGGGAGCTGACCAAGAGCCCGGCAGGTGCCCATCAGTGGCAGCCAAAGGGTGGCGCAGGTGCAGGCACCGTGCCTGATGCGCACAATCCGGAGAAGAAGCACGCGCCATTCATGCTGACTACAGACCTTGCGCTGCGCATGGACCCGGCTTACGAGAAAATCTCCCGCCGCTTCTACGAAAACCCGGACGAATTTGCTGATGCTTTCGCCCGTGCATGGTTTAAACTGACCCACCGCGATATGGGGCCAAAGGCTCGCTACCTGGGACCAGAAGTGCCTGCGGAAGAACTGATCTGGCAGGACCCGGTACCACCGGTAACCCACAAGCTGATCGAGGAGGAAGATATCACCAAGCTGAAGCGCATGATTCTGGCTTCTGGCCTCACCACTTCGCAACTGGTGTCCACAGCTTGGGGCTCCGCTTCTACTTTCCGTAATTCCGACAAGCGGGGCGGTGCCAATGGTGCACGCATTCGTCTGGCGCCGCAGAAAGACTGGGAAGTCAACAACCCAACGCAGCTGGCGAAAGTCCTGGAAACCATGGAAGGCATTCAGAAGGAGTTCAACGGCGGCGCAATGGGTGGCAAAATGGTCTCCATGGCGGATCTCATCGTACTCGGTGGCTGCGCAGCTATCGAAGAAGCGGCTAAAAAGGCGGGGTACGACGTAACTGTGCCGTTCACACCTGGCCGTACTGATGCCACGCAGGAGCAGACCGACGCATCATCCTTTGATCCGCTGGAGCCTGCAGCAGACGGTTTCCGCAACTACATGAAGACGCAGTACTCAGTTTCCGCAGAGGAAATGCTGGTGGACAAGGCACAGCTGCTTGCCCTTACTACGCCGGAAATGACGGCGCTGGTAGGCGGTATGCGCGTATTGGATACCAATTACGATCAGTCTCAGCGCGGCGTATTTACCGATCGCCCGGGTACGCTTTCCAACGACTTCTTCGTGAATGTCCTGGACCTGAGCACCAAGTGGAAAGCGGTTTCCGAAGATGAGACCGTATTCGAAGGCCGCGACCGCAAGACTAACGAGGTGAAGTGGACCGGCACGCGTGTCGATCTCATTTTTGGTTCCAACACAGAGCTTCGCGCTATCGCAGAAGTTTACGGTTGCCAGGATGGAGAAGAGCGCTTTGTGCACGACTTCATCGCAGCCTGGAACAAGGTGATGAACGCAGACCGCTTCGAGCTGAAGCAGTAAACTCTATAGCGATATATAAAGTTGAGAGCAGGTAGTCCGGCAACGGGCTGCCTGCTCGTCGTTGTGGCCTATGCGTTCGGGATTATATACCGGGGCGTTGCCGGGCGGATATCCCGCTAATTTTGCTTCCGTAATCAAAACCGAAGTGAAATGAAAAATCACCCGACTGCCCCCAAACAGCTGGCCCGCCTGACCGGGCTTCTTTATCTCATCGTGATCATTTGCGCAGGCTTCAGTCAGGGCTATATGCGAGGTACGATAGTTGTGCCCGGCGATGCTGCCCAAACAGCACTGAATATCCTGGAGCAAGGCGGTTTGTTCCGGCTTGGGCTGGCAACCGACCTGATCGCCTTCACCGCAGATGCCGTCATAGCCGTACTTTTTTATCAGTTGTTCAAGCCGGTTAACCAGACCCTTTCGATGGTGGCTGCCGCCCTGCGGTTGTTGGCACACCCCGCGATTGCCAGCCTCAACCTCCTCAACCATTACCTGGCGCAGCACGTGCTGGAATCAACAGAATGGGCGCTGTCGCACAGCCCGGAGCAGCTGTATGACCTGTCCCTGCTGTTTATGGATGCACACCGGGCGGGTTATTTAATTGCGGGCGCGTTGTTTGGCCTCCACTGTCTCCTGCTTGGCATATTGATCTACCGGTCTGATTTAATCCCTAAAGCTTTTGGGGTATTGATGAGCCTGGCAGGCCTGACTTACCTGATGGAAACATTTGGCGTTTTCCTCTTCCCCGGCAACGATGCATGGCTGGCGCTTCTGGTGGGCGGCGCGGCAGCGCTCGGAGAGGTATCCCTGATGGGGTATTTGCTGGCCAGGGGAGTGCGGGAGCGTTAAGAAATCCAGAACCGAAGGAAGTCCAGCACTTCCCGCTGAAAGGCCCAGAACTCAATATCCCGCCACCAGCACCAAAGGCCTGTCAGCGCGCCGTAAATCAGCAGGTGGCTGACGGCAAAGGCCCAGAGAATGCAGCAAAGGACATACAGCCAGCCGATCCAGCTCAGCGGGTGGAGGTAGGAAAAAAACTCGCTGCCTCCGGAGCCTTTTACGGGCCGGTTGAAGCGCTTCATCACCCGGTGCAAATGTGCTTCAAACCAATCTGCGAAGAAGCAGGGCAGGGAGAAGATGGGGAATTGCCGCCCTTTCATGCTCCGGCCAATGGCTTTCCACCGAAGGTCTACATCGCGCGCAATACCAATTTTAATCCGCCCCGGATTACGGGTGGACATGCCGAGGTAAATAAACCGGTAGCCAAAAAGGGAATAGAGGAGTTGCTTCATCGCTGGGTTTTTTCTTTCCGGGGCTAAAATACATATTTGTTGAAATTTTTTGTGTTCGCCGTTGGTTTTTTTGGTTTTTTGTTGAGAAGGGCAACGCCAGAGGTTTTAGAAAGATGTTTTTCAGAGTGCCGTCAACCAACCCATACTTCCCCACCTTATAGTAGAAAAACATGTATGACCTCATCATCATCGGCGGTGGGCAAAGTGCTCTGGCGTGTGCCTATTACCTTCGGCGCACCGGTCTTCGTTACGTGCTGCTGGACAATCAGCCGGACTGTGGAGGCGCATGGCAGCATGCCTGGGATAGCCTGACCCTGTTCTCTCCGGCAGAACAAAGTTCCCTGCCTGGCTGGTGGATGCCCAAATCCAGCCATCCTTTCCCAACCCGTGCAGAAGTCATTGACTATCTCTGCCGCTATGAGCAACGGTATGAGGTGCCAGTCCACCGTCCGGTTGACGTAAGTGCCGTGTCCCGGCAAGCGGACCGGTTTCAGGTAGATACAAACCAAGGGCGCTACTCGGCTCGTGCCATTATTTCTGCGACTGGTACCTGGGGCAAGCCCTTTATTCCGGATGTGCCGGGCAGGGAGACATTTGAAGGTATGCAGCTGCATTCCGCCTTTTACAAGAGTGCCGGCGCTTTTGCTGGACAAAAGGTGCTCGTAGTTGGAGAGGGCAATTCCGGCGCACAGATTCTGGCAGAGGTTTCCAAGGTGGCAACTACAGCCTGGGCAGTTCGCCGTACTCCTCAGTTCCTGCCCGATGATGTGGACGGGCGGGTGCTTTTTAATGTCGCTTCCGCAAAATACTACGCTGAACAAAGGGGCGAGCCCTTCGATGCCAAAAAGTTTGGGCTTGGAAATATTGTAATGATCCCTTCAGTTCTGGAGGCAAGGTCACGGGGTGTCCTAAAGGCAACAGGGCAAATCGCATCCGTAAACCAAACCGGCGTGGTCTGGGCCAATGGAAAGGAAGAAGAATTTGATGTGATTCTCTGGTGCACCGGTTTTGGCTATGCTACCGGCCACCTCAGGCCACTGGGGCGGCAGGATGAGCGCGGGCGGATGCCCACTGATGGCACCCGGTCTGCAGAAGTGCCTGGGCTATGGCTGGTAGGGTATGGCGGGTGGACGGGATTTGCCTCGGCAACGATGATCGGAGTCGGGCGGTCAGCCCAGCGAACCGTGAAGGAGGTTGTGCAATGGGTTGGAAAGTAAAATGCGCTTTGCCTGCGAGGTTAAACAAAATATTAACTTGACATCGTATGCAACCCTGTGAAGAACAAAACCTTTATAGTCAACTGGCAATTACAGGGTAATTTTCCGCGCCCCTCGCCAATGGACAAAAGCTAACGTGAGTCGCTAAAATAAGTGGATCTACGGCTTTTGCCTTTAAAGGAATACTCAAAACTACTTCTGCTCCTCAACTAAACCATAGACCGTATCTTCAAAAACTTTCTGAATGTCCCAGGCGGCAAAGGGATACATTTGGAGCATCAAAATCGCGATCACTTCTTCTGCCGGGTCAATCCAAAAGGTGGTGGCGAAGAAGCCGCCCCAGGAGTAGCTGCCAACTGAGCGGGCTATGTCCGTTTCTGTTTTTGCAGAGAGTACCCCAAAGCCCAGCCCCATGTCATTATCACCAGTCTCCAGGTGGGTGGAGGTGATCAGGCCTACCGTCTCAGGTTTTAAAATACGGGCTCTGTTAAGCGTGCCCTTTTGGAGCATCATCTTGCAAAAGAGGAAATAATCCCAGGCAGTGCTGCTAAGGTCTGCACCGCCGGAAAAGAAGGTTTTTGCGCCCTGTACGGGATAGTTGACCAGGGGATAATCTGTAGGAGTTGGTGGCCCGTTCTCAGAAGATTGATAGACCGGAACGAGACGGTCTGCCTTTTCACGGGGCAGGTAAAAGTAGGTGTCCTTCATCCCCAGAGGTTTAAAGAGCCGCTCTGAAAAAAACGCATCAAGAGGCATCCCTGACCAAATCTCCACCAGCCGCCCCAGCACATCAATGCTGAGGCCATAGGTATAGCGTTCCCCAGGTTCGTGCATTACCGGTAAAGTAGCCAGCCTTTTTACGTTCTCTTCCAGGGAGATGTCTCGCTCTTCAAACCCTTCTGAAATGTTAGCTTTCGCATACAATAAGGATAGTGTATCGTTGTCATAGCCATAAAACAGCCCCGAGGAATGGGTGAATAACTGCCGGACAGTCATAGGCTGAGTTGCCGGGCGGGCTACAAAGCTGGAATCTTCCCGGTTCACCCGTTCCAATACCTGAAGATTCTTGAATTCCGGTATGAACCTGGAAACGGGATCATCCAATTTGAATTTTCCTTCTTCGTACAGCATCATTGCAGCTACCGCAGTGACCGGCTTTGTCATAGAAGCAATACGGAAAATATCATGCACAGAGGAGGAGGTTTGATTTTCAAGATGGCTGAACCCAAATCCCTTATGGAAGACCATCTCTCCTTTGTGGTAAACTAACGCAACCCCGCCCGGCACCTTGCCCTGATCTACATAATCCATTAAAGCTCGCTCCAATGGCTTGAATGATTCGGCAGCCATCTCGGCCGGAGCATTAGGCTCCATATTTTTATTCCCCCTGGGATTACAGGCCAGGACGGTAAAAAGCAGCAAACCGGAGAAAACAGAGCAGAAATAGTTCATATTGACTGGGTGGGCAAGGCGCCAGACGAAAATAAAGCCGGTCACCAGGCCGTATTTACCGTTTGATGATGATTTTTTGCTTTGAAGTTCCATGTTGCGCTTCCACTACGGCGATGTAAACACCTGCTTTCAGGTTCTGCAAGTCAATTTTTGCTGCTTCAGTCGGCCCCGGAAGGAAAGAAACCACCACTCTTCCGAACAGGTCAACAAAATAGACGCTTTGGATTGGGCCTGCATCCGAACGGAGCTGCAGGAATTCCTTTGCCGGGTTCGGGAACATTTGAATCCGGTCATCTCTAATAAAATCGTCAACAGATACAAGAAGACAGGTGCCGAAATACAGTGGGTCCAGTACGATGTCCGCCTCTTCAACGATAAGCTGCCTTTCAGGTGCGGATTCGGCACCGAAGTTGCAGTCCTCGGGCACACTTTCTTCACCTTCCCAGTTGTCCTGCCCGCCGTTGACATAGGTAAACGGATAAGTCCGGTTACCATCCAATTCGACGGTTGCACTCCAGGTACCATTGCCCTGATCAGTTAGGGCCGTCCAAATCCAGGGATCCTTGATGACTACTTGTACGTCATTATTGAGTACTGTTTCATTGCTCATATCTACCTGAAAGGTAACGTTCACTTTGGGTGTTGGTGCCTCATCGCAGCTTCCATAAGCAACTGCCGGTAACTGTGTATCTACAAGTGGAACAGTTATAAAACGGAAACCATCCTCGTTGGCACAGTCATCAGGTACCGATTCCGTGTCATAGTCATTATCCGGGTCTGGTCCGGTCTGATAGGAATACCGGTAGGTAAGAGATGATTCCACCTGCCGCTCCAGTGTGTAGGTATAAATACCATCCTCGTCCTCGTCGGTCATCGTATACCATTCATTCCAGTTATCATCCATATACACCCATACATCGCCACCGGGATGGAAGTTATCGACGGCATTGATGTTGACCTGGAAAGTGATATTGGCATGAGTGACCGATTCGTCGCACCCACCAAAATTGACCACATTAAGTACGACGTCCTCCTGTCCTACGGTGACCTGTCTTTGGGGAGCTGAAGGTGTTCCGAAGTTGCATTCATCCGGCAGGGTCTCTTCTCCGTCCCAGTTGTCCTGACCGCCATTTACAAAGGTATATGGGTAGGCGTTGTCGGCATCAAGCTCCACGGTTGCGCTCCAGATACCATTGCCCTGATCAGTCAGTGCCGTCCAAATCCAGGGGTCCTTGATGACTACTTGTACGTCATTGTTGAGTACGGTCTCGTTGCTCATGTCTACCTGAAAGGTGACATTCACTTGTGCTTCCGCAGCTGCAAGGCTGAAGAGGGCAAAAAATAGTAGTAGTATATGCTTCTTCATCTTAACTGGTTTTATTAGTTAGGAATTTATGGTGTTGTAAAAAAGGGCAATAGCGTTGCGAGCTTGCCGTTGTAAATGTTAGGAGTGTTATTCTTTCCAGATAATAGCCCGCCCGGCAAAGTGATCGTATAGTATTGTGTATGATCCTGCCTGATCGGTAAACTTCAGGTCTGCGCTTCCACTTCCGGACCGGGTTGGAAGCCAGGAGATGGGATCAACCACCTGAAATCCACCACCGTCTTGCTCCCCGACGATGTAATCAGGGTCGAAGCCAATATCAAGGGGGCCCCAGCCTGTATTCTGCCCGATAAACTTCAGGCTTACGTTATCCGAAAACTGCAGCCCTTCTATCAGGAAAATATGATCGCCAAAACCAGATGGGTTGCGTTCCATTGGAATAGCCTCTTCCGGATTCCAGTCTAGTGCAGGATAGTCCGTAAAGCCATTCCCCACGATAAACATGGTTTCCTGTAGCTCAAACCCTGTTTGGTCGACTTCCTCGGTGGTATACTGCATATTGTAGGGGTTAAACCGGACTTTGAAGTATGCGGGGTAAAAATTACTGCCTGCAGCATCAAGCAGAATAGGAGCACTGTCTTCTGCATTCACCATGCCTAAAGAAGGGTCTGTATTATCAACAAGCCCCCAGTTGTCCGGCACCCATGCCAGTTGTCCGATAAATTTGATTTGGTTGAAGTCATCCTCGGGCCAGGCCGGGACGGTGATTTCAAACCATTGGTCATCTTCGGGGTCTTTAAGCATAGTGTAGCCACGTTCTGCGTTCCACGGCCACCACTGCAGGCCTCCGGCTGCGTAGATATTATCATAGGTAACGTCCCCACCAGTCAGGTTGACCACCATATTAAGTGTGATCGACCGGTTGGAAGTATTGTTGATGGTAATCGTCCCGTTATGAACAGCATTATCTGCTGAAGCTGGGATCGTATAGGTATAATTCAGATCGTATTGATTGGGGTTATCTGGTAGCTCAATAACCTGATCCAGTGCGATGCCAAAATTTTGCATCGAGATGGAAGAAATGCCCTGAACATCAGAGATTGCCCCGGTGAAAGTAATTTCGTCGCCTGGTAAAGCGGTAAAATTCAGAACGAGCCCGTTGGCTTCCGGAAGCCTGGCGACATCAACTATCGTTTGAAACTCCTGTCTGTTCTGGTCTTTATCTTCCAGAATAATATCTACAGGATAAATATCAGAGGTGATATCTTCCGGGATGGTAAATGAATAATCAAGGAAGTACCTGGTGACCTCATTGGCAAACACAATTTCTTTATTGAGCAGCAGGTCTTCATTCCTGAGCAGGATAGAGGCAAAACCGGCACTGGATTCGAAGGTCCCGGTAAAGGTAACTTCATCACCAGGAGAAGCAACGATTTCTTCAGGTACATTCTCTCCGGTTGGCGGTGGAGCAGGGTCCTCATCCTTAGAGCAGGAGTACAAGGCTGCAGCCAGGGCAACAATGAGCAGATAGGAATGGATGGTAAATTTCATTGCGCTGTTGATTTTATTGTTAAAGCTGTGTTGGACAAATCTAAGGTTTGTCAGGCCAGCGGAAAGGTAGTGGGCTGTCCAATTATCAGGGTGGTTTTGTTCAGAAAGGGGTGTTTGCTACCGTTTCTTTTTAAGCGCTGACGGATTTTTGCCGATTTGTTTTTTAAAACATACCCTGAAGTGCTTGAGGTCGTTAAACCCCACAGAATAGGCCGCCTCGGAAACATTCATGCCCTGTGCGATGAATTCAGCACTTTTCTTAATTCTCACAGAACGGACAAAGGCATTTATCGACAAGCCGGTTAGAGATTTTATTTTACGGTACAGGGAAGTACGGCTATACCCAAGTTGGCGGGCGAGATCAAAAACGGATAGCTCATCCGCCAGGCAATGGGTTACGATATATTCCTCCAATTCACTCAGGAAAGCCAATTCTTTTTTCATCAGAGGAGACACTTCAGTGGGTTCGTTGTCAGTGCCAGCATTGGAAAAGTAGCCCATGATCTTCCGGCGGTTTTCTAAAAGCGTATTCACTCTGGCATTGAGAATGGAAAACTTGAAGGGCTTGGCCAGGTAATCATCGGCGCCCATTTCCAGGCCTTTCACTTCATCCTGTTCTGTCCCTTTGGCCGTAAGCATGATGATGGGGATGTGGCTGGTCTGCTGTTCATTCTTGAGGTAGTGGCATACCTCTGTCCCACTGATACCCGGCATCATGACATCGAGAAGAATCAGGTCCGGTCCGTACTTTTTTGCTAACTCCACCCCTTCTTCTCCATTGGTGGCTTTGAGAATTTTAAAACTGTCCCGGAATTTCCCCTCCAGCAAGTTGAGAATGTCCGTATTGTCATCAATGAGGAGGAGTATCTGCTGATCTGTTTCGGTGATTTCGTCATTTTCAGCTTCGCTATCCACAACCTGTACCGTTCCCTGAACCTCCGGTGCCCCCAGGGTTTGGGTATCTGCAAAGTGGGCATTGCCTTTTAGGAATTTCACAGTGAAGCAGCTACCTTTTCCGACAGTGCTTTCTACTTCAATGTCCCCCTGATGCAACCGTATAAGGGATTGCGTCAGGGCTAAACCGATACCTGTGCTTGTCGATTTATCCTCAAGTCTGTAATAGCGGGTAAATATCTTTCGGAGCTTTCTTTTCGGTATGCCCACTCCCGAGTCCAGCACTCTTATAAGAATATACTGCTCATCCTCATCAACGCTCAGGGTTATTTGCCCTCCGGAAGGGGTGTTTTTGAAGGCGTTGGAAAGCAGGTTGTTCAGGATCATCGAAAACTTATCCTGATCAGCCCAAAGCATAAGCCCATCCAGAGGAAGCGAAAGCTTTAGATTGATTTGGTTGTGGCGGGCCATTTCCCGAAAGCCCTGCAGAAACTCCGACAGATAGTTATTCAGGTTAAGCTTACTAATCTTCAAATCAGAAACACCAGTTTCTACCTGCCTGAACTCCAGCAGCGAGTGTATGAGCTCCATCAACCGGTTGGAGTTCTTCAGGGCGACATCGAAAGACCGGTTGATTCTCGGACTGGTTTTTCTTAGGGGTTCCATTTCCTCTAATGCCACGCTAAGAATGGTCAGTGGAGTCCTTAGTTCGTGTGAAATATTGGTAAAAAACTCCAGCCGCTCATCGTGCAGTTTTTTCTCTTCATCCCGCAACTTTTGCTCAAAAAGAAGCTGATTTTTAATCCGGTATTGCTTCAACCGGTAGTAGAGTATGGCGTAAATGCCGGACAGCAGAATTAGGGTGAAAACAACGATGGCGATTTTGGTTTTCCAGAAAGGAGGGGAAATAATAATGGGGATAGAAACTTCGTCATTATACTGCTGATTGTCAAAGTGGTTGGCTTTTACCCGGAAGGTGTAGGTTCCCGGCGGCACATTCCGGTAAGTAGCGGTAGTCTGACTACCCGCCATGTTCCATTTTTCATCGTATCCATCAAGGAAGTATTCATAGTGAATGTCCCACGAGAAGGGATAGCTGAGAGACTGATAGTCAATGGAAAAGGTGGTGTGCCTGTGGTTTAGCTGCACTTCAGGCAGGTATTCGATGCTGCGATCAATAATATGCTGCTCGCCCGGGATGATTTCCTGATTGAGGACACTTAGCTTCGTCAGTTGGATATTGGCCTCCCCGGCGATGGAATACAGATTATCCGGATTGAAATAATTAACGCCTTCTATGCCACCAAAAAAGAAGAGCCTGTTGCTCGCTTTAAGAGCAGATCCATCGTGAAATTCGGCTACCTGTAAACCTCGCTGCCAGTCGTAGTTATAAAAAAGCTGTTCACCAGGGCTAAAACGTGAAATCCCTCTATTGGTACTGAGCCACAAGTACCCCGATTGATCTGCCAGTATAGCATGTACCTTATTACTGGCCAAGCCATCTTTTTCAGAGAAAGACTCAAAAGATTGCGTTGCAATATTGAACCGGCACAATCCTGCCGAGCCTGTCCCCAGCCATAAATTCTGGTCTCCTCTGCTGCAAATAGAGAAGATTATACCGGGGGCAGGCTGAAAGGTATCGTTGGTATAAAAGCGGTTGATTTCCTGGCTTGCCGGATCATAGGCAATCAATCCATCCCCAAATGTGCCCAGCCATAATCTTCCGCCAAACGCATGTATGGCTCTCACATCGTAGTATTCCAATCCTTTAACAGGGTCAAAGCAATCTTCTTCCCGGTTATACTGTAAAACACCTCCCCGATTTGTACCAATCCAGAGTCGGCGGGAAGCATCTTCATAAATACAGCGGATATCATTGACCGGCAACTGTGCAGGAGCCTGATAGTGGTAAAAACGGTTTGCGTTTTTATCATATCGATTAAGGCCTCCTTCGTAAGTGCCCAGCCATACTTGCCCGGTATGATCGGTGAAGGCACTGAGTACCGCATTGTCGCTCAAAGAAAAAGGATTATCCGGTTCATAGCGGAATCGTTCCACCACCCCTTCTTCCGGGTTCCACACATTCACCCCATCACCGTCGGTGCCAAACCATATATTACCATGATGGTCTTCGGCCATTCCCCAGACTTTGCTGATCGAAAGACTGTTCTCCTGGCCGGGTTCGTGTTTGAGGTGGCCGAAGCGCTGTTGCCTCGTTTCCGCAAAGTTGACTCCTCCCCCATCTGTTCCTATCCAGATTTGATGGTCTTTGTCACGGAAAATCGCCAGGACTGTACGGTAGGACAAACTTCCCGGTTGCTGATCCGGAAAATAATGCGTGAAGGCAGCTTCTTTTCCCCTCTGAAGGATATCCTCCTGATTAACGACCACAAGACCGTTCTTCCTGGTACCGATCCATAGCTGGCCTTCCTGGCTTAGATGAAGAGATAAGATGTCCTTATCGAGGACAAAGCTGCGTTCCCCCTCTGCATAGGGGAAGTTGGTCAGGTGGTTTTCCTCTATATCGAAATAGGAAAGCCCATTGTCAGTACCCATCCAAAACCCCTTTCTACCATTAGGGCAAAATGTATATATGTTTCCGGAAGCCATGGGCCTGCCAGCAATAGTGCTAAGGTGCCTGATCCGGCCGGAAGGAATATCATAAAGGTCAACCCCGTCTCCCCTGTTCCCAATCAGCAAGAGGGAATCTCCTAAAAGCCCCAGCGTATTGATGTTGTTGGAAGAGAGCGACGTGCCCCTGGGCGATGTGTCAGTCAGGTAGCGAAAGGGAGCTTTAGGCCCGTCTCTAAAACTGATCCCACTATAGTAAGAAGCGATAAATATTTTTCCATCTTCCGTTTCTACTATATCTGTGGGCGAGTTATCCAGTAAGAGCCCCTCTTCGGATCCCGAAGGGATGCGGGAAATACGGTGTTGCTTGAGGTCAAAAAAATTCAGCCCGTTGGCAGCCATGACCCAGAGGTTGCCCCGGCGGTCAATGAATAAATTATTGATCTCGTTGCCCGATAAGCTATTTGAATCTCCCGGTTCCTGCCGGTAAGTCCGGAAATTAGCACCGTCGTACCGGCAAAGCCCATCGTTAGTGGCAATCCAAATGAAGCCGAGTGAATCCTGTTCAATAGCAGAGATAGTGCTGCCAGGCAACCCTTCTGTCATACGGATATTCCAGAAATAAAGGCTGTCGCTTACCTGATCCGCCTGCAGCAGAACCGGGAAGAGTAACACGCAGAAGCCCAGCGAAGCAAACCGCATAAGCACGTTTTATTTTCAAAAGTAAATAAATGCCCTCCAATCGCAAATCCACCTGATAAAATGGACAATTCTTAACGGGTAAATGGACAGAAAACCACCATTTGGAACTGCTTTCTATGCTTAGATTTGCTCATGCATCAAAGCTATAAGCCCTATGGGAAAGTTTTCCGACCAAATCAGACTACTGGCAATAAGTTTATTGCTGACCCTTTTTGCCGGGCCCTCGTTATTGGCCCAGGATCAAACCGTAACCGGCGTGGTTTCATCCGGGCAGGAACCGTTGGCCGGTGTATCCGTTTTTGTCACAGGCACAAATAACGGAGCCTTTACCAGTGTGGATGGGGAATATACCATCAAGGTCAATGCAACCGATACACTGGTTTTTAGCTATCTGGGCTATGAAACCATTCAGGAACCGGTCAATGGGCGTCAGCGGATTGATGTTCAGCTTTCTCAAAGCGCCTATCAGCTGGAGGAAGTTGTAGCGGTGGGGTACGGAACCGTTCGTAAAAAAGACCTTACCGGAGCAATTTCCACCGTCAAGGGGGAAGAGTTAGCAATGCGGAATGTGGCGGACGTTACCCAGGCTTTGCAGGGAACGATGGCAGGGGTACAGGTATCTTCCAATAGCGGTGCTCCGGGCAGTGGGGCGTCTGTGCTCGTCAGGGGCATTTCCACCATCAATGATAACTCACCCCTATATGTGGTTGATGATATGCCGCTCAATGACATTAGCTGGTTGAACCCTAAGGATATTGAGAGTGTGCAGGTCCTCAAGGATGCGTCTGCGGCTGCCATTTTTGGTTCCCGGGCATCGAACGGGGTGATCATCATACAGACCAAGAAAGCCAAAGCAGGTAAGCTAAGCATCGTGTTTGACGGGACCACCAGTATTCAGCAGGCCGCCCAGGCCCCTCCGCTTGCTGATGGCACAGAATATGCCCGGGTTGCCAATCAGGCAGCGGCAAACTCTGGCCTGGAGGCACCCTTTTCCGATCCTGCCGCCTTCGGTGCAGGAACTAACTGGTGGGAACAGGTTACGCAAACTGCTCCGATCCATAATTACTCCTTAAGTATCAATAAGGGTACAGAAGACCTGAAAGTGTCTACAGGCTTTTCCTATTTCAATCAGGGAGGGCTGATCAAAGGAGGGGATTACGAACGGATCACACTCAGGCTCAATACAGATTTGAAAGCTGCCGAATGGCTTCGGATCGGGCAGAATTTCAACCTCAGCAAGGATGTTACGGTAAATGGGCCAAATTTGGTTTGGGATGCGGTCAGGGCAGAACCTATTATCCCGGTTTATCTGCCGGAGTTTGAGCAGACCGGCAGAAATGAGTTCAGCCGTTTTCATCCTACGACACGAACCGACCTTTCCAACCCTATGGGCGCTTTGGCTCGCAATTTTGACCAAACTGATTATCTGCGGTTGGTCGGGAACACCTATGCCATTCTTGACCTGGGTCGCGGTTTCTCCGCAGAATCCCGCTTTGGTGTTTATTTCAGCAACTGGGAAAACAACTGGTTTTCTCCTGATTACTACATAGAACCAACTGACCGCCTTGATGTGAATCAGGTGGGCCGGTCTCACAATAACCGGACCAACTTCAACTGGAATAACCTATTACACTATACCCTCCAATCTGACATCCATAACCTGAAAGTCACAGCCGGGTATACCATGGAAAGTTTTGAACACCGGACGCTGAATGGCGCCGGGAATGCCGTGCCCGGGAATGCGCCTGAATTCCGCTACATTGAAGCTGCAACAACGGCATTTTGGGCGCAGGGGTTGAATGAGCGCAATACGCAGGCTTCCTATTTGTCGAGAGTGGAATACGGGTATAAGTACCGATACCTGATCTCGGCATCCTTTCGTGCCGATGGTTCGTCCAGATTCTCTGAGGAGAACCGCTGGGGGTTTTTCCCTGCGGTATCAGCAGCCTGGAATATACAGGAAGAAGCTTTCCTGAAAGATGTCCGGTGGCTTTCTCAGTTGAAACTCCGTGCCGGATGGGGGCAGGTTGGTAACCAGAATATCAACAACGACGCCCTGCTGACTACGCTCGGGCGGGCCATTTATGTATACGGCGCAGACGAAGCCCTTGATGTGGGAGCCGCACCTGCGACTGTTGGCAACCCTGACCTGCGATGGGAAGCTGTGGAAGACCTGAACTTCGGGCTGGACTTTGGGCTGTTCAATCAGTCCATATCTTTTACAGTAGATTACTTTGAGCGGAGGTCCAAAGACATGCTTATGCAGATATCGATCCCGGCCTATCTGGGCGCAGCCTTCAGTACCCCCTGGGCCAATGTTGGCCGCCTTGAAACCCGGGGTATCGAACTCACAGCGGCTTATCAGAAGCGGGTAAGCACTGACCTTTCTTTCAATATCAGGCTCAATGCCTCACGGGCACGCAGTACCATGAGAGAACTTGCCTTTGGCGAAGAAATCTGGTCAGGCAACCATCAGCGCCTGGACCTTCTGACCCGGACTGCAGAGGGTCAACCGGCGGGTGCTTTTTACGGATGGGTGACCAACGGGATCTTCCAAAATGAGGAAGAGGTGATCAATCATACCGATGAATTTGGAAACCGTATACAACCTCTTGCCCAGCCCGGTGACTTCCGCTTTATGGATCTCAATGGGGATGGTAGGCTGGATGACAACGACCGCAGAACTATTGGCAACCCGGAACCGGAGCTGACATTTGGGCTCAACGTATCCATGAATTACAAGGCCTTCGACCTCTTTGTGCTGTTCAACGGGGTTTACGGAAATGATGTTCTCAATGCTCTCCAACCTTACACCCACGCCGGCAATGGGGTTTACAACGCTTACAGGGGGGCTCTTTTTGACGCCTGGAATGGAGAAGGTACTTCCAATACACAGCCACGATTGGCAGTAAGAGATGATAACCAGAACTTCAGATACTCCGATTACTTCATTCAGGATGGCACTTTTCTGCGCCTCCGGTCTGCTCAGATTGGGTACACAATTCCCGCTGCGCTGTCCCAAACTGTGAATATCAACCGGGCCCGAATTTTTATCGGTGGAGAGAACCTGTTTACCTGGACCAATTATTCTGGTCTTGACCCGGATATAGGAGGCAGCGCACTGGAGCGAGGCATCGATTGGGGGCAATATCCATTGCCACAGGTGTTTATGGCTGGTGTCAATATCACATTCTAATTCTTCAACTATTTTGTCATGAAACGATCAGACCGTATTTATATCCTGCTCCTATTTCTGGCTACTGTTTTATCCGGCTGTAAGGATTTTCTTGATCAGCCGGTTCAGGGGCAGCAAGTGCTGAGCAATTATTTTGCGAACGAGGAAGAATGCCTCCGGGCACTCACAGGCTGTTATGCTTCGCTTAGCCCACAGGATTGGTGGGAAAATGACTTTTTTTATCTGGTTGGCGATATCTGCTCGGATGATGCCTTTAAGGGGAATTCTATTGAAGGAGATCAAAGGGACTTTGGCGACCTCGCCCGCTTTTTGATTACCCCTCAAAATGAGTGGATAGAAATCAAGTGGCGGTATACCTATGAGCAGATCTACCGTACCAACCTGGTTATAGAAAACGTTCCTGAAGCACCGATTTCGGAAGAGCTGAAAGCGCAAATTGTAGCTGAGGCGAAGTTCCTCAGGGCCTTTGGCTATTTCGAGCTGGTTAGAAACTGGGGAGGCGCTCCATTGATTCTTGAACCGCTTACTGCAAATGCCCCCAAGCAGTCAAGAGCTTCTGCTTCGGAGCTGTGGGCGCAAATTGAAACCGACCTTCAGGAAGCTATTGATTTCCTGCCCGAAAAATCTGCCCAATCTGCCTCGGAGCTGGGGCGGGCTACAAAAGGGGCAGCTCAGGCCTATTTGGCGAAAGCCTACGTTTACCAGGAAAAATGGGCAGAAGCAGAAACACTGGCGAGCCAGATTATTGCATCAGGAGAGTATAACCTCAATGACCCCTTCTCCCGGGTCTGGAGTGTGGATAATCCCAATGGCAATGGCTCCATTTTTGAAATCCAGCAAAAATATGATGATTTGTTTGATGCCGGAAGCGCACTGCCGGTCATCACCAGAAGCCGGGCTGATGGGGGTTGGGGATTCTGCACGCCTTCCAGCCATCTGGACAATTTCATGGGTGACGACCCCCGCCGGGATCTCACCATCATCAAGCAGGGCGATTATGTAGATGAGGCTCACCCGCAGTATGATACGCAGTTGAATGAAAATGAAAGCGGCAGGACGAACCGTAAATACTACCTGGAACTGGCAGACCGGCCTACACAACAGGAACACCTGCGTTCTCCGCTCAACCACATCTTATTCCGGTATGCTGATCTGTTGCTGCTCCATGCAGAAGCAGCCTGGCATATTGGTAATGAAGCAGCAGCCCTGACGTCCGTTAATGCCGTGCGTAACCGGGTAGGGCTTGACCCGGTCAGTTCCACCGGTCAGGACCTGCTCCTGGATATTTATCACGAACGGCGCATGGAGCTGGCAATGGAAGGGCACCGTTATTACGACCTGAAACGGCAACGAGGTATTACGCAGCCTGGTTTTCCACGCCTGAAGGAAGTTATGGAGGATTTTGTAGACTATAACCTCAACCGGAGTACAGACCCCTATGACAAAGGGAATGCAAAAGGGGCATTGTTTGATGTAAATGTCCATACCCTGTTCCCTGTGCCGCAGGTGGAAATAGATCTGTCTGAAGGGGCGCTTACGCAGAATCCGGGGTACTAGACTAGTGGTCTGTCAAGTGTTAATTTATGGGTTGAGTGGGAGCGAATTTTGAGGCTAATCAAGGCGGATGTTCCCGCGCATAGCAGCGCTACGTAAGGGGTTGTCCAACGAAGAGTAGCCTCAAAAGTCGCCGCAGGCAACCCCTAGTTTTAGCCTTGACAGACCACTAGCAGCGTTTACAGTTTTTTTATGGCGTTCGGGGTTTAAGACTCGCAGGGTTAGCAGCTTATGTAGAAGTTTTCCCTTTATTTTAATTTTGAAATTCATCAAGACATGAATCTTTGCTGGTCGCTCTTGCTACTACTGCTTACCAATATGTTATGTTTTTCGGTAAAAGCACAAACACCCGACTGGGAAAACCATGAGGTTTTTGGAGTCAATAAACGGCCGGCTTATGCCCATTCCTTTCCCTTTCGGGACATAGACCGTGCCATAGACAATCAATTTGAACGGTCTCCTTATTACAAATCACTGAATGGAGCGTGGGACTTCAAGTGGTCGGTAAACCCGGCACAGCGGCCGGAAGATTTTTTTAAGACCGGCTTTTCTACTAAAGAATGGGATAAAATACCTGTGCCGGCGGATTGGCAGATGGAGGGGTACGGCACACCGATTTATACCAATGTCAATTACCCTTTTGAAGCCAACCCACCTTTTATCCCGCATGAGTACAATCCGGTAGGTTCTTATGTGACCCATTTTGATGTCCCGGAAGCCTGGCAGGGAGAGCAGGTGATCCTTCACTTGGGAGGTGTCAACTCAGCATTTTACCTCTGGGTCAATGGCCGTAAAGTGGGGTATGCACAGGATTCCAAACTTCCCTCAGAGTTTGATGTCACCCCTTACCTCAAATCGCGCAACAATAAGCTGGCACTGGAAGTGTACCGCTGGTGCGATGGCAGCTATCTTGAAGGGCAGGATATGTGGCGCTTCAGCGGGATTGAGCGGGATGTCTACCTTTATGCGCTTCCTTCAACTCATATTGCCGATTTCTTCGTTCAGGCAGGGCTAACCAACAATTATCAGGATGGAGTCTTCCGGTTAGAGGCCGCCATCAATGGTGCAGGCGCAACAACTCAACTGGAAGTCAGCTTAAAGGATAAGGATGGGAAAACGCTTTTTTCGAAGACAAAAGATGCCCGTTCGGGCGGGGTAACCTTCGAAACCACCCTCCCAAAGATTAGTTCATGGAGTGCGGAAATACCCAACCTTTATCAGGTTTTTCTTACGCTTAGGAACGAGGAGGGAGAGATCATCGAGATCAGAACTTCGAAAGTGGGGTTCAGAACGATAGAAATCAAAGACCGGCAGCTGCTGGTCAACGGACAGCCTGTGCTGATGAAGGGAGTAAACCGCCATGAGCATGACAGGATGAAGGGACATGTGGTGTCCCGTGCGGACATGCTGGAGGACATCAGGCTCATGAAGCAATTCAATATCAATGCGGTCCGTGCTGCGCACTACCCCAATGATCCCCACTGGTATGACCTTTGCGACCAATACGGTCTTTATGTAGTTAATGAAGCCAATATTGAGTCCCATGGGCTTGGTGTATATGATGTGCCCTCCAATGGGTACGTAATGAACAATATACTGGTCCGGGACCCATCCTGGCTGCCTGCCAAAAAAGACCGGGTACAAAGGATGTTTGAACGGGACAAGAACCATCCGTCCGTCATCACCTGGTCCTTAGGCAACGAAGCCGGGCAGGGAGACAACTTTAAAAAGCTCTACAAATGGCTCAAGGATAATGACCCCACCCGCCCCGTACAGTATGAGCAGGCATGGACGGATGATTACACAGATATCGTAGCACCGATGTATGCGCAAATTCCCTTCATCGAGGACTTCCTGAAGCTGGAGGATGAGCGCCCCCTCATTTTGTGCGAGTACTCCCACGCTATGGGCAACAGCAATGGCAACTTCAAAGATTACTGGGACCTCATCCGCAGGGAACCGCAACTACAGGGTGGGTTCGTATGGGACTGGATGGATCAGGGGCTGCTTAGGCACACCCCTGCCGGGCAGGCATATACCGCTTATGGCGGGGATTTTGGGCCTGAGGATATCATTTCTGATGCAGATTTCTGCCTCAATGGTTTATTGTTTGCAGACAGGTCGCCCAAACCCGCTTTATGGGAAGTCAGGAAGGTGTATCAAAACTTCTGGTTCGAAGCGGTCGACCTTGAAAAAGGAAAAATAAAAATCAGCAACGAGCATTTTTTTCAAAGCTCTGAACCTTATGACTTTAGATACGAAATCAAGTCAGAAGGCATAGTGGTTGAATCAGGGCTTCTGGCATTATCAAAGCCCATACCACCCACCGGAAGCAGGGTTGCTGATATTCCGTTTGATATTGATCCGCAGCCAGGCAGGGAGTACTTCCTCAATCTTTATGCAGAGCTTAAAAAGGAGAATGGTATTTTACCACAGCACCATGTGGCCGCTACAGAACAATTCCTCCTGCCCTTCTACCAGCCTGAAGGCGCCGCCGCAGAAGAAGGAGCCGGCAAATTGAGCAAAATGGAAAATCAAACGCATTGGTTCGTAACCGGGGAAGATTTCGTCATCATCTTCGATAAATCGAAGGGTAATCTCTCGGATTGGAAATACCACGGCAGAGATTTACTGGGAAGAGGGTTACAACCCAACTTCTGGCGGGTACCAACCAGTAATGACCGGGGAGCGAAAGCACATGAACGGATGGCTGTTTGGCGGGATGTCGAACAGCAAAAAGTATTGACGGCGCTGGAAGTTAGTCAACCAGATGAATCTACAGTGAAGGTTGAAGCCAAAGCTGAACTGGGGAAAGCGCGCTCTGCTTATCACGTTACCTATCTCATCAGGGGTGACGGCTCCGTGGACGTGAACGTGGATTTTGCCAAAGGAGACCTAACCCTTCCCGAGCTGCCTCGTTTTGGTATGAACCTTGAAATGCCCGGTGATTTCAACCAGGTCAAATGGTATGGCAAAGGCCCGTATGAGACGTATCAGGACAGAGCATCGGCGGCTTTTGTAGATGTTTACAGCGGGAGGGTAATAGACCAGCACACGCCTTACCCTGTCCCGCAGGAAAGTGGCAACAAAACCGGGGTACGCTGGATTCAGGTTACTAACGAACAGGGACTTGGCCTGCATATACAGGGTGGGACCGTCCTTAATGCAAGCACCTATCACTTCACGATTAATGACCTGGATAGCGGGCTGACGCATTACTACGAGCTTCCGCACAGAAACCTTACTGAGGTAAACATTGATCTTGCTCAAAGAGGCGTTGGGGGAGATAACAGCTGGGGCAATGAAGTGCATACACAATACCGGCTAATGGACGACGAGTATAGTTACAGCTTTACCATCAAACCAATAAACGATCAGACGTACCGATGATAAAATATACAAGAGCGTTAAGTTTTGTTTTTCTCTTACTCACGGCAGTAGCCTGTAATAAAACAGATACGGATACGATATCCGGAGTAGACCACCTTGGTTTAACCGCATTGGGCAATCAGAAGCATCAGACGATAAGGAACTTTGGGGCTTCTGATGCATGGAGCTGTCAGTTTATTGGCAAAAACTGGCCGGAAGACAAAAAAGAGCAGATTGCAGACTGGCTCTTTAGTATGGAAAGAGATGAAGAGGGCAACCCTAAAGGCATTGGGCTTACCGCCTGGCGTTTCAATATTGGAGGAGGTAGCGCAGAGCAGGGTGCAGCCAGTGGTATAGGGGATGAATGGCGCCGGGCAGAATCCTTTATGACTGCTCCGGGCACCTACGACTGGAGCAAACAGGAAGGGCAGCGGTGGTTTCTCCGGGCAGCGCAAAGCAGAGGAGTGGAAACGTTTATTGGTTTTGTCAATAGCCCCCCTGTTCATCTGACTAAGAATGGAATGGCTTTTTCTTCCAACGGGCAGAGTTGGAACCTGCCGCCTCAGCTTTATGAGGCTTACGCCGAATACCTTGCTGAAGTGGCAGAAAACCTGGCTAGCCTGGATGGAATCACGCTCAGTGCCATCAGCCCCTTTAACGAACCCCAGTGGGACTGGACCAATAGCGGGCAGGAAGGGACACCTGCCCGGAATAGCGAAATGGCGGCAGCTATTCGAGTCATTAACGAGGCATTTGAAACCCGGAACCTGCCAACACGTATCGAAATCCCGGAAACAGCACAACTTAATTATCTCTACGAGATAGATAATAAGCCAGAGCGGGGCAGTCAGATTGAAGCGTTCTTCGACCCTCAGTCACCTGATTATGTGGGATCGCTCTCACATGTCGCCCCAAAAGTGGCAGCCCATAGTTATTTTACAACCTGGCCGGTTGACCAAATGGCTGCCACGCGCCTCCAGGTCAAAGATGCTGTGGCAGGCAGCACTACGCCTGTTGAGTTTTGGATGACTGAATACTGCCCCCTTGAAAACAACAGCTACATCAATGGGAATGGCCGAGACCTTGGCATGCTAACAGCCTTGTACGTTGCACGGGTTATTTTTTCTGATTTGACATTGGCAAACGCCAGTGCCTGGCAGTGGTGGCTGGGCGTGAGCCCCTACGATTACAAGGATGGCCTGGTCTATACCGACTATGATAAATTTGATGGCAATATTTACGATTCCAAGACGCTTTGGGCGTTAGGGCATTTTTCCCGCTTTGTCCGCCCGGGCATGAAACGGATTTCTGTTTCCCGAAATGACTTCCGGCAGGCGGAAGCAACCCTGGAAAGCACTATGTCCACTGCATTTGTCAGTGAAGATGACTCCATCTTCACCATGGTAATTATCAATTTCTCCGAGAATACGATCCCAATGGAACTACAGTTGGACGGGCTGCCTGCGTATAATGACCTAAAGCTTTACCTTACGGATGCCCTTTCTGATCACAATCTTTCTGATCGGGGTGCTTTCAAGGTAGGAAACCGGTACGTGATTCCCCCGAGATCCATCGTGACCATTACGAATCAGGAATAACAAAACCACTGAACAGCCGAAAGCAGCGACAGGGCAGAAACCATGCGGTTATATCAACCTCCCAATCAGCCGGATACACAAGAAAAAAATCCCGCATTTTGAGCAATCCAAAATGCGGGATAGATAGCGTAACACTTTTTATCTGTGCTTATTCCGACATAACGGTGATAGGAAGGCGTGCCATAGTGTCTTCCCAGCCAATCACCAATTCGACTTGGTTATCACCTTTCTCAACGAAGGTCATGGAAAGGGCTTCCAGCGTTTCCGGTGTTTTCTCGGTAGGTACCACGACCTTCACGACATTATCCTCCTCATTGTGATTAGGTGGGCCCCAGGATTGTACGTTCTTGTGGATGATGAATTCCCAGTTGTCTTTATTGACGGTGGCAAAGAGCCCGTACCGGCCGGCCTTAATTTCAGTGCCACCAATCGTCACATTCCTGAAGAAGGTCAGTTCTGTGGTTTCGTTCGCGCCCACGCGCCACATGCTTCCGTATTTCAACAAGCCTCCAAAAATAGTACGGCCTTTCATTTGCGGGCGGGAATAAACTGCACGAACCAGTGGCTCATTAGCCGCGAGCTCCGCTTCTTCCACGTAGTTGCGTAAGCGGGACATATTAGGATACTGCACCAGATCCATAGGGCTGGTGTCTTCTCCCGACATGATCGGTGGGTTGAGGTTTATCGGTAACGCGGCACGGGTTTGGTCCCATTCCAAAACCATATTTACGTTGTAATCGTCAATTTTTTGAAAGCCTATGGTGAAGTATTCACGCACATTAGCTACTGAAGTGGTGGGTACAGATACCGCAGCGATGTCTTTAGTAATGTCGCGGTTTTCAGCACCTCCGATGAAGCGCTCCTCAGAGATTTTGATGATCCACTGTTGTGGATAGGGCTGCGCAAACATAGTATAGGTGCCAGCCGGTATATAGGTGCCGCCAATTTCTACGGGTTGGAAAAAGGTGACCTCGGTCGCTTCATTGGCACCCAGGCGCCAGTCCTGTCCCCAGGGCACAAGCCCGCCAAAGATTTCACGGCCTTTCTTCTGAGGGCGGCAGTACAACACCTTGATTTGCTGAACCCGATCGGGGTCATCGTCATCCAGGTAGTTTTGGAAGGCTGCAGCGCGCGGGTAGTGCGCCGCGTCCATCGGGCTTGGGTCCATACCGGAAAATTTGAGATCCTGGGCATTTAACCCCATGCTGGCACCCAGCACCAGGCAGAGAAACAGAAGGATGTTAAGCTTCATTGGTTGAATTAAATTTGATGAAATGATGGGGTAAAAGTAGGGAATTATGCGTGACTTACGTTAGTGCAGCAGGCCTTCCCCAACGATTTGTCCATCCCCTGCCTTATCGGCTCGGATACGTTCTGCCTTTAGGTGTCGGGGCACATGCTCCGCTTCAATCCAGGCCCGGGGCATTATCCCTTCGCCCAATCCACAATTAATTGTTTTTCGGATCCGCACTGCGGAATCCTCTGATGTCCTCCTCCAGCTCTTCATTGAAGGCATCGAGCACTTCCTTCGGTTGGGGGTTCATGGATACAAAATCCTGAAGCTCGGCTCTGAGGTGCATACCACCGGCTTCGTTATCTTCCGCCCACCCGAGGCTTTGCCCGGTATTGCACCATGGGCGTTGCAGGCAGCCCGGGCAGTAGCCGCTACATCCGTCCAGGGTCCAGCCCTCGCCCTCCATGCGCTCCGTTTCTTCTTCCAGCATCTCGCAAAGTGCCATCAGTAAAATGGGCGGGGGGAGCTCTTGCAGGTAAATGCCGATTCCGCTTTTCTTCAAAGCATCCATCCGAAACGCTATGGCTTCCCTGATTTCCTCCTCCGTCATCTCTGGGATGGCTTTTTCCAACGGCGGCAGCCCGGCCTGCTCCCGGAGCTTCATCGTCAGCGGGGCTCCTTCCAGCCACAGCCGGAAGCGGTACCAATCGTTGTCCGGCGAGATCATCGGAAATATCGGTGGGAAGGGCTTATCCAAAAGCTCCATGCCGTGAATAATCCGCACTAAAGTATAAGGGAAGTATAAAAATCTTGCTGGTGAGGAATCATGAATCCAGAGCTTACCCCAAACGATACCAAATCCCCGGCTCCGTGATCAGCAAATCCGGTGCATTGGGATTGTCCTCTATTTTCTTACGTATTTGCCCGATATAAACCCGGAGGTACTGAGTTTCCTTTTGGTAAGCGATGCCCCAGACTTCCTTCAGCAATTGTTGATGCGTTAGTACCCGGCCTTCATATTTAGCAAGTAGGCAAAGCAACTTATACTCCGTGGGTGTGAACCGCAGCAATAGTTGGCGGCCGAAATAACGGCGTAGTCCTTACTTTCTAAGGTAAAGCGGAGCAGCCGCCTGATCTAACGCTATTATGGCTAATTGGCTTATAGTCAATCTCTGCGCACTCTGCGTCTTTGCGTGCGACATACATTTTTGAATACTCTCCTTGGTTGTTCTCAGGGAAGCTTCTCATGGCTTGTCCGGGAAAACCCAGCGGAACAGCCGGAATATCCCATCTACGATGGCCCTTAGCAGGCGGATAAGGAGCAGAAAGGGAGCCACAAGCACAAGCATGAGGCAGCCTTGCCAAACAATACCTTTGCTTATTTGGGTAGGAGGATAAATTTGCAAGCCGGCTTGCAGTACTCCTGCAACCGTGCCGTCCAGGAATTCGCGCCCGGGGTAACCCCATTCTTGAGGGTCATAGCTTCCGGAACTGTATTTATATACGGTAAAGTCCCAGTCATCGGTCTGCGGCAGATAGGATAGGCGCCCAATTTTAGTGAGCTCTCCATCTTTTTCAATCCGACTAAGATAAGCACAACCCCTTTTAAATTCCAATTTATGCAGCATCTTGTGCGCTCTATCAAACGCAAGGACGGCTTGCTCGGCTTGAGCTTGTACCTCAGCGGGGATAGCGTTCTTTTTTGGCATTGAGCAGTTTTTTATTGCTGCAAAGATAAATAATGAGGATCGGAAATAGACCACTAGTGGCTCAAGTCCTAAATCCTTGATAACCCAAGCCTTGACCTTTTGCCCGCTGATGAAACCTGCAAGCCTCGCCGTAGCTTCGGCTATGGCTGCGTTTCCAGGCCTCATCAGCGAACAAAAATTCCTGTGGCTTAATTATCAGAGATTTAAAACTTGAACCACTAGACAGCAAAGCCCGCTCAAAAGCCCGATATCATTGAGAAAAAATCAAGCGTATCTGCTCAGATATTACATTCAACAGTTTAATGCAAAAGTGTAAAATGGGGTTAACAGAAATTGATAACCTCCAGACTTGGCCCATTCAGCGGGTAAGTCGGGTGTCTGGTGCTTTCAAGCGTTATCTTTGAGGGTAAACCATCTTTTGCGGCATCCTGAGCCTTCACTTTTTTGCAAAAGGGCAAAGATTAAGCAACCAAGCTGCCTACCTCCCGCCAACTCATTAAGAAATGATCTCCAATGGGCTGAGAATCTTCCCCGCCGTAGATGACGGTAGGCTGAAAAAGGGGCACATCTGCGGTCTTACTAAACCAATCTAACTGCTTAAAATAATCATTCCGGTAAGTCGTCCCGCTTTTAATTTCAATGGGCCGTATCTGCCCTCCAACGTTCAACAACAAATCAATTTCGTGTTGGGAGTTGTCTCTCCAAAAAAAAGTCTAATCAGCGTCGTCTTCCCACTTTGTCTCGGCCCTGTAATGGTCAAAACGGGAAACTTGCCGACTAATGACGCGATTGCTGGTTCAATGTGACGTTTTATCATGCTCAAAAATAAGCATTTATACCTTTTTTACAAATTGATGAACCCATTCATCAATTTGTAAAAAACCTTTCTCTGGCAATTGTCGTGGGTAACGCTTGGGAGCAAGCTAAAATGACCGAAGGATCGGCAACACTGCTTTTTTGCGCTCGCTATTCGAGCAGGTGTGGGCGGAGGTTCCACCGGCGGAGCGAGAGTAGAAGTGAGGGTTGATGGGAGACCATTTTAAAATGGAATGAACTATAATTTCACTATTTGCAGATATTATGACCTACTTGCTTTCCGTCTTTTGATGAAATGCCTGAAAATTTACTCTTGATTGATATCATCAATTATGAGTTCGCTTTGCCGGGCAAATTCGAGTAGTCTCTTTGCTTCTTTTGGTTTGTTTTCGTGTTTTTCTTCAGCCATTGGGCTTGCTCTTTTGCCGCTTCCAAGGTGACGGGCGACTGCTTGGATAAGCGCATCATAGCCAAAGCCACTCTTTCCTGAAATGAGATGTTGTAATTCATATTTTATCTGATTGATGTTCATTGATTGAAACAGATTTGGGGGTAAATTCCGAACGAATGAACCTGCAAAATAACCTTTTGGTAATTAATATTAGTTAATCCACGTACCTGCGTACTTGTTTTCCTGAAATCAAGTTTGTAAAGTTGGTGTGCCCTGTAATTATTGAACATCCTCCCCTGTTACTGCCTCAACCGCGCCGCCCCCACATCATAATAATAATCCCCAATCGTCCCATCCATAACCTTCTCCACCAGCTCATCAATCACAAAAAGCGGCACCAAAAACCACTCCCGCACCCGCACCGGCTTCCCAAACCGGTCTTTGATCTCAATGTCAATCCGGGCTTGGTCGAAGAATTGGTGGATGAGCTTTTCCAGCTTGAAGCGGTTGATGTTGGCGAGCTGATAGGTGGCGACGACTTCCACATCGGCCATCAGGAAGGTGGGCTCGTTTTTGGCATTGGCAATCCGGCGTTTCACATCGCCATTAGTGACGCCAATCTTGTGGATGACCTTCCGGCTTTCCTGTATCGTGGGATGGTCGGACTGACTGCGCAGGACGTAGATGGTGCCGGTCGCTACATCGTCTTCGCTGCTTTGATCGGAGAATAGCCCGCCCAGCTTGGGGTCGGTGACAAAGCGGCTCGTCTCGTCTTTGTACATGGCGCGGATGAGCGACCGCAGCAGGATGTTGCTTTCCATGCCGTTGGAGTAGATGACGCGCAGCCTTGCGTCTTCTTCCCCGTTTGGGGCTTTGAAAGACTCCCCAACCTCGGCGATGTAGGCCATCTGGCCGCCCACAATAACAAACTGGGCTTTCTTCAAATCGGTCTTGGTAAAGCCCGAATCTTTACGAAACTGAATGGTTTCCCGTATGCCACTATCCAGCTCCTGCTGTACCCGCTCAAAGAGGGGCTTGAATTGGTCGAAGTCCTCGCAGCGCGTACGGTTGGCCATTTCTTCCACGGCTCGTTTGTCGGCGCTCGACCGGACGTGCTTCAGGCGGGTGATGGAGGAATCGTCTTTCACCTCTACGCCCAGCTCTTGCAGCAGGGTGTCGTCGTCTATGTCATCGGGTATGGAATGGCCGGCGGCTGGCTCAGCGGTGAGCAGGTTTTGATTGTCCAGGTCTTTGAGCAGTTCCACGCATTCTTTTTGGGCGCGGATCCGGTCGAGGCGTACGGCGTACAGGCGCTCGAAGATGTCCCGCTCTTCGCCGTGCTGTGGCAGCCGCCCGTGTTCTTCCACAAACTTCTGGATTTCCTCGAAACCGGCTATAATGCGCTCTTCCCGGGCGGTGTATTTTTTGACGGCCTTCGCCTCAACTTCTACGCCGAGTTCTGCCAGCAGGTCTTCATCTTCTTTCGTAAGCTTGTCTTTCTTAGCCATTCGATTGCTCTGCTTTTAGTCTTGCCAATACTGCGATGCCCTGTGCCATGCGCTGCTCCCAGGGGTCTGATGATTTCAGGTCGGGCAAGCGCCCGCGCTCCTGTTTGAATTGCAAGGCCCGCTTGGCCAGGTCACGGGCTTCGTCCAGGGAGATGTTGTGCTTTTTGGCGGCTATGACTTCTGCCATTGCCTTAAGGCTGCCCTCAGTCATCGCTTTGGAGAGGATAGAATAGGCCTCGCTAAAGGGGTTGATGCTGTCGATCCAGTCCACATTCAGCTCGCGCACGTCCATGGCGAATTTACGGATGCCGTCTATCAATGCGGTGTTGCCCTTTTCGCTCAGGCTTTTGTCGCCGTTGATAATCTCTTTGGCTTTTTGGGTCAGGTTTAGGGCGGCGATGGCGTGTTGCCGTACGGACTCGACATCTTCATTGTCCAGTTCCGGGTATTTGTCTTTGATGATCTTGCCCATGCGGATTTGGGTCAGCTCCTGTGGTACCACTTCTTCGTCAAATAATCCCCGGCCTACGGCTTCCTTGTCTTGTACGAAGGCGGCGATCACTTCGTTCAGGTCTTCCTTGCAGATGCGCTTGGCATCCTCGCTTTTAGGCTCGGTCAGCCCTTTGATTTCGATTTGGTATTGCCCGGACTCTTCGTTGAAGCCGATATTCTCCTTGTTCGGGCCATAACCTTCTTCCCCGTAATCGTAGCCCTCGACCGGGCCGCTGTCGGCTTTCTTGGGCGTGAAGTTGAAACGGGGCGCCAGTACCTGCTCCATCAGCAGGCTGGCGGAAATGGCTTTCAGGGTGTCATTGACCGCATCGGTCACAGCTTCCTCGGAGGCATCAGGCTCGGCGATCAGGTTGGTAAAACGGGCTTGGGTTTTGCCTTCTGCGTCCCGGGTGGCCCGGCCGATGATCTGCACAATCTCGGTGAGGCTGGAACGGTAGCCAATGGTCAAGGCGTGCTCGCACCATACCCAGTCGAAGCCTTCCTTGGCCATGCCCAGGGCGATGATGATGTCGACATAGTCCCGGTTTTTCTTGGCTTCGGGTGCGCGCAAGGCAGCGGCTACGCGGTTGCGCTTGGCCGGGTCGTCGTCGACCAGGTCGGCTATGCGGATGGTCTTGCCGGTGGCGGTTTTCACCAAATGGAAACCGGTCTCCGGGTCGGTGCCCTGCCAGTCGCCCAGCTCGTGTATGATGTGCTCCACTTCCTTGATCTTGTCGCCCATGCTCTCGCGGGAGTTGACGTTGGGGATGTGGATGATGGTCTTTTCCTCGGGATTGAGCACGGACAGTATCTCATCGGCGTAGGCCCCGCTGTAGAAATAGTAGCCCAGGTTGAGTGTCTTGAGGTGCTGATAGCCGTTGAGCTGCTCGTAGTAGGTGTAGGTGACGGTGTCGAATTTTGCCTCGTCCTCAGGCATGAGCACCGGATTGGCATCGCCCCGGAAGTAGGAGCCGGTCATGGCGACGATGTGGGTTTTGTCCCGCTCTATGAATTGCTTGAGCTGTGTGCCGAGCACGTTGTTCTCATCGGCGCTGACGTGGTGGAATTCATCAATGGCGATCAGGCGGTTGTCGAAGCACTCGATACCGAAGCGCTCTACGGCAAAACGGAAGGTGGCGTGCGTACAGACCAGCACCCGGTCTTCGCTCTCCAGGAAAGACTTTACGGCATTGACCTTGCTGCCGTCTTCCCCCGGTGCATTGCAGAGGTTCCACTTCGGTTCTACCTCCCAATCGTAGTAAAAGCCAAACTTCGTCAGCGGCTCATTGGCAAAGCTGGCACCGATGGACTTTTCCGGCACAGCAATAATAGCTTGCTTTATACCTTGCCGGTTCAGCTTGTCCAGGGCAATAAACATCAGCGCCCGGCTCTTGCCCGATGCTGGGGGCGACTTGAGGAGCAGGTATTGCTCGCCCCGCTTTTCGTAGGCTTTCTCCTGCATGGCGCGCATGCCCAGCTCATTGGAGGTGATGGAGCTGCCCGTGCTTTTGTAGGGAACGGATACGGATGGGATGTCTTTTTTAGGGGTCATGCTTGTACTTTTTTATGATAATTGCCAAAGGAGACGCTGTATCCAGCTTCGTCTTCAATTCTCATAAGTTTGAGATAATGTGACCAGCTTAGGAATGGTTCAATAATAAATAGCCATTCTTCTGCTGGTTCTTTTTTCTTTCTGCTACGTTGAAAAGCCTCGCCGATGCCCTGCATCGCCTACGTTTTTCGCCTTGCATAAAGAAAAAATAACGGCGCATAAGAAACAACTTTTATTATCGCACCATTCCTTAACCGAAAATCAGGACGTTCAGATTTCCGAGACAGTGTCTCGGATTTTGAGTACGTCAAATAGAACCGTCTCATGTTCTCCAGGTTATCCGTTGAAAAGCCTCTGCCAAAATCTTGAGACAAGCGCCTGGACAGCCCTTTTAGAATTCCTTTGCCATATTCTGCCCGCTCTTTTCCGCCTTGCTCATTTTCCACGATGATCCGCCCGATTTCGTAATAGGTGACGACCATCGTCTGATTGACCTGACTGACTACTTTTCTTCTCGCAAGGGAAAGCAATTCCCCTATTTGAGCGTAGAGCTTTTCTTCTAAATTACGGTGTGGGGTCATGGCCTATCTTTTTTTGCAGTCATTTCGGTGTACAGTTCAAAAAGCTTTTCCAGGCGCTCCGTATCGTTTTTGAAGCGCCGCCCGATGTAGATGCGCTCCAGCACCTCGTCGTTGCGCTCGTGGGCGTGGCGGAGGTCTTCGGGCATCTTTTCCGGGTCGTACAGATCGGCGATCGTGGCCGGGAAGTGGCGCTCGCGGGCCAGCAGGATGTCTTCGGCGCAGCGGGTGAGGTCTTCTTTGTTTTTGGTGGTCAGCTTGGGGACAGGGAAGGTGTTCCAGCCGAGGGTGTTGGAGTAGCGGATTCGGGTTTCCAATTGTCCGCAAACAGTAGCTATCCATACCAGGTGAAGTTTGGAGGCGATAAGGGCTAGGTTCCAGAGGGGGGCGTCGAACATTCCGAAAGCCAGATCAGTAATAATGGATCCTTTTGGCAAGATTCCGACAGGAAGGAATTCGCGCGATTCAGAGGAAACCTTTGGCATTATAATAATTTGCTCATCACCAAGTTGTTTAACCTCTTCAAATCTATGAGGCCATTCTGCTCCTCTATTTGTAGCTGCTTTAGGACTTCCTAGTCTTTTTTGGGCAACAGCCCTAAACCGATCTTGAAAATCAGCTATTTCCGAGGCTAATGATTTATTCTCGTCAGATACCCAGACACAATACCGTACATCACCTTTAATAAATTCACTGGAACCATAAACACGTTTAATGAATTGAATTGCTCTGTAATCCACATCAATTATGCGCCTAGCTTCCTCTGCATCAAAAAGTAGATTTCCTCCCTCCACAGGTTTTCCACCCGCCTCGATAATGCCGCGTGAATCCTGAACTGTAGATGACTTTTTAACTATAATATTTGAAGCTGGCACTAAATAAGCATTAATGTTTTCAGCCTTCTTTTCTATCGTTTCATTTTGTTCATCAAATGAAAATAAACGTCTCACTTTATTGGGCTGACGAGAAATCCCAACAATCACCACCGTCACCCCCGCATTATAACTCGCCAGATTCGCCCACTTGAAAGAAGTGTGGGCGAAACTGATTTCATGTTTCTTCTTGAAAATCAAAGGCCACAAAATCGGCACCTGTTGCCCCTGACAGATCGAATTGGTAGACACAAAAGCTGAAGCCGCATTGGTCTGCGTACCGTACTCCGCTGCTTTCATAAACCAGCCCGCTACATAGTCCAACGACTTCCAGGTCTTCGTGTACTTGGCAAAAATTTCTTTCAGGTCAGACTTTTGCTCTTTGGATTGCCAGGTCGAGCCCAAGTACGGCGGATTCCCACAAATAAACGTCTCCCCACCCTCATTCTCAAAGTCAATCTGTGCCTGTTGCAGGGGCGTACTAAACAAGTCGTCCCCACCCAATTCTACCCCTGTACCCGTAGGCGGACAGACCGTCAGCCAGTTGATACGCAGGGCATTCCCGCAGGTAATCCAGTTTTCCGCATCCAGCGGCAGGAACTCCGCCAGGGCCAGCTGCTGCCCCAGGTAGAGTACATCGCATTGGTACTCGGCTATGATAAGCGCAAGGCGGGCAATCTCAGCCGAAAAGCCTTTGATTTCTATGCCTCGGAAGTTGGTCAGGGGAATTTCGGTGGGGCGGTCCGGCTCTCCCCGCCTTCGGTTGATTTCGTGCTCAATTTCCCGCAGTTGCTTGTAGGCAATGACCAGAAAGTTGCCCGAGCCACAGGCCGGGTCAAAAACCCGGATACGGGCAATGCGCTTGCGCAGGTTGAGCAGTTTACGGGGGTTGTCGCCCGCTTCCTCCAGTTGCTCCCGCAGCTCATCCAGAAAGAGCGGATTGAGCACCTTCAGGATATTCGGCACGGAGGTATAGTGCATCCCCAGGGAACCCCGCTCATCCTCGTCCGCCACCGCCTGTATCATAGAGCCGAAGATATCCGGGTTGATCTGCTGCCAGTCGAGCCGCCCCACATGCAGCAGGTAAGAGCGGGCAATCTTGGTAAAGCGGGGGCAGTCGGTCGCCCCGGAAAACAGCTCCCCGTTGACGTAGGGGAATTTACGCGCCCAGGTACGGATGCCCTGTGCTTCCCGCTCCTCCGCTTTGACATCCATCGCCCGGAACAGCTCCCCGATGATCTCGTGCATATTGGAAGCATCCGGCGCGCTCATCTGCTCCACCGTACCCGTGAAGAGGTTGTCGCCCTCAAAAATATTCGTGTCTTCCGCAAAGAAGCAGAAGATAAGGCGGGCCATAAAGTGGTTCATATCCTGTTTGCGCTCCGGAGTCGCCCAGTCGGGATTGGCGCGCAGCAGCTCCATGTAGAGCTTATTGAGCCGCCCCGTAGCTTTGATGTCGAAGGAGCTTTCCCGTATCTCCTTCACCGTACTGATGCCCGCCAGCTCAAAGAAAAACGTAAAGTGCTGATGGAAATCGGGGTAAGCACAAGCCAGGGTTTCTCCGCTGTTGAGGTTTTCGGCCTGCAGCTCTTCGCCATCGGTAGCGAGTACGAATTTAGCTTTGTTTTTGGCGGTTTCCGGGGCTTCCTGCAGTTGCCGCAGCGTATCCGCTACCGCTCCCGGTTCGCAGGTCGCGATGTGGATGTTGTTGCGCTGCAGCACCCCGCCTTCCATCTTAGACTTATTGGAGTTGCCCTTCCGCAGGCGCTTAACGGTCGTTTCCTTATTCCCATAGGCTTCCAGGAAGGCAAAGGGGAACTCGTCTGGGTCAAAGGGTTGACTGACCAGCTGGGAGACGGCTTCTTCTATTTCTACTGCGTTCATGGTTGGCTCTGCAAATTAAAGGCGGTTGAGGGCTCCTCCGGTTTGGATATTTCAAACATGGGATCGTTGGGTTCGTCGTGTAAGGGTTGCCTGCCAAAATAGGAAAAACGGGGCAATTGCGCCTGTTTTTATTACGCTTTCCCTATTTTCACCCTATTAAACAGACGGTGACTGCACCATTAAGTGAGCGTGATGAACATAGGTGCCTCCAACAGAACCTACCGGCAGCTCATGGGAAACGGGCTGATTTACACCGTGCCCCGTTTTCAGCGCGACTACAGCTGGACGAGTACGGAGTGGGATGACCTGTGGCAGGATATTGAGGCGCTCTTTGAAGAAGGAGGAGAGCAGGAGCATTATATGGGGTATTTGGTCTTGCAATCGAGAGACAGCAAAAACTTTGATGTCATAGACGGTCAGCAGCGTTTAACGACTTTGAGCATATTGGTGCTGGCGGTTTTGGGCAACCTGCAGAACCTGATTGATAACGGTATAGAATCGGACCCGAATCAACGGCGCTTAGACCAATTGCGCAGTGCCTTTATTGGCTATCTTGATCCGGTTACGCTCATCCCCAAAAGCAAGCTCTACCTCAACCGGAATAACAACAACCTGTATCAGCGCTACCTGGTGCCGCTGGAACCGGCTCCAAGACGAAACCTGAAAGCGACGGAGCACCTGATGCGGAAGGCTTACGACTGGCTCTATGATCAGGTGAAAAAGCGCTTTGCCTCCAATCAAAAGGGAGCGGAACTGGCACAGTTTATTGATTCCTTATCGGACAAACTCTTCTTCACGGTCATCACGGTAAATGACGAGCTTAATGCCTACAAGGTTTTTGAGACCTTAAATGCGAGAGGGGTCAAACTCTCCTCGACTGACCTGCTGAAGAATTACCTGTTTTCGGTGGTGCACAGTCAGGGTGGCGATGAGCACGAACTGCGCGAAATCGAAGATCAGTGGGAGCGGCTGGTTGGGGTGATCGGTAACGAAAGCCTGCCCGACTTCCTGCGTGCCTATTGGAACAGTAAAAATCGGTTTGTACGCCATGCAGAACTTTTTAAACGGGTAAGGGAGCGGATAGCCGGAAAAAAAGCGGTCTTTGATTTGATCCGGGATGTAGAGCAAAATGCGCAGGTCTATGCCGCTTTGCCTCATGCGGAGGACAGCCTTTGGAATAGTGAGCAGGCTGAATATATCAAGTACCTGCGGATGTTCAATGTCCGGCAATTGTACCCACTGCTGCTGGCCGCTCACCACAAACTACAGCCGGGAGACTTTACGGGCTTGCTGCGCGCCTGTTGTATCATTTCATTCCGGTACAATGTCATCGGAAGTTTAGCGGCGAATGAGCAGGAAAGAGTGTATAACCGGGTTGCTGTGCAGCTTTCATCTGACGAAATCAGGGGGTTACAGCAAGTGCTTACCGCTTTAAAGCCCATTTATATTGCCGATGATAAATTCAGAGGCGATTTTACAGATAAGGTTATGCGGACGACTCAGGCCCGAAACAAGCGGATCGTCCGGTACATCCTGTTCGAGATCGAACGGCATACTTCGGGCAGCAGCTATGATTTTGAGAGCGATGCGTACAATATTGAACACATCATGCCGGAGTCGTTACAGGAAGCATGGGATCATATCGGCGACAGAGATCACGAACAGTTCCTGTACCGTCTGGGCAATATGACGATACTCAATAAAACTGTGAATCGAGAGATTGGGAATAAAGGGTTCAACACCAAGCGGGAGGCTTTTGCACAAAGTGAATTCAAAATCACCCAACGAATAGCCAGTGAGAACAACCGGTGGGATCCCGACCGAATCGTAGCTCACCAAAAATGGCTGGCCAGGCAGGCAACGGCTATCTGGAGGATCGCTCAGTTGAGTGACTGAACCAGAACACATGCCCGGCGACTACTTCATGATCCCCATCTCCGAAGTCAAAAACATCAACATTATACTGACGATTAAGTGGTTTGCCACAGCAAACCTACTCAATGCCTGCCTGCGTGTCGGTACTTCGGCAGGCAGGTCAGCATTTACGCTGGGAAGTGGCTTACGCCTGCCCTGACAAGCTACGCTTCGTCAGTGGCCTGTCCTGACAAGCTATGCTTCGTCAGTGGCCGATGTCGCAAACCACTTCGTATTGCGTATACAAGCAGGTCTTCGTCTATCGGCGCATGCCCAAAGGCAACGCCCCCCGGCTAACCGACCTGGAATACCGGACCCTGAAGCTTTGGATTGATGCACTAAACCTCTAAAACGCTTTTCAACATGGACTTTTCTATCAAATCCTTTATCCTGTTTACCGCAGTGGCCCTTACCGGGCTTTCGGCCGGCTTGTTCTACGCCTGGTCAGTATCCGTCATTCCCGGCACCCGCAAAATTCCGGACCCGGTTTACCTGGAAACCATGCAGTCCATCAACCGGGCGATCCTGAACCCGGCCTTTTTCCTGATCTTTTTCGGGAGCCCCCTGGCATTGGGCATCAGCACCTTTCAGCAGGCGGGCAGCGGCTGGGCATTCGGGCTGCTGCTTGGCGCAACACTGACGTACCTGGCAGGCACCTTCGGCGTAACCGCCCTGGGCAATGTCCCTCTCAATGACGCCCTGGACATCCTCGATTTGGTCGAGCTGAGCCAACAGGAAGCCGCCGATTTCCGGCAACACTACGAGCAAAAGTGGAACCGCCTGCATCAGCTGCGGATGGCCTGTTCGGTACTGGCTTTTGCCTTGTCGCTGTTAGCGCTTTTTAAAGTTTAAAATGGCAAGCAAGGCAGTTCGTTGTAAACGCTGTAAGGCCGCATAAAAGGTACGCATTTATACCCTGGTAACCACGCCGTATCGTATATCGACTTCGTAGAAGTCACACCCTTCTAACCTGGCCAACATCGCAGCAGATCGACTTCGTAGAAGTCGCATGTTATCCCAGCTTAGCGTTGGTACCCTGGTGGATTGAGTTCTAAATGCCTGACCACTTGTCCCAATAAGCTGTCAGCCAATTTGGACCAGCGTATTCACTCCTTTAAAATCAACTAATTCAATTTTTTAACCATCATGAGTAGTGTCAAGCAGGAACGATCAACACCAGATCCGCTACCTAACGCAAACGGATACCATTCCAACGGCTTTAGGGCCCCACCACGTAATGCGCTGTGGCCTTTGCGAGCCCCTTTGCGAACTTTGCGTGAACCAGCTACCTTGATACCCCACTCATCCAAACCCAACTCTTATGAAAAATTCAAGCAACATCCTCGTCATCGGCGGCACCGGCAAGACCGGTCGCAAGGTAGCCCAAGAACTGCAAAAGCGCGGTCAAAAGGTCCGCATCGGCGGCCGCAACAGCAACCCCGCATTCGACTGGAGCAAGCCCGATACCTGGGCAGAAGCTTTGGAAGGCATGGACAAGGTCTACATCGTTTTCTACCCCGACCTGGCCGTGCCCGGTGCCCTGCAAGCCATCACAAAACTCACGGAAATGGCCAAAGAGGCGGGCGTGCAAAAGGCCGTCCTCCTCTCCGGCAAGGGGGAGCAGGAGGCAGAACGCTGCGAACAGGTAGTGGCCCAATCCGGTATGGACTACACCCTGGTGCGCGCTTCCTGGTTCAGCCAGAATTTTAGCGAAAGCTTCCTGATGGAGCCTATCCTTGCCGGTTATGTGGCCCTGCCCATGCCTGATGCTAAGATCCCGTTTGTGGATACCGGCGACATCGCCGAAGTGGTGGTCGAAGCCCTTATAAACGATGCCCATAACGGGCAAACCTACGAGCTGACGGGCCCGCGCGCAATTACCTTCCGTGCCGCTGTCCGGGAAATTGAAGCAGCTACCGGCAAGTCCATCGTCTACCGCGCGGTTTCCCTCGAGGACTATAAGGCATCGATGGAGGCTGCGGGCCTGCCCGACGACTACGTGTGGCTGATCGACTACCTTTTCCGCGAAGTGCTCAGCGTACCAGCCAATCAGGACGTCACCCGCGATGTGGAGCGCGTGCTCGGGCGCCCGGCGACCGACTTTACCGCTTATGCGCAAAAAACTGCGGCAAGTGGGATTTGGGGGGAAACCGTCCCTCAATCGGTTTAATACGTGGGGGTTCATAACAAATTGCACTACTTGAATAGCTCGGCAGCATTCGTGGATAAGCTGGAGCAGAGCGGGAAGCTCTACCCCAGCAGCTATCGCGCTTAAATGCACAGAGGGTTGCCCCCCTGGTGTTAAACCCGGTGTTTACTTTCTGTTTTGTGTAATATGTTATACACACAATACGTGGAAATGCAAGGCTGAAGTGCTATTTTCAGCCTTGCCAACCAACTCCTTATCCTTATGGACCAGCCTGTTTTCCGAAGCGCAACCCGCATTAATGGTTATCAACCTTCATCTTTGCCTTGTTGTATTGCCAATTTCGCCAAAGTGCAAGCAGGCTGATCACCGTAAGGCAGATTACGGTATAATAAACAAAAGGTGGAATCGGCACAGGATCACCTGCTGCATAGGAATGCAGCCCGGATAAATAATAATTTACCCCAAAGTAGGTCATAATGACGGAAGCCCATCCAAACAAAGATGCAACGTTGAAGGCATAAGCCCCTCTGAATCCGGGAATGAACCGCATGTGGAGAATGAAGGAATAGACCAGAATTGTAACCAGTGCCCAGGTTTCCTTTGCATCCCACCCCCAGTAGCGCCCCCAGGATTCATTCGCCCATACGCCTCCGAGATAAGTGCCTACACTGACCATGACTAAGCCTCCAATGAGCGTCATTTCGCTGATTTGAGTCATCTCCCGAATCATCCGGTTCACGTTTTTGGCGTTTTTTGGCGTACGGAATATAATGAACACCAGGTTGATTAACCCGATTAATGCACCGAGCATGAGAAAGCCATAGCTGCCCGCTTCAAGCGATACGTGGATGGTCAGCCAATAGGATTTCAGCACCGGGACCAGTGGGGTGATTTCCGGGTCGAGCCAGCTCAAACCAGCTACCATCAGGATGGTGGAAGCCAGTATAGAGGTGGCGGCCAGACTGCCCAGTGATTTACGCCCGAAAAGAATACCAGCCAGTACTGTGGTAAAAGCAATATAAATCATTGATTCGTACCCATTGCTCCAGGGTGCGCGGCCGGAAACATACCACCGGAGCCCCAGCCCAAAGGTATGCATTGCAAAAGCAGCCAGGAATATACCTATCGCGATCCGGACCGGCCATTTTAAACCCAACCCGGGTTTGAATACTCTTGCAAAAAGCAGTCCCAGAAAAGCCAGGCCGAGCAGGGCATATACTTTTCCTAAATGGCTAAATACATTTAACCGGTTCAGTAGTATTTCTGCACTGATCTTTTGTTCGGAGGGCATCACAGCAGCGCCATTCTTGTATTGAAATTGGCGCAACTCATCAACTAGGCGGTTGGCCAGGTCCCAGTCGCCATCATGCAAAGCTGTTTGGATGGTGGGGACATAGGCGTCATAGAATTTCTTTCCGAACGAGGCCTCCTGTTGTCCGTGCCGGTGGGCATCATTGGGTGATTCCCAAAGGTTATTGGGGTCACCAGGTACCGGAAAGACTTTGAAGAAGCTGCCCGAAAATACCATGTTGCAGATGTTGACCCGCTCATCCAGTTTCATCATTTCCTTTTCGAAGACGCCGCGGTCCTTCTTAGGCGTATTGTAAGCTTTGCGAACGTGCTCCTGCAGGATATAATTACCATTTTGATCAAAGAAATCACGGTAGGCGGCAAGTTTGCCTTCCACCGGGATGAGCGCTTTCGTTTTATCGTGCCGCCCCATTTTGATGAGCGGCAGGTGGTACCAGTCTTTCGGGCTGGCCGTCATGCTTATGATAGCCTGTTCTGCACTAAGCCCGTAGATGGTTTCTTTGCGGGATAGCTTGCGCAAAATCTCACTGGCATAGGTATTCATAGGTTTCATTCGCCCTCTGTGGTCCTGCATAACCAGGCGTCCGAATTTTTCGGCATGCATAGTGGAAACCGGAGGGCCCAGTACATAGTTGGGGGCAGGGGAGGCCATAGCCAGATTGGAGGCAAGCATTAAAGGCAACAGGACCAGGGCTGAGGATGGTTTGCTTTGCATTTGCTTCAGGTTGCGGGCCAGTTGCTGAAAGCGGCTCTTCCTGCTAAAGAAGGTAAGTACCATGCCAATGGTGAGGACGGCATACCCCAGGTATGAAATCCAGGTGCCCCACCAATCGTGATTGACACTCAGGTAAGTACCCAGTTCATCCGGGTCGAAGGAGGACTGGAAAAACCGGTAACCATCGTAATTCAGGATATGATTCATGTAAATCCGCTGATCCTCCTGAATACTGTTGCGTTCGTCCAGCAGGGTCACTTCACTGGCATAGGAAGAGGCACTGTTGGTACCCGGGTACTTTTCAATGATGAAGTCTCGCAGCTGTAATGCAAAAGGAAGCTGAATGCGCCTGGAACCGTAGGCAACGGACAACTCGAGGTCGCCAAGCAGGAAGGTACGCGGGCGGCCTTCCACACCCTTGCTTCCAAAGATGTATTGCTCCTGCGTCTGTTTTCCATCGCTCACCCGGATTTGAATGCCGGCGGTGCTGTTGCTTTCCATTTTTTGGTTTGCGGAGGCCAGCTTAAGGTGCCCCGTTGGGGTAAACTGGCCAAAGACGAAGCTTTCCCGTGCGCTGGCGTAAAGGCTACGGAGCTTAAGGGGATGATAATGCCCGGCTTGCAAAGTGTCTCGCTGTTGAGTAGCCATGACCGTTTGAGTGAAAAGGGTGGGGGCTTTGAAGTAGGGCTGGCCGTTTTCTACCTTAATATTGAAGGCCTGTGGGTCCTCAACCTTTGTGAAATTGAATAGGGTGCCGCGAATACGGCTGCGTTGCCCTTCCTGAATGTAGTATTCTTCACGGCCGTTTGCGCCGCCAATAACGATTTGCAGGGTGGGAACACCCGCTTCGTCATTCAGCAGAAACTCTTTGGGGTTAGGCATGAAATCAGTCACCTCTACATCAATGGTCGTCGCCCCAAGCTGGTAGGACTCCTGAAAATGGTTATAGCCTAAACTGGCAAACAGTACAGGTTCGTCAAACCGGTATTGCCGGCCTTGCTGCCGGGCTTCAAAAATAAGGTAGGTCTCCGCGCTGAGGAAGGTATTTGAACTGCTACCCTCGCGGATATGCATCATGCCTTCAAAGCCAAAATAACGGGTGACAGCGGCACCCATGAATATAATGACGATTGCAGCGTGAAAGGAAAGCACAGCCCATTTTTTCTGCTGAACGAGGCGGTATCGAAAAATATTGACCAGAATAGTGATGCCAAACATTAGCATCAGCAATTCCAGCCACCAGGATTTGAAAACGACTTTTTGAGCGGCGCTCGTGCCGAAGTCATTCTCAATAAAGGTGGCTGCTCCAATAGCAACGGCGAAAAGAATCATATACAGCCCGGCTGCTGAAGTGGAAAACAGCCGGTTGGAAATTAGCTTTAATAGTTTCATGACCAGGGATAGTTTTGGGTTACCGGAGCACAGCACCTTCCATAATAATATCATACTGATAGCCGGCACCAAAGTCTTTGTTCAGGGCAATGGTCCCTTCCAGTGTGATGATGGCGCCCAGGGGGATATTCTCGGTTGTGGTGATAGTCAGGTCCAGCCCTTCGCCTGACCCATCCTGCAGGTGCACCCAGTTGCGGTTCATAATCATGGGGTTGACCTTTACGCACTTGCCTGTAACTTTTATTTGCTGGTTGTTGTATTTTTCCTTTTGGGCTATAAGGTCCGCAATGGAGACAGCACCTGCTGCGGGCTTTATGTCCTCAGGGCGTACTTCAAGATCGGTGGCCGCCGCCGCATTCATCTGTGCAAAGGCTTCATCCAGTACGGCTTCGCTATCCGAAGGCGCTTTCCAGAATTTGGAGACGAGGTAAAGCGTTTCGAAAACCCGGTTAAATTCCTGGCTGAAGAACTGCTTTTTGAGGAGGCCTCCTTTGAAGAAATAGGTTTCACCTTCAGTAATCTCTTGTTTAGATACGGCAACCCAGTATTGTTCCCCCTCTTCCTCTACGTGCAGGTAGGTATACCGGTCTGTATTCAATACCTCATTGACGGTCACCTGATGGGTGGCTTCTGCCGGGTTAGATGGCGTTTCAGTCGCTTCCTGCAGTGCCGGGATGGTATTCGAAGTTGTGCCTTCAGGGGTATCGGACGGTTCACTTTCGATAACTTTTGGTTGGCCTCCGCAGGCGGCCAGGATGCCGATCAGGAAGCCGGAAAGGCAAATGCTCAGTAATCTTCTGTAATTTAGAGAAATCATAAGTCTAATGTTTAGAATCGCGCAGCTGAGTAACCTGAGGGTTTGCTATGGGATTAGCTGGCTAATGGTGTTTTTGTTTGTTTAGTAAGGCCGTATCTTCAATAGCTGTGTCCTACACTCAAAACCGCTGAATAATTTTTGTATTAATGCGTTGATAGGGTTGTTCCTGTTCAATAAAAGTACCTTCATAAAAGACCAGCAAGCTCAACTGCTTACGGATGCGCAGCGAAAGGCTTGCGCCTGCAATTTTTTGGTCCACCTGTGAGCCTGTATTCTGGTACTCGTAATGTACCGTTCGGAAGTACACATCTCCATCAAGGCGTTTCTTAATGATTGGCCTGGAAAGGCGCAAATCGTAAATCTGGCTCTTGATGTAGTTGGTCTGTAAGAGGGTGGCCGAAAGAGATGCCCGCATGTTGAGCCTCGGTATTTTCGACCAAGTTAGGAATGCTCTCAGGTTTTTGGACTGATTTCGGTCACTCCTCTGAAATCTCCATCCGGTATTGACGCCCAGCGTGAGAAGTTTCGCCGGCCGCAGATTGATACTAAACCGCAGCCCCTGCCGTGTTTCATCCTGGATAAGCTGGTCGATAAAGCTTTTGTAAGATTCGTAGTAAATGACGTTGCGCCGGTTATCGTAGGACAGGGAAAGCCTGATTTTTTTGTTCACCCGGTAGCGCATAGACAGGTATAAACTGGTCAGGCGCAGTTTGTTTTGGACTTCACTGTTCAGGTTTTCGTAGAGATCGGCTTCCACCGAGGAGAACAAGTTAAAGCCTTCAAAGGGCGTACTGCGGTGCTGAAAATAAAGAAACCGCCGGTCCGTTTGCCCCTGATTGGTCTGTTCCAAAAAGCCAACGGTTGTCCGGTGGCTTTGTTGTTTGCCGGGCGCGGTCAGCGCCAGATAGCCCCCCGCTTCGAGTAGAGAAGGGTTGAAGCTGTAGTCGGAATAATCTGGTCTGAAGCCTGCGATCCCACCCAAGGTAAAAGCGCCGATTTGCTGCTCATATTGCAGTCCGTCAATGGCACCTACGCTCGACATATTCGGGTTGATCCGGCGGCCTAGCGTTAGGTTGGAGGTGGAGTCAAAATCATAGCGGACAGAAAGGGCATATACCTTGAGGGCATTAGATAAATTATCTTGTACCTCTTCCCACTCTCCCAGCGTATGCCTGAATGTGATGTATTGCTCAGTTGAAAACCGGGAATCCTTTAAGTGGTCACCCCGAAAAGAGAAAGCATAGCGCATCCGGTGCAAGTCACGGTACTCAGACCTACTACTGTAAGAAGCAGCGGAAAGCCGGGCCCTGATTTTTTCGAGGCTTCTGCCAGGCTCTTCCTGTTCCTGGTCTTCCTCTGGTACTAGTACCGGTGTAATCCCATTAACGGCCTCATCTTTCGGTACAGTGGTTTCAGCAGGCGCAACTGAGGGTGGGGGAAGTGATTCATCAACCGGGATTTTTGCATAAATCAAATCTTCCTTTTGAAAGGAAAAGTTTGCAAAGGGCGTGCAAACCGCAGAGGTTGAAGATTTATTATCCGTTTGCAATGCTGGCAGGTAGTGACCTTCCCGATTGATATAAAGGGTATCTCCTATAGTGATACCTTTTGTAGAAGAAAACTTGACATAGACATTTCTCGAAGAGAGAAAGGATACTTTACCGTTAATCCAGGTTACAGCGGCATCAGATCCCTGTCCCTGCAGCGTTGTCGCTACAAGAGAAAACCAAAATGCTATACCTAAGAGACTCCTCATTTCGCTATTGATCTTTGGTCTATGTATTCATCCTTAATTATCTAACTGTCTTAATCATCACCTGTGGGGTGACAGGCAAAACAGGCATTGTTTTCAAATATATACCCCGAAACTTCATCATGTTCATCAGCCAGGTCAGCGGCATCATTGTGGCAGTTGATACAGTCGAAAATGGCATAATTGCCTGGGGTGGTATGACAGTCTGTACAGCTATTCCACTCTTCGTCGTGCTTGCCACTGTAAATGGGGAAGTACATAGCGTCGTGATCAAAAGTAGAAGGTATCCAAGTGTTCTGACCATGGCAGGCTTCACAATCCGTAGGGAAGTTTGCTATGGCGTGATTGGGGTTATTCGTAGCGTTATAGTCATCGCTATGGCACCCGAAGCAGGTATTGGGGGTATTATTGTAATCGCCGTTATGGCAGTCGTTGCAGTTGAAGGCAATAGCGGCATGCGCGCCCACAAGCGGATAGTACTGGTCGTGGTCGAAAGAGGAAGGGATCCATGCACCTTCCGTGTGGCACTGCTGGCAGTCAGTTGAGAAATTAGCTGCTACATGATTGGGGTTGGTGACGGCGTTATAGTCATCGCTATGGCACCCGAAGCAGGTATTAGGGGTGTTATTGTAATCGCCGTTATGGCAGTCGTTGCAATTACTGGCAATAGCGGCATGCGCGCCCGAGAGGGGATAGTACTGATCGTGGTCGAAAGAAGAAGGCACCCACGCATTTTCGGTATGGCACTGCTGGCAGTCCGTAGGGAAGCTGGCTGCAGCGTGGCTGGGGCTGCTGGTGGCATTATAGTCATCGCTATGGCACCCAAAGCAGGTATTGGGGGTGTTGTTGAAATCGCCATTATGGCAGTCCACGCAGTTGTTGGCGATGGCGGCATGCGCGCCAGTCAGCGGATAATACTGGTCGTGTATATCAAAGGAAGCCGGGGCCCAGTCAGGAGCAGTGGTATGGCATGAGGCACAGTCCATAGGGAACCCAAGCGCGAGGTGGTTGGGGTTGTTACTCTGGTTGTAGTCATCAGCATGGCAGGCATCACAAGTGTTCGGGGTATTGTTGTAATTGCCCTGGTGGCAGGCAAAGCAGTCGTTCTCAATCGGCAGGTGAGCGCCGGTCATTGGGAAGTACTGGTCGTGGTCGAAAGTAGCGGGTACCCATGCAGTCAGCGCGTGGCAGCTTTCGCAATCAAGTGGGAGCTGAGCGTTAACGTGATTGGGGACAGTGGCGGCGTTGTAATCATCGATATGGCACCCGTCGCAGGTATTAGGGGTATTATTGTAATCGCCGTTATGGCAGTCGTTGCAATTACTGGCAATAGCGGCATGCGCGCCCGAGAGGGGATAGTACTGATCGTGGTCGAAAGAAGAAGGCACCCACGCATTTTCGGTATGGCACTGCTGGCAGTCCGTAGGGAAGCTGGCTGCAGCGTGGCTGGGGCTGCTGGTGGCATTATAGTCATCGCTATGGCACCCAAAACAGGTATTGGGGGTGTTGTTGAAATCACCGTTATGGCAGTCCACGCAGTTGTTAGCGATGGCGGCATGCGCGCCAGTCAGCGGATAATACTGGTCGTGTATATCAAAGGCAGCCGGGGCCCAGTCAGGAGCAGTGGTATGGCATGAGGCACAGTCCATAGGGAACCCAAGCGCAGTATGATCCGGATTTGCTGTGGAGGCGTAATCCTGAAGGTGGCAGGCGTTACAGTCTGTCGGGGTACCTGCATATCCGTTAGTGTGACATTCCACGCAAGTGGTACTTAGGTGTGCGCCCGTCAGTGGGAAGGCAGTAGCGTTATGGTCAAAGACATTTGCGGCATCTCCTGTAGGGTGGCAGGCCAGGCAGGCGGTGTTTTCATAAACATAGCCGCCCACACCTTGGTGATGGTCATCGGTCTCCGGATTTGTATGGCAGCCTAGACAGCTAAATTCAGCGAAAGATGAAGGATTGGTGTGGCATTCCATGCAGGTGTTCCACTCTCCTTCATGAGCACCACTGTAGATAGGGAAGTAGGGGCCATCGTGGTCAAATGAGGAAGCGGTCCAATCATTTTCAGTATGGCACTCCAGGCAATCTGTGGCGAATTGAGCTACAATATGGTCCGGATTTTCGGTATTATTATAATCCTCGCTGTGGCATCCGAAGCAGGTGTTGGGGGTATTGCTGTAGTCCCCATTGTGGCAAGCCGCACAATCATTAGCGATAGCGGCATGAGCGCCATTGAGGGGATAGTACTGGTCGTGGATGTCAAAGCTGGCGGGCACCCAGTCGGGCTGCGTAGTATGGCATTCGGCACAGTCTGTAGGCAGGCCGAGCGCTTGGTGGTCAGGGTTGACGGTAGTGGAATAGTCTTGTGCGTGGCACCCGTTGCAGGTGTTCGGGGTATTGTCGTAATCGCCGTTGTGGCAGGCCACGCAGTCGTCTTCAATGGCCTGGTGCGCACCAGTCAGCGGGTAGTGGGCGTCGTGGTCGAAAGAGGAAGGTGCCCATGTGCTTTCGGAGTGGCAGCTAGCACAGTCGGTCGGGAATTGGGCGGCTTGGTGGTCAGGATCAGAGGCTTGGTTATAATCATTGATATGGCAGCCGGCGCAAGTATTGGGCGTATTGTTGTAATCGCCGTTGTGGCAAGCTGCACAATCGTTGGCGATAGCGGCATGAGCGCCATTGAGGGCATAGTAGCTGTCGTGGCCATCAAAAGCAGCGGGGCTCCATCCGGTCTGGGTAGTATGGCAGGCTGCACAGTCGCTGGACAGGCCGAGGGCGTTGTGGTCCGGGTTGGCCGTAGCATTGAACTCGGTGGTATGGCAACTGGCACAATCTGTGGGGGTGCCTGCGTAGCCGCTGCTGTGGCAGTCAAGGCAATTGGCGGCCAGGTGCGCGCCGTCTAGTGGGAAAGCGGTGGTATTGTGGTCAAAGACGTTGTCGGCATCGCCCATAGGGTGGCAGGCGAGGCATGCGGTATTTTCGTACACATATCCGCCGACGCCCTGATGCTCGTCATCGGTCTCCGGGTTGGTATGGCAGCCAATACATGAGAACTCTGCATAATTGGCAGGGTTGGTATGGCATTCGGTACAGGTATTCCATTCGCCCTCGTGTGCACCGGAGTAGATGGGGAAGTACTGGGCATCGTGCTCCAGGGTAGAAGGTGCCCAGGCATCCTCGGAGTGGCAGGTGGTGCAGTCAGTGGGGAACTGAGCGGCAGCATGCCCAGGGTCCGTGGTATTGTTGTAATCCTCGCTGTGGCATCCGAAGCAGGTGTTGGGGGTATTGCTGTAGTCCCCATTGTGGCAAGCCGCACAATCATTAGCGATAGCGGCATGAGCGCCATTGAGGGGATAGTACTGGTCGTGGATATCAAAGCTGGCGGGCACCCATTCGGGCTGCGTAGAATGGCATTCGGCACAGTCTGTAGGCAGCCCGAGCGCTTGGTGGTCAGGGTTGACGGTAGCGGAATAGTCTTGTGCGTGGCACCCGTTGCAGGTGTTCGGGGTGTTGTCGTAATCGCCGTTGTGGCAGGCCACGCAGTCGTCTTCAATGGCCTGGTGGGCTCCGGTCAGCGGGTAGTGGGCGTCGTGGTCGAAAGAGGAAGGTGCCCATGTACTTTCGGAGTGGCAGCTAGCACAGTCGGTCGGGAATTGGGCGGCTTGGTGGTCAGGATCAGAGGCTTGGTTATAATCATTGATATGGCAGCCGGCGCAAGTATTGGGCGTATTGTTGTAATCGCCGTTGTGGCAAGCTGCACAATCGTTGGCGATAGCGGCATGAGCGCCATTGAGGGCATAGTAGCTGTCGTGGCCATCAAAAGCAGCGGGGCTCCATCCGGTCTGGGTAGTATGGCAGGCTGCACAGTCGCTGGACAGGCCGAGGGCGTTGTGGTCCGGGTTGGCCGTAGCATTGAACTCGGTGGTATGGCAACTGGCACAATCTGTGGGGGTGCCTGCGTAGCCGCTGCTGTGGCAGTCAAGGCAATTGGCGGCCAGGTGCGCGCCGTCTAGTGGGAAAGCGGTGGTATTGTGGTCAAAGACGTTGTCGGCATCGCCCATAGGGTGGCAGGCGAGGCATGCGGTATTTTCGTACACATATCCGCCGACGCCCTGATGCTCGTCATCGGTCTCCGGGTTGGTATGGCAGCCAATACATGAGAACTCTGCATAATTGGCAGGGTTGGTATGGCATTCGGTACAGGTATTCCATTCGCCCTCGTGTGCACCGGAGTAGATGGGGAAGTACTGGGCATCGTGCTCCAGGGTAGAAGGTGCCCAGGCATCCTCGGAGTGGCAGGTGGTGCAGTCAGTGGGGAACTGAGCGGCAGCATGCCCAGGGTCCGTGGTATTGTTGTAATCCTCGCTGTGGCATCCGAAGCAGGTGTTGGGGGTATTGCTGTAGTCCCCATTGTGGCAAGCCGCACAATCATTAGCGATAGCGGCATGAGCGCCATTGAGGGGATAGTACTGGTCGTGGATGCCAAAGCTGGCGGGCACCCAGTCGGGCTGCGTAGAATGGCATTCGGCACAGTCTGTAGGCAGCCCGAGCGCTTGGTGGTCAGGGTTGACGGTAGCGGAATAGTCTTGTGCGTGGCACCCGTTGCAGGTGTTCGGGGTGTTGTCGTAATCGCCGTTGTGGCAGGCCACGCAGTCGTCTTCAATGGCCTGGTGGGCTCCGGTCAGCGGGTAGTGGGCGTCGTGATCGAAAGAGGAAGGTGCCCATGTACTTTCGGAGTGACAGCTAGCACAGTCGGTCGGGAATTGGGCGGCTTGGTGGTCAGGATCAGAGGCTTGGTTATAATCATTGATATGGCAGCCGGCGCAAGTATTGGGCGTATTGTTGTAATCGCCGTTGTGGCAAGCTGCACAATCGTTGGCGATAGCGGCATGAGCGCCATTGAGGGCATAGTAGCTGTCGTGGCCATCAAAAGCAGCGGGGCTCCATCCGGTCTGGGTAGTATGGCAGGCTGCACAGTCGCTGGACAGGCCGAGGGCGTTGTGGTCCGGGTTGGCCGTGGCATTGAACTCGGTGGTATGGCAGCTGGCACAGTCTGTGGGCGTGCCTGCGTAGCCATCTGAATGGCATTGTATGCAGTCCGTAGTGATATGTGCTCCGGTTAGCGGGAATCCGGACTCATTATGATCAAAGCTGTTATCCTCGTCACCGGTAGGGTGGCAGGCCAGGCATGCAGTATTCTCATAAATATAGCCGCCGACCCCGTTGTGTTCCTCATCGGTTTCGGGGTTGATGTGGCAGTTGATGCAGGTAAAGGAGGAATAGTCACTGCTGTTGTCGTGGCAGTCGGTACATTTCATCCATTCCCCTTCGTGGGATCCGGAATAAATAGGAAAATGTAATGCATCATGGTCTGCGTAATTAGCGGGCATCCAACCCACATCAGTAGTATGACATTGGGCGCAGTCATTGGAGAAGCCGGCAGGCTCATGACGGGGTTCCATCGTATTTTCAAAATCATTCAGATGGCAGGATACACACTCGGGCGAGGTGGAGGTGAAATCCCCGGACGTATGGCACTGTGTGCAATCCGAAATGTCGTGTCCTGCTGTGAGCGGGAAAAAGCTGTGGTCTATATTGTCAGCTCCTCCCCAATCAAAGGCATCCGGGCGGTGGCATGCCGCACAATCGGTAGAAAATCCGGCATCCTGATGATTAGGGTTCGTGGTTGCATTAAAGTCATCGATATGGCAGTTGATACAGTCATTTCCGATCCGGTTGAACTCCAGGGTTGTAGCGGAGGTATGACAGTCTGTACAACTGATGGAAGCGTGTGCACCGAGAAGGGGGAACCCATTTTCCTGGTGGAGTTCTGTAATATTGTCCACGAGCCAGTTGGCTGGAGTGTGGCAGCGGGCGCAGTCGTTGCCTACGGTCATCCTGTGGATATCCGTGTGGCAATCCATACATTGTGTGTGGGCTTCCTCAAAAACCAGGGTTATGTGGCAGGCCCGGCAATCTGTGTATTGGTGTTGACCCGCCAGAGGGAATGCTGTGGTGTCATGGTTGAACCTAAGTGTGTCAGCATCAATACGCCAATTTTCAGAGGAGTGGCACTCCGAGCAATTGACCCTGAATTCAGGACCGTGAGGGGATTGTGCCTGAAGCGTAAGCCCCCACCAAAGCAATAGCGGTATTATTGATGGCAATCTACGCATTCGAAGCTTTTAAATTGATATTGAATAAAAGTTACTCCATCGTCCCCAATGGTTTTGTGGCAGTCCTGGCAAGCAAGCTCTGCATGGCGGCCTTCTAAAGGAAATTCGGTGTTATCGTGGTTGAAAAATTCGATATTCCAGCTTTCGAACCCGTGGCAGCGTAAACAGTCTGTAGCGCCATCTTTGGCAAACTGGTTGTTGTGTACACTGTCATGGCAAGCCTGGCATTCACCAGAGGTATTTTGAAAACCGGCATATCTGTTCAGGCTCGATTCATCAGCAGTATGGCAATCCAAACAGCCCTGACGGGCATGGGCGCCGGTGAGCTCAAATCCGGTTTGGCGGTGGTCAAAATGGTTGCCCTCCCAGCTTTGAGTGGAATGGCAGACCTGGCAATCCTGGCCCGGATAGAAGGTTTCTGCAATGAACCCCCTATGCACATCTTCATGACAGTCAACACAAGTCTCGCCAAGGTTCCTGAAGACCCATTGATCTTCCTGAAGATGACAGTCAACACAAGGCGTAGCAAGGTGGGCGCCATCCAATGGGAAGCGGCTTTGATTATGTGCTTCAAGAGTATATAGCGTAAGGTTAAAACCTTCCTCTGAATGGCATTCGCGGCAGTCCCTTTCCTCGCTATTGGGCTCCCAAGGCGTGAATGCCCCCTCGTGATAGTCGTCATGGCAGGCGGCACAATCCTCGTGCGGTACCGGCTCAATGAAGCTTCCGGTATGGCATTCGCGGCAGTCGACTTTCTGGTGCTTGCCTTTGAGGTGGAAAGCGGTGAGGCTGTGGTCGAACTCATTTTCATCCACCGAACTGAATGATCTTTCATTATGGCAGGCGGCACAATCAGTCCCGAACCGGTCCTCGTGTACATCCTCATGGCACTGATTGCACGCATTGGTTGCCACTCCAAGTTTATCCTGGAAGAGGGACGTCGGAGAGCGGTCCAGTTCATGGCACCCGGCACAATCGGTTTGCTGGTGCGCTCCCTTAAGCGGAAAGGGGGTCTGATTATGGTTAAAACGCTTTAGCTCAGAGCGGGAAGTAAAGGATTGTTCATTATGGCACTCCTTACAATTGCTGCCAAGGTTGCGCTCGTGGACATCTTCGTGGCAGCTATTGCAGTTGTGGAATTCCAGTCCGGTAAAAACCTGGAAGGGTTCCCCGTTAAGGATTGTTTCTTCGTGACAAGCGGCACAATCGGTTTGCTGGTGCTGCCCTTTAAGTGGGAAAAGCGTCTGGTTGTGGTCAAATTTTTCTGCCGGTGTGAATGCCGTTGTGGTATGGCATTGTGTACACTCTGTACTGGATAAGGTACCCTGGTGATAATCCTCGTGGCATTCTGCGCATCCCTGAGAGAGTCCCAGATAGGTATCTTCCCGGCGGCGCAATTCAGGATCATCGATGAAGTCTGGACGATGGCATGCCCGGCAGTCTGTGCGCTGATGCGCACCCGTGAGTTCATAACCCGTCAGGCTGTGGTCAAAGGCATCTTCATCAAATCGGACCATATCAAAATTGCGGCCATGGTGCTCGCTGTGGCACTCGGCGCATTCTTGCTGACGTACTGAGGGCGCTGCGTGGTACCCTTGTTTCTGACTGATCCGTACTGCAATTTCTTCATGGCAGGCCAGGCACTTTTCGTTAGAGACTTTTTTGCCCAAGGTATGGCACTGCGTACAATTGGTGATCCCTTCCAGATCGGCATGCGACCGGGTCAGGGCTCCGGGCGAAAGTTGTGCCTGAAGACCAGCTAAGGAGCTAAGTGTGATGCCCCAAATCAGGGTGATATGCAGTAGTTTCGTATTCATTGTGCTGCTGCCTGCAGGCAGCAATTGGGTTGTTTATACGCTCATCGATGTTTTTTCATGGTGTAACCAAATCTTTTTGTGATTTTGACACCGGCTTTCTGTAAGAACTGCGTCGGCAATTCTCCACCAGCAAAAATGTAAACGAGGTCATTCTCTAACTCCAGCTGTGCGCCGGTGATGCTGTCAGAAAGGCTGACCTGTTGTGGCTTTATTTCGGTCAGGTTGGTGTTGTACTGAATGGAAAGCTCCTTATTTTGGATCGCGGCCAGAATTTTTTCCCGGTTTTTGGGTTTGAGGCGGCTAAACTTGTCTTTTCTGTAAGAAAGGGTTACCTCATTTTGGTCCATTAGCAGCAGCGCCGATTCTATAGCTGAGTCGCCCCCGCCCACTACTATGATTTTCTTTCCGCTGATTAGCTCTGGTTCAAGCAGTCGATAAGCTACTTTCTCCGAGACCTCTCCGGGGATGCCAAGCTTTCGGGGGGTGCCTCTGCGCCCAATAGCGAGAAGTACATTTTGGGTAAGTAGCGTTTCGCCAGATTGAGTATTTACCCTGAAGTGACTGTTTTCTGGTACAATCGACTCCACTTTGGTTTTCTCGCGGATGGTGAGGCTGTTTTTAGAAAGCGCCTCATTCCAAATATCCAGGAGCTCTTGTTTGCTTGTATCGAACAGCTTAACCCTTCCATATAGTGGAAGATCCATCGGTGAGGTCATCACAATTTTGGACCGAGGGAAAGTGAAGACGGTGCCCCCAAGCGTATCCTGTTCAAGAGTAACAAAGTTCAGCCCGTGTTTTTTTGCAGTAAGAGAAGCAGAAATGCCTGCGGGACCTGCTCCTACGATTACCAGGTCCAGGGCCTGCCCGTGTTTTTCAAAGCCCTTTTTCATGATGTTTTCTACGGCCATTATACCCTGCTCCACGCTGTTCTTGATGAGCCCCATACCACCAAGCTCGCCGGCAATGTAAATCCCAGGGACATTCGTTTCGTAAGTTTCGCTGACATGAGGAAGGTCGACGCCGCGCTTCTCTGTACCGATAACCAGGGATATAGCTTCTACCGGGCAGGCATGAAAGCAGGCACCGTGGCCCACACAGTTGGAGGCATTAATCAGTGTGCCTCCTCCATTTAGGATGCCAAGGATATCCTGCTCCGGGCATACGGTTACACAAGCACCGCTTTTGATGCAGGTGTCGAGGTCGATGCGGGGGTGTAGGGAGACCGGCTCATGTATACCTTCCTGCTTTGCTACTTCAATTTTGGCCTCAACTTCCTGAGAGGCCTGCTTTAGCTTTCGCAAATACACCAACACAATCACCCCGCAGAAAAGCAGGACGAAGCCATAGATGATGATTTGTTCGAGTAGCATAGTTGCGGCAATTGATGGTTATAAAATCCAGGTATAGCCAAAAGCAAGTGTGATACCGATATGCAGCAGCACAATCGCCAGCATAATCAGGGCAAAGGGCAAATGCGCCACATGCCAGTATTTGAAGAGCTTTTGCATGGTATGCAGCCGCTCAATTCTGTTGTTGAGTGAAATTTCATTGCGGACCAGCTTCGTCACCTTTCTGATATCCAGGCGCGATAGCTGGTTTTGTTTGAGCAAATGCCTGACTTTTCGCAGCGTTCGGTAGTCTTCACGGTGTTTATGTATAATGCTGCTTGCCAGGTTGCCGTTATCTTGATAAGGCTTGACCTCCACGGCCTCCAAAATGACCGTATAGCTTTGCGCTTCGAGATGGTACTGCTCTTTTAGGATAGTACCAATATTGGTTTTCATTGCTTTGACTTCTCCCAGGCTCAGCGCCCGCCCTTCTATGGTGCGAGGGATTTGTATGTAAATGAAACGGCCGGCCACACCACTTGCCACAACCGCGACCATGCTCCAAAATGCAATAGATACAATACCTCCAAATTTGAATGCAGTGTGGAACAGGATCATTACAGGACCAAGGCTGCAAAGGAAAATATGAAACTCCAGCCAGTGCTTGAGACGCCCCCAGCGGGCCATAAACTTGTATCGCTTTCGGAAAATATACGAGGTAACCCCGATGAAGATGAGCAATGTACCCACAATCCCTAAACCATGGCCAAAAATGCCGCTGGGCTTGAAGTAGTCATGAGCGGTATGGTAAAACCGCTCTTCCAGGCTTGTGGAGTAATAGGATATGCCATAATAGGAGAGCACAACTGCTGTTAACAGTACGATACCCGCCATAGAATAGACATAAATCCGGTGTGTGACTGATGGCATAAGTGCATACCTGTTTGCTACAACTTGTAAGACATCTACTGATTAATGTGTGATGACTTAAAGTTGTGGGGTGTTTGAGGCTTTTGCCGGATTTAGTGTTATACGGTTTTCCAAATATAGCTGTTTTGTCAGAAAACTGTCAACGGAAGGGGCTTTTTATTGCTGAACGGGAATATTTACCCTCTGAATGAGGCTGTCAGACACCACTGGTCTCCTTTTTGATTGCAGATGCCGCTTCAAGCCAAAAGCTTAACAAAAAATTAGCCTCCCCCGCTCACTGCACATCAGAATTCCGCTTTTCTTTGCAAAAAATATCAAGCCATGATGGTACTGACCATTTTGGGGTGGGTGGTATTAGGATTTCTTCTTTTCGTCGCCCTGTACAGCCTCATCGGCCTCTTGTGCTTCACCATCCCCGTCAACCGGCGGTTCCGGAATGTCAGGCGGGACGTGGAAATTTTTGTGGTGTCCAATGGGGTGCACGTAGACTATATTGTGCCCAGCATTTCTCCGGTCTTTAATTGGAAAAAGGTCTTGGATGACCGCCATTACGACACACCATTTACCGAGAACAGCTACCTCGGCATCGGCTGGGGCGACCGCGGGTTTTACCTGGAGGTCGACGAATGGGCAAACCTGAAGCCAGGCGTCGCAGCGCGGGCCATGCTGATCCCTACGCCTACCCTCATGCACATTACTTCCCACCCGGAGTTGCCCAAAGACCAAAAACGCCTGGAGCGCATCCACCTGAGCAATACACAGTATCTGCAGCTGTGCAACTACATTTGCAGCTACTTTGAGGAGAAAGACGGTAAGGTTGTCCACCTGCCGGGCAAAGGCTACACGGCTAATGACAACTTTTACGAGGCCCGGGGTTATTACCATGCTTTCGGGACCTGCAACTTTTGGATCAACCGGGGGCTGATTCGGATTGGGGTGCGGGCACCCATCTGGTCGCACGGGGGCGCCGGAATCTTTTACCAGCTCAAAAAAGCCCTGCCGGAACCGTTACCGGCTTAACGCATGCAATACCTGATTGTCATCCGGCTAACCAATAAAAAAAATCTCATTTTAAGTTGTCCTGTGCTTTTTTATACCTTTAGTCGATGGACTACTGCGTACTACTACTGACCATTTTGGTATGGCCACTGGCGAATACCATGGGGCAAAGCACAGCCCTGGATGAATTTCTAGCTTGCGTGGAACAGCAATACGGGCCCGATGATCAGCTAATTAACGGCAGGCCCTATCAGCCTGTTAACCTCAGGCCGGAAGGGCATCCCTATTTTTACACCGATGCCTGGCAGCCGGGCATGGTTTACCTGGGCGGGCGTCCTTATGCTGCGTCGAAGCTCAAGTATGACCTGGACCGGCAGCAGCTGGCTATTCAGTATGACCGGCCTAACGGTACTTACCAGAAAGCAGTGGTTTCGCCCCTGCTGCTTGATTCCTTTCGCATTGGGGCTCACCGCTTTGTTAATCAACGCCTCGTCCTCCCCGGAACAGAAGCTCTTGGCTACCTCGAAAAAATATTTGAAGCGGAGCTGGGCTTTTACCGCTATCAGCAAAAGGTACTTACCGCCCCTTCCAGCAGCAAACCCTACGGGAAATATACTGGCCTAAAGGACGATTTTTACCTGCTCAAGGAGGGGCAGGTACACCACATTACTAAGCGCAAAGACTTTCTGGCCGCCTTCCCGGCGCAAAAATCTCAGGTCCGGAAGTACATGAAACAGCAGTTGCCTGGATGGAAAAAAATAACCGATGCCCAGTTTGTCCAACTCCTCAAATTCTGCCATGCCAAGCTCTAAATTGCTCGTTTTTCTTTTGGGCCTGGTTTGGTCTTCCGGCCTCTGCCAGGAGGCGAAGTGGCCCATAGGTCCTGCTTACAATGGGCTGGACTGGCCGGCGTTTGTCAGTAAAGTGGAGAAAGCCCACCCGGTGCGCCTTTTTTACGAGGAAGCGGATGTCTCTGACTTTCAGTCTCCGGAGCTGACCGGCGAGGTCCCTCTGCTGTCCTTTTTGCAAAGCGGGCTGCAGCAGTGCCGTATTGCTCACGATGGGATGGGGCATATCTTCATCAGCAGGGATGTGGAGATTGTTACGGAGTTGTCAACAGCGATTTACCCCAAAGTAGGCCCCCCCTCAGACCCGGCTGACACCCTGCCCGATCGATCGCAGGAGTTGGCGGAGACGACCAATCAGTACGTTGGGCAGGTCGTTGAGGTTGGTGAGGTAAGGAAAGGGGCCGGAAAGCAAAAAGTGACCCTTCGGGGCGAAGTCCAAAGCTTATCAGGCGAAGGGGCGTTGCCTGGGGCTACCATTTTGATTGAGGAGCTGGGCACCGGTGTGGCTACTGACGAGAACGGCGTATATGAGCTGGTCCTGAAAAAGGGGACCTACACCTTCACCGTAAGCCAGCTCAACCATACGGAGGAACAGTTTAAGCTCAACCTGCTGTCTGATGGGACGTATAACTTTCAGCTGGAAGGCAAAACCAACCTGCTCAAAGGCGTAACGGTGACCTCTAATAAATTTGATGGGGTACAGAGCACGAAGATGGGCTTCGAGCGGCTAACCACCAAAGGGATAGAGGAAATCCCCCTGGTACTTGGCGAAAAGGATATCCTGAAAGTGGCGAGCCTGCTGGCGGGCGTTCAGTCTGTGGGGGAAGGCACTGCTGGCTTTAACGTTAGGGGCAGCCCGGCAGATCAGAACCTGTTCTATATCGACAAGGTCCCCATTTACAATACCTCGCATTTGCTGGGCTTTTTCTCGGCCTTCAATTCAGACGCGATTAGCGAGTTCTCCATTTCCAAAAGCAATATTCCAGCCAAATTCGGTGGGCGGCTGGCTTCCATTTTCGATATCACCGCACTGGAAGGGGATAAGGAAAAATACAAAGTCCGGGGCGGTATCAGCCCGATTACCGGGAATATCCTGTTTGAAGGGCCGGTTCAGAAGGATAAGAGCTCTGTTATGGTCGCAGTGCGGTCCACCTACTCCAACTGGATTTTGAAGCGGATTCAGAACGATGACTTCAACCGGACCCGCGTCAACTTTGCCGATGGCATCGTGAAGTTTTCCCAGCAGCTGTCTTCCAAAAGCAGAATTCAGGCCTTCGGATACTACAGCTTTGATGACATCAACTTCGCTGGCACCACTAATTTCGACAACAGCAACCTGGGCGGCTCCCTGTCATGGAACCACTTCTTCAATGAGAAGATCAATATGAACCTGGCCGTCATCAACAGCCGCATGCAGCTTGGCGTGGCCGAGCGGGGAATCCCCTTCGAGGCTTACCGGCAGAACAGCGAACTTTTGCATCAGGAGGCTCGCATGGACTGGGCCTGGCGCATCAACCCCCGGCACGAACTGACCTTCGGTGCCAACGCCATTCTGTACAATAATGACCGGGGTACTTTCCTCCCTTCCGACGACCGGAGCCTGATTGAACCTATCGAGTTTGATGTGGAAAAGGGGCTCGAATCCGGCATTTACGTAAGTGAGGAGTGGCAGCCTGCCGCACGCCTCACCCTGACCGGTGGGCTCCGCTACAATCAGTACCATTACCTGGGGCCACAGGAGGTGTTCCAATACCAGGAAGGTGCAACCATCGCGGAAGAAACGGTGACGGACACGCTGCAATTTCAGCAGGGGGAGTCCATCGTCACCCACCACAATCTGGATTACCGGGTAGGGCTCAAGTACTCCATCCTGCCCAACCTCTCTGTGAAGGCATCCTACAACACCCTGCACCAATACCTGTTCCTGCTGTCCAACACCATTGCCCTGGCGCCTACAGACCGCTGGAAGCTGATCGATTACCATACCGAGCCGATGTCAGGGCAGCAAGCCTCCTTTGGGCTATATGGGAGTTTTGCAGATAAGAAATACAATTGGTCCACAGAGTTCTACACCAAGCAGGTCCGCGAGCTGGTGGAATACCGGGACGGCGCAAATTTGCTGGTCAATGAGTTTCCGGAGCGGGATATATTGCAGGGCGATTTGGATGCCTGGGGGTTGGAGCTGACCTTTAAGAAGCCCCGGGGACGCTTAAACGGCTGGGTCAATTACACCTATTCCCGGTCCAGGGTTTTAGTCCGGGGGGAAGACGATGCCAGCTCTATCAACTTCGGAAGGCGCTACCCCAGTAACTTCGACCGCCCGCACGTGGCCAACGTGGTCCTCAATTACAAATTCATCCGCCGGTTCAGCTTGTCTGCCAATATGGTTTACCAATCGGGGCGCCCCATCACCTACCCCACAAATACCTACACACAGGGCGGCTTCCGGATCATCAATTTCAGTGAGCGCAACCGGTATCGTATTCCGGACTACTTCCGGGTAGACCTGTCGGTTAAATTTGAGGGCAACCTAAAGAAGGAGAAGCTCCTGCACAGTGCCTGGGTCGTTTCGGTGTACAACCTGCTGGGGCGGGATAATGTGTATAACGAATACTTCCGGTACAACAACAATAACCTGAGAGGATACCGGCTGTCGATTTTTGCGAACCCCATCGTCTCCATTAGTTACCAGTTCAAATTCGGAAATTATGAGAACTAGAGCAGCCAACAGACGGTGCCGGTTTGGGCTGTGCCTGCTGGTGTTTGCCGCTTTTTTGACTACGTCATGCGAGGAAAGCTTCCTCCCGGAGCTGGAGGATTTCGACCCGGTGCTGATCGTGGATGGAGGCATTACGAGCCTGCCGGGGCCTTACACCGTAAACCTGACCCGCTCTTCGGGCATACTGGACAGTGATCAGGAAGCAGTAGGGGAGGCGGTGGTCACGATCCTGGCGGAGAGTGGCGAGCAGGAAGTCCTGACGGAAATCGAACCCGGGCAATACCGCACATCACCGGGTGGCATTCAGGGCATACCGGGCGAAAGCTACAAAATCAGCATTCAGTTGCCAAACGGCCGGCAGTACGAATCAGACTATCAGATGATGCCCGAGCCGGTTGCCATCGATTCGGTAGGGGCAGATTTGGAATACCAGTACCTGAGCATAGAAGAACCTGAAGTGCCCGGCTATCAGTTCCACGTTACGACAGAGCCAGCCGGGCAGTCGGAGAACTATTTGATGTGGTCCCTGCAAGCGACCTACAAATATCAGGCTGATTTCACGATCAACTACCTGTATGCTGGCGGTTTTCAGCCCTATCCGGATCCCACTGAGCTGCAGACCTGTTGGCGGACCGATCAGATCAATGAGGTCTTTACCTTCAATATGGCTATGCTTTCCCAGCCCGTTGTGGAACAATTGCCCCTGCACTTTGCGAGAGCAGATCAGCGGGAACTTTCCATCCGCTACAGCCTGCTGGTCCGGCAGTTTACCCTCAGCGCTGAAGCCTATACGTTTTGGAGTAACCTGCAGCAGCAGATTGAGAACCAGGAATCGCTATACAACAGTCAGCCGTTTCAGATCCGGGGCAATGTTTTCAATGTTGCCGACCCGGACGAAACCGTTTTAGGCTTCTTTATGGTGGCGGGACAGGATGAGCGAAGGGTCTTTATTGATCACCCCAGTGAACTGGAACTGGATTTTTCCTATTGCAGCCCGGATTATATGTCCCTGGGCCTCATTGGGCTGATCCACCCGGCCAACTGGCCTATTTATGTTTATGAGGACGAAGCGGGAGACCGGGCTTTGGCCAATGATGAATGCTTTGACTGCCGGAAACTTGGCGGTACGACAGACCGCCCGGGCTTTTGGCAAGACTAAATCTGCTGCATTTTTATTACTCAATTGCATTACAACCTATGAAACCGTCCATCACCATACTATTGTTTGCCTGTGTATTATTTATGGGGAAGCCTCCGTTGCCCGCTCAGGTGCCCTGTGGGGGAAGGTTGCTGCCGCAGGAGCAGATCGTGCTGCATCTCGACCGTAATGTATGTCTGGCAGGGGAGACCCTCTGGTTCAAAGCCTGGTGTTTTCTGGATGGTGAGCTGAAACGGTCCATGAGCCAGGTGCTGTACCTGGAAGTCTTTGATGAATCAGGAAAGGCGATTATCCAGCAAAAGCACCTGTTGAAGAACAACACTACCACGGGCTCCATTTACATTCCCGAAGATGTACCCGGCAAATACTACTTTTTAAAAGCCTATACGCGGTATATGCGTAATTTTTCCTCCGATCAATTCCATTACCAGCAGCTTGTTATCGCCAATCCTTACATTGAAAATGCACGGATTATTGCAGAGGACCCGGCAGTCATTGAGCAGGAAGCGCGCCTGTCTTACCCTGGAGAGGTGCGCTACGATACCGGGCAACAAATCCGGATCAGCTTAGCTCAGGAGCAAGTGCCCCCCCGCCAATCTGTGGGCTTTAGCATCAGCAGCCCGGAGCAACTGACCGCCTCCCTGTCCGTAACTGTCCGCTTGAAAGGATTAGGCAATCAGCCTGCCCAGCAGGTGATGCGCCGCAATGCGTGGCTACAGGCTTCCTGTGCGCAGGACCCCTACTGCCAATCCTATGCATTTCCAGTCCCGGGCAGTGATGCAGCCATTGAGGAATGGGCAGCAACCCCCCCAGTCCTTGATGGGGAGCAGTTGGAATGGCTCCCGGAAACCCGTGGGCTGACTATCAGTGGCTTTATTCAGAATGGCCAGGACGAACGGGCTTCCGGTATACCCCTAACGGCAGCTGTTTTGCAGCAGGAGCCTATGGTCCACATGGGGATGACCGATGAGTCGGGGGCATTTACGCTCAGTTTGCAGGCTATGCAGCAGCAAAAGGATGTGTTTGTGGGGACGCCTGAAGCCAATCACAGGGTCTTCATCCGCAATGATTTTGATACCGATCTCCCGGCTATAAGTGCGGTCCCCCTGCAGTTTGATTCCAGCCTTCATCAGCTTTTGTCCGGGTTGAACCTCCACCAGCAGTTAACCCGGGCTTACCCTGCGCCTACAACCGCGCCCGTATTCCAACCGGAGCCTATCGGTATGCCCTCCACCAATATTTTGGGCCCTGACCGCCGCATCGTTTTGGCAGATTACATCGAAGTGCCGACGATGGCGGAAGTATTCAATGAAATCACCACGGGGGTAACGCTGCGGAAAAGTGGCGGTGCAAACCGGCTTGGTGTTTTCAATCCGGAAGGCCAGGAATGGGTGGACGATCCGCTGGTGTTGCTGGATAATGTCCCGGTGTACGATATCGAAGCACTGCTGGAAATAGACCCGGCTTTGGTAGAGGCCGTTGAAGTATTTCATTCCGACTACATCATCGGGGACTTTACCGTGGAAGCAATTGTGGCAATTAAGACCCAAACGGACGACTTTGCGGGCTATCAATGGAGCGAACAGGTAGCCTTTACGGCTTTTAAGGCGTACGCGGTTCCTCAGCCATTTGAACAAGTCGTGGATACGGAGAAAAGCCACTATCCCGACTTCCGGCCCGTGCTGTACTGGAAGCCTGACCTGCAATTGAGTCCCGGGCAGCCGGAGGAGCGCATTACGGTCATCGCTCCCGACCGCCCGGGCGTGTATGAAGTTGTGGTGCAGGGATTTACCCCATCAGGGGAGCCTTGTCTGGGCTATGCTACCTTTGAGGTGGTGCAGGAGCGGTAGCCGGTTGCGCAGAAGGGGCTATAGAGAAGGCATCGTGCTGGTGAAAAAGCGTTAAGCAACACCAGCATCCAAGCCTACCTGGAAAACATCATGAAAATCATTGGCACCATAAAAAAGACCACCAGAATGTACATCAGTCCTACCATCCGATTGTTCTGAGACATATGACCTAATTTCTCTGCCAACTGCACGGGAATATTTCGGATGTACTCGATAGGGAAAAAAATGAAAACGCCCGCCAAATTGAAGATCACATGACAAATGGCAATAGCCAGCGCTATTTCATTCTGCGACAAGGCGGCAATCAGTGCGGTAATAGTCGTGCCTACATTGGCCCCAATAAGAAAGGGGAAGACTTTCTGAAGCGTAGCCCGGTTGGAAGCGACAAGTGGTACGGTCAAAGAGGCGGTAACTGAACTCGATTGCACCCCTGCAGTAATGGCAATACCCCAGAAAAGCGAGCGCAGGGGATGACCAAATATGTATTTGTCGACGACCTCTTGCGACTTTCCAATCAGAAAACTGCGCAGCACCACGGAAAACCCACGAAGGGAAATCAGCAGCAGTAAAAGGGAAAGGCCCAATACCAGCCATACGTTACTATCGAGACTGTCAATAATCCAGGCCGTAGACGGCTTGATCGTCGCACCTAAAATGCTGAACCCACCACCGGAGTTGTCGTAAAGGGGAACCAGCGCAGCAAGATAGGTGGCTGCCTGACTGAGATAGCCGGTCAGCAGCTCAAATGGTAATAAGAATATAACAACCAGAATATTGAAAAAATCGTGAACAGTAGCCGCACTGATGGCATGCCCGTACTCGTCTTTACTGTGAATATGCCCCAACGCCACAATCGTGCTGGTCACGCTGGTCCCAATATTAGCGCCCATAATCATGGGGATGGCATTTTGAAAGGATAAGGTACCTGCCGCAACCAGGGTAACGATAATGGAAGTGGTCGTTGAGCTGCTTTGCATCAGCGCAGTGGCAAATAACCCGATGAACAGGGAAGTGATAGGATTACTAGTCACTTTGAAAACATCAGCCACTAAATCCTTACTCATTAATTTAAATCCACTACCCAGCATGGATAAGGATAGCAAAAAAATGGATAAGATAACCAAAACTAGAGCAATACGGTAGGTTTTATTGAGTACTGTATTGTATTTCGATTCCATGGATTCAGAAAGGTGAAGAACGTGGGGATAGGATGAAGCACTTGCCAAAGTTAAGAATTTAAGCACGGTTTCGATAGTAAACCTATCGAAAAAGACAAGTGATTTTTAATGGAGGGAATGTGAAGTACCGCTCTATTGAAAATAATCCCCCGGCTTCTTCCCAAAGCGCTGATGGTACACCTTAGTCAATTAGCTGCCCGAGCTGTAGCCAGCCGCCGATGCTACTTCATTTACGGTAGCGTAGACCTGCCGTTCCAGGAGTTGCCGGGCAAGCTGAAGCCGGGCTTCCTGAATGTAGTTATTGGGTGTCAGGCCGGTAAGTTTTTTGAGCCTGCGGGCGAATTGCCTTTCGCTGAGGAAGACCTGCTCCGCCAGCAGGAGGGTATTGAGCTTGATTCCATTTTCAAGCGCTGCTTTGGCTGCCGTTTCCACCTCCTTCAGCCAGTCCTGATCGGCAGAGGTTGCTCCTGATTATCAATATTTTAAAGGCGTGTACTGTAAAGGTAGCAAGAAAGAATCCAATTGAAGATGAAGGAGAAAATGCTTACCTTTAGATCTGGCAGACCGGAGTAAATCAGATGGCGGAGAAGCAAATAAATTTATATTCAATTGCGGAATACTTAGAATTTGAGGAAAATTCTGAAGTGAAAAATGAATATGAGGCGGGCCGGATAATGGCAATGAGTGGAGGCACTTTGAATCATGGGGTAATTGACAACAATATAAATACCGAGCTAAACAACAGTTTAAAGAAAAAGGGATCAAATTGCATTGCAGTTAATGGCGATGTGAGGATTTGGATTGAAAAAGCAGATTCCTTTGTTTATCCTGATGGCATGATCATTTGTGGTAAAATTGAGACCTATGAAAACGATAAAAATGCTGTAATTAATCCTGTTTTGATAGTGGAAGTACTCTCTAAATCAACGGGAAGTTATGACAGAGGAGATAAGTTTCATAAATATTGCTCTTTACCTTCCTTTAAAGAGTATGTCTTGATTGATCAAAACAAGCCGGTAATTGATGTTTTATTTAAAGAGGATTCGAGCTACTGGAAAATGGCCACTACGATTGGGTTAGATAAGTCAATTATATTGAATTCTATTAATTGCGAAATTCAGCTATCAGACATTTACCAAAACACCCAAGGTCTGAATGCACCTCCATTTAAACTGGAACTTTAAATATCAGCAATTGATCAGATGCGGGTTTAGCATTTCAGTTGGTTTTATCTTTAGCTTATAGCGCTTGATGAGATGGCATTCAAGTCTACTGGAGTTCTAAGGTTGTTTTTGTCTCTTTCCGGCAATTTGTACTAGCTTTATGTGCTGTTGACCAGTCGAATAAATCATGTTTGCTCCGCCCCCTTCATCAAAAAGAGTAACTTCTTCGAGAAGTGATGTTCAGGTGTTTTCAGATAACGAAAACGGAAGTTCACCCAATGGCAGCAAGTGGCTTTTGCTGTTATTGTTGGGTGCCGTTTTAGCTTCAGGATACATCATCTGGAATAGTAGCAAAAAGATAGCCCCTGGTCTAATTGAGACACCTGATGGTGAAATTGTCTTATCGCCAGAAAGGGAAGCCAAACGAGATCGGGAACTAGAGGAGATTGACAATGCCATCCAATACGCGCTGGTGGCCACAATCGACGGGTATTACCCCTGCCTTTCTTGTCCTTTTGGAATTAAGACCATATATTTATACAAGGGGAATGTGTGGAAGTACGGGGTGACTCGCAAAGGAGAAGCCGAACGATACCCCGGAGGAAACTACGGAGCTGATAATTTGTTGTTTCTTCCGATGTTCGAAGGTACATATAGCGAGTGCCTAAAACGAGAGAAAACACTAATTTACAACTACCCGCTTCTGCCGGAAGCCATAGAACGCCAAGTTATTTTAGCACGACCACCGGGAAATAAATATGATAGCTGATAAAGAACAAAGACCTACGGCTGAAGAATTGCAGCTCAAGAGTGATGAACAAACCCTGTTCATCTCCGGTCGTATTTGGCACGAGCTGTACCCTAAAGCAGACCCCGGACTGTTTTTAGAAGCTTTGCGTCGGGAAATTGATCTGAGCAAATACGGTGAGGGCATCGCCAAGTTCTACTTCACTTTCGTTATCATGGAAGAACTCAGCCCGAATTTTTCTAATTGGGTGGGAAGTGACTACTATCCAGAAAAAGCCAGTATCGACATCGGCATCAGATTACCCTATCAGGATGTCGTAGACGGTGATGAAAAAGCCGTCATCAAACTAATGGAAAAGGCTTTGCTTGAGGGGATTGATACTATTGCTGAACACAAGCAGGAGTTCATAGCTCCTTTCGACTATAGGGCTTTTAAGAACGATGTTGAAGCTATTTTTGAAAATCCTGACTGGTATTGAGGATTTAGCTAAATAAAGAAGGAACGCAGATTAGCAAAAAAAGCAGCCAAGACTTAACCTGACTGCTTTTCCCTGGATTTTTCACTTGACAGACCACTAGGACTTGGGGCCTGTGTTTAATAGACTGATAAACAGTATTTTGGAAGATTTTTAAAAAAGCCTGTGAAATAGCTGTGAAGCTGCTGTCTCTAAAATCTTTTGGTTTAAACCTACAGTAGATTTATTACAGTAAATTTTGTAGGTCCCTGAATGGGCTTTTTCGCCAGCTCTGCATCACACGAGCCACCTGCTGGAAGGGCTTTTGAAGTGATTTTAACCTGCAATGGGTATATTCTTATTTACAGCATTTCATGTTTCCAGCCATTACTTTGTGGTTGTGCGACAAGGGACTGAATAAAGTGCTTTTTTGTGCCCAGACCGGTATGCACAGTTTGTAACACAACTCATGGTATATACAGAGGCTCGCTGAAGCTAAATATTGCGATTACGCCTTTAACGGCGCTAAGCAATGATTGTCAGTGGTTTTTGGCTGATGTAGTGCTTTTGATATGGTTTTTTTTTGGGTTGTAGTGGATTTGTGTTGGTTAACAGTTAAGGAAAAAGAGCGGGCAAGTTAAATATTAGCTTTCGAATCAAGATTCCAAGATTTTTCTGAATGCTAAACCAAACAATCATCTAATCTTATGAAAAACCTATACTTCATTCTCTGTTTACTTTTCGCAGGAAGTGCTACCGTTCAAGCACAAATTGCACTCAGCGTGCAAGGCACTGTACAAAATTTTGACGGCACTGCAGTCGACAACGGGGAGTACGACATCACCTTCAAACTCTATGAAACGGATGCCGGCGGCACCGCCATTTGGGAGACAACCGAGACGGTTAATGTTGTCGGCGGCGTGTACAGTGTGCTCTTGGGCGAAAGCACCCCTTTGGACATCCCCTTCAATACCACTTACCATCTGGGCATTACCTTGCCAGGTGGGCCAGAACTCATGCCCCGGGCACAGCTCACTTCTTCCCCCTACGCTTTATCCGTGGTTGGGCAGGACAACACTTTCCCCTCTACAGGTCCGGTGGGCGTGGGCACCACCCAGCCCGAAAGCCAGCAAGCCCTGCATGTGGTCGGCAATACCAAGTTGCAAGGCAACCTCGGTATCACCGGTACGGTGACCGGCAATAATGTAAACTTCACCAACATCAACACCACCGGATCCATCAACGCCGGTGGATCCATCAACGCCGATGGATCCATCAACGCTGGTGGCGATATTAGGGCCAATAACGGTAAGCCTGTTACGGTAGGTGATGAAAAACTGCGAATTATAAGAGGTAGTGTTAATGCAAATGGTACTATCGAGATAGGTTCTGGTTTTACCGTTAACTTGAATAGCAATACCGGTGTATATACAATTACGTTTAATTCTGCTTTTAGCAGTAGACCTGTTGTTACAGTATCAGGAGCAGCTCCTTTGAATTTACCAGCAGTGGATTTTATGACACCGAATTCATTTAGAGTGCAAAATTGGCAACCTAATGTAGGATGGGGGGGGCAAGCACCTTTCTTTTTCATAGCCGTTGGTCCCCGCTAGAGGACGTGTGTATAACAAATGGCACTTTTTGAAGAGATTGGCAGCATTTGCTGTTTGCCTTTTGAATAAGCTGGAGCAGAGCGGGAAGCTCTACCCCAGCAGCCATAGTAGCGCTTAAGTACAGAGGGTCGCCTTCCTGTTTTGTGCAATTTGTCATATACACCTAGTGGTCTGTCAAGTGTTAATTTATGGGTTGAGTGGGAGCGAATTTTGAGGCTAATCAAGGCGGATGTTCCCGCGCATAGCAGCGCTACGTAAGGGGTTATCCAACGAAGAGTAGCCTCAAAAGTCGCCGCAGGCAACCCCTAGTTTTAGCCTTGACAGACCACTAGAGGAAACCCTGAATGTCTTTCACTAGAAAAAACATACCTTTATGAAAAATATACTACAACAACTCTTATGGGTGAGCTTGTTGTCTGTCATCGGGCTTGCCCACGCATACGGGCAGAACAGCCCCAACTGCGAGACGTTCAGCGATGACGACTTCCTTATCGGGCGCGCCTTTTTTACCTACGGCAGCGCCAGCAATGCTTTCAGTACAACCAGCCGGGCTGATATAACTGTCGGGCAGCCCGTGGTGGACAATTACTTCGGGCAATTAAACAAAGGCTCCTATGGCTTTTGGTCTCGTTTCCTAATGCCTCCCGCTGCGCCTGCCGTCATGGCCAGTGAGGGCGACCTCGAAGACCGGGTACAAATTGATTGGGCACCTGACCCATTGAGCCCTGCCCCATCCAGCTACAAAATCTACCGCAATGGCTCCCTGTTGGCTACAGTAGATGGAGAAACCTTCTCCTTTCTGGACTTCAACGTCCTCGCTGGAAAATTTTATACCTATGAGGTTAGTGGAGTCAATACGTTTGGAGAGGGGAAACGCGGTTCTTCTCTCGGCTTTCTCAATCCCAATGGCGTGGTAACGGGCAAGGTGGAAACCTTCAGCGGCAACGCGGTACCGGGAGCTATAGTCACCCTCACGCCTACCCTTGGACATTCAATTGCCTTCAACGGGGCAGACGATATGGCTTTCGCCGAATACAACCCGGCTTTCCCCCGTCACGAATTCACGGTATCTGCATGGGTGAAGCTGGGGGACGGCAACGATAATGCAGGCATCATAGACTTCGGCAGCACCATCGGCAAAAACTGGTGGCTGCACACCCTTCCTGCCTCTTCCGGTAAAGGTATCCGCTTCGGCATCGGCCGGGATGCCGGTGATGTCACCGAGCTGGACTACGCCTTCCTGAGCGAAAACGAGGACGAATGGCACTACGTGGCAGCAAGCTACAATGGCGCATCTCTGCTGCTTTATGTGGATGGAGAACTGATCGAAACGGCGGTAGGTACTGTACAGGCGGATAGCATCCCGCTGTTCCTGGGTAAAAAGGCCGATGATACTGGTTTTTTTAACGGGCGTATTGACGAGGTGCGCTTCTTCGACCGGCAACTGGCTCAAACGGAGATCCAAATGTTCATGAACCGCACGGTGCAAGGCAATGCGCCAGGGTTAACCGGCTACTGGAAATTTGATGAGGGCGTTGGGGCCAAAGCATTTGATCAGAGCGCACTGAAAGCCCGCTTTTACTTTTGCGGTGCCGAATGGTCGGATGACCGCCCGGAAGTGGTCAATTCCGGGATCACAGATGAGAGTGGTTTTTACGAAATTGCCGGGATCAACTACGGCAGCGGGCAAACGTTTACGGCCCGTCCTTCCAAAAGCTTCTATCTGAATCAGTCCCTCGAATTCAATGGCGTCAATGGCAGTTATGCTGACCTGACAGATTTTGATATCAAAGACACCTCTGCCATTACCACAACGGTTAAGGCTTTTGACTTCAGCGGTAATCAGTCGGTACTCAGCAAAGCAGATGCAGGCGGCAACAACCTGTTTGCCCTCTGTCTCAATGCAGGGCAGCTTGAGCTTGTGCTCAACGAAACTTCCCACGCTTTCGGCCCGCTGGAAATGGGCTTCCATCACATCGCCGTCAACCTCATACAAGACGGCAGCACCCTGACCACCGAAGTCTACAAAAACGGCAACCTAATGGGTACCCACAGTTTCAGCGGCGTGGCCACCGATTGGGCAGGGCTTCCCTGGAAGATCGGCGCCAAAGCCGATGGGGCCAGTAGCCACCGAAGTTTTTTTACCGGCCTGATCGACGAGGTAGTTTTCTTCGACTCCACCCTTACGCTTCCGCAAATACAAGAGTATGCCAATATCGGCACAGATGTGAATAACCTCTTCCTGAAGTCCAATTTTAGCCTTAACGAAGGCGAAGGTTTACAGCTGGAAGACACCGGGCCCGCATTCACAGGGGAAGGCACCATTTTTGGTGCTACCTGGTCTACCGTTTCTTCCATTATGGAGACTATTGCGCATGAATTTACTCCTGCCAGCCGTCTCGTCACCCTCGACCCCAGCAATACCAGCGCAGATGGGATAGACTTCATAGACCAAAGTACCATCCCTGTAAGTGGCTTTGTCCGCCATGAGGGTACCACCTGTTTTCCTGAAGGCATTGAGATCCTCGTTAACGGACAGTCGAATGTACCCAAAATTCGGACCGATGAAAATGGCAAATTCGTGGCAGACTTCGAGCCCGGTGCGGATGTGGTGCTTACTCCTGTATTTGAAGACCACACCTTTTTCCCAGCCTTCTGGGAACTGGAAAACCTGAATGTGCCGGTATCCGGTATACTTTTCCAGGATCAGACCAAGCGAACGGTCACAGGGCAATTAGCAGGAGGCAAATGCCGCCGGTCTATCATTCCCGATGGCAGCATCGTGCGCGTTAAACTGTCTTCCCTCGACGGCTGCTACGAAGCGACCCAGCGCCTGGAAAACCCGAATGGAAAATTCACCTTCTCCAATGTACCCCCGGACTCCCTCACCATAGCTGTGATTGAGCATTCCAATCCGGTTATCTATGATTACTTTCAGAATCAGGGCGGGCGCACACTTGATTTGCGTATGAAAAGCGATACCGTTGATTTCATCTATCTGGCGCCCCCTCAGGTAGAAATGACACAACTGGACACCAACTCCTGCGGCGACCCCATGCTCAATCAGCTGCAAACCGCTGAAACTACGATCAGGGTGTTTGAGGCCTATGATGGGGGCGTATGCTATCTCGATACCGCCCTGATTACCATCAACAACGGAATTGCCAACCTTACCCAGTTCGACACTCTAATGACGGAAGGGAGCCTTGTGCATCAGTTTCAGGCTGATGCACCTAATATCGTGCCGCCCTTTCTCAAAACCCTTCAGGTAACTGCCGAGGCACACGACGAACAGGATACCAAAACCCAAAGTGCGGTTGTACTTGGCCGGCGGCCACGGGAAACAACATTCACTTCCACCGCGCCTGAACTACCGACCATCATTTTGAGAGACCCGCCGGGCGATGGCAGCCATTCTTTTTTGGAAGTCGGTGAAAAAACCTGCCAAAACTGGAAATTTAAGGCAAGCAGTGCGATGAATACAGACTTTGATCTTAAATTGCACCTAGGCCCTGATATCATGACAAACCAGGGAAGCCCGTTCTTCTCCACTGTACTGAAGGTGGATGTCACCGCAGATTTAGGGTTCCAGTTAGATGCAAGTACCACCTCCTACACTTCCAATGCAATGGAAACCTGCCTAACGGTAACAAAAAAATTTGCCACTAGCAGCAGTGAAGCTTTTGTAGGCAGCGATATGGGCGGAGACTTATATGTGGGTGGTGCTATGAACTTTATCTATGGTATCACCGATGAACTTATCTATGACACTACATCCTGCAGCTACCTTCTGGATAAAGGGCTTTATATATTCCCCGATGGTTTTGCCACTACGTTTGTTTACTCTGAAAATCAAATTTCAAACGTGGTCATACCTAGTCTCCTTACTATTGGCGATACAACTAGCGCCGAACGATGGCAGGAGATCATAGACCTGAATACTCAACTTAAGGAGGAAGCCATATTCGACCGAAACATCTCTTTTGATGCCGGAGTGACTTATAACGAATCACAAACCACTCAAGTAACCAAAGCTATTACCCATTCGTGGACTCAGAGTTTTAGCACCGGATTCTCAACAGCATTTGGCGTCAATGTTAATGGTCTTGGTTTGACAACAGGGCTTGCGATGTCCTGGTCTACAGAAACCTCTACCACGGCCACTAACACGACCTCTACACAGCGGAAGACAGGCTTTGTACTCTCTGATAACGATCCACTTGATAACTATACAGTCAATATCAAAACAGATCCAGCTTACGGCACCCCTGTATTTGACGTAGTCAGCGGTCAGTCTTCCTGCCCCTGGGAGCCCAATACTCAGCCACGCGATGGTGTAGATCTGTCGGTAAACCAGAACGTAGCGGTGAATGTGCCCATGAACGAGCCGGCGGTATTTACACTGAGCCTGGGCAATAACAGCCCAACGGAAGAGACACGTACGTACAACCTCTCCACTGATCAGACCAGCAACCCGGACGGGGCCGTCATCCGGTTCAACGGAGAGTCCAGTATTGATGTTACCCTTGCACCTTTCGAGAGCCGTGATGTTACAATGACTGTAGAGCGCGGGCCCAATGCCTTCTCTTACCAGGACTTATCGGTAGTTTTTAGATCTGCCTGCGACGGGAACTTTAGCGAGACTGAGGAATTTGACGTAGAGTTCTTGGAGCCCTGTAGCATGGTAGGACTCGGATTTCCGCTTCCCGGATGGGTCGTCACCCCCAGTAATGGTAATATACTCAATATTACTGTGAATGACTATGACACTGACGATCCCGATCTGGAACTCATCCGCGTGCAGTACCGCCGCTCTCAGGGCGATGGAGCGTGGATCAACATCGCCGAATTGCAAAAGAATGAATTGGGAGGTGTATTCACTATCGTCCCCTGGAATACGCAAGGGCTACAGGACGGGCTTTACGAAATTCGTTCAGTGTCGCAATGCTTTGGAGCACAAAACCCAGGGCTTTCTGACATCATAAAAGGCAAAATAGAACGTACCCCTCCCCGCCTCTTCGGCTTGCCTCAGCCTGCCGACGGCGTCCTTTCGCCGGGAGACGAGATCAGTATCACCTTCAATGAGCCTATTCGCTGCGACCTGCTCATACAGGCAGATGTTTTCAACAACAACAACATCGGCTTGTACAATACCGCAACCGGCGAGCTTATCGATGCGGTGATCAGCTGTAGCGAAGATAAAATCATTGTGGTCCCCAATGTGCCCAACCAATTTATTGAAAACCAGATTCTGCGCGTAGTTGTGGAAGATGTGGAAGACCAGGTTGGCAATATGCTGGAAGACCCTGTCAGCTGGGAGTTTTTTGTCAACCGCTCCACTTTGTACTGGGAGGTCAATCAAATTAAGGAGGTCATTCCGGAAGGCGATGTACTGGAGATCACCCGCAACATCCGCAATCAGGGGGGAGCCGCTGCTAATTTCACACTTACTGACCTGCCAGCATGGGTGGAAGCCAGCCCTCTTTCCGGCACAGTAGCTCCGGGCTCCTTCGAGACGGTCACTTTTACTTTCTCCTCAGACTTAGTCCCCGGCAGCTACGAGCAAATCCTGCCTATGATGACTGCCGAAGGGGATGAACCCCTGGATATCAATGTTCAGGTTGTATGCCCGCAGCCTGCATGGGAAGTCAACCCTATGGAATGGGCTTATTCCATGACGATGACACTTCAACTCGATATTGAAGGGGAAATCTCGACTGATAAACTCGACCTCATAGGCGCTTTTGTCGGTGGCGAGCTGCGCGGCGTGGCAGCCGTGGAGTACGTGCCGGAAGTAGAAGAACACCTTGCTTTTCTGACGGTTTACAGCAACAACCTGGTCGGGGAGACGGTCACCTTCCAGATTTGGGACGCTATGGAATGTCTGCTCTACGGCACTACAAACGAAAGCTTTGACTTTGTAGCCGACGATCTCATCGGTTCGCCCATCGTGCCGCAGGTCATCCATACGAACAACCTGCTGCTGCGCAAGATCCCGATCTTCCCGGGCTGGAACTGGATCTCTTACAATCTGGAGCTGCCAGACCCCAGCATCAATGCGGCTCTTTCGAGCCTGACGCGCCCGGAAGATGCCACCATTAAGGGGCAGACAAGCTTCAGCCAGTACTTCAACGGCGGCAGTGTCTGGGCCGGATCGCTTACGGCCCTGTCCCACCTGACGATGTACCAGTACAACGGCACCGCTTTCGACAGTTTGGAGATCCTGGGCAACCCGATAGACCCGGCTACGCCCATGAGCTTGTCCGCGGGCTGGAACTGGATCGGCTACCTGCCGCAGGCGGGCATGCCGGTCAATCAGGCCCTGGCATCGCTCAGCCCGCTCAATGGCGATATCATCAAGAGCCAGGCTGGCTTTGCCCAGTACGTTGCCGGCATAGGCTGGGTGGGCAATCTGGACTTCCTGAGCTCCCCGAACGGCTATCTGATCAACCTGAGCGAGGCGGGCACGCTCACCTACCCGGAGAGCTTCAACGGTCCTAATGAGGAAGCCTTCCGCAGCAATGAGGGCATCGAAGGTCGCAGCACTGGACAGTGGGAGGTAGACCCGCATCAGTATGAGCACAGTATGAACCTGATTGCTTTAGTCACGGATGCCGAAACGGGCAACCTGCTGCACGAAGGGGACGAGGTCGGTGCCTTCATCAACGGTGAGGTACGCGGCAGCGCGCAGCCGATCTACGTTGAGGCGGTGGATGCTTACCTGCTCTTTATGACCGTCTACGGCAACGCCGAGGGGGGCACGGTCACCTTCAAGTACTACGACGGTACAGACGGTGAAATCAAGGCCGTGGAAGAGTCCTTTGTTTTCATTGCAAACGACATCCTGGGCACGGTCAACCTGCCGGAGCCGCTGACGCTGCAGAGCGTGACCGCAACAGAGTCCCTGTCCGGGTCAGCGCCCCGCTTCGAGCTCTTCCCCAACCCGGCCACAGAGCGGGTGTACCTGAGCTTTGAGGCACCTGCCGCTGCCGATATTATAGTAGTCGTCACAGATGCGACCGGCCGGGAAGTGGCACGTATCGAGACAGAAGCTGCTGCCGGAGGCAACTTGTTGGAATGGCGGCCTAATAACCTGGCTGCCGGGCTGTACTTCGTTACCCTGCACAGTAATGGCCAGGTACAGTCTGCGAAATTGAATCTACGACCTTAAATAAGCCTGCTGCCTGTCGCGGGGTTACCTTGCGCGGGCAGCAGCTCAAAAGCATCATCCAATGCGATATATATATTTTATCCTATTGATGGCTGTTGCCTTCAGGGCATCCGCGGGCCCGCCCGACTGGACAGCACCGGAGCCCGGGGTGTACGGCTACTCGGCAAGCATCAATGCAGCCCTGGTCATCGATGGAGCGCTGACGGCGAATGCCAATGACCTCATTGCTTTCTTCTCCAACGGGGAGCTGCGGGGCGTGAGCACGCCGGTAAGCATAGGAAATCAGGTCTTCCACCTGTCTACGGTTTTCTCCAATACTGCTATAGGGGAGGAGCTACAGGTGCGGGTCTACCATGCGGCTACCGATGGGGTTTACATCGCGCAGCAGCCCTACGCTTTCGTCCATCAGGGCGTGAGCGGCAGTTTTGATGCGCCCTACGAAATTGAAGTCTTCACAGACGGTGATGCGCCCATCGGGCTTCAGGCATTGCCGGCACAACAGACCTTGCAGGGCGTGCCCTTCGCGCCCCTGGGCCTGCAGCCTTTTCTGGAGCGGCAGGACAACGACGGCATTACCTGGTCGGCGGATTTCAACCCGCACGTCCTGACCTTTTTTAATGGGGCAGAGCTGACGCTGATCCCAACAGACCCCGCCTGGTTTGGTTCCACCACAGTCACGGTGCGCGCCACCGAGCAGACGCCCAACGCTTACTTTGCCACCGCAGAACTCAGCGTCACCGTTGAGGAAGCCTACGCCGGGCCGCAGTGGGAGGATATCCCAACACAGAGCGCGGAGCCGCAGGCCGGCTTTGAGCTGCTGAGCCTGCCCGGCTTCGAGGCGGGCTATGGCGGCCCCTGCCTGGACTACAGCCTGACGCCTGTACTGGCTACGGCAGGCAGCCAGCCACAGTTGCCCGCCAGCTGGAGCACTCCTCTTTTGCAACAGCCGTTCAGCATGAACCTCTCTGCCCGGGCACAGTATACGCCTTGGCTGCCGTTGGGCGATGAAGCCGACCGCCTGGCTTTCTTCATCAACGGCCAGCTGAGCGGCACAGCTGCCCCGGAGCTGGTCAACGGGCAGGCGTACTACTTTGCCACCGTGTACCATGCCATGCCGGAAGGGGAAATGGAGGTGCGCTACTACAGCGCAGCCCACGAAGCCCTCTTTACCTTGCCCGTTACGCTCAGTTTTGGCGGCAACGGGCAGCTGGGCAGCCCGGACGAGCCGCTGGTGCTCGATTTCTCCCCCTTCTTCTTTGAGCTGGACGAAGCCGGGCAGCTGGGCATCACGCCACAGGACACGGCCTTCCGGGGGGCGCACCCTTACACCTTCCTGGCAGCGGACTGCGACTATCCGGAGGCGCTGCAGGACACGGTGTCCACGCAGCTGTGCTACGATATCGACAGCGATCAGGACGGGCTATGCAATACGCTGGACCCGGCGCCCTTCGACCCCTGCTTCCCGGATTACGAAGCGCCGCCCCTGCACGTGCTGGACAGCAATGGAGACACGCTCACGAGCAAAGGCGTGCTGGAAGTGGGCACTGATCCCGGCGATTGCGGCTATTCGGCTATTTGGCAGGCTTTTTCCATTGAGGACTGCTCTGGTGTAACGGTAACTGCTACGTTAGACAACCTAGAGGGCCCCTCGGCCGGGCAGCTGGAAACGGTGCTGATTGATGCGGCCACCGGGCAGTATGCCCTCTACCTCACCGTGCCTCAGGGCACCTATGAGCTGGAAGTCGTTGCCACCGATGATTATGGCAACGCGGAGGATTTCACCTACACCTTTATTGTAAAGGACGAGGAAGCGCCGCAGCTGGCCTGCCTTGATGTAGAAGTGGCCCTGAGCTACGATGGCACCGGAGAGCTGCTGGCCGACGAGGTGCTGGACTTTGCCAACAGCAGCGACAACTGCGGGCTGGACTACAGCACGCTGATGATCAGCCAAACGGCTTTTGACTGCAGCGGCCTGGGCATACAGAGCGTAGAGCTGACGGCTTCTGACATACATGGCAACAGCAGCAGCTGCACGGCGCAGGTGGAAGTGCTCATCGGTGGGGTCATCCCGCCGCCCTGGGGCACAGCCGATATCGGCATGGTGCCGGGCAGCAGCGCCTATGCTTATAGCCCTTGTGCAACAAACGATCCGTCCAAAGGGCATTTTACCCTTAATACCACTGGCTACAACCCTATTTCCGGGAATACGGACCAGCTGGCGGGCGTGGTGCAGGAGCTGTGCGAAGGGTCCGGCATCCGCGCTGAGGTACAGTCGGTAGGCCCGGATACGTATGCAGGTATATTCATGCGCAACAGCAGTGCGGCCGGGTCGCCAATGGCGGGGCTGTTTACCAACCTGACGCCTGTGCTGCGCTGGGAGAGCCGCCTGCAGCCCAACGGCAGTAAGAGCGTTACACCCTTTGAGCCAGCAGCAACCCCGGTAACGCTGGGCATGCGGCGGCACAACGGGCTGCTGCAGGCTTTCTACCGCATCCCCGGCGGGAGCGGCTGGCAGTTGATCACACAGATACAAGACCACCTGGAGGAGTGTGTGGAAGTAGGCTTTGGCGCCTTCAGTAACGACCCGGGCGGAGCGGCTACCGCCGTTATTGGCCCGGTGAGCACCATAGGCGCTTCCAATAGCACCGAATTTGGGGGCAGCCCGGCCATGGAGCTTACAGGCAATTCTGGCACCGGGCAGCTGGCGCTTTGGCCCAATCCGGCCTCCCGGTCGGCCACTTTATCGCTGGGCGCCCCGCTGGAAGCACCGGCGCAGGCCCGCCTGATAGACGGGCTGGGGCGCCTGGCAAGGGCATGGGCACTGCCTCATGGAGATACGCAGCATCAACTGGATGTGGACGGGCTGCCCGCAGGCATTTACTGGTTAAAAATTGATGGGCAGCCAGATGCAAAGCGGTTGGTGATTAGCAGGTAAGGTTTCAGAGGTGCTAAAAATGCAGGTATTACCAGGAAATCAAAAACTGGTAGTACCTGCACTGCTCCAATAGTCACTCGTTTTGCATCCATTATTTCCCCTCGATTCCTTTATCGGTAAGTGGCCGGGCTGTAGATTTGTTGAAGCTAAGGCTGTTTTAACTTCGATCTCTATGTCCGAGAACCCTGAATCAATCAAATCTTGCGGTGAGGCATTCTCAACGTTTACCTTATCGAGTTCGACCTCATTCTCTTTCTTGCTTTTAACGGATTCACGGTGTTTGATAAAATCCGGATCATTATGAAGCTCCTCCAATGGTAATTCGCCCCTTTCTAAAGCTTTGGCCCCTTTTTCTGTCATTTGCACCATACCCCTTTGAGGATAGGAAACAAACTTCGCCATCTCCAGGTATGATTTAAAGATAGGCTGTTCCCCCTGTAAGGATTAGGGCACATCGGATTTTAGCTCCTGTTCCATACGCCTGAGCTGTGCGTATCGGTTTTCGCACGTTCGCAGCTGCTCCCATTCGTGAACGACGCTGTACGGAGTTTCTAACAAGGCCTGCCTGACGAAAAGCGGAGTGATGTCCACCGAGTACAAGGGGATAGCCAGCACATCAGCGTGCAGCTGGCTTAGCACAGTATCTTTGCCAAGCAGCTTTTTGACGGCGTTCATTAGCATATGCGTGCAGTCAGAAACAGCATTGTAGCCACTTAGAGACAAGGCTTTGGCAAGGTTCGTCCCGCCGTCAGTGATAAAATAGGCAACGTTAAGGCGGGGCAGGCGGCTGAGGCTGCGGGACAGGAAGGCGGCTACGGCTTGGCCTGTCCATGACGGCTGCACTTCCAGCCCTAAGACGGTGACATCCTCGGCGCGCAAAGGCTGGCAGTGGCTCTGTCCAGCTTCGATTTTGACACCTGGCAGGAGCAGCAATTTTTCACGCCCGATCTGTATGCTTTCATCGAGCAAGGCCACATAGTCACCGCTAAGCCGGGCGGCTTGCTGAAGCTGGAAGTGCCCGCAGCGCATCACCCAGCGGCGGACGCTGGTATGGCTTGGAGTGCCGAAGCCCCAGCCTAGCAGCCGCGCCACGAAGCCGACCGTTTTAGCTGCACAGCGCAGAGAACCATTAGCATGCACAACGATGAAGACGGCCAGAGCGATGAGCTGCGCCGGATAAGTATGCCCGGGGACACGCAAGGGAGCAGCTCGGGCTTCGAGCTCGGCGACTTTCTTTTCCAGGGCCGCTGCCCGGTGCTGGCTGCGCCGAAGCTGCGCTTTTAGTAAGCTGCGGGATTTAGTGCCCTTTAATGCTGTAGTTTTCCAACGAAGTACCTTAGCTTTGAGTCGTGCTCGCATCTTGTGCTTTTTGTCTGGTAACTCAAAGCTAATGGATAGCGGGCACACTTTTATCGGCTACTTTCTGCTTCAGGCATTGAGCGGTAAAGGGAACAGCCTATATCTAGTAGTATGATCCAAAACCAGGAATTTAGTGTTTTATTGATCGATACGAAAGCTTTCGGGGAGTGTTCTGCCAGTGGGTAAAAATTGGTAATGCCTTGGGTAAGCCTGTTAGTTTCGCCCATTTCGTACTCAATGAACTATGTCAAAAGAAAACGGTCACAATAAGATTGAACGCTAAACGTAAGAAAGCTAGGTGAGATCATGAATACTTGGTGAAGGTCCTTTCCGCATGATCAACCTTTCGATCACCATATGCAATCTGTTATTATGGAAATGGAATTTTGGCATTTTCTGTATATTAGCGATTCAAAACGCTATGGACAACTCTTGAAAAAGAAGTTGTTCGCTTATGGGAATAAAGTTACTTGTATCAATTTTACGGTATTACTTTAGACTAAAGGTGCTGTTTGTTCTGCTGTTTTGCGCTTGTCAAGCACGGGGCAACGATCAGATGGATGGAAGAAAAGGTGGGCGGTTTAATGTTGTGGAAGAAGCACAACTGCTATTGGCAGCTGCAGATAGTAATATGCAATCCTCGCCGATGCTTGCGTTGGAATATTCGGTTAAAGCGGAGGTTCTTGCCCGCCGGGCTAGTGACAACCAATTGTTGTCGTTAGCTTTGATGAAGAAAGGGATGGCCAGCTATTATGTAGGAAACTTGGGTGGCGCTGCGGAGTCTCTGATTGGGTGTAAAAACCTATTATCAAATGAAGGAGGAGATAAGGAAATGCTGGGCAGGGTGTATAATGACTTGGCTGCGGTATATCGTTATAGTGGATTTCAGCCAGATTCTGCCTTAGTTTACTACAAGCGTGCCATTGATGCATTTCGGGAAGCAGCTGAGACTGAAGAATATTCGGTCTTATATGCAAAAGAACTCGCCGCGATTTACAGTAATATGGGGCAGATGTATGTGGAAGAAGAAGCTTACGAGCAAGCTATTTTCTATCTCGATCGAAGCTTGACAGCCCTCTCCCAAAAAAAAGGGTACGATCGGGTTAGGGCAGCTACTAAAATAAGCTTGGTCGATGTGTGGTCGAGTATGGGCAAAACGTTGGGTGCTGATAGCCTGCTTAGAGAGGTATTGTCAGCTACCCAAGAAGAAGAAGATTGGGTGTTGCATAGCGTTGCTTTATTTTATAAAGGGAAATTACTGGAAAGGGTAAATGAGTTAGACTCCGCTTACCTGTTTTATGAAGGGGCTCTGGCAGAGGCACAGTCAGCAGAGGTGTGGACCTCCGTAGACAAAATTGCTTTAGCCCTATCTGATCTCGCCTGTAGAATGAACAGGCAAGAGGATGCATATGAGTATCTGCAACTGGTTCAGCATGCAAAGGAGAAAATGCGTCGAGGGGAAGCAGCTTTGGCACTGTCAAAAATGGAGCTGGAGGAGAAGTATAAAAAGTGGGAAGAGGAGGTAACCTCGCAGATGGACCGAAGTCGAGTCAGCTATCTTATTGTTTTGGGCCTGGCTTTTTTAGGTGGGCTCATACTTCTAAGCCTTTATATCGCTATTGTCCGAAAGCAAAGACTCGCACAGCTAGAATATTTAGAATCGGAGTTAGTAAAGAGGCAGTTGGAAACAGAGCGGGAACGACTTGCTACCGAGGTAGAGGACACAAAACAGAAACTGGCTCTAAACCTTCTGGAAAGGATGTCCGCTAACGAGATGGTAAATGAGACGCTTCAAAAACTGATGGAGGTTTACCGACAGGTGCCAACTGTAAGTAGCCGAAACTCACTTCAGGCTATCTCTAATAGCTTACGTAATATTCAGGATCATTCCCTTTGGGAGGAGTTTGAGTTACTTTATAAGCACTCAAATAGCGACTTTTTTGAAGCCCTTGCAGGTCTTGGGCTGACCTCCAATGAGCGTAGGTTGTGTGTATTCCTGCGAATGAATATGGCTACTAAGGAAATATCTGCTCTAACCGGGCAAAGCACAAAAGCAGTGGAAGTGGCCAGGACCCGGCTAAGGCGTAAGCTTGGGTTGACGAATACAGATGTCGATCTGTCTGAGTACCTGATGTTGTTAGTGGAGGAAAGTGCGTAAGCACAGCCCCTAAAGGGCTGTATAGATTTGATTTTGTGGTGGTATACTTCTATAGTTTAAGCTGAGTAAGGTCTCGTAGCCCTGATTTCGGTGATTTCATGAGTTGCTCCTCTCCATTCTGCCGTTTCAGAACAGGCAGCTCGGTAGGCTTTCATCTATACTTGGCAAGTGTGTTGATTGTAGATTCCCTGAGTTTACCCTATGTTGTTGTATTGCGGCGAAGAGCAACAGGTTCGCGCTATCTAATAAAGGATGATATAACCAAGTATATATGTAGTTAATCAAGTATACTTGTCTCATAAGATTTTTTATAGATGCTTGGGGTGTAATAGTTTGATAGTTAGTTGTTTGCTCGTAAATCAGTGGAGATGTAGTGTCGTTAGAGTTGGCTGTGTAGTGGATTTGTATTATAGGGCATTGTATAGGATGTCTTGATTGTTGACTACCTTGCCGGCAGATTAATTTTTCATTTCTTTACCCAAAATCAAAGTGATATGCTACAGCTATTAGCTCCAATTTATATGAAGACAATAGGCCAAGTAGTCCCTACAGATTGGTTCGCCCCAAGGTATCCGGTTTCTGTCAAAGGGATATGCCGTATAGATGGCAAAATTGTTTTGTTAAAGAACGAAAGAGGGCAATGGGACCTGCCCGGTGGGAAGCTAAAGAAGAGAGAGACGATAGAGCGCTGTTTAAAGCGTGAGATGAAAGAGGAGTTGGGCATAGCGGTAAGTAATGTTGGTGTAAGCATTGCTAAGACTATAAAAGTTCTGAATCAGGTGACGGTCCTTATACTCATCTGCGAATGTAAAACTGATGCTACGGTAGAAGATCTTAGTTTTAGTTATGAAAGCTTTGGTCTGGGCTTGTTTTCTGATGATGATGCTCTACATCATGCAAGCCACCTGTTGGGAGGGCTTTTGAAGTGATTTTGACCTGCAATGAATACATGCTTTTTTACAGCATTTCATGCTGCCAGCCATTAGTTTATAGTTGTGCGGCAAGAGATTGGATAAAGTACTCCTCTATGCTCAGCCTGGTATGCACACTTTTAGCACCCCCCATGGTATATCGAGAGGCTTGCTGAGACTAAATGTTACGCGAACACACTTGAAGATGCTAGGTGTTGATTATTAATGGTTTGTGGGTAATGTAGTGCTTTTGATATGGTCTTTTTTTGTTGTTGTAGTGGAAATGTATTAGTTGGTGAATCAGAAAGAGGTGAGGGTAAATTGAATATTCGTTTTCGAATCAGAATCCCAAGATTTTTCTGAATGCTAAACCAAACAATCATCTCATGCACAAACTTGACCAAAGTAAAAAGAACGCCTGGCTAAGGCGAATTATTTGGCACCCGAGCGGTGGGGGTAAGCGGTTGATCTCACCACTTGGGAAAGCGACCTTGTTTTTGAAAGAAGTAACTTTATTAGCTCTGCTTTTATTGCTAGGCACTACAGCTGGCAATAATTTGTTTGGGCAAATTAGTATGCCTGAACCGGATGATGGTCCAGGTAATGCACTGCATTTTGATGGTTCAGACGACCGTGTAATTGTACCGGCAGGTGTCTATTTCGATGATAATACTTTTACAATAGAGACCTGGATGAACCCGCATGGGCTTAGAGGGTGGTCAAGGATATTGGATTTCGAAGAGTCCGGGGTTGGTAATAGAGTGGTTATCTACACCTCTCAGGGCGATACCCGTAGGGTATATGTTGAGGTATTCAATGGAGGGGCTAAAATTATTGAATTTGGGGCAGAAGATGCATGGGAAGAAGATCACTGGGTGCATGTAGCTTTTGTGGTAGCAGATACTGTCGCTTCTCTTTATTTGAATGGGGAGTTGTCGGCTTTAAGACGTTTTACGGGCAGTGTGCCGGCTGCAATGCGGGATTTAAATTATATCGGGGCTTGTAGTGGTGGTTATTGCGAAGCCCCTGTAGTTTTCGATGAATTTAGGATTTGGTCAGATAGCCGGACAGAAGAAGAGATTCGGAGCTACATGTATAGTGAGTTGGATACAAGTGGGTTGACTGATTTGGTTCTTTACTACCAGTTTAATCAAGACAATGGCACGCTGATTCCTGATCTGAGTGGCAATGGTCGTGATGGTACTGTAGACCGTTTTGCATTGACAGGTACCACTAGCAACTGGGTAGAAAGCTATGCAATGGCCATTCCAAAGAATACAGCTGCTACTAGTATAATGGACAATGAGTTTACTGCTGAATGGTCACCAATTGATAACGGGATAGCAGAGCAATACATCATTGATGTTTCAACGTCCTATGATTTTAGGTCAGGGACCTTTGTTCCCGGTTATGAGAGTTTGAGCGTAGGGCTTGATACAATGGCCGTTATTACAGGTCTTGATCCTAATACGTCCTATTTTTGGAGGGTTAGGGCTGATAAGTCATCTGTTGCCGGTCAAGGCGCATTTACCCAAACACAAATTACTTTTACAGAAGAAAATATGTCAAGCCCGGGGTTCGCTCTGGATTTTGAGAGCTCTTCTACTAAGCCGTACAACAACATTGTTGTAGGCGATGGGGTTTATTTTGATGGGAACAGCCTGACTATAGAGGCAATGGTGTACCTGGATTCATTTTCCAATTTGAACCCATTAATGGAGTTTGGCTCAGCTGCATACAATGAAAGTGCCTCTATATTTTTGAATGATGGAGGTAGTAGCTCGTTTCAAGGCTGGCCCATTTTTTATTTGTACGATAGGACTGACCGAATACTTAGGTTAATTAGTAATGAGAAGCTGCCGCTGAAAAAATGGACTCATTTTGCGGTAGTAGTTGATGGTAGTATGGCTTATATGTACATAGATGGAAAAGAAGTTGGCTCCTCATCCGTTACAGGGGATTTCAAATCTGTCATCAGAACCTCTAATTTGATAGGAGGCTCTAAAGGGGGGGGAGACTCTCCTGATATTATTTTAGATGAATTTAGAGTTTGGAGCAGGCCATTATCTCAAGATGAGTTGATTGCTAATAGTAGTACAGAACTTAACCTTCCGGTTCAAGACCTTGAGCTTTATTATCGATTCTCCAGAGATAAAGGTGAAGGGGTCAAGGACTATAGTGGGAATGGTCGGCATGGAGTATTGAAAGATTTTTCTTTTTCAGGCACAACTAGTAATTGGGTACGCAGTTATGCTTTGGAAAGACCTTTTAACCTCAGCACTACTAATATTGGAGCCTCTAACTTTACAGCTAACTGGACTCCGCCTAATGGGCTGGAAGTAGATAGGTATCTTCTTGATGTTTCAGATGTAATTAGCTTTTCAACATTTGTATCAGGATTTGAAGGTAGGGATGTTGGCAATGTTACATCATTTGATGTGGCAGGATTGAACCGTGGCGCAAATTACTATTGGCGGGGAAGGGCACTAAATGACACAATCGCGGGACCTGGTCAGAACAGTCTAGTTGATACCGTTACTGCCCTTCGGACAGGTATCATTTCGGCAGGGCATTATGCTCCCGGCGATACGGTTCTCATACCCTACTCTTCTTCACTTGATATTGCCTATTCTGCTACAAATTCTATTGAGGCACAGATTAGTGATTCATCAGGTAGTTTTTCAACTCCCATAACAATAGGTTCTGTAGTTACCAGTGATTTGATCGGGGTAGTAGAAGGTATTATTCCCATTGATGCCACACCGGGGACAAAGTACAGAATAAGAGTGGTGAGTACAGCTCCCGAAGTTATCGGGACAGATAATTTCTTTGATATAACCATTTCTGATGCAGATCAAGATGGTGATGGAGTTATTGATTTTAAAGATGGAGACCGAGATAACGATGGCTTATCAAACTTGGTTGAAGTCGGAGAAATCTTCACCTTTACTGGAAGAGATAGTGTAGTTACTATACCTGATGGGGCAGTTGGAATGCGAGTCAAGGTATGGGGGGCTGGTGGTGCTAATGAAGTCGGGGGGCCTCAGACGGCAGGTGCAGGTGGTTATACTTATGCGGAGTTTGGGAGCGATGTTGTTGTACCTGGTCAGCAGCTGTCTATCATGGTTGGTGAAGGTGGCAACCGTTTGTATGATTTCTTTGATCACCCTGGTTCGCAGGATGGTGCTTATGGCTTTGGAGGTTCAGGGAACCACGATGGAGGAGGTGGTTTATCAGGGGTATTTACAGGAAATGCGGCTGTTTTGTCTACGGATCAAAACAGGGCTTTAGTAGTCGCTGGCGGCGGCGGCGGCGGAGACTGGAGTGGGTTCCCCAATGAATGGGCTAGTGGTACTAATGGCAATGGATTACGCTCCGGAGGTATTTCAGGCTCAATGAAGGGGTCAAATGACCAGGATATCCCTTGCAGGAATTATTATAGTGCAGGCGGGGGAGGCTATTATGGTGGCTCAAGAACCCGATATAATGTAGGTCCTAACTTTTCTTGTAACCCAGACTTAGCCTCAGGCAGAGGAGGTGCTGGTTTTGTGTCCCCAATGGCAAAGTTTGGTTCTATTGAAGCTACTCCGGACGGCAATCGATTCCCGCCAAATATCAACGATCCATTTTATATACAAGATGTTGGTGTAGGGGCAACAACAGCGACCAGAATTGGAGGTAATGGGTTGATTATCATTTTTTGGGAGATAGACCTGGATGATGATGGCTTGTCTAACGATATGGATAATGACAGCGATGCGGATGGTTGCCCTGATGTAGTAGAGGGCTATGGGTCCTTCACTTTTGATCTGGACAATGATGGTTACTATGGTGTGGATTCGGCTCTGCAAGTCAATACATCGGGTATGGTACTTGGAGCGCTTTATCCGGAATTGGACACAAATGTTGTTTCCGCAGGAACAGCATCGTCTTTTGACTCCCAACCTGTAGATCTTGACTTTACCAACTCAAGTGATTATAAGATTGGGGCTACTGTTAGCCCTGGGTCAGGTACTCCTATTTATCAATGGGAATATAGTACTGACGATGGAAATGTTTGGAAAGATGTAGTAAACGATACTCTTTTTAATGGCTTTACTGGAAGTCAGTTGGACACCCTGTCATTCGATACCATCCCTCCAGGTATTCTATTGAGGGCCAGCTATCGCCTTCGTGTTACAAGCGATGATTTTTCTTGCCCAATCTTTTCTAATGCCGTGACATTGAATATAGATCGCGATGGCGATGGCATTGATGATGCGCTTGAGGACGAAGGGCAGACGGACCCGCTGAACCCCTGCGACCCCGCGCAAGACCTTGGCTATACGGGCTACGATGCGGACAACGCGATCTGGGCCGCTGGCGACTGTGACGGCGACGGGCTGATCAACAGCCTGGAGCACGAAATGGGCACCGACCCCTACAATGTGGATACGGATGGAGACGGCATCGAAGACGGCTCCGAGGACGGAGACAATACCGACCCGCTGGACC
>NZ_JPOS01000009.1 GCF_000759025.1 Phaeodactylibacter xiamenensis | reverse complement strand
CGGACCCCTATAATGTGGATACCGACGGAGACGGCATCGAAGACGGCTCCGAGGACGGAGACAATACCGACCCGCTGGACCCCTGCGACCCTGCCCAAGACCCTGGGTATACGGGCTATGATGCGGACAATGCGATTTGGGCAGCGGGCGACTGTGACGACGACCTGATCCCGAACGGGGAGGAGCTCGATTTGGGCACCGACCCCTATAACGAGGATACGGACGGAGACGGCACAGACGATGCGCTGGAAGACGAAGGGCAGACGGACCCGCTGGACCCCTGCGACCCGGTTAAATGGGAAGGCTATACGGGCTACGATGCGGACAACGCGATCTGGGCCGCGGGCGACTGCGATGACGATGGGCTGTCCAACGGAGAAGAGCTCGGCCTGGGCACCGACCCTTATAATGCGGATACAGATGGAGACGGCATCGAAGACGGTTCCGAAGACGGAGACAATACCGATCCGCTGGACCCCTGCGACCCTGCGCAAGACGCTGGCTACACAGGCTACGATGCAGACAATGCGATTTGGGCTGCTGGGGACTGTGACGAGGACCTGATCCCGAACGGGGAAGAGCTCGGCCTGGGCACCGACCCCTATAACGAGGATACGGACGGAGACGGCACAGACGATGCGCTGGAAGACGAAGGGCAGACAGACCCGCTGGACCCTTGCGACCCTGTTAAATCAGCAGGCTATACGGGCTACGATGCGGACAATGCGATCTGGGCTGCGGGCGACTGTGACGACGATGGGCTGTCCAACGGCCTGGAGAACGAAATGGGCACGGACCCCTATAATGTGGATACCGACGGAGACGGCATCGAAGACGGCTCCGAGGACGGAGACAATACCGACCCGCTAGACCCCTGCGACCCTGCACAAGACGCAGGCTACACGGGCTACGATGCAGACAATGCGATCTGGGCAGCTGGCGACTGTGACGACGACCTGATCCCGAACGGGGAAGAGCTCGACTTGGGCACAGACCCCTACAACGAAGATACGGACGGAGACGGCACAGACGATGCGCTGGAAGACGAAGGGCAGACGGACCCGCTGGACCCCTGCGACCCGGTTAAATGGGAAGGCTATACGGGCTACGATGCGGACAACGCAATCTGGGCAGCGGGCGACTGCGATGACGATGGGCTGTCCAACGGAGAAGAGCTCGGCCTGGGCACCGACCCTTATAATGCGGATACAGATGGAGACGGCATCGAAGACGGTTCCGAAGACGGAGACAATACCGATCCGCTGGACCCCTGCGACCCTGCGCAAGACCCTGGTTATACGGGCTACGATGCGGATAATGATATCTGGGGCGATGATGATTGTGATGGCGATGGGCTGATCAACAGCCTGGAGCACGAAATAGGCACGGACCCCTATCATGTGGATACAGACGGAGACGGCATCGAAGACGGCTCCGAGGACGGAGACAATACCGACCCGCTGGACCCCTGCGACCCTGCGCAAGACGCTGGCTACACAGGCTACGATGCAGACAATGCGATTTGGGCTGCTGGGGACTGTGACGAGGACCTGATCCCGAACGGGGAAGAGCTCGGCCTGGGCACCGACCCCTATAACGAGGATACGGACGGTGACGGCACAGCCGATGCGCTGGAAGACGAAGGGCAGACAGACCCGCTGGACCCTTGCGACCCTGTTAAATCAGCAGGCTATACGGGCTACGATGCGGACAATGCGATCTGGGCTGCGGGCGACTGTGACGACGATGGGCTGTCCAACGGCCTGGAGAACGAAATGGGCACGGACCCCTATAATGTGGATACAGACGGAGACGGCATCGAAGACGGCTCCGAGGACGGAGACAATACCGACCCGCTGGACCCCTGCGACCCTGCGCAAGACGCTGGCTACATAGGCTACGATGCAGACAATGCGATTTGGGCTGCTGGGGACTGTGACGAGGACCTGATCCCGAACGGGGAAGAGCTCGACTTGGGCACCGACCCCTATAACGAGGATACGGACGGAGACGGCACAGACGATGCGCTGGAAGACGAAGGGCAGACGGACCCGCTGGACCCCTGCGACCCGGTTAAATGGGAAGGCTATACGGGCTACGATGCGGACAACGCAATCTGGGCAGCGGGCGACTGCGATGACGATGGGCTGTCCAACGGAGAAGAGCTCGGCCTGGGCACCGACCCTTATAATGCGGATACAGATGGAGACGGCATCGAAGACGGTTCCGAAGACGGAGACAATACCGACCCGCTGAACCCCTGCGACCCTGCGCAAGACCCTGGTTATACGGGCTACGATGCGGACAATGATATCTGGGGCGATGATGATTGTGATGGCGATGGGCTGATCAACAGCCTGGAGCACGAAATAGGCACGGACCCCTATCATGTGGATACAGACGGAGACGGCATCGAAGACGGCTCCGAGGACGGAGACAATACCGACCCGCTGGACCCCTGCGACCCTGCACAAGACGCAGGCTACACAGGCTACGATGCAGACAATGCGATCTGGGCTGCGGGCGACTGTGACGACGACCTGATCCCGAACGGGGAGGAGCTCGATTTGGGCACGGACCCCTACAACGAGGATACGGACGGAGACGGCACAGACGATGCGCTGGAAGACGAAGGGCAGACGGACCCGCTGGACCCCTGCGACCCGGTTAAATGGGAAGGCTATACGGGCTACGATGCGGACAACGCAATCTGGGCAGCGGGCGACTGCGATGACGATGGGCTGTCCAACGGAGAAGAGCTCGGCCTGGGCACCGACCCTTATAATGCGGATACAGATGGAGACGGCATCGAAGACGGTTCCGAAGACGGAGACAATACCGATCCGCTGGACCCCTGCGACCCTGCGCAAGACCCTGGTTATACGGGCTACGATGCGGACAATGATATCTGGGGCGATGATGATTGTGATGGCGATGGGCTGATCAACAGCCTGGAGCACGAAATAGGCACGGACCCCTATCATGTGGATACCGACGGGGACGGCATCGAAGACGGCTCCGAGGACGGAGACAATACCGACCCGCTAGACCCCTGCGACCCTGCACAAGACGCAGGCTACACAGGCTACGATGCAGACAATGCGATCTGGGCTGCGGGCGACTGTGACGACGACCTGATCCCGAACGGGGAGGAGCTCGATTTGGGCACGGACCCCTACAACGAGGATACGGACGGAGACGGCACAGACGATGCGCTGGAAGACGAAGGGCAGACGGACCCGCTGGACCCTTGCGACCCTGTTAAATCAGCAGGCTATACGGGCTACGATGCGGACAACGCGATCTGGGCCGCTGGCGACTGCGACGGCGATGGGCTGTCCAACGGAGAAGAGCTCGGCCTGGGCACGGACCCTTATAATGCGGATACGGATGGAGACGGCATCGAAGACGGTTCGGAAGACGGAGACAATACCGATCCGCTGGACCCCTGTGACCCTGCGCAAGACCCTGGGTATACGGGCTACGATGCGGATAATGATATCTGGGGCGATGATGATTGTGATGGCGATGGGCTGATCAACAGCCTGGAGCACGAAATAGGCACGGACCCCTATCATGTGGATACCGATGGGGACGGCATCGAAGACGGCTCCGAGGACGGAGACAATACCGACCCGCTAGACCCCTGCGACCCTGCACAAGACGCAGGCTACACAGGCTACGATGCAGACAATGCGATCTGGGCAGCGGGCGACTGTGACGGGGACCTGATCCCGAACGGGGAGGAGCTCGATTTGGGCACCGACCCCTACAACGAGGATACGGACGGAGACGGCACAGACGATGCGCTGGAAGACGAAGGGCAGACGGACCCGCTGGACCCCTGCGACCCGGTTAAATGGGAAGGCTATACGGGCTACGATGCGGACAATGCGATCTGGGCCGCTGGCGACTGCGACGGCGATGGGCTGTCCAACGGAGAAGAGCTCGGCCTGGGCACGGACCCCTACAATGAGGATACAGACGGCGATGGTGTTCCTGACGGGCAGGAAGTTGCCGACGGTACAAGCCCGCTGGAGCTTTGCGAGTATGAGTTTGCTTCTGTCACGCTGCCAAAAGGCGAGGAATGGAATGCTGCTGACTGCGATGGCGATGGGCTGGACAACGAGCTGGAAGGCGACGAGCTGGTGGACACAGATGGCGACCTCATCCCTGACTTCTTCGACCTGGACAGCGACAACGACGGGATCCCGGATGCGGACGAATCATCGGATACTGTTGCCTTCGATATTGACGGTGATGGCACTCCTAACTATCTGGACCTTGATTCAGACGGCGACGGCTGCTTCGATGCAGTAGAGGCCAGCGATGGCCTTACCCCTGCCGACCTGAGTGGAGGCCGTATCCCCGGAGAAGTGAATGAAGACGGGATACCGTTAGCCGTACTTGAAGGAGAAATGGAAGGCTTTGCTGCGACAGAAGCCTGGGGCAGCGATGAGCTATTCAGTGATTTCTGTGGTTCGGACATCGGCGGCTTTGTGTGGCTGGACAACGACCGCAACGGCTTGTTCCTGCAGCAGCAGCCTGGCCTTCCGGGCATAAGCTCCATGCCCTCATCAGAAGAAGTGCTGCCTGGCGTACAGGTGCGCCTGTTCGGCACGGACCTCAACGGAAATCCTGTTGATGAGGTGCAGACAGCCGATGCTGACGGCTACTACCTCTTCGAACTGGTGCTGGCGGGCGACTACTGCATGGAGGTCAGCTTTGAAGGGCTGGACAATGCGGAAGACTACGTGCTGACCATCCCCAATGTAGAGTTCAACGCTATCGACAGCCTGGACTCCGACTACTCCCTGGAAGGGGAGCGTTGCTTTACTTTGGAGACCGGTGCGGAGAACGTCTATGACCTGAACGCCGGTGTCTTCCTTGATGCGGACGGGGACTTTATCCCGGACGTGAACGACCCGGACATTGGCGGCGAGATACTGGACCCACAGGGCTTCATCTACTGTGAGAATACGGGCGAGATCATCAGCGGTGGAACCATTGAGGTAACGGGCCCGGGCAATGTGACAATGGTCGCGGACGGCTCTACGGGCTTCTATCAGTGGTTTGTGGACGCAAGCGGGGTCTACACGATGACACTAACAACACCAAGCGGCTATGGTATCAGCACGGACTGCACGGACAGCGGCCAGCTGGACCCTGAGCCTGGCATCACGATTGTAGGCAGCTCAGAGGAAGCGATGAGCGGCTTCATGGAAGACGCATCCTGCGGTGGGAACCCTTTCTACATGGAGTTTGTGCTTTCACCGGGCGACGTGGTGCTGAACAACAACCTGCCGCTGGCCTGCGCCGAGATCGGCGACCGTGCATGGAAGGACTTCGACCGTGACGGGCTGCAGAGCCCCGGCGAGCCGGGCCTAGGCTACACGGAAGTGCGGCTGCTGGACTGCGCAGGCAACGGCGTGGACACAGTGGTGTCGGACATCGAAGGGCGCTTTTTGTTCACCGGGCTCCCGGCGGGCGGCTACGTGCTGGACTACGAAGGGCGTGCCGAATGGGCCGGCAGCCTGCCGAACCTGTGGTCGTATGCGGGCTATCAGGCCGGCGCAGCGGAGCTGGACTCCGATATTACGGCGAGCGGTTCTACGGAGTGCGTGACGCTGGGCGTAGGGGAGAAGGACTACACAGTGGACGGCGGCTACGAAGTGCCGTACACGTACAGCTGCAACTGCGACGGCTCGATCACTTTGGAGTGGTCGCCGGTCAGCGGGGAGGCGGGCGTGACGTACACGGTAGATATAGAAGACAGCGCGGGCAACCCGGTGCTGGACTACGTGAACATGACAGAAACGAGCGTGACGATCGCCCACGGCACGCTGCAGAACGGCGAGGAGTACCGCCTTGCGATCACGGAGAACATCAGTACGAGCAATGTGGTGTCCATCACCGGGCCACTGTACGCAGACTGCAACCCTGTGCCAATGGCATCGGTCATAAGCGCGGTGGGCCCTGCGTGCCCCGGCGGCACAGACGGCAGCGTATCGTTTGAGCTGGAGGAATCAGGCTGTGCGGGCCGCTACGCGTTGTACCTGGAGCAGGCTGGCAGCGATATATTGGTTGCAGCGGACACGACGCTTGCGAACAGCTTCAGCGTGAGCGGTCTTGGCGAAGGCAGCTACAGCCTGCGGGTAGAGCTTCTGGACACGCTGAGCTGCGGCTACGGCGTAGGGTGCTTCCCGCTGGAGGTGGAAGATTTTGTGTCGCTGTCCAATCAGGACATGGAAGGCCCGTCGCTGGAGGTTTCAGCGCAGGGCGGCGTAGGGCTGGGCTCTGGCGCGTCGTTCACTTATACGCCCCCAGAAGGGGAGTGCGGCGTACAGCTGGAGTGGCTGGCGGTCGCTACGGACAACTGCAGCGCTGTGGGTTCCATCGGGCTGAGCGTAAGCATAGAGAGCGATGTGGCAGGCGTGAGCCCGTGGGCAACAGCCGTGCAGACGAGCTCCGGCTATGCGGTGAGCATCCATGCAGGCATAGGCACGAACACAGTGGTGCTGGCCGCCACAGACGAGGCGGGCAATAGCACGGAGCTGTCTTACGAGATCACGGTAGTGGACAACCGCGCCCCTGAAATCTACGGCCCTGGCGACATGCAGGTGCAGATCCCGGGCTGCGAAGACAGCGCCCCTGTGAACTGGCAGGTATCAGCAATAGACGACTGCGGCCTGGATGTAATACTGGAGCAGGTCAGCGGCCCCGAAAGCGGCAGCGCCCTTGCACCGGGCATGTATACGGTGGCCTACGAGGCTACAGACGGCTATGGCAATACGAGCCAGTACAGCTTTGACATCACCCTCACGCAGGCGCAGAGCCCTGCCCCGATCGTTGACGTGTCCGGCAACGGGCAGTTCGTGATCGAAGACTGCGCGGAGGACGGCTTTATCGTCTTCTCGGGCCATATCTACGACTGTGAGCTTCAGCCGGGCGATGTGCTAGACGGGCTGATCAGCATCAGCGGCGCGCCGCTGGAGCTCACCTACATCCAGGTGGACGAGGGCTATGCGTACTTCGAAGCCACGGGCAGCCTGAGCGCCGGCAGCTACCTGATCGTTACCAGCTACGAAGGGGTAACAATAGACCATGCTGTAGAAGTGGTGCAAGACCCGGATACGCCTGCGGTAATGACAATGCCCGGCAACCTGGCCTACCAGGTGCCGAACTGCGAAGGCGAGGCAGCGGTAAGCTTTGCGGTACAGCTGGAAGACGACTGCGACGAAGACTTCAGCAGCGCGAGCTTCACGGTGAACGGAGCGCCAGCGCCCCCATTCGACGCAGGGCTGTCGGACCCTGCGAACGGCTACTTCGCGTGGAGCCTGAGCCTGAGCCCGGGCATGTACACCATCGTGGGCACGTATACGGATGGCGGCGGCAATACCACCGAGGCTACGGCTACGGTCACGGTGAATGCGGACGAAGACAATTCTGCCCCAATCATTGTGTACCCATCACAGAACATCAACATCGCACTGGACCCATGTGTTGAAGCCGCTGTTGCTTCCCAGATTTTCCAGGTTACAGCGATCGACAACTGCGATGGCGACCTTGACCCAACTGTAACTGTTTCTTCAGGTACAGGTACTGTGACAACAACTCCAGGCGGCTATGTATTCATGGGCGGCCCTGGCGTGCACACAATTACAATTACAGCGACTGATGCAGCTGGCAACAGCCGCACGGAGTCCTTCTCTATCAACGTAACTCAGGCGCCTGCACCACAGGAGAACCTGGCTTGCAACGACGATATTAACGTTACGCTTGACGACAACTGCTCACGCGTAATCACTGCGGATATGGTACTCGAAGGCAACTTTGGCTGCTTCGAGGAGTCTGACTTTACGGTTACCATCGTAAACGACGACAACCCTGCGAACGGCAATATCCTGGACGGCCACGGCCAGTTCATTTATGAGATTGCACTTGCTGACCAGGCTCAGCCAATCGACGGCTTTACCAGCGACTTTGCACAGGGCAACTGGGACGTGATCATTGACAACTCCGGTTTCTTTGGCGCAGGCTTTGCTGATGTAACTTTCTCTTCCAACACACTGACACTGGAAACACTGGCTGGTGGAGTCGCTCAGGCTTCTATCGCTATGCCCGGAGAAGGTACGCTTTCCTTTGATTACGACTACAACGGTGCAGACCCATTCTTTGACTTCTTCATGATTGATCTGAATGGTAATGTTATTGCTGATGTAACGAATCCAGCTTCCGGCTCTTTCAGCGAAGATGTAGAAGCAGGCTGGGTACTGGTATTCGCAGTAGAGGATGACGGCTTCAACCCGTTTGGGCCAGCCGTGCCTAGTACTGCAGAGATCAGCAACTTTGGCTTCGCACCCGCAGGCCCGGTTGTATCAGGCTTCGAGCCATGCTGGGGCTTTGTTACGGGCGAAGACAAGACCGCACCAGTTATCGAGTGCCCGGACGACACAGACGTAGCGACAATCTCTGAGTCTGTACAGAAGATCCAGGGCGCCCTGGAGACGACTGACGCACAGCTTGAGCTTGCGGACTACTCTTGCTTCCTTGACGGTGCGGGCCCACTGGCAGGCGGCCACTACTACGACATCATCGAGTTCCAGGTGAGCGCAGATGATATCTACACGATCTACCTGAACACTTCCTGGGGCGACGGCTTCACTGCACTGTACCAGGGCAGCTTTGATGCGGACAGCCCATGTGAGAATATCCTTTACGCAGCGGACGACAACATCCTTGGCAACGCAGGCCCAATCGGCGGCTTGTTCGACCCACAGGTTCGCGTAACGCTGCCACTGCGTGCGTACGAGACTTACTATGTACTGGTATCCAGCTGGGCTGACGACGTGACGGGCTCCTACGAGCACACGATCTTTAGCGACGGCAACGGCCTTGCAGGCGCATGGAACTTTACAGAAACGATGCTGCCAGACTGGACGATCCAGTATGACACGACGTTCTCTGCACTGCCATCGACTACTGAGCAGCTGTCTATCCCGCTGTTCTGTGACGACTTCGGCCAGATCTACGGCGGCGACGCAGGTTCTGTAGCACAGGAGACCGCATTCATCAGCGGCACTTACCAGTGGGTAGGCGCGCCAAGTGCGACGGACAACTGCGACGACAACGTAGACATCACAGCGACGGACAGCTTCACTTCTTCAGGTGACTGTGGCGACGTAGTGATCACGCGCACGTTCACTGCTATTGACGACCAGGGGCTGACAGACGAGTGCCAGCAGCAGATCACGATCCGCAAGCCAACGCTTGACGACGTGAACTTCCCAAGCTTCACAGCAGTGGTAGAGTGCGACGAGGACTACCCAGCGCTGGCGAACGGCAACCCAAGCCCAGAGCTGACGGGCTATCCGTTCATCTTCACCGCATTCGGCATCTTTGACATTGCTCCGAATTACTGCAACATCGGCGCTTCTTACGAAGACCTGCCAACAGTAGACGAGTGCGAAGGCCGCTTCAAGTTCCGCCGTGAGTGGACCATCTTTGACTGGTGCGACCCAGGCAGCAGCCTGCTGGTGAACCAGCTGATCAAAGTAGGCGACTACACAGCGCCAGAGGTGTCTTGCCCAGCAGGCACGCCAATCGCTTACTCTACAAGCCCATTCTCTTGCGGTGCATCTTTCGAAGTGCCAATGCCAAGCGTGAGCGACAACTGCTCTAACGTAACGGTATACACTGAGATCGTGACGACAAC
>NZ_JPOS01000008.1 GCF_000759025.1 Phaeodactylibacter xiamenensis | reverse complement strand
TGAACGGCCTGCCAATCGGCAGCCACGCGTTCGAAGTGCACGTACTGGACGGCTGCGGCAACTCTGACCTTGCCATCCTGCCATTCGACATCATCGACTGCAAGGCGCCAGCGCCAATTTGCATCAACGGCATTGCGATCGAGCTGATGCCAGTAGACGAGGACGGCGACAACCTACCGGACCCGGGTGCAGGCATGGCTGAGATCTGGGCGAGCGACTTCATCGCTTCTCCGATCACTGACTGCTCTGAGCCGATCAAGTACTCTATCAACCGTGCAGGCGAGCCTAACGGCCCTGACCAGGCCGGCCTTGTGCTGACTTGCGACGACGAAGGCACGCTGGTGATCGAGATCTGGGCGTACGACGCAGCTGGCAACAGCGACTTCTGCGAGACTTACATCCTGGTACAGGACAACATGGGCGTATGCGGTGCAGCAGCACCAATGGCAGCCGGTGCAGTCAATACCGAGGACAACGAGCCGGTAGAAGATGTACAGGTCAGCCTTTCCGGCCAGGCTTCTACAGCGATGACGACTCAGAACGACGGCGCTTACGTATTCACGAACCTGACAGCAGGCCTTGACTACACGATCACGCCACAGCGCGACGGCGACTACCTCAACGGTGTGTCTACGTTCGACCTGGTACTGATCAGCAAGCACATCCTGGGCGTTGGCCCGCTGAGCACGCCATACCAGCGTATCGCAGCGGACGTTAACAACTCTGGCTCTATCACTACTCTGGACCTGATCCAGCTGCGCAAGCTGATCCTGTCTATCGATACAGAGTTCGCTAACAACACCAGCTGGCGCTTTGTAGAGGAAGCTTACGTCTTCCCAGGCCCATCTAACCCATGGGCAGAGCAGTTCCCTGAAGTGATCAACATCAATGACCTGCCTGCGACCAGCATCACAGATGCGGACTTCGTAGCGGTGAAGATTGGTGATGTGAACGGGGATGCGGCAGCGAACAGCTTTGCAGTAGTTGACGAGCGCAGCTACGAAGGCACCTTTGCACTGCAGACAGACGAGCAGGAGCTGAAGGCGGGCAATGAGTACCGCGTAAGCTTCACAGCTGCTGATCTGGCACGCATCGAGGGCTACCAGGCGACGCTGACGCTGAGCAAGGGCGTAGAGCTGGTAGACATCGTAAGCGGTGTAGCTACTGAAGACAACTTCGGCCTGGCTTACCTGGGCGAAGGCATGATCACGACAAGCTGGCACTGGGCGTCCGAAGCTTCGGCGAAGGCGTCAACAGACGTTGAGCTGTTCACCCTGGTATTGCGCGCCAACAGCGACGCGATGCTGAGCGAAGTACTGGGCGTAAGCTCAGCAGTTACGAAGGCAGAAGCTTACGGCAAAGACGGCAGCTTCCAGGACGTAGCGATCGAGTTTGGCTCCGCCTCCGCTACAGCTTCGGCGGACAGGTTCGAGCTGTACCAGAACCAGCCGAACCCATTCAAGGGCGAGACTGTGATTGGCTTCAACCTGCCAGAGGCAGCACAAGCGACGATCACGATCAGCGACGTAACCGGCAAGGTGCTGAAGCTGTACCGCCAGGACGGCGCTAAGGGCTACAACCACATCACGGTTAAGTCTTCTGAGCTGGCGGCGACAGGCGTAGTGCAGTACACGGTCAGCACTGGTGCGCACAGCGCGACGAAGCATATGATAATCGTGGAATAGCAGTCACACGATTTGTGTTGGGAGTATAATTTAGCGGGGCGTATTGTATTTTCACGCCCTGCTTTTACTCGTGATTGTGAGACAGTTTTGTGCTAATTCAAAGCGCCCCGCACCGGTATTTGGTGTGGGGCTTTTTTGTGAGTTATGCATGCCTGTCATTCTAAGATGTAAGACATGAAAGGGCCAAGAAGGCTGGGAACCGTTAGCGAAGGGCAAGGGTGTCCGCTGTGAGGGTGAATTTTAATGAAGCTTATAGCAAAAGGGGATTTTGATATACGGAAACTGGCTGTAATACCGATGTCGTTTGGGCTATCCGGCAATAAGCGGGACGGACGAAAGCCTTTCGTGGCTAACATAGGCAGATCCGGCACAATACTCAAACTAATCATCGCTTTTTGAAAGCATGCCTGCTGTAGATGGGGCTGTAAACCATCGCATCGAAAGTATGCCGCAAGGCAGGCCTCTTTCTCTTGTTGCCCAACATCGTTATAGATGGGCTGGGCAGGGAGCTAGAAAGACATGTCCATTGCTTTGTACACTATATTTGCGATGTGATCGTCCTTTTAGGCAGCGAGCGCTCTGCCCGATGGGTACAAGCTAAGCCTGGTTATGTATATGGAAGGTGACCTGAAACCAAAAGTAAATTGTTAAAAGAGCCTACTATAGCTTGGCTAGAAATTCTGTCAATCCCACATTGGTATTGGTAAGGCCTAGCTTCTTCCTGAGCCGGGTTCTTGCTACTTCTACGGCTTTAACGCTTTGTCCGGTTAGAGCAGATATTTCCTTAGATGTCATATTCATGTGGAGTAAGATACAGAGGCGCCGGTCATTGGATGTTAAGCCTTCTATGCCATTTAGGTTCTGGAAGAAATCACTGTGTGATTTGGAGTAGAGTAATTCAAATTCCTCCCAAATGGAGTAGTCCTGAACGTCCCTCAGGCTATTAGCCAGCTCCTGAAGGGGGAATCTGGAGCTTAGCTTAGGCATCCGGTAAAGTTGGAGCAGCTTTTGGATTGTTGCTTCAATGAGCTCATTCCTTGCCATCCGCTCGATTAGTTGAACAGCGAGCTGCTGCTCTATCTCTTCAACAGACTGGAGCAGTTTTTCTTTTTCCAGGGACATTTGTTCCTGCTGGATTTGGCTTTCAAGGTACAGTAAGCGGGATCTTCTTTTTTGTTTTTGGCCAAGCAGTAATAATGTTGTACTGAATAATGCCAGAGAGCCTATAAAAGTAATCAGCCGGAGGTATTGCTTCTGTTTATTTTGAACTTCCTGCTCTATTTCCTTCTTCCATTTTTTAAGCTGTAGTTGCATTTCCATTTTTGTGAGGTCCTGAGAGGATCGCTGCTTGTCGATTTTCTCTTCGGCAGATAGTGCCATTTGGAGGTATCTCAGAGCTTCTTTTTCTTGTCCTTCTTTTTGATAGAGCTCAGACAAGGCGCGGGCAATTTCATTGATAGAAGTATGGGTGTTCTCTGTTTTTACCTGATGAAGGGCTTTTTGGTAATATTGAATAGCATTAGCAGTGTTGCCTGCCTGTTCGTGCCACTGCCCTTTAATATAGTCAACCGCTGATATAAGCGTAAAGTCTCTCCATTTTTGGCAGTATTGTTCGCTTGCTTCTATAATTTGAAAAGCGCGTTCCTTATGGTTGGTATTAAGGTACACCCGGGCCAGGCCAAGTTGGCTGATAATTAGCCCTCTTTGGTATACAGAGGTGTCTAAGGGCAGTTGGAGGCAAAGATCAAAATGATATTCTGCATTATAGTAGTCATTGTGGTCAAGGTATATGGTGCCCACGTTGCTATAAGCGTGAGATAGGTGTAGATAATAAGTCTTGGATGTATCTGTTTGTGCCAGCTTCTGTATGACCTCGATTGCTCTTTTGTTGTAAAGGATAGCGGAGTCCATTTCGTTTTTGCCATATTGGTAAACCCCGCCCAGGTTGTTATAGATATTGGCCAACTGTTCACTGGGCTTATTCAAATCGAGCAATCCCAGCTCCCTTGTAAAGTAGTTAGTCGCTTCTCCAATATAGCCGGCATAAAAAGCGGCCACGCCTCCCTGATTTAATGCTTTTACCAGGTTGTTGGTATCTATCGGCGCCTGTTCTGCAAGGTAGATAGCTTTCACCCCGTATTCCAATGCTTTCATGGGAGAAAGGAGGGCTAAGCTATCAGAAAGAGCGATCAGCTCACTGACCTCCTGATAATAAGGCGTGGTATCTTGTTCTGGATGAGCGTAGCCTATATTGCTCCAGGCAAAAAGTTCAATATAGCAGGAGTTAAATAAAAGCAATGAAAGGATAGTAATGCGGAAAACCGTAAAATTTGTTCTTGTTCTTTTGTGCATATCTGTGGCTCTATTGTTGTTGAGGACAACCTAACTGCGGATTAGCTTGCCTGCTTTATTGTACCTGAGTTACTAGTAACTATTTAGGTCAATTTGCAAAATAGCGAAAAAATAGCGAACTAGCACAGGTGAACAAGGACGAGATCATAGCGCAACAAGCTGAGCAAATAGCAAAGCTGGAATCACTGCTGGAAGCAGCGCTGGCTCGTATTGCAGAGCTGGAAGCACAGCTGAAAGCCAACAGCCGGACTTCGTCGCGGCCTCCGAGCAGCGATGGGCTGAAGAAGGCCCCTGCTTTCCCGCGCAAGAAAGGCGGCAAGAAGGGAGGCCAGTCTGGGCATAAGGGGAAGACGCTTGAGATGGTCGCCCCGTCTGCAGCAGACCGCCTTGTTGTCCACCCGGTAGCTGAGCAAAAATGCAGCTGCGGCCAGAACCTGGAAAGCACTGTGCCAAGCATAAGCTTAGAGCGCCGCCAGGTTTTTGACCTCCCCCCGAAGCTTTTGCAAATAGAAGAGCACCGCCTGGAGGTCAAACATTGCCCTTGCTGTGGCGAGCAGCATACAGGCAGCTTCCCGTCCGGCGTGCCAGCCCCCGTACAATACGGCGACAGGGTACATGCCTTAGTCAGCCTGCTGAATGTGGAGCAAAGCATGCCCGTAGGGCGCATAGGGGAGCTCTTTGCCAGCCTGACAGGGTATGAGCTTAATGAGAATACAGTATCCACTTCCGTACAGCGCATGTACGGGAAGCTGGCCGATGATGAGGCGGTTATCAAAGAGCAGGCATTGTCCAGCCCCGTAGCGCATGCTGACGAAAGCGGTGCCCGGGTGGCAGGCAAACTGCACTGGGCACATAATTTTGTCTGTGGCCTGTTTACTTATCTGTTTGTGCATGAGAAAAGAGGCGCACAGGCGCTGCACAGCGACGAAAGCATAGCTCAAAACTATACAGGCACACTGGTGCACGACTGCTGGGCAAGCTATTTTGGCTTGGAAAACGCCCGCCATGCGCTTTGTGGGGCGCACTTGCTGCGCGAGCTTAGAGGCCTAGCTGAAAACCATGAGCGCCAGTGGGCTGACAAGATGCACAGTTTGTTAATGTACGCTTACGAATTTAGCAGTGGCGGGAGCTCAGTGCTGCCGGCTAAAAAATATAAAACGGTCCTGTCCCGCTACCGGCAAATCTTAAAAGAAGCCAGCCGTGAAGAGCCGCCGCCCGAACTCCGCCCAAAAGGCCGGGCGAAGAAAACAAAAGGGAGGAACCTGCTCGAAAGGCTGGAACGATACGAAGAAGAAGTACTGAGGTTCACGCGGGAGCACGAAGTGCCCTTCACTAATAACCTGGCCGAACGTGATATCCGCCCGTTAAAAACGAAGCTAAAAGTCAGTGGCTGCTTCCGTACCCTACAGGGTGCGCGGCACTATGCAAGGATCAAAAGCTTTTGCAGCACGGCAAAAAAGCACGGCTTGTCTGCCTATGAAGAGTTGCTCAACGCTTGGCGGGGCGAGTCGTTCCTTCGCAGCTACGCTGCCGCAGGAACCCACACCTAAATAGTTACAGTTACTATACTGACGATTAAGTGGTTTGCCACAGCAAACCTACTCAATGTCAGCATTTACGCTGGGAAGTGGATTGCTCCGATGTCGCAAACCACTTCGTATTGCGTATATAGTACGGCAATTATGCCGGCATCGGCTTTTAGGTTGAGGGCTGTATCTGTGAAGCCCAGGTTGACATTATTTTTTCAGTAAAAAGTTGTGGTTGTTCTAGTCTTGCTTGTTCTTGAGTACTTGTGAAACAGGTCATATAACAAATCGTTGTGCTCAAAGATTTAAAGAATATTGATTGAAAGGTATGTAGGTATTCGTGCCTGAAAAATCTGATTTGCCTTTGGTCAATATAACCCATTTCTGATAAATAGTCATAAAAAGTAGAATGTGTTCAACGTAAAGGTTTTTACGGGTTGATTGACAAGTGTTTGGTTATCAATGTTTTTTGTTTGGTTGTTGTGGGATTGATATGGAGGTGAAAAGATCAAGTAGTGGAAATGTATCGGTGTTTTATTCGGTACATGAAATGCTGCGGGACAACTTTACCCATATCAACAAATATCACAATCTCATGCAAAGATTTGACAAAAGGAAGAAAAATGCCTGGCTAAGGCATATTATTTGGCACCCGAGCGGCAGCGGTAAGCGATTGATCCCACCGCTTGGGGAGACGGCCTTATTTTTAAAAGGAGTAACTTTATTGGTTCTGCTTTTATTGCTAGGCACTACAGCTGGCAATAATTTGTTTGGGCAATGTGCCTTAGAGGGCGGGGCTAATGCAACGGCACCGGAAAACCGGCTCGCCTCAATCTCAGATGGTGGCAGTTATTCTGTTTCTGTACCGGTTACAACGGCCTTCCCGGATGGGCTTGATGTAGGGCCGGTGTTTAATTCGATATATATCAATGCAAATGGTACAGTCACTTTTTTCTTCCCATATGAAGATGTCTGGTCCGGTGGGCTACCTATCTATGACGAGGGGCCGATAATTTCAGCTCAGCATGATGGAATCGAGCCTGCTTTCGGGGGAGATATTTATTTTTATCAAAATAGCCAGGAAGGTTATGCGGTAATTACGTACAATGAAGTAGCTCCGGGTACTAGTAATCTCGCTTATGGCACTTCATCAGACCGGAATACTTTTCAGATTATTTTGCGTCAGGGTGCCAACTATGCGAATGACGACAGCGACTTTATTATAGAATTGCGGTACCAGGAGATTAACTGGGTAGGCAAGAACCCTGTAGCAGCAGGGTATAGCCCTGGTTTTACAACAGGCTATGCATTGGTCTCTCCGTATTCCAGCCCGGTCATTAATATTAATGGTACTTTCGAAGCTACTGATGCTACCGATGGCACTTTTGCGGGTATTGTGAATGGGTCCAATACAGGGTCTACCTGCACCTATCAATTTGCAGGCAGCGGCCTGGAATATGCAGATGAGGACGGTGATGGTTTCCCGGATTACATTGAGACGAATCAAATGCCTCCTAACTTTAAGTCAGACCCTTGTTTACCTGATGTGGGGGCTGACTATCTACTGTATAATGTAGATAATACCACATGGTCTATGGCGGACTGTGATGGGGATGGTGTTGACAATGGTGCTGAGGTGATGGCAGGAACGAATCCTTATAGTGCGCCACCTATAGAGTACGACTGCGATATAGAAGGAGGCGCTGATGCGACAGCCGAATCGAACCGTTTGTCAATATCTGACAGTGATGACGATTATGAGGTGGTATCGCTGACAACAGCGTTCCCGAATGGGATTACGATAGGGGGTGAGACTTACGAGGAGTTCAGTATAGGTACGAATGGTTATGTCACCTTTGGGCACAGTAGCGACAGTTATGATGCTACAGGCCTTGCCGGCTACGAGGATGGTCCTATTGTCGCAGCGATGTACGATGACTGGGACCCAAGTGATGGGGGCGATATTTATTATTATCAGAATGCGGCAGAGGGTTATGTAGTAGTTACGTACTATGAAGTAGCACCTTATGACGAACCTCCTGCATTCGGTACCACATCAGACCGAAATACGGCACAGATCATATTGCGTCGCGGAGCCAACTATGCGACTGACCCCAGCGATTTTTTGATCGAGTTGCGTTATCAGGCGATCAACTGGGTAGGCGCGAACAACGAGGGAGTAGCTTCGGCAGGCTGGAGCGCAGGCAACCTGTTAGTCTACGAAGAGATAGCGCCGTATTCGGTAGCAGAAGAAGATGGCCCAGATGACATGGGCATATTCAGCGGGATTACGACGGGCACGAACATAGGTACGTCCTGTACATATCAGTGGGCGGGGAGCGTGCTGAGCGCTGCTCCGGAATTTGATTGTGATTTTGAGGGTGGAGGTGATGCCATTACAATAGCGAATAAGCTGGATATTTCAGATTCAGATGACGATTATGAGGTGGTGTCGCTGACAACAGCGTTCCCAAATGGGATTACGATAGGGGGTGAGACTTACGAGGAGTTCAGTATAGGTACGAATGGTTATGTCACCTTTGGGCACAGTAGCGACAGTTATGATGCTACAGGCCTTGCCGGCTACGAGGATGGTCCTATTGTCGCAGCGATGTACGATGACTGGGACCCAAGTGATGGGGGCGATATTTATTATTATCAGAATGCGGCAGAGGGTTATGTAGTAGTTACGTACTATGAAGTAGCACCTTATGACGAACCTCCTGCATTCGGTACCACATCAGACCGAAATACGGCACAGATCATATTGCGTCGCGGAGCCAACTATGCGACTGACCCCAGCGATTTTTTGATCGAGTTGCGTTATCAGGCGATCAACTGGGTAGGCGCGAACAACGAGGGAGTAGCTTCGGCAGGCTGGAGCGCAGGCAACCTGTTAGTCTACGAAGAGATAGCGCCGTATTCGGTAGCAGAAGAAGATGGCCCAGATGACATGGGCATATTCAGCGGGATTACGACGGGCACGAACATAGGTACGTCCTGTACATATCAGTGGGCGGGGAGCGTGCTGAGCGCTGCTCCGGAATTTGATTGTGATTTTGAGGGTGGAGGTGATGCCATTACAATAGCGAATAAGCTGGATATTTCAGATTCAGATGACGATTATGAGGTGGTGTCGCTGACAACAGCGTTCCCAAATGGGATTACGATAGGGGGTGAGACTTACGAGGAGTTCAGTATAGGTACGAATGGTTATGTCACCTTTGGGCACAGTAGCGACAGTTATGATGCTACAGGCCTTGCTGGCTACGAGGATGGTCCTATTGTCGCAGCGATGTACGATGACTGGGACCCAAGTGATGGGGGCGATATTTATTATTATCAGAATGCGGAAGAGGGCTATCTTGTCGTCACTTATGCCCGTGTAGCGCCTTATGACGAACCACCTGTATTCGGCACGACATCAGACCGTAATACGGTGCAGATCATTCTTCGACAGGGTATGAACTATGCCACTGACCCCAGTGATTTTTTGATCGAGTTGCGTTACCATGAGATTAATTGGGTAGGCGCGAACAACGAGGGGGTAGCTTCGGCAGGCTGGAGCGCAGGCAACCTGTTAGTCTACGAAGAGATAGCGCCGTATTCGGTAGCAGAAGAAGATGGCCCAGATGACATGGGCATATTCAGCGGGATTACGACGGGCACGAACATAGGTACGTCCTGTACATATCAGTGGGCGGGGAGCGTGCTGAGCGCTGCTCCGGAATTTGATTGTGATTTTGAGGGTGGAGGTGATGCCATTACAATAGCGAATAAGCTGGATATTTCAGATTCAGATGACGATTATGAGGTGGTGTCGCTGACAACAGCGTTCCCAAATGGGATTACGATAGGGGGTGAGACTTACGAGGAGTTCAGTATAGGTACGAATGGTTATGTCACCTTTGGGCACAGTAGCGACAGTTATGATGCTACAGGCCTTGCCGGCTACGAGGATGGTCCTATTGTCGCAGCGATGTACGATGACTGGGACCCAAGTGATGGGGGCGATATTTATTATTATCAGAATGCGGAAGAGGGCTATCTTGTCGTCACTTATGCCCGTGTAGCGCCTTATGACGAACCACCTGCATTTGGCACGACATCAGACCGTAATACGGTGCAGATCATTCTTCGGCAGGGTATGAACTATGCCACTGACCCCAGTGATTTTTTGATCGAGTTGCGTTACCATGAGATTAATTGGGTAGGCGCGAACAACGAGGGGGTAGCTTCGGCAGGCTGGAGCGCAGGCAACCTGTTAGTCTACGAAGAGATAGCGCCGTATTCGGTAGCAGAAGAAGATGGCCCAGATGACATGGGCATATTCAGCGGGATTACGACGGGCACGAACATAGGTACGTCCTGTACATATCAGTGGGCGGGGAGCGTGCTGAGCGCTGCTCCGGAATTTGATTGTGATTTTGAGGGTGGAGGTGATGCAATAAAAACAGCCAACCGGCTGGATATTTCAGATGAAGATGACGATTATGAGGTGGTATCGCTGACAACAGCGTTCCCGAATGGGATTACGATAGGGGATGAGACTTACGAGGAGTTCAGTATAGGTACGAATGGTTATGTCACCTTTGGTCACAGTAGCGATAGTTATGATGCTACGGGCCTTGCCGGCTACGAAGACGGTCCTATTGTCGCAGCGATGTACGATGACTGGGACCCGAGTGATGGCGGGTATATTTACTATTACCAGAATGCGGAAGAGGGCTATCTTGTCGTCACTTATGCCCGTGTAGCGCCTTATGACGAACCACCTGCATTTGGCACGACATCAGACCGTAATACGGTGCAGATCATTCTTCGGCAGGGTATGAACTATGCCACTGACCCCAGTGATTTTTTGATCGAGTTGCGTTACCATGAGATTAATTGGGTAGGCGCGAACAACGAGGGGGTAGCTTCGGCAGGCTGGAGCGCAGGCAACCTGTTAGTCTACGAAGAGATAGCGCCGTATTCGGTAGCAGAAGAAGATGGCCCAGATGACATGGGCATATTCAGCGGGATTACGACGGGCACGAATATAGGTACGTCCTGTACATATCAGTGGGCGGGGAGCGAGCTGAGCGCTGCTCCGGAATTTGATTGTGATTTTGAGGGTGGAGGTGATGCAATAAAAACAGCCAACCGGCTGGATATTTCAGATGAAGATGACGATTATGAGGTGGTATCGCTGACAACAGCGTTCCCGAATGGGATTACGATAGGGGATGAGACTTACGAGGAGTTCAGTATAGCTACGAATGGTTATATCACCCTTGGGCACAGTAACGATAGTTATGATGCTACGGGCCTTGCCGGCTACGAAGACGGTCCTATTGTCGCAGCGATGTACGATGACTGGGACCCGAGTGATGGCGGGTATATTTACTATTACCAGAATGCGGAAGAGGGCTATCTTGTCGTCACTTATGCCCGTGTAGCGCCTTATGACGAACCACCTGCATTCGGCACGACATCAGACCGTAATACGGTGCAGATCATTCTTCGACAGGGTATGGACTATGCCACTGACCCCAGTGATTTTTTGATCGAGTTGCGTTACCATGAGATTAATTGGGTAGGCGCGAACAACGAGGGGGTAGCTTCGGCAGGCTGGAGCGCAGGCGATCTTTGGACCTATGAGCAGGTAGCTCCATATTCAGTTGCAGAAGAGGATGGCCCAGATGATACAGGTATATTCACTGGGATTACAACAGGCTCGAATATAGGAATGTCTTGTACTTATCAGTGGGCAGGAAGTGTGTTGGCTCCGATAGACACAGATGAAGATGGATTGGTTGATTTAGTAGAGCTGGAGCTTGGCTCTGATCCTAATAATCCTGACACAGATGGTGATGGGGTAACAGATGGCTCTGAATATTCAGATGATACTGATTTTCTGGACCCCTGCGACCCTGCGCAAGATGCAGGCTATACGGGCTACGATGCGGATAACGCAATTTGGGCCGTAGCCGACTGTGACGACGACCTGATCCCGAACGGGGAAGAGCTCGGCTTGGGCACGGACCCCTACAACGAGGATACGGACGGGGACGGCACAGACGATGCGCTGGAAGACGAAGGGCAGACGGACCCGCTGGACCCCTGCGACCCGGTTAAATGGGGAGGCTACACCGGCTATGATGCGGACAACGCAATCTGGGCAGGTGGCGACTGTGACGGGGACCTGATCCTGAACGGGGAAGAGCTCGATTTAGGCACGGACCCCTACAATGAGGATACAGACGGCGATGGTGTTCCTGACGGGCAGGAAGTTGCCGACGATACAGACCCGCTTGAGGCTTGCGAGTATGAGTTTGCTTCTGTCACGCTGCCAAAAGGCCAGGAATGGAATGCTGCCGATTGTGATGGCGATGGGCTGGACAACGAGCTGGAAGGCGACGAGTTGGTAGACACGGATGGCGACCTCATCCCTGACTTCTTCGACCTGGACAGCGATAACGACGGAATCCCGGATGCGGACGAATCATCGGATACTGTTGCCTTCGATATTGACGGTGATGGCACACCTAACTATCTGGATCTTGATTCAGACGGCGACGGCTGCTTCGATGCAGTAGAGGCCAGTGATGGCCTTACCCCTGCCGACCTGAGTGGTGGCCGCATCCCCGGTGAAGTGAACGGGGATGGCATACCGTTAGCGGTGCTTGAAGGAGAAATGGAAGGCCTGGAGGTGACAGAAGCCTGGGGCAGCGATGAGATATTCAGTGATTTCTGCGGTTCGGACATCGGCGGCTTTGTCTGGCTGGACAACGACCGCAACGGCTTGTTCCTGCAGCAGCAGCCTGGGCTTCCGGGCATAAGCTCCATGCCTTCTTCTGAAGAAGTGCTGCCTGGCGTACAGGTGCGCCTGTTCGGCACGGACCTCAACGGAAATCCTGTTGATGAGGTGCAGACAGCGGATGCTGACGGCTACTACCTCTTCGAGCTGGTGCTGGCGGGCGACTACTGCATGGAGGTCAGCTTCGAGGGGCTGGACAATGCCGAGGACTACGTGCTGACCATCCCTAACGTAGAGGGGAATGCCATTGACAGCCTGGACTCTGACTACTCCCTGGAAGGGGAGCAGTGCTTCACTTTGGAGGCGGGAGCATCGAGTGTCTATGACCTTAACGCGGGCGTTTTCCTTGATGCCGACAGGGACTATATCCCGGACGTGAACGACCCGGACATTGGCGGCGAGATGCTGGACCCACAGGGCTTCATCTACTGTGAGAATACGGGCGAGATCATCAGCGGTGGAACCATTGAGGTGACGGGCCCGGGCAATGTGACGATGGTCGCGGACGGCTCTACAGGCTTCTATCAGTGGTTTGTGGACGCAAGCGGGGTCTATACGATGACACTAACAACACCAAGCGGCTATGGTATCAGCACGGACTGCACGGACAGCGGCCAGCTGGACCCAGAGCCGGGCATTACAATCGTGGGCAGCTCAGAGGAAGCGATGAGCGGCTTCATGGAAGACGCGTCCTGCGGTGCGAACCCGTTCTACATGGAGTTTGTGCTTTCACCGGGCGACGTGGTGCTGAACAACAACCTGCCGCTGGCCTGCGCCGAGATCGGCGACCGTGCATGGAAGGACTTCGACCGTGACGGGCTGCAGAGCCCCGGCGAGCCGGGCTTAGGCTTCACAGAAGTGCGGCTGCTGGACTGCGCGGGCAACGGCGTGGACACAGTGGTATCGGACATCGAAGGGCGCTTTTTGTTCACCGGGCTTCCTGCGGGCGGCTACGTGCTGGACTACGAAGGGCGTGCCGAATGGGCCGGCACCCTGCCGAACCTGTGGTCGTACGCGGGCTATCAGGCCGGCTCAGCGGAGCTGGACTCCGATATTACGGCGAGCGGTTCCACGGAGTGCGTGACGCTGGGCGTAGGGGAGAAGAACTACACAGTGGACGGCGGCTACGAAGTGCCGTACACGTACAGCTGCAACTGCGACGGCTCGATCACTTTGGAGTGGTCGCCGGTCAGCGGGGAGCCTGGCGTGACGTACACGGTAGATATAGAGGACAGCGCGGGCAACCCGGTGCTGGACTACGTGAACATGACAGAAACGAGCGTGACGATCGCCCACGGCACGCTGCAGAACGGCGAGGAGTACCGCCTTGCGATCACGGAGAACATCAGCACGAGCAATGTGGTGTCCATCACCGGGGCACTGTACGCAGACTGTAACCCTGTGCCAATGGCATCGGTCATAAGCGCTGCGGGCCCTGCGTGCCCCGGCGGCACAGACGGCAGCGTATTGTTTGAGCTGGAAGAATCTGGCTGTGCGGGCCGCTACGCGGTGTACCTGGAGCAGGATGGCAGCGATATATTGGTTGCAGCGGACACGACGCTTGCGGGCAGCTTCAGCGTGAGCGGGCTTGGCGAAGGCAGCTACAGCCTCCGGGTAGAGCTATTGGATACGCTGAGCTGCGGCTACGGCGTAGGGTGCTTCCCGCTGGAGGTGGAAGATTTTGTGTCCCTGTCCAATCAGGACATGGAAGGCCCGTCGCTGGAGGTTTCAGCGCAGGGCGGCGTAGGGCTGGGCTCTGGCGCGTCGTTCACTTATACGCCCCCAGAAGGGGAGTGCGGCGTACAGCTGGAGTGGCTGGCAGAGGTGTCTGACAACTGTACAGCGGGAGATGCGATTGCGCTGAGCGTGAACATAGAGAGCGATGTTGCAGGCGTAAGCCCGTGGGCGGCAGCCGTGCAGGCGAGCTCCGGCTATGCGGTGAGCGTCCATGCAGGCATAGGCACGAACACAGTAGTGCTGACCGCCACAGACGAGGCGGGCAACAGCACGGAGCTGTCCTACGAGATCACGGTAGTGGACAACCGCGCCCCGGAGATCTACGGCCCTGGCGACATGCAGGTGCAGATCCCAGGCTGCGAAGACAGCGCCCCTGTGAACTGGCAGGTATCAGCAATAGACGACTGCAGCCTGGACGTGGAGCTGGAGCAGGTCAGCGGCCCGCAGCCGGGCGATGTGCTGGCGCCAGGAGTATACACAGTAGTCTACGAGGCTACGGACGGCTATGGCAATACGAGCCAGTACAGCTTTGATATCACCCTCACACAGGCGCAGAGCCCTGCGCCGGTCGTGGACGTGTCCGGCAACGGGCAGTTCGTGATCGAAGACTGCGCGGAGGACGGCTTTATCGTCTTCTCAGGCCATATTTATGACTGCGAGCTTCAGGCGGGCGATGTGCCCGACGGGCTGATCAGCATCAGCGGCGCGCCACTGGAGCTCACCTACATCCAGGTGAACGAAGGCTATGCGTACTTCGAAGCCACGGGCAACCTGAGCGCCGGCAGCTACCTGATCGTTACCAGCTACGAAGGGGTAACAATAGACCATGCTGTAGAAGTGGTGCAAGGCCCGGACACGCCGGCGGTAATGACAATGCCCGGCAACCTGGCCTACCAGGTGCCGAACTGCGAAGGCGAGGCAGCGGTAAGCTTTGCGGTACAGCTGGAAGACGACTGCGACGAAGACTTCAGCAGCGCGAGCTTCACGGTGAACGGAGCGCCAGCGCCCCCATTCGACGCAGCGCTGTCTGACCCTGCAAACGGCTACTTCGCGTGGAGCCTGAGCCTGAGCCCTGGCGTGTACACCATCGTGGGCACGTATACGGATGGCGGCGGCAATACCACCGAGGCTACGGCTACGGTCACGGTGAATGCAGACGAAGACAATTC
>NZ_JPOS01000007.1 GCF_000759025.1 Phaeodactylibacter xiamenensis | reverse complement strand
ATCACCCTCACACAGGCGCAGAGCCCTGCGCCGGTCGTGGACGTGTCCGGCAACGGGCAGTTCGTGATCGAAGACTGCGCGGAGGACGGCTTTATCGTCTTCTCAGGCCATATTTATGACTGCGAGCTTCAGGCGGGCGATGTGCCCGACGGGCTGATCAGCATCAGCGGCGCGCCACTGGAGCTCACCTACATCCAGGTGAACGAAGGCTATGCGTACTTCGAAGCCACGGGCAACCTGAGCGCCGGCAGCTACCTGATCGTTACCAGCTACGAAGGGGTAACAATAGACCATGCTGTAGAAGTGGTGCAAGGCCCGGACACGCCGGCGGTAATGACAATGCCCGGCAACCTGGCCTACCAGGTGCCGAACTGCGAAGGCGAGGCAGCGGTAAGCTTTGCGGTACAGCTGGAAGACGACTGCGACGAAGACTTCAGCAGCGCGAGCTTCACGGTGAACGGAGCGCCAGCGCCCCCATTCGACGCAGCGCTGTCTGACCCTGCAAACGGCTACTTCGCGTGGAGCCTGAGCCTGAGCCCTGGCGTGTACACCATCGTGGGCACGTACACCGATGGCGGCGGCAATACCACCGAGGCTACGGCTACGGTCACGGTGAATGCAGACGAAGACAATTCGGCCCCAATCATCGTGTACCCATCGCAGAACATTACGGAAGTGCTCGACCCCTGTGGGCCGGACGAGGCAGAAATCTGCTTCCAGGCCACAGCCATTGACGATTGCGAAGGCGATATCGCGCCCACGGTAACGGTGACAGGCCCTGGCGGCGTTGCTGTGCCGGTTACCGCAGACGGTACTACCTATTGCTTCACAGCGGGCCCAGGCCAGTACACGGTGAGCATAGGGGCAGTGGACGCAGCGGGCAACAGCACAAGCGAAGCCTTCGGGGTGTCTGTCACACAAGACGATGCGCCGGAAGCGGACCTGGCGTGCAACGATGATATCAACGTGACGCTGGACGAGAACTGCTCCCGGGTGATCACAGCAGATATGGTGCTGGAAGGCAACTTCGGCTGCCTGGAAGAAGACGACTTCACCATCACCATCGTCAACGATGACAACCCCGCTAACGGCAACATCCTTGACGGGCACGGGCAGTGGATCTACGAGATCACCGGGCCGGACGTAGCAGGCTTCGAGCCATGCTGGGGCTATGTTACCGGCGAAGACAAGACAGCACCAGTTGTTGAGTGCCCGGACAATACAGCTGTAGCGACAATCTCTGAGCCTGTACAGAAGATCCAGGGCGCCCTGGAGACCACTGACGCACAGCTTGAGCTTGCGGACTACTCTTGCTTCCTTGACGGTGCGGGCCCACTGGTAGGCGACCACTACTACGACATCATCGAGTTCCAGGTGAGCGCAGATGATATCTACACGATCTACCTGAACACTTCCTGGGGCGACGGCTTCACTGCACTGTACCAGGGCAGCTTTGATGCGGACAGCCCATGTGAGAATATCCTTTACGCAGCGGACGACAACATCCTTGGCAACGCAGGCCCAATCGGCGGCTTGTTCGACCCACAGGTTCGCGTAACGCTGCCACTGCGTGCGTACGAGACTTACTTCGTGCTGGTTTCCAGCTTTGGCTCAGACGTGACGGGCTCCTACGAGCACACGATCTTCAGCGACGGCAACGGCCTTGTAGGCGCATGGAACTTTACAGAAACGATGCTGCCAGACTGGACGATCCAGTATGACACGACGTTCTCTGCCCTGCCATCGACTACTGAGCAGCTGTCTATCCCGCTGTTCTGTGACGACTTCGGCCAGATCTACGGCGGCGACGCAGGTTCTGTAGCACAGGAGACCGCATTCATCAGCGGCACTTACCAGTGGGTAGGCGCGCCAAGTGCGACGGACAACTGCGACGACAACGTAGACATCACAGCGACGGACAGCTTCACTTCTTCAGGTGACTGTGGCGACGTAGTGATCACGCGCACGTTCACTGCTATTGACGACCAGGGGCTGACAGACGAGTGCCAGCAGCAGATCACGATCCGCAAGCCAACGCTTGACGACGTGAACTTCCCAAGCTTCACAGCAGTGGTAGAGTGCGACGAGGACTACCCAGCGCTAGCGAACGGCAACCCGGCTCCAGAGCTGACTGGCTATCCGTTCATCTTCACAGCGTTCGGCATCTTTGACATTGCTCCGAATTACTGCAACATCGGCGCTTCTTACGAAGACCTGCCAACAGTAGACGAGTGCGAAGGCCGCTTCAAGTTCCGCCGTGAGTGGACC
>NZ_JPOS01000006.1 GCF_000759025.1 Phaeodactylibacter xiamenensis | reverse complement strand
CTGGACCTGATCCAGCTGCGCAAGCTGATCCTGTCTATCGATACAGAGTTTGCTAACAACACCAGCTGGCGCTTTGTAGAGGAAGCTTACGTCTTCCCAGACCCATCTAACCCATGGGCAGAGCAGTTCCCTGAAGTGATCAACATCAACGACCTGCCTGCGACAAGCATCATGGATGCGGACTTCGTAGCGGTGAAGATTGGTGATGTGAACGGTGATGCGGCAGCAAACAGCTTTGCAGTAGTTGACGAGCGCAGCTACGAAGGCACCTTTGCACTGCAGACAGACGAGCAGGAGCTGAAGGCGGGCAATGAGTACCGCGTAAGCTTCACAGCTGCTGAGCTGGCACGCATCGAGGGCTACCAGGCGACGCTGACGCTGAGCAACGGCGTAGAGTTGGTAGACATCGTAAGCGGTGTAGCTACTGAAGACAACTTCGGCCTGGCTTACCTGGGCGAAGGCATGATCACGACAAGCTGGCACTGGGCGTCCGAAGCTTCCGCGAAGGCGCCAACGGGCATTGAGCTGTTCACCCTGGTATTGCGCGCCAACAGCGACGTGATGCTGAGCGAAGTACTGGGCGTAAGCTCAGCAGTTACGAAGGCAGAAGCTTACGGCAAAGACGGCAGCTTCCAGGACGTAGCGATCGAGTTTGGCTCCGCCTCCGCTACAGCTTCGGCGGACAGGTTCGAGCTGTACCAGAACCAGCCGAACCCATTCAAGGGCGAGACTGTGATCGGCTTCAACCTGCCAGAGGCAGCACAGGTGACGATCACGATCAGCGACGTAACCGGCAAGGTACTGAAACTGTACCGCCAGGATGGCTCTAAAGGCTACAACCACATCACGGTCAAGTCTTCTGAGCTGGCGGCGACAGGGGTAGTGCAGTACACGGTCAGCACCGGTACGCACAGCGCGACGAAGCGGATGGTAATCGTGGAATAGCGATTGTAAGATGTTTTACTACGAGCAATAGCATGCGGGGCGTAAGGTGCTTTTACGCCCCGCTTTTGCTCCTGACTGATCACGTAACAGTTTTGTGCTAATTCAAAGCGCCCCGCACCGGTATTTGGTGTGGGGCTTTTTGTTTGCATGGCATGCAGGTATGTTCTGCAGAGCTGGAAGAAGCCTCTACGCCTAAGTATAGGTGGTCCCCGATCCCGATTAAATTATGGGAAGGTGGTGACGTACCCCTCTTTAAAGATTTAACCTCCTGCAGCAAAAGCAACATGTGTCTTATTTCGCCAGGATCGCTTGTAGCGCATTCACAGCAGCTTAATTTAAGCCCTTAACCAACTGCTGCCTGGTTGATTTTCATTTTAATTACTGACCTTTCGCACGCGAAAGGTTATGATAATTGAAAAAATTAGCAGTATTCAGGGTGCTTGGCACAGCAATCCCACTCAGTGCATGGCACTGAAAAAGCACTCGCATGAACAAGTTAATCAAAGCCTTACCCCAAAAGAGGGGTGGCTAGCCCGTTTGGCGGCCCAATTGCAGGGACATAGGCTTTGAGCCTTTGCACCTCTTGAAAAGCCGCCCTGAGGGCATTGACATAAATTTTGGTTTTTAGGGCAAAGTGGTTGGTCTGCTCTTTTGCAGACAGCAGTTCGAGTTTAGTCCAGGCAATCATGGCAGCAAAAACATGGTTGCACTGGGATGTCTCGTGCTTGGTGGGGGACTTTTCCAGCCCCACGTTTTGTTTGAGCGATTTGTGGAATACCTCCACTCCCCAGCGTGTCCCGTAGGTTGTGCAGATAGCTGGGCCGCTTAGCTCCAGATCGTTGGTGACCAGGTACAAGTCTCCAGTTGAGCCGTCTTGGTTTATAAAGACCTGTTTGACCAGCTGGACTTGGAAGTCCAGCCCTTTAAGGTAAACAGTAATGGCCTGGCCTGCTTGCAGTTCTAGCCCGTCGACTCGGTGGAACTTGCCTTCCAGTTTGTCTTCCATGGTAAGGGCAGCCTTGCGGTTGCTCTTTAAGGCACTGATAAAATGCTTGCCCAGCTCATAGTGCACGAACTCAAAGTTCTCCTTGGCAGCAAACCAAGTGTCCCAGACCACATAGCGGAAGGGCACGCGGTTGTATTTGACAAGTGCAAAAAGCTGGTCGCGCAGCATCTCGTTCTTGCTGCGGGGGCTGCGCTTCTTTACCTGCCCGCTTTTGGTATCCACGTATTCTTGCGACTTGCGCACGATCTCAAAAGCAACAGGCAGCTCTATGCCCTGTGGGCTCTGGTAAAGGAAATTCAGGATGTTGATCCCTTTGGTGTGCCCCGCTTTCGGCTTCTTGGAGTGGTCCCAGTGCCAAGTGACCACTTCATTCTCCGTAGAGTGCGGCTTCTCCTCGATCGTGTCATCTATCTTGATGACCGCGTCCGGGTGCTCCACTTTACGTACCAAAGGCTTTATGCAACGCCAATAGTCCTTTGCCGTGAAGGCTTCCTGCCCTAAAAAACGGCTGATCTTGTCATGGCTCAGTGCCTGATCGGTCAGCTCGGACAAGCCGGTGGCTGTCGCCATGCGAAACGATGCCAGCAGGTAGTCCGAATACAAGTCTAGTAACTTTGGGTCTTTCATCTTTCGCTCCTTTGAGCTGCAAGATAACTGCCCTGACATTATTAATCAATTTTCCAAATATTTCGCGTGCGAAAGGTCAGTTAATTACTTTAGTTGCCACGAAATCTATTGACATCAAAATGGTCTTACAATGGCATCAAAAGGTCATGAATATAGTACTAAAAGCAGATTGCTAAAAGTCCTCCGTGCGGTTCAGGAGCAACCGTACCGATACACAAAATGGGAATTAGCTGACCTTTATGGGGTCTCTGCCGACACCATAAAAAACGATTTTGAAGCGATCCGGAATACCGGCTTTGATCTCGATTATGACTCCAACTACCGCTACGCTTTCGCGGCAGATAAAACCTTTGAAGACCTCAAAGCCCTGCTGCAACTTAATGAGTCGGAACAGTTGTTATTGCTTAGGGCACTCAATAATATGGACAGCCCCTCCGAAAAAATTATGCAGCTCCAAAAGCGCCTCTCCAGTATTTTTGGCAACCGTCAGGATTACCCTGGGGCAGCAGACACCCCAGGAGCAGCCACCACCCCAGGTCCCGAACACTGGCGGCGTCCCTACCTCACTAAGTTCCAACTGCTGGAACAAGCCCGCGAGCAAAAATTGCAAGTGGTCCTGCTTTCCTATCGCTCTTCCAACAGCAATGCCATAAGTGATCGAAGAGTGGAACCCTTCTATACCCGGATCGAAGAAGATACCGTACAGGCCTATGATGTAGACAAGAGCATGTTACGCCACTTTCGTATCTCCAGGATACGCCGCATACGGATGACTGACACGCCGTGGTCTAATGAAGCTGAGCACAAGGTCCTGGCTACAGACCCTTTCTGGATTGTAGATGATCATCAGAAAATGGTGCATTTACGCCTAAAGGTCGGTGCCTACAACGAATTAGTGGAGCGATACCCGCTGACCAAGGTCTTCATTCAGGAAGATGCAGAACAAGCGATGAGATCGAAAAGATCATCGACTTCCGAAAGGACTATGATACTGCCCGAAATAAATTTGTGGAGATACTCAAAAAACATGCGGAGGGCGAGACGGATATCCTCAGCCGCACCAAAACGCCATATTCCATTATCAACAAGCTCCGGAGAAAGCGCCTGGCCGAAAAGAGATCTCACAAGTACTATCTGGCCTACATCAAAAAGCAGCTCAAAAGCGCTGAAGAAGATGGCGTAAAGCTCACCGAAGCACAGGTGAAAAAGCTCGGGCAGATGATACAGCCATTGCTCCAAAGCGAGCTGGGCGCCTTGCAGGATATCCTTGGCGCCAACAAAAAGCGGCTGAAACCGACCTATGAGAACTTGCTGCGGTGGACAGAAAACCCTGGCGGCTACGACCTGATCGGTGTAGACACTACTGAAAAGGGCCCTACCGTCAAAGCCCGCAAGCCAAAGTCGCCAGCTATTTTTGAGCTGCTGGGGCTCTGATTTGAGCTCCCGCAATACGCTATGAAAACACGATGAACTATCAGCTCCCTTTGTTCGAGCCGGAGGAGGCACCGCCTACTGTGCCCGAAGCCGTTGCGGAACTACTTTACGATGAAGCTACTGAAATCCTTGTCGCCTTCTCCGGCGGCAAGGACAGTGTCGCTATGGTCTTGTACCTGCTTGACCTGGGCATCCCCAAAGAGCGGATCATCCTGCACCACCACGAAGTAGACGGGCGCGGGGAGCACCTGTTCGACTGGCCCTGCACGCCCAGCTACTGCAAAGCCTTTGCCGCCGCCTTTGAGCTGCCGCTTGTCTTTTCCTGGCGCGAAGGCGGTATCCTGCGCGAGATGTACCGGACAAACGAAGGGCTGCAGGACGTCCGCTACGAACAGCAGGATGTGAGTGCTGTAGTGCTGGCCAGCCGCCCCGGCAGCTCCACCCGGCGGAAGTTCCCCGCAGTAGCCGCCGACCTGCGCACCCGGTGGTGCAGTTCAGTGGCCAAAATTGATGTCCTGTCCAGGGTCATCGCGCACAGTTATCCGGAAGGCGGGCAGCTCATCATTCTGTACCGGGGAGCGTCGGGAAGAAAGCCCTGGCCGGGCAACCTACAAAGCCTATGAAAAGTACCGGGCAAGCACCAAAAAGAGAACCGCCCTACAGTGGCGCCCCGTGATCGATTTCCGGGAAAAGCAAGTCTGGGCGCTCTACGAAAAGTACAACGTACAGCCACACCCATGCTATATGCTGGGCTGGCCGCGCTGTTCCTGCCAAACCTGCATTTTCTCTTCCCCCAACACCTGGGCTGCCATACAACAGATTGCCCCCTGGAAGATCGATTACATGGAAGCCATCGAAAACGACCTCGGGCATACCCTTTACCACGGCATGCGCATCCGGGAAAAAGCGCGCAGAGGGCGCAGCTTTATCCCGCCCGGTATGCTACAGCGCTGGAAAACAGAAGCTATGGGCGAATTCAGCAGCCCCATTTTCCCGGACCGGTGGGAACTGCCAGCCGGGGCATTTGGCGCGGAGATGGCGGGGGCGGTGTGAAGGTGCTGTTATCGCATAAATGTATGTATTGCTTCTACCAGCTGATACACCTTGGTAATCTGGGCTTGTTAAACGCAATAAAGTATCCCTTGTCGTCGCCAAACTCGCGGTACTGCACCGCTTTGAGCGGCGTCAGCTCACCGTTTTTACACGCTCCGCGTAGCTCGCTACGAGCTTCTTAAATTCCGTTGTCTTCGCTTTTGATTTCGAATTAACTGCCATTGTAAATGATTTTGCGCTTAGCGGGGAGACACCACCGCCACGAACGGTGGGGGGCGTTGTGAAGTGGTGGGCCTTTTATCTGTGGATAGTAGAGCGTAGTAGCGCTTGCATTTACGGGACGTTTGGCAATGTCTGAAAAAACTGTATGTAATTTGCAATAAAAGTTTTAGGGGTCGAGTTATTTTTCTACCTTTATTTTCGAAGGTTAATCCTACCGCTTAGCCTGTTTCCAGAAGATTAGACGATGCATCCCTTATCAGTTTCCGCTTACATGCTGAAAAGCTTGTTCCTGAGAAAAGAAGAAACATCAAGCTTGGATAGAAGAGAGAGTTAATTTTGCAAACGAGTTAGCTGCAATATCAATTAAGTGTAAATAATTGATAGTCAGATTGTGAAATGGCAGCTCGTTTTTTGGAAAAGTGACAAAGGCCGATACTCCGGTTCGCTTTCAGCACCGTAATATCAATTACTGGAAAATACAGCAGTAATTAAAATTTCTAACAATTGATAATGAGTACCTTATAGAAAAAGCGATAGGGAGAAATGATGATATAAATAAATTCGCGCTGGGGATGGTTTGGTTGATCTTACTTATTATTTTATCCTTTTAAAGATCTGGTTTTCAGGTGTTTTAAATACTAGAATGACCTGGGTATTGTATTGACTGTAATAGGAGATTGAACACAAAAACTAAACAATATGCAACACTCTTTGGGCTTGAAGGGCTTATTGCTGCTAATTGCATTTCCACTTTACTCCCAAAAGCTCCCCCCTTCATTTGATGATAGTATACGAGTTGTCATACGCAAACAGTCTGGCTATGAAGAAAAGGTCGATATCTACAGGGCTACAATAGAAAAAGTGCTGCAGGTGGATCAAGAACTTGCAAGAACATATATTGAAGCTTTGAGAAATATGGCATCAATGCAGAAAGATACTGCGATAATTGCTTTTTGCTACGAAAAAGAGGCTAGTCTATTCTATATATCCGGTGATTATGAAAGCGCTGGCGCATTATTTAATAAAGCGTGCACAGCGTATGAAAAAGCCGGGCAATTATCGGCATCATTATTAGCTTGCACAAAAACGGGTATTATGCATAACCTTTCGGGGCAATACCAAAAGGCAGGTCAAATTTACCAGAAGCAGTTATTACGGTCTCAGCAAGCCCGGCAGCTGGAATCAGAAGCTTACATATGTAATCAGCTCGGTGCGCTTTATCATTATCAAGGCCTAACCGATTCGGCTCTTTTTTATTACCAATTGAGTACTGAACTGTTCTCTGCTGTGGGAGACACCACGGAGATGCTCCGCCCCATGAGTAATATAGCAATCCTGCTAGAGCCTGTAAACCCTGACTCGAGCCTCGTTGTCCTTCAGAAAATTTACCAGCTACGTGAGCAATACGGTAAACCTATTGATCTTGTAAATACCCTTATATCTTATGGTGGCCTACTTCGAAGGCAAGGTCTGTATATTGATGCATTCAATCATTACAAAAAAGCATACTGGATATGTAAGAAGAATGGTTATCAAAATGTTCTTCCGGCAGTTTTAGATGGATTACATGACCTAAAAGCCGCCACTGGTGAATACGATGAAGCATTAAGATATCTCGATGAGGCCATTTCCATCATAAAAGCCTCCCGTAGTGTAGACCATTACTTACCCTTGCTAATCAGTAAAGCAGCCACACTACATAAAATGCGCCGGTTTGAGGAGGGGATAGCTGTTATTGACACCGCCATCGAGTTGTCGGAAAGCATTGGAGGCAGCCGCTTTGATGTACGCTTATTAACGAGTAAAGCCATATCTCTAGTGGAAATCAATAGGAATGAGGCAGCAAGGGAAGCGTTGGGCGAAGCAGATGTTTTACTAAAAAAAGGCAGGAATCAGGAAGATAAGCTATTTTTTGAAGAGATTATGGCACTTTGGCTGGTCAGGAACAGCCAGCCTCGCAAAGCTGTGGAGCTGGCTAGCCCTATTTATAAGTATTATTTATCAGAGCAAAGATACAAAGAAGCCTTTGATGTACTGAATACCCTAATCGATGCTTATCATGCTATCGAAGAGCCCAGTTATGCAGTACAATTAGTAAAAGATTATCGCTGGTTATCAGATACACTTCAAAGCAGGAGATTGGAAAGAGACTTGAAAATCCAAACCCAAGAATTTGAATTCCGGCTTAAAGAAGAACAAAGTAAGTTGGAACAACAAAGGCGGGTAGCCAAATTAGAAGTCATCTCTTCACGAAATCAAGCCTTTGCAGTATTTGCTTCACTGCTTAGCGCTATAGGTGCAGTGTTTGTATATTTTGTAAATCGCCAAAGACAACTCATTCGGGTACAGCGGGACGAGCTACAGCATCAAGCTGCCTCTTTGCGTGAAATTGACGAAAATAAGACACGTTTTTTTATTAACGTAGCACATGAACTTCGTACCCCTATAACTTTAATCAAAGCTCCGTTAGACCAGGTTGCCAAGATGGCAGACTCCCTCTCCGTACCAGTTAAGGACGCCATCAATCTTGCGCGAGCTAATACGGATACCCTGTTGAAGCTTATAAATGCCCTGCTAAAATTGCCTGAAGTCACTGCAAGCAGGAGCCCCACTATGCGTGAACCTTGTGATATTATTTCCCTTATGGAAATTTGGATAGATAGTTTTAAGCCCCTTGCCCGCCAAAAGGAGCAAGGGCTCATACTTGAGTATACTCAGGAGGAGTGGGACAAGCCTATTCTGACAGACCCCGAAAAGTTAGAACGTATTGTGTATAATTTAGTTGTCAATGCAATTAAATTCACTCCTAAAGCTGGACGGATCACTATCCGGCTCTTAAAAAAAGAGGAAGACAAGCTAGTTATTGAGGTGAAGGACAATGGAGAAGGGATTGCGAAAGGGGACCTCGGAAACATCTTTGACCGTTTCTATCAGGCAAAGAGTCAACAGGAAGGTGCACATGCAAGCGGTACCGGAATAGGGCTTGCGATTTGTAAGGAGTTTACTGAAGCCATGGGCGGGAGGATTACAGTTGATAGTGCCTTAGGGAAGGGTGCTGTTTTTCAGGTAGAGCTCCCGCTGCTTTGGGCAAGTCAACCCTTGAGAGCGAAGCAGCCCTTGGATATACCAGGCCATTCCATAACAAGCCCATCGCATTTGTTAGAAACAAGCCGCCTTGCTGTTTCCCCAAAGCCAAGGGTTCTCATTGCAGAGGACCATCAGCAGCTTTTGGCTTATTTGAAGTCTATACTTCAGCATAAATACGAAGTCTTGACTGCTACTAACGGGCGAGAGGCATTAGATCAACTAAAGGTTAACACACCTGTAAGTGCTATTGTGACAGATTATATGATGCCATTTATGGACGGCTTAAAATTTCTGGAAATTATAAAAGAGGATCATCATTATAGTAAAATCCCATGCATCCTGCTTACCGCAAGGGCTGCTGAAAAAGACAAAATAGCAGCTTTACGGCTTGGTATTAATGATTATATGGATAAGCCATTCAGCGTAGAAGAACTTCAGGTCAGGTTGGAAGTACTGATTAGCCGCCGACGCGCTGCCCTACAGGCAGTGCAAACCGATGGTGAAGAGCTGATGGAAGGGGAATACCGTTGGTTGGAGAACATGGAGCAGACAGCTATCGAAGCCTTAAAAAAGGGCGAGGCGTCTGTTGCTAAGCTTGCGAAATCAGTAAGCCTAAGCTCCCGGCAGCTGGAACGGCGGCTAAAACACCTGACGGGGCTGACCCCTAGTGAGTACCTGAGGGAGATTAGATTAAACATGGCTCGTACTGCTCTGGAAAATGGTGATGTCGATTCCGTAGAAAAAGCGGCTGCGGTGGCTGGGTTTAAGTCACACGCATACTTTAGCCGGCTTTTCCGTGATCGTTTTGGCAAGTCCCCTTCGGATTACCTGGTTTGAAATTACGCAAGTCTATATGTCTTATTGAATTTACGTTTTGCCATGGCCACGGTCACGGCTTTTTTTGGTCTGTACTTAATGCCTGATCAATTAGAGGTTTGTCACACAATGGGTTAGGAATAAGAAACCATTGTCAATCCAGCGATGTCGCATTCTTTGATTTCTAAGTCGCATTCTTAATCCAGGCAAGATTGTCGGGTTTGTTTGGTGATATGTCGGGTTTCTAAAACGCTGCCTATCTATTTATGTGGTAACGATCATTGATCAGATTATTCATCAACCAAAACGTAACTAAAGATGCAAATTACCAAGCACACTGGTTCGGGTACAGTACAAAGAACTGCACCAATAACAGATGCCGAGGAAACTCCTACTCAAAACGAACAGTCAGGGCTTCAAAAAGCAGCCATTGCTATTGCTTGTCTAAGCTTTTTTCCTGTCGTATATCTCATAGGTAAAGCCGTAATGAACATTCTGGGGTGAGTAACTCCGTTGACTTAGCCAGTCTATTTTCTTTTCAGCGAAGGTGTTCCACTTCTCAGCGTGTCCATGCTGCTATTAAAGAAAGAAACCTTCTGCCAATCAAGTAGGCGCGCCGCGAGCATTCAAGCCCACGGTGCGCCTCTCACTGCTTGTAACGCTTTAAGTTATCCCCCTGTACATATCCTTACAGACCACTAGATTAATCCGTATCTTTACCATCAATATATTTCCAAGTCGGGCGCAAACAATACTCCGTTGTGCTCCTTACTTCTGCTGGTAGTATTTGAAAAATGGAAAACAATATGAGAATTAACCCTCTACTTGCTTTTGGACTACTTACGGTTATACTTGTAAGCTGCGATTCAACACCGAAAGAAAAAAATACAGTAGAAACTGCTGCCTATTCTGACATTAAAATTGTCGGTGCAATGAGAAACGTGATGTGGAAAGGTGAATTAGGTCCTCGTATCAACCTTGACACCATTTCGGACAAAAATGGGCTTTACGGACTTGGCCCCGTAAGCTACTTGTCAGGCGAATTATTGATTAATGACGGACAGAGCTACGTATCAAAAGTGACTTCGGATTCTACAATGACCGTTGAAGAAACGTTTAAAACGTCTGCACCTTTCTTTGTTTATGGAAATGTAACAGAATGGAATGAAATTGATTTACCAGCCGACATTAAGACAATTCCGGACCTTGAAGGATTCATTGATAATAAAACGACTGACGTCAAAAGACCTTTTGCTTTTAAACTCACCGGACAGGTGTCCAGTGCTGTTATTCACATTCAAAATTTGCCCGCAGGAACAAAGGTGTCGTCCCCTGATGAAGCGCATCAAGGACAAACCAATTACAATATCGAAAAGGAAGATGCTGAAATCATTGGATTTTTCTCGACTGAGCACAAAGGCATTTTTACGCATCACGACTCATTTTTACATATGCACTTAATCACAAAAGACGAAGCAAAAATGGGGCATTTAGACGAATTGCAAATCGGAGAAATGAAATTATATCTACCCAGAAAATAAAGACTCCCGAAAATATTGAGTAAAAGGTCCTGACAGCCGTTAGTAAGCTTCCCTCCAAATTATAAAATCAAATCTTTATCCTGATTATTCAGAGGTAGGAGGCTGATATCCAAATAGGCACCACTGGCGTTGTCATCCGAGACTATCTGAGGTTTCCCTTTAATCATTTCTATGGAGCCCTGATGAATATGCCCTGCAAAAATGCCTAGCAAATTTGGAGCATTAAATACTTCCTTGTGGAATTTAAAAGTCGTCTGAGTGTGCCCTTTCTCCGGCCATCTTGGACGTCTCTCCAGATTAAAATTCTGATCTGTGGCTGCTCCCCAATTAGGATTTCCGCAGCCAAAAGAAATATTTCTTCCAGGTGCATACAGCGGAATATGAACTAATAGGACCAACGGCATTCCACTAGCAACTTGGTCTGTGAAAAAAGCTAATTGTTCTTCGTTAATTTGGTAGGTAGAATTGTCAATAGCTAAAAACCTTATTCCTTTGATTTCATACGCTGCCATCAACGGATGATTTCCTTGGTACAGTGGCAGTAAACGCCGCTCAATCCACGTATCGCGCAAAGACTCAAGTGTGCCTTCCATCCCTTCATAATGCCAGTCGTGATTACCTGCGGTATAAATGTATGGAATACCTGTATCCTTAAGCTTGGATAGAACCCATTCTATTGCTGCTTCAGATGGAAAGCTGAAAATGTCGCCAACTAAGGTGATCACATCGGCATTTACAGCTTTAGCATATTCTAGTGCATGCTCAAAGGCTTCCTCTGGATGGGTTTTTACTTGTGTTTTAAAATGCGTGGTTTGGTTGTACGCCTTTGCCATCCGGTTACTATAGACTTGATATGGGATTCCTCTATCATCATCTTTAAACAAATGCGTATCGGCTATATGAACTACCTTTAAGCCCTTATTGATAACTTCAGCGAAAAAGAGTACTTTTTCTTGCTCCACAGTAACACATAACTTCACAGGCTTATTAATTTTCTTATGATTTGTTTTTGCATAAGAATCTGCTGTAAGTCCGAGTCCTGCCAAAGCTGTGGTGGTTCTCTTTATAAATGATCGGCGTTTCATAAACTGTAGAAAGTTTCCGTTTCTTTTCAGGTCTTTTTTCTGTATTACCAGGCAAAAAGTAAAATAGCGGCTCAAGCCTTATCTGTAATATTGATGAAAACATTTGAGATGAAAGCTGAACTACGTTTGGTTAAAGGTAGTCAATATTTGCTCAACTGCAGTAAAACCTGCATCTGCAATATGCTGGTTTCGAGCCTTGCTATTCTGCTGAAAGAGACCGGATGCCTAAACCGGCTAAAAGGGAGCATAGGTGCGATCATCGACAACCCATCAACAAAGCCTGACTCTCCACTATAAAGCGCCTGATACGTGTTTTTGACAACGACGCCTTCAGCAGCCTTTGGCTGGAGCTAGTCCGCTATTTTTTTACGCTACTGCGGCTGAAGTCGAAATGCATTCCGTTGGACGGCATGAGCTGACAGCATGATTTTGTCTGATTGCGCTGTGCGTTATTTATTAACTGACCTTTCGCACGCGAAATATTTGGAAAATTGATTAATAATGTCAGGGCAGTTATCTTGCAGCTCAAAGGAGCGAAAGATGAAAGACCCAAAGTTACTAGACTTGTATTCGGACTACCTGCTGGCATCGTTTCGCATGGCGACAGCCACCGGCTTGTCCGAGCTGACCGATCAGGCACTGAGCCATGACAAGATCAGCCGTTTTTTAGGGCAGGAAGCCTTCACGGCAAAGGACTATTGGCGTTGCATAAAGCCTTTGGTACGTAAAGTGGAGCACCCGGACGCGGTCATCAAGATAGATGACACGATCGAGGAGAAGCCGCACTCTACGGAGAATGAAGTGGTCACTTGGCACTGGGACCACTCCAAGAAGCCGAAAGCGGGGCACACCAAAGGGATCAACATCCTGAATTTCCTTTACCAGAGCCCACAGGGCATAGAGCTGCCTGTTGCTTTTGAGATCGTGCGCAAGTCGCAAGAATACGTGGATACCAAAAGCGGGCAGGTAAAGAAGCGCAGCCCCCGCAGCAAGAACGAGATGCTGCGCGACCAGCTTTTTGCACTTGTCAAATACAACCGCGTGCCCTTCCGCTATGTGGTCTGGGACACTTGGTTTGCTGCCAAGGAGAACTTTGAGTTCGTGCACTATGAGCTGGGCAAGCATTTTATCAGTGCCTTAAAGAGCAACCGCAAGGCTGCCCTTACCATGGAAGACAAACTGGAAGGCAAGTTCCACCGAGTCGACGGGCTAGAACTGCAAGCAGGCCAGGCCATTACTGTTTACCTTAAAGGGCTGGACTTCCAAGTCCAGCTGGTCAAACAGGTCTTTATAAACCAAGACGGCTCAACTGGAGACTTGTACCTGGTCACCAACGATCTGGAGCTAAGCGGCCCAGCTATCTGCACAACCTACGGGACACGCTGGGGAGTGGAGGTATTCCACAAATCGCTCAAACAAAACGTGGGGCTGGAAAAGTCCCCCACCAAGCACGAGACATCCCAGTGCAACCATGTTTTTGCTGCCATGATTGCCTGGACTAAACTCGAACTGCTGTCTGCAAAAGAGCAGACCAACCACTTTGCCCTAAAAACCAAAATTTATGTCAATGCCCTCAGGGCGGCTTTTCAAGAGGTGCAAAGGCTCAAAGCCTATGTCCCTGCAATTGGGCCGCCAAACGGGCTAGCCACCCCTCTTTTGGGGTAAGGCTTTGATTAACTTGTTCATGCGAGTGCTTTTTCAGTGCCATGCACTGAGTGGGATTGCTGTGCCAAGCACCCTGAATACTGCTAATTTTTTCAATTATCATAACCTTTCGCGTGCGAAAGGTCAGTTATTAAATGTGTGGTCATCCTCTTCTTCTGGATAGACCTTGAAAAATAAGCCAACAGTAAAAAACAGTCTGAAGAGATTGTACTTTGTGCTTTTGCCTTGAGTTAAAAAGGTCATGAGCATGTATCGGTTCAGCTGGGAGACTGGAAGAATAAACACACTGGGGGAACCAGCTCGATAGTGTTGAGAGAAATTGCTGTACAAACAATTTTATTTTCTTCCTACAAACCTAAACATACCCATGACATCTAAACAAGTGAACTAACTATACTAGAGTTATAAAGGCAGAATTAAATGACAATCAGTTGGTTGAGTTCTAGGGGTTCTACTGATTTTATCTTGGATCGTCGAAGTATTTAGTGAGACTAACGGTTCCTTCGCTACATAATCTGGAAAAACTAAACTCAATATAAATGCACCTTATGAAAATTGTCGAAGTATTGAAGTTGGAACCGAAAGTCTCACAAGGCTAATGCATTCATTAGTCCATCTAAAGTATATTTGGATTGAAAGAAAGAGAAGGTACAAACGGACACACACTACACGAAATGTACCTCATTTCCTTCCTTCCAAATCAAAAATAAAAGAATCACAGGAGGGTATTATGTAACTAATTATTTTTTGTGACAGTAAAGTGCAATCTATTGATCCGAAAAGTCTTTTTAAAATCCTTTTTTTGTTTATTTTTCACACATAAAGGAAAATATTATTCTGTTCGATTGGGCGGGCAGTTCCCAATTGGTATTCTCTTTGTCTTATAGATATTAAAAATACTGCAATGTGAGTGACATTGTCCTTTCCCTGATAGAGCGCTCTAAAAGGACATTTTCCTGCAATCAGCCAATACATCGACTATAGGAAAGCCCATAATTTATACAGATCACTGTTCACGTGTATAAAAAATCTTGCTTTTTATACACCTCGGCTTTTATAGTTCTCCAAGGCGAGATTAATGCATTTTGACTTGCTCTTTTTTCCGCTCGCTGCGTTGAAAAGCCTCGCCGACTTCATCGTGGGGCCCCTTATCCCCACGCTTCGTGTAGGCTATGCCTGCGTTTTTCGCCTTGCGAGCGAAAAAAATACCTGCGTCAACTTTGCACAAATCCTGCCTTGGAGAACTATATATGCTCTTATATTCAACAAATACTGACTACAATAATTAATAAAAACCACCTGAATATCAAGCCTTCACGCTCTGGTCTTGCGACAGACAGCTCCGTGCATAGGCAAGTGCACAGGTAAGAGGGCGCTGCTTTCCCGGTTTAGCCGATCATGTATGCTTCCTTTGAGGACCGCTCATACGACAATTTGGTATACTTCCCCTTTAAAGTCTCTCCGGATTTATGGATATTTAGGGCGGAGGGATACAAAGTATAGCAGTGTTTAGGCATCTACTTATACAAGACTCCCGGATACTTTCAGATAAATCAGAGCCACAAAACACATCATGACAAGCATCAATCAAAGACAAGAACTGCAAAACCAAATCTGGAAGATCGCTAACGACGTGCGGGGTTCTGTAGATGGTTGGGATTTTAAGCAGTTCGTACTGGGCACGCTCTTCTACCGCTTTATCAGCGAAAACTTTACCAGCTATATCGAAGGGGGGGATGATAGTGTGAACTATCCCGAATTACCCGATAGTGTCATCACTCCGGAAATCAAGGAGGATGCCATTAAGACCAAAGGGTATTTCATCTATCCCAGCCAGCTTTTTGTGAATGTGGCCAAAAATGCGAATACCAATCCTGACCTCAATACGGACCTAAAAGCCATTTTTTCAGCCATCGAAAGCTCGGCTAACGGGTATCCATCCGAACAGGATATCAAAGGGCTGTTTGCCGATTTTGATACGACGAGCAGCCGCCTGGGCAATACGGTGGAAAACAAAAACAGCCGACTGGCTGCTGTCCTTAAAGGTGTAGCAGGGTTGAAGTTTGGAAATTTTGAGGACAACGAGATTGACCTTTTTGGAGATGCCTACGAGTTTCTGATCTCCAACTACGCGGCTAATGCCGGGAAATCCGGTGGCGAGTTTTTCACCCCTCAGCATGTCTCCAAGCTCATCGCACAGCTGGCGATGCATAAACAGGAAAAGGTCAATAAAATATATGACCCTGCAGTGGGTTCCGGCTCCTTGCTCCTGCAAGCCAAAAAACACTTCGACAATCACATCATCGAAGAGGGGTTCTTCGGGCAGGAGATCAACCATACGACCTACAACCTGGCGCGTATGAACATGTTTTTGCATAATGTCAACTACGATAAGTTCCATATTGAGTTGGGCAACACGCTTACAGAACCTAGGCTGCACGATGAAAAGCCCTTTGATGCTATCGTGTCTAACCCGCCCTACTCCGTAAGGTGGATTGGCAGCGACGACCCTACCCTTATCAATGACGACCGCTTTGCGCCGGCGGGGGTTCTTGCCCCTAAATCAAAAGCAGATTTCGCCTTTGTGCTGCATGCCCTGAGCTATTTGTCCAGTAAAGGAAGGGCTGCCCTCGTCTGTTTCCCCGGCATCTTTTACCGGGGCGGGGCGGAACAGAAAATCAGAAAGTACCTGGTCGATAACAACTATGTGGAATCGGTGATCGCGCTCGCACCCAACCTCTTCTACGGCACGTCCATTGCCGTGAATATTTTGGTGCTGTCCAAACATAAGACGGATACCAAAACCCAGTTCATAGATGCCACCGGTGAAGCGTTCTTTAAGAAACAGACCAACAATAATGTGCTGACGGATGGCCACATTAAGCAGATCATGGGCATGTTCGATACCAAAGAAGAGGTCGATCATGTCACCACCACCATAGACAATACCAAAATTGCCGAAAACGAATACAACCTCTCCGTCAGCTCTTACGTAGAGCCCAAAGACACCCGGGAGCAAATTGACATCGATAAACTCAACAAAGAGATTGCGGCTACGGTGGGCAAGATCAATGTGCTGCGGGCAGATATTGATGCGATCGTAAAGGAGATTGAGGCATGAGCAAGGAAGTAATCATCTATAAAAGTGCGGACGGACTTTCTGAGCTTTCGGTACATCTGGAGAATGAAGATGTCTGGCTAACCCAAAAACAGCTCGCTGAACTGTACCAGGCAGCCAAATCAACCATAAGTGAACACATTAGAAATATCTATACAGACGAAGAACTGACCCCGGAAGCAACTGTTCGGAAAATCCGAACAGTTCAAAAAAAGGGCAAGAATGAGTAGAGCAGGTTTTGTCTATATCATGACTAACAAGAATAAAACCACCTTATATATTGGTGTCACCAACGATTTGTGCCGTAGGATTTACGAACACAAAAATCATCTGGTGGAAAATGCATTCACCGATAAATATAATCTGGAATACTGCATTTATTATGAAGAGTACCCCTACTTTGACTTGGCCATAAAGCGAGAAAAAGAGCTTAAAAAGTGGAACCGCCAAAAGAAGGAGGCACTCATCAACAAGAAGAACCCTGAATGGAAGGTACTAGCGACTGAAAAGGGATTTATGCATAAACAGGTTCCTTTCGCGCAACAAGTGGCGGACCTGCTAAGAGAATTGGAGGAAAACCAGGAGATTCCTCCCTGCAGTGGAAATGACACTCCTTCTTGATTTGCAGGGGATTAATTCTAGGCTGGAGATCCCTCCCTTCGGTCGGAATGACAACTCGCTTTGCGGGGAAGAGTAGGCATAAGCTAGCGGCTGCAGAGAGCCGCTAGCTTATGCCCCTCCCCAAAAAAAGGCGTCATTTCGAGCGAAGCGAGAAATCTAAACCATAAAAAAGGAACCAAAAAACAATGAGCAAAACACCAAATACAAAGGGCGACCGGCACCTGCCGTTTATAGAGAAGTTGCTGGATAGGGCTGATGTGGAGTGGAAGGCGCTGGGGGAAGTTTGCGGATTCAAAAATGGGTTTGCATTCAAGAGTAGTCGTTTTAAAGAAGAGGGACTGCCAATTATTCGTATTACAAATATTGATGGTAGAAACGTTGATTTATCTGATGTGAAATACTTTGACCCTGAAGATTACACAAGAGGGAACCCACTTAATTATTCAATCGTAAAAGGCGATGTTCTAATCGCTATGTCGGGCGCTACTACAGGTAAAATAGGGTATTACGATTTATCTGAAACAGCGTACCTCAATCAACGTGTGGGAAAATTTGAACCAAATGAAGGTATCCTGAATAATCGCTTTCTATACCATTTTCTTCTAACTAAAGCTGATTTTATTTATGTATTAGCTGGCGGAGGTGCCCAGCCTAATCTGAGTTCAAATAAATTAAAGGCTCAGCTCCAAATCCCCATCCCCTGCCCAAATGACCCCGAGCGGTCCCTACAAATACAGCAGGAAATCGTCCGCATCCTCGATACGTTCACCGAGCTGACGGCGGAGCTGACGGCGGAGCTGACGGCGCGTCAGAAGCAGTATGCGTATTATCGGGAGCGGTTGTTGAGCTTTGAGACCACGAACGACACGAAAGGCACGAACGTGGTGTGGAAGGCGTTGGGGGATAAATCTATTGGGGAATTTACTCGGGGTGGTGGTCTCCAGAAAAAAGACTTTACTGAATCTGGAGTTGGCTGCATCCACTACGGTCAGGTCTATACTCACTATGGCACTTACACTTATGAAACCAAATCCTTTGTTTCTGAAGAGTTTGCTAAGAAAGCACGTATGGCTAAGCATGGTGACCTGATCATAGCAACAACAAGTGAAAATGACGAAGATCTGTGTAAAGCAGTAGCATGGTTAGGGGATGAGGACATAGCGGTGAGTAGTGATGCTTGTTTTTATACTCATACCTTAAACCCCAAATATGTTGCGTATTATTTTCAAACAGAGCAATTTCACAAACAGAAAAGACCGTTCATAACTGGTGCGAAAGTCAGGCGTGTGAATGCTGATAATTTAGCGAAAATAAAAATTCCTGTTCCTTCGCCAGAAGAACAAGCCCGCATCGTCTCCATCCTGGACAAGTTCGATACGTTGACCACTTCCATCAGCGAGGGGTTGCCGAGGGAGATTGAGCTGCGGGAGAAGCAGTATGAATATTATCGGGATTTGTTGTTGAGCTTCCCGAACACAGACCACGAAAGGCACGAAAGGCACGAAAATTAAAAGGCGCACAAATGTAGGGTGCGTCTTTGTTCGTCCATTTTGCCTTATTAGGGGTAATAATCTAACACGTTATGAGTGACCGAATCATATACAAAGCAGAAGGTTATGCAATACAGGGTGCCATATTTGAAGTCTATCGGGAAATGGGCTGCGGATTCCTGGAGACGGTTTATCAGGAGTGCCTGGAAAGAGAACTGACCTCACGTCAAATTCCTTTCATCGCCCAGGCAGAGCTGCAATTGTCCTATAAAGGTGAGGCGCTGCAACAAAGATACCGGCCCGACCTGATTTGTTACGGAAAAATCATCGTAGAACTAAAAGCCGTGAGGCAAATCGCTCCGGAACACCAGGCGCAACTCCTCAATTATCTCAAAGCAACGAACATGAAATTAGGGTTACTTGTCAACTTTGGAAGCTACCCCAAAGCAGACATCGTCAGACTCGCCCTGTAAGCCTTTTCGTGTCTTTCGTGTCTTTCGTGGTAAAGAAACAAACACGCCGTGCATTCCGTGTCTTTCGTAGTAAAGAAAAAAACACGCCGTATCTTTCGTAGTTAACCAACAAAACATGCCAAACTACAACACCATTGCAGAATCCAACCACTTCATCGTACTTGAGCACTACACCAAGTACTCAGAAGTGCATGAAGCCCCTGTAACGTATCAATCAGAAGCCTCACTGGAACGGGAGCTAATTCAGGATCTGGTCAATCAGGGTTATGAATACCTGCCCAAACTCAACACCCCTGAAGCCATGCTGGCCAACGTCAGGGCCCTGCTGCAGGAGTTGAACGACATGGCCTTTACGGATAATGAATGGGCTCGTTTCGTGGAGGAATATTTGGACCGGCCCGGAGAAAACCTGATTGATAAGACCAGGAAAATACACGATAATTATATACATGACTTCGTCTTCGATGACGGGCACATACAGAACATATACCTCGTAGACAAGCAGCAGATTGCCCGGAATAAAGTACAGGTGATCTCACAGTTTGAACAAACGGGCACCCACGCCAACCGGTATGATGTCACGATACTGGTCAATGGATTGCCTTTGGTGCAAGTCGAGCTAAAAAAGCGGGGCGTGGCCATCCGGGAAGCGTTCAATCAGGTACACCGTTATACCAAAGAGAGTTTCAACAAGGAAAACTCCCTCTTCAAATACCTGCAGCTGTTTGTGATCTCCAACGGTACCGACAGCCGGTACTTCGCCAATACCGTGGAGCGCAATAAGAACAGCTACGACTTTACCATGAACTGGGCAAAGGCAGACAATAAGCTGATCAGGGATTTGAAGGATTTTACGGCTACCTTTTTCCAGAAAAACACGCTGCTGCAGGTGTTGCTGCATTACTCCGTTTTTGACGTCAATGATGTCCTGCTGATCATGCGCCCCTATCAGATTGCCGCTACTGAGCGGATTTTATGGAAGATCAGGAGTGCCTATGAAGCCAAAAAATGGGCAACCACAGAAGGGGGCGGCTACATCTGGCACACGACCGGATCGGGCAAAACGCTGACGAGCTTTAAAGCCGCCAGGCTGGCTACCGGGCTGGATTTTATTGATAAGGTATTCTTTGTGGTAGACCGTAAAGATTTGGATTATCAGACCATGAAAGAGTACCAGCGCTTTTCTCCGGATAGCGTGAATGGGTCCGATAGCACGGCGGGCTTAAAGAGAAACCTCAACAAAGACGACAACAAGATCATCGTCACGACCATTCAGAAGCTGAATAACCTGATGAAGAGCGAGCGCGATCTGCCGGTATACCAGCAGCAAGTCGTTTTCATTTTTGATGAAGCCCACCGTTCGCAGTTTGGCGAAGCCCAAAAGAACCTGAAGAAAAAGTTCAAAAAGTACTATCAGTTTGGGTTTACCGGCACGCCTATTTTTCCGCAAAATGCACTGGGTGCGGATACCACAGCCAGTGTATTTGGGCGCGAACTGCACTCCTACGTCATTACCGACGCCATCAGAGACGAGAAAGTGCTCAAGTTTAAAGTCGATTATAATGATGTACGGCCGAAGTTCAAAGGCATTGAAACAGAATTGGATGAAAAGAAGCTGACGGCAGCGGAGAATAAAACCGCCTTGCTGCACCCCACACGGATCAAAGAGATTTCGGAGTACATCCTGCAAAATTTCAGGATAAAGACCCACCGGACACAAGGGGGCAACAAAGGCTTCAATGCCATGTTTGCCGTCAATAGTGTAGATGCCGCAAAAAGCTACTATGAGACTTTAAACAAGCTGCAGGCCGATAGCGAAAAGCCACTGAAAATAGCCACCATCTTCTCCTTCGCCGCCAACGAAGAGCAAAGAGCCATAGGGGAAATAGCCGACGAAACCTTCGAGCCCTCTGCCATGGAACTGAGTGCCAAAGAGTTCTTGACGGCGGCTATCAACGACTACAATGCCCTGTTCAAGACCAGCTTTGGAGTGGAAAGCAAGGAATTTCAAAACTACTATCGGGACCTTGCCAAACGGGTAAAGAACAAAGAAGTGGACTTGCTGATTGTCGTCGGCATGTTCCTCACCGGCTTTGATGCGCCTACGCTGAATACCCTTTTTGTGGATAAAAACCTGCGGTATCACGGCTTAATGCAAGCCTTCTCACGCACCAACCGGATATATGATGCCACTAAAACCTTCGGCAATATTGTCACCTTCCGGGATTTAGAAAAAGCTACCATCGATGCTATTACGCTGTTTGGAGACCGGAATACCAAAAATGTAGTGCTTGAGAAGAGCTACAAAGAGTATTTGGAAGGCTTCACAGACATCGCTACCGGCAAAGCCCGCCGGGGGTATATAGAAGTGGTTAACGAGTTGAATGAAAAATTCCCCGACCCGGACGAGATCATCAGGGAGAGCGATAAGAAAGAGTTTGTCAAGCTCTTCGGCGAGTATCTACGGGTAGAAAATATCCTTCAGAATTACGATGAGTTCACCCACCTAAACGCACTGCAAGACATTGACCTCAACGATACGGAAGCCGTTGAGGCCTTCAAGGAAACCTACTTCGTGACCGATGAGGACATCGCCATCATGCAAACGATAGAAACCTTGCCAGAGCGTACCGTACAAGACTACCGGTCCACCTACAACGATATCCGCGACTGGCTGCGCCGGGAGAAAAAAGGTAAAGAAACAGAAGAATCAGGCATCGACTGGGATGATGTCGTATTTGAGGTTGACCTGCTCAAATCACAAGAGATCAACCTGGATTATATCCTGGAGCTGATTTTTGAGCACAACAAGAAAACGAAAGACAAAGCTTCGTTAGTGGATGAAATCCGACGCATCATCCGTGCGAGCATAGGCAACAGAGCAAAGGAAAGCCTCATCGTAGACTACATCAATGAAACCAACCTGGACTCCATTCCGGACAAGGCGGGCATCATGGAATCGTTCTTTACCTACGCACAGGAAAGGCAGAAAAGTGAAGCCACCGAGCTGATAACTGAGGAAAACCTGAACGTAGAGGCAGCCAGGCGTTACATCGCCACCTCCCTGAGGCGCAGCTATGCCAGTGAAAACGGGACAGAGCTCAACGCACTTCTACCGAGAATGAGCCCCCTGAACCCTCAATACCTGACCCTCAAGCAGCGTGTCTTCCAAAAAATGTCTGCCTTTGTGGAGAAGTTTAAGGGGATTGGCGGGGAGATATGAATTAATGTGTATTCCGCTCCGGAATATACACAACGGTCAAGTAGAGGGGCAGGTGAACCGTTTAAAGATGATCAAGCGCCAAATGTATGGACGGGCAAGCTTTTAGCTATTGCGAAAGCGGGTGCTTATGAACTCCACCTAAATTGACGAAGAACCAATGGGACCGGAATACTTATCCAATATACAAAAGCGAAACCATGCCATAAATCTACGGCCATCCCATCACCTCCAAAACTCAATCAAAAAAACCAAGCTTCTTAGCCAGCTTCGCACTATCCATCCCGCTGGCCCGGCAACCGCCCCAGATCATTATAGGGGATTTACCGGAGTGGATGGATGAGGGAGACGATTAAAGCCGCCACACTTTTTTTACCTTTGAAGATATTACCGCCGTTGGGATAGTAAAAACATCAACACTTTTTGCCGTTACCCCAACGGATTTTTTGTGCTACGGGGTAAAAACGACACCTTAAACGACGCATATAAAAAAACAAACCGCTGTAAGTATTTAACCTACAGCGGTTTGCAGTATTTGTTAGTAGACCCACTAGGACTCGAACCTAGAACGACAGAACCAAAATCTGCTGTGTTGCCAATTACACCATGGGTCTTTAAAAACCAGCTTGAGAAGTGTTTTTCTCAATTGCGATTGCAAAGATAATCGGCTTCAAATTGATGTGCAAGAAAAAACGTGAATTTTTTTTAGTGAATCATTTGTTACCGCATTTCCATTTGTGATGAGTATAACGGAGGAGATTGGAATGAAGTTCCCGTAGAAAACGATAAAATTGTGACAGGGTGAAACCTGATTGGCAGTAGAGCCGTATATCTGAGGGTTTCTGTGCAGGCTCTATCCTACTAATCCCCGGCAGGGTATAATGTGCACGGGAAGCCTGAATTATCGTAAATGAGCTTCTGAGATTGCTTTTTTTCAGAGATTGGCTTGCAAAATTTAACAATCTGGTATAGCTTAATATAATGGATGAAAGGCTTGGGCCGTGTGTGACGAAGTTCCGGCAGGCAAGCCTTAAAATCTACTTAACCTAAACAAAACAAAGATGCACAGAATCTCCTTTAACCTTTGCTGGGTATTGCTTAGCGCTCTGTTGTCGTACACTTCTGTTGTTGCGCAAAATCACAACCACCCTATCGCTGATGAGGTCGCTCGCCGTGAAGCCTCATTTGCGGTCGTACCCGAAATACCACTGCTTTTGCCCCAGGTCCCCGGCGGCCCCTGGGCAGCAAGGGTCAAAGAGCAAGTCGAAGAGGCGGCTTACTTTTCACTGCACCGGAAAAACCTGCATCAGGTCAGGCGGGACGAACCGCAGGAACTGAAACTCCGGCTGGAAGACCACAACGGGCAGCCCCTTTTACTTGAGTTGTATCAGGCGGAATACCTGTCTCCCGATTTCAAACTGCGGAAAGCTTCTGACCCCAACCGGGCAGTACCTTTTGATCCGGGGCTGCATTACCGGGGTATCGTCAATGGAGAAACCCACTCCCTGGCCATGCTATTGATCCTGCCTGACGAAATCCTGGGAGTCATTGAATTCCGGGGGCAACAGTACAACCTCGGGCAGGTGGAAAATGCAGCGGGCGTTCACATCCTTTACCCTTCGGAGGCTTTGGCGGAGCCCCCTCTGAAAGGTTGCTATGCCGAAGAATTGCCCGGTTACCGCCCTGGTGGGGGAGAGCCGGGGGGCACCCGTTCACCCAATCCGAATAACTGCGTGAAGATGTATGTAGAGGTAGATAAGGATATCCACGATGGCAAAGGAGGGGTAACGCAGGCTGCAAACTATGTCTCCGGAGTCTTCAGCCAGGTAAGTACATTATATGCTGATGAGAGTATCAACCTGGTCGTTAATGAAATTTTTGTCTGGGATATCACCGACCCCTACACCGGTCCTGGCACGCTTGATTATCTGGTGCAGTTCCGGCAGCACCTCAACGGCGATTACAATGGTGCGGACCTGGCTCACCTTGTTGGGTATGAGGGCGGCGGCGGAATTGCCTACCTTGATGTAATATGCAGCTCCACATTCGGTGTAGCCTATAGCGATATTCACTCCAGTTACAGTACCGTACCTACCTATAGCTGGACCGTCAATGTAGTGACCCACGAAATCGGGCACAACCTGGGCTCTCCTCATACGCACGACTGTGCCTGGAATGGAGATAATACGCCTATTGACAACTGTGGTCCGGCAGCAGGCTATACACCTGATGGCTGTTATGATAACGGGCAAACGCCTGATGAGGGCACTATCATGAGCTACTGCCACCTGCTGGGGAGTGTAGGTGTTTCCTTTACAGAAAATTTTGGCCCGCAGCCCGGCGACCTGATTAGGAGCGAGGTCTACAACGCTTCCTGTCTTGACCCCTGCAGTGCAGTCAGTACCACCGATGCCGGCATTGCATCCGTGGAAATGCCCCAAGGCGTGGTCTGTGGAAATACGGTAAGCCCGGTCGTTTCTCTATTTAATTATGGTTCCGAAACCTTAACCTCGGTATCAATCAACTATTCGCTGGATGGCAACCCTGCCCAAAACTACAACTGGACGGGGAGCCTGGCCAGCAATCAGGGGGAAGAAGTTACCCTTCCCGCGGTCAATTTCTCTAACGGCAGCCATACCTTCACCGTATCCACCAGCTCACCCAACGGTGGGGCAGACGATGAGCCTGCCAATAATGAGGCTACTTCCAGTTTCTCGACGGGCGACAATACCCTTACACTTTCAATCACGCTGGATGGCTATCCGGCTGAAACCACCTGGACAGTAACGGACAACAGCAATACTGTCCTGGCATCAGGAGGCAGTTACAGCGGTCAGCAAAATACCACCGTGAACGAGCAAATCTGTCTGACAGATGGATGCTTCAGCTTCAATATATTCGATTCCTATGGCGATGGTATTTGCTGCGGGCATGGTAACGGCAGCTACGTGCTCACCGACAACGCCACAAATACCGTGTTAGCCAGTGGGGGTAGCTTCGATAGCCAGGAGACTACCGCTTTTTGCCTGCCTGCCACACCGCCCTGTACAGCCCCAACCAACCTTCAGGCTACCAACCTAACGGCCAATACCGCATTGCTGAGCTGGAGCCCGGTGGCAGGCGCTAATCAGTACGAATTGCAGTACCTGCAGCAGGGGATGCCTATGAATAGCGTCGTTACCCTCTACATCAGTGGCAACAGTGAGCAGCTGACTGCACTTGCTTCCAGTACTACCTACCTGTGGAGAGTGAAGGCAATCTGCAGCAACGAAGATTCTCCCTATTCACCGGTTGAAAACTTTACCACCACGGATGACGCCTGCCCGGATTCAGACAACGATGGAGTTTGCGACAGCGACGATCAGTGCCCCGGAATGGATGACAGCCTCATTGGTGCGCCCTGCGATGATGGGGACGATTGTACGGAAAATGATGTGTATGGTGCAGATTGTAACTGTGCCGGTACGTTGATTGATGCCAACAACAACGACATCTGTGATTTGGATGAGGTAGACGATTGTGTGGCGCCAACCGGCCTTCAGGCTACCAACCTCACCACTAATTCAGCACTGCTGAGTTGGGGTGCCGTTTCAGGGGCTAATGAGTATAAACTCCAATACCTGCAGCAGGGGATGCCTATAAATAGCATCGTTACGCTCTCCGTGGCTGGCAACAGTAAACAGCTGACTGTACTGAGCGCAAACACCACCTACCTATGGAGAGTGAAGGCAATCTGCAGTAACGAAGATTCTCCCTATTCATCTGTTGAAAACTTCACCACCACGGATGACGCCTGCCCGGATTCAGACAACGATGGAGTTTGCGACAGCGACGATCAGTGCCCCGGAATGGATGATGATCTCATTGGCACGCCTTGTGATGATGGCGATAACTGTACGGAGAATGATGTGATTGGCGCCGACTGCAACTGTGCCGGTACGCTGATTGATACCAACAACAACGATATCTGCGATCTGGACGAGGGCTGCTCTGACCCAACAGGGCTCAATGCCTTTGCGAACTCGGCTACTAGCGCAACCTTCGAATGGGACCCTGTGCCCAATGCAAATGCTTATCGCCTTCAGTACCGGCCAATTGGCTTCAGCCCGACTTCGATAGATGTTACAGCGGCTACCTACACCGATGATAACCTGCCGGCTGGAAGTACGGTACAATGGCGGGTAAGAGCGCTTTGCAGCAACGAAAACTCCGGCTTCACCAACGGTTCTTCCGTCACGCTGGCGGGCAGCCTCCCGATGGGCGCTCCCGGTGCTGAAGTTTTCGATACGGATATTCAGTTTAGCTTGTTCCCTAATCCAGCCCGGGATCAGGTGACGGTTTCTCTAAGTCACCCAACTGTCGCCTCCACCGTAGTGGTGCGCAATATGATGGGGCAAACGCTTGGTACCTATATGATGCGTGATGCCGGTCAGCTCACCCTGAATACTAATGAGTGGGGCAATAATCAGGTATTGTTGGTGACTATCTACTCAGAGGGGCAACAGCCTGTTAGTCAAAGGTTAGTGATCAGCCGTTAATTCTGGGGCCTGGTCTTAGCACGTTTGTTTGGAAATGCACTCGTTCTTCGTGAGCGAGTGCGTTTTTCATTTTGAGGGGGGCACGAGCCGGGCGTAGCGATCTTCATCGTGGAGGATTTCGTAAAGGGCTTCGTGGTATTCCGGGAAGTCGGGCAGGTTGTTGTGCCCGCCCCCCTCCAATGCAATGAGCTCGCTGTTGGGCGCATCTTCGTGGAGCATTTTGCCTTGGCGGAAATGGATCAGCCGGTCACTCGTACCATGCAGGATGAAAATAGGGCAGGTGACCTTTTTGATGAAAAAGTCCGTACGAATTTGGTACCGCAGCACCCACTTCAGGGGCAGCCAGAACCCATATTGCCGCACCTGATACAAAAAGGAATAATAAGGCGAGTCCAGAATGAGCAGGTATGGCTTGTTCCAGGCGGCAATCCGCGCCGCAATGCCACTGCCAAGGGATCTGCCATAAAGCACAATTTGGTCCTCGGGATAGCGCTCACTAAGCCATTTGTAAACTGTTTGCGCATCGTTGTACAGCGTCGCTTCGGTCCGTTTACCGGCACTCTTACCAAAGCCCCGGTAGTCAATCATGAAAAAGTCATAGCCCTTGCCCAGAAAATCTTTGGCAAACTTCCCCCAGCCTTTCAGACTCCGGGAATTTCCCTTCAGGTAAAAGACCACTCCCTTAGCATTGGGCACCCGGAAGTGCAGCCCGTTGATGTAGCCGCCATCTTCCATTTCAAAGTGCACTTCATCAAATGGGAAGGGGTACTCGTACTGGAAATTACCCGGCAAAATCTCCGGCCGAAAAAAGAAGTAGTCCTGCATGGTGTAAAAGACAATGCAAATGAATAAGTAAACTCCAACACCGTAAAGCAGGTAAATCAGCATGTTTAGTTAGTCTGTTTTCCGTTGGCTAAACAGCCAGTTGAAAAGCCCGGGCTCCGCAAAAGCATTGTCCCAGCTGTTGTGCCGGGCTTCGGGGTACTCTGTATACTTCACAGCAGCGCCTGCTTGTTTCAAAGCCTCGTACACTTCCCTGGATTCTGCTACCGGCACCACCTGATCCCGGGCACCGTGGGTCAATTGCGCTTTGTTATCTTGCCCTCGCTCCCCCGCACCATGCAGGAACAACAGTAAGGGGTAGTTCTGCCTACCCTCCTCATATCCTTCCGGGAACAGAATGCGGTAAGGGAGGCTATCCCCGGCTGAATTGACAAAGTATCGCGCTTCATAGTTCAGACTGCTTTGCGCCAGTAGCGGCAGCATCGTTGCGACAAGCAGAAAAAGTACAAGGTAGGGCTTCATGTAAATTAATTTAGGCGGTATATGGGTTCTACCTCGAAAGGTAAGAAAATTTGTATTTTACCTCCATGGACCGAAAACCACTCAAACGCCATCCCGCTCTAGTCCCTTTGTCCCGGCAGCACCACAAAGGGCTGATACTGGCGCAGTTGCTTAAGAGCGATGTGCCCGACTACAAGGGGTTGCCTACGGACATGCCCGGCAAGGTAGCTTTCGTCAAAAAGGAGCTGGAAGAACGGCTGAGCCGGCATTTTGACTGGGAAGCCACCGTGCTGATCCCCGCCACCCGCGCCTACCACGAACAGCTGCAGGCTATGAGCGATCAGGTGCAGGCGGAACACCGGCAAATTTCGGCGCGAATCCAACAGCTCTCTGATACAGCCACGCCCGATGACCTGGATCAACTCGGCCGTCTGCTGGAGCAGCACATCCGCTTTGAGGAAAGAGTCTGGTTTGCTGCCATACAGCGGGAAGTTCCGGAGACCGTGCTATCCCAACTGCCACCGCTGGAAGCCTGATACTTTGGCCGACGATCATCGCACGTCCAGACTAGTGGTCTGTCAAGTGTTAATTTATGGGTTGAGTGGGAGCGAATTTTGAGGCTAATCAAGGCGGATGTTCCCGCGCATAGCAGCGCTACGTAAGGGGTTGTCCAACGAAGAGTAGCCTCAAAAGTCGCCGCAGGCAACCCCTAGTTTTAGCCTTGACAGACCACTAGCCTGCTCTTGATAATAGCAGTTCAGCGCCAAACCCATAAAAGAGCCCCAAAATAAAAAGCATGACCAGCAGGAACAACAACGGGCTAATAACCGTCCAAACCCCGCGAAGCCGAAAAGCCGGAACCTGCAGCACCCAGGCGTAGCCCAGAAATACAATCATAAACAGGTAATAAAAAATCGTGTTCTCCTCAAGGGAAGGGAAAGGTACCTTTACAAGGTTAAGCACTAAGTTCAGGAAAAGGAGTTGCCCCATATAATAGGCATTGATTACCAGGTGCTCTGCTAAATTAAACCCTGCCCGCCGGTAGATCAACCGGCTGATGAGTGATAAAATTGGGATCGACAGCAAGATAAACACCAATGCCAGTGGCCGTAATCGCCGTGCCCGCTCTTCTTCTGACAGCCCGGTGGCATCATCGTAGCTGGTAAACCCCAGCGCAAAATCTTCATGGAAATAGCGGATATCCCCATCCGACAGCAAAAGCGTTAATCCGTAAAGGCTGGCGACAAAGAACAGGTAAGCTACTGGCCTGAGGTAGCGCTTCCGGACGCCTTCTATATAGCCACGGCATACCCTTCCTGGCGCATAGCACAAATGCCCCACCGTTCGCCAGATACTGGAATCGACATTGAATACCGTTTGGCCAAGTTGTGCGAAAAATACCCAAAGGGTCAGCCTTTCCCTGATGATTTTAGCGCCGCAGTGGTGGCAAAACTGACCGTCTTCGAGGATAGGCTGCTTACAGTTCAGACAGGTGGGCATTCTTTTTGTCCGAAAAATACTAATAATTAAGCCTTTGGAAGGCGCTACACTAATAATCGAAGTAAAAACTCAACAATCAATCACGGTCTGCCTTTTAACCGTTAAATCAAACACCATGAAAAAGAACTGGACACTCGCCGATATGCCCAACCTCGAAGGCAAAGTCGTCATCATCACCGGAGCCAACAGTGGGCTGGGGCTCGCTTCCGCCAAAGCGCTGGCTCGAAAGGGCGCTGAGGTTATTCTCGCCTGTCGGTCGGAAGAGCGGGGTGCTGTGGCCCTGAAGGAGGTGGAAGCGGTACAAACGACACCTGCCCGCCTTATGCTGCTGGACCTGGGCAGCCTGGAGTCGGTACAGGCTTTCGCCAAAAACTTCAAAGCTAAATACCAGCAGCTCGATGTCCTGATGAATAATGCCGGCATCATGGCCACGCCCTACGGCACTACTCAGGATGGTTTCGAAAAGCAAATTGGTGTCAATCACCTTGGCCACTTTGCGCTGACGGGCCACCTGCTTCCGGTTTTGCTGGGCACCTCCGGCAGCCGTATTGTTAATGTTTCCAGTTTGGCCGCGCGTAATGGTCAGATGGATATCTCTTCTTTCAAGGACCCCAACAACTATCAGCCCTGGAAAGCCTACGGGCAAAGCAAACTCGCCAACTTGATGTTCACCCTGGAACTTAACCGCCGCCTGCCGGAAGGCCAGACCATCGCCGTGGCAGCCCACCCGGGCGGTGCTTCCACCAACCTGGGGCGCAATGTGGAGAGCAATGCCGTGTTCCGGTTCATCGCCGAAAAGGTACTCCTGCCTCTGCTGCCCACCCCCGATCAAAATGCCCGCCCTCAACTCTTCGCCGCTGTCGGAGAGACCGTAGACTCCGATCATTACTACGGCCCCGGCAAGTGGGGGGAAATCGCCGGCCCGCCCAAACGCGTTGAGCTTCCTCCTTCCATCGGGCAGCCGGCCGGCTGCTCTGCTCTGTGGGTGGCTTCGGAGGAACTGACTGGGGTGTCATTCCTTTCCCAAACGGTATAGGTAGGGGAGAGGCTGCCCGCCCGGTGCTTAACTGAAAAAGTGTTGAGTTAAGTTTTGAGGCGTTCTTCTTAACTGAAATCTTATTCAGTTAAGTTTTAGGGCTATTTTCTTAACTAAAATTCTATTGAGTTAAGTTTTTACCGTGGAAACTTAATTAAAGGGTTGGGTGTTTTAAGCTACATGAAAGATTTTAAAGCAGGGCACTATGTCAATCAGGGGTACTACAAAGCCTTCATCCCTAAGCCTATATTCATAAATTGGGAGATAGCAGATATGGAGGTGATACAGCTGCTGAGTAAAGCTGACCGCCACCTCGGCAGACTGGACATGTATTCAGCTTATGTTGATATTGACCTTTACATAAGCATGCACATTGCCAAGGAGGCCACTCAGTCTTCGCGCATAGAGGGCACGCAAACGAATATTGAGGAGGCTTTCATGAAAAAATCGGATGTTTCTCCCGGTCTTAAAGATGACTGGGAAGAAGTTCAAAATTACATAAAGGCGATGAATCTTGCGGTCGACTTACTTCAAGAGCTGCCTTTTTCCAGCCGATTAATAAGAGAAATCCACAGAACGCTTATGCAAGGCGTCAGAGGAAGTAAAAAAATGCCCGGTACCTTTCGTACCAGTCAAAACTGGATTGGTGGGGCAACCTTGGATGATGCCACCTTCGTGCCACCTCCCCATACTTACATTCCTGAACTAATGAGTGATCTTGAAAAGTTTGCCAATGATGAACTAGCTCCGATCCCTGATCTTATAAAAATTGCACTCATTCATTATCAGTTCGAAACAATTCATCCGTTTCTCGATGGGAATGGCAGAGTTGGTCGCCTGTTGATTACGCTTTACCTTGTAAGTAAGGGGATATTACATAAACCTATCCTATATCTGTCAGACTTCTTCGAACGGCATCGCTTGTTGTACTACGATAACCTCACACGGGTCCGGACGCACAATGACATCAATCAATGGTACAAGTTTTTTCTGACCGGCATGATCGAAACCGCCAAGCGTGGCATAAAAACCTTCGATGGCATCCTTCGGTTGCAAAGAGCAATGGACGAACGCCTCGAGAGCTTGGGAGGGCGTTCGAAGGGCGCGAAGCAGGTCCTGGAGCAGCTCTTTAAACGTCCTGTCACTGATGCGGACCAAATTGCAGAGATTATCGGCAAGTCAAAAGTAAGTGCTTATAAGCTGATGTCGGACCTGGAAGAAGCAGGTATACTTGTTCAGCTGCCAAATGGCGGACGGGCCAAAATGTACGCCTTTAAAGCATATTTGGATTTGTTCAACGAATAGAGCGTCTAGAGGTGAGCCGCAATCGCCTGGCCATTTATGTTGATTTTTATCAGGGAGGTATCGGTAAGCGCTTCAAAGTAGGAGCTGAAAAAAAGACAGCACCCCAACAGGATGCTGTCTCTTATCAAGCCCGTTTCGATCTCCTGCCTTTTATTCCTTGATCACCTTCTGCCGGTCGATCACCTCCTGTCCGCTGACCACTTCCAGGACATAGATGCCGGAAGGGAGCTCCGCTATGGATAGCGCTGGTGTCAAAGGCTGCGCTTTCACCAATTGCCCGACTGCCGAGTGGATACGGATTTCATAGCCATCTCCCAGCGCCTCCAGGCCACGAATATTGAGCTGCCCGGTGGTAGGGTTGGGGAATACCGTGAAGTTCCGCGCGGCAACATCGCTGGTGCTGGTCAGATTGGGATCTACATAAATGGAGTGGGTATGACTGGCATCACAAGTCTCATGGACATCCATATTTATGAGGCTGATCTGTACCTCGTGCCATCCCGGTTCCTCGTAGATGGTCATTGGCGTCGCATGATCGGCAGTCTCTCCATTGCCAAAGTCCCAGTTCCAGTGCGTGGCTTCTTCGGTTAGACCGTGGAAGTGGACTTCCTGGCCTGGTGCCACCGTATCCGGGGCATCAATTTCAGGAGTGAGCTTATTGGAGTAGATCATGGTCTCGAGTGTTTCACAGCCTTCCCCGTTACAAATCGTTACCTCGATGTGGTGAATGCCGTTGTGCCCGAGTGTATGCTCTGGATTGGCCTCCGTGGAAGTGTGCCCATCTCCAAAGTCCCAGCTCCAGCTGTCGATATTAGATGAGGTATTCACACCGAAAGAGCGTACACCATCGCACATTTCTGCATTAGCTGCTGTAATCTGAGACCCGGCAAAATTCAACGTGCCCTGGCAGCTGTAGTCAATCTGGAAGCCGCTCTCGTTCTCGAAAAAGTCTGTATTTTCCACAATAGTGATCACCGTACCGGAGGAAGTGATAGGCTCCGGCAGCTCATTGCCCGTAAAGTAGCCAAGTAACGGTGCATCGGTATCCGCACCATCAAAAACAGCTACTCCGTCGAACCCATTTTCATAATTGAAAGCTACAAACTCTAAAGTGATAGGGCCGACCGGGCTAATGATCGTTGTTATTCCCGTATTGTTGTCTACGTAGTTGCTGTCCGGTCCACCTGAATCATAGAGGCTTCCAAAACAACCCTGGATCACTTGCTGCCCGTTCACCGGCATATTTTCAATCACGCAGTCGGGGTCTACCGTTATGGTAATATTCTGCACAATCGTGTTGCAGCCTTCGGCATTGCAGGCGGTGAGCGTTACGGTATATGTTCCGCTCTCTGGGTAGAAATAGACAGGATTTTGCTCATTTGAGACGCCGCCATTACCAAACTCCCAGAACCAGGAAGTGGGAAGTTGCAGGCTCTCGTCAATAAACACGATGGGCTCATTGGCACAAACAAGCGTATCTGCTATCGAAAACTGAGGCTTAGGCCGCTGTGCTGGCACTGCGTCGCAGGTAAAGGTGGCAACAAAACCACTCAAGTTTACAAAGTGATCGGTATATTCCTGCACAGTGAGTACACCAGAGGCGGCAGTTAAAGTTTGCCCTTGCAATTCATTGCCGGTGAATGACCCTAGGAGCGTGCCTGTACCGGGAAAGCCATCGTATACAAACACAAAATCTGCGTGCTCCTGGTAATTGAATTCGCTAAAGGTGATGCTGACTGTAGAGGCTCCGGGTGGTGCAATGGTAACAGCAGCCAGGTTGCCTTCCTGGTAAGGTCCATTGGGTCCGCCAGAGTCGTACAGATTGCCAGAGCAGACCGTGACGGTCTCAAAGCCGTGCGGTTCTGCTGGTATGTTTTGGGAAAAGCAATCAAGTTCTACGGCAATAAAATCGACAAGCGTGATGACGTCACAGCCCAGCGCATTGCAGGCTTCCAGCGTGATGGTGTAGGTGCCGCTTTCGGTATAGGTGTGCACCGGGTTTTGTTCGGTGGAGGTAGTACCGTCCCCAAAGTTCCAGGTCCAGCTTGTAGGCTGATTAGTACTGACATCCGTAAACTGCACCGGTATTGTGCCGCAGATGAATGCGGGCGCCTCAATACCCGCAGTCACCGGAGCAATGACAAAGAGCGTCACATTGATGGGCACCATAGGCTGAAGTGGGTCATTGGTTTCCAACTCGTACACCAGATTGTAAACACCGGTGGCCAGGCCCGTGGCGTCCAGATCAATCTGTAGCGCAGTGCTCCCGTTGACCGCTACAGTACCGCTTGTGGGCGAAATACCTGAGAAATCAGCCGCAGCCGGGCTGCCAAGAGGAACCAGTTCCTGCAGTAACCCATCCCCGATGAAGGTACCGGAGGCTACTTCCTGCCCGGAAACCAGGTCAACCACACTGTAATTAGGCAGTGCGCCATCTCCCCAGCTGTCCAGCAGTTGAAGCGTATATGACTCATCCGCAGATAGCCCGGACAGTTCTACGCTGTACGCTGTATTCGACTGATATACGATGCCTTCAGAATTTTGAACCGTGTTGTTTCCATTGTCCATGAGTACCCAGGAAAACTCCTCGCCCCAGTTGTCGGTGGTGAAGTTGAATACAAAACCGGTATTGCCGGACTGTGTATTGATCGTAAAATCAAGGGGCGCTTCTCCAACGTTCCCTACATCTACGGTCAAAGTGGTATCCTGCCCTTCAATCAGCTCAACAGTGAACGCAGTAGGGTTGACGGTCAGGCTCGGAGCAGCTATGCCCGTGCCGGTAAGGTTAACCAGGAGGTCATCTCCGGCATTATTGGCAAGCGTCAGGGTTTCGGTTAAAGCACCCAGCTCGCCCGGCGTGAAGGAAACGCTGATGGTCTGTGCTGCAAATGGGGCCAGGGTAAGGCTGTTAGGGCTTGCTACTTCAAAACCAGCCAGGGCAGCCTCTAACCCACTTACTTCGGTGGGGGCGGTACCCGTATTCTCTAAAGTAAAGCTAAGGGTGGCAGTAGCACCTATTTGTACTTCCCCAAAGTTGAGGTCATTGGTGGAAATACTCAGCTCCGGCGTCCCGTTTACAATCAGCGTCACCGGGATGGTCACCGTTGGCTGATCCGGGTCATTGCTGTTGATGATGATCGAACCTTCGTAGGTGCCGTCCACCAGTTCCGAAGCATCAAAAGTAACCGTTATGGCTTCACAGTCCCCGGCAGGAAGCGGGTTGCTGTTTGTGCCGGTTGAAAGCCAGGTTGGCGCTCCGCCGGGACCACTGAGTGGCAGGGGCAGGATGTATACCTGATCGATGATAAACTCAAAGAATCCGGAAAATAGTTGCTCACCTGTCCCTAAATCGGTAAGCGTGAAAATTTCAAAAACGGAAGTCCCTTCCGGCACGCCCGCAATCCAAAAGAAATACTCCGTACCAGGCTCCAGCCCGTTGATGATCTCTGTATAGGTAGAGTTGGCAGCGTACGTTTGGCTGTTTTCTGCAATGACTTCAAAGTCCTGATTGAAAAGCTGCCAGTTGAAGCCCGCGCCCTGATCAGAGGTGGTAAAGTCAAAGCGGTAACCGGTTTGGTTCATCTCATCCTGACTGCTCATCGTGGCAAGCAAATCTCCCTGCCCGATGTTGCAGAGGTTGAGTGTTGCCGTAGTGGTGGTGCCAGCGTCGAGTTCGATGGAAAAACTATCCGGGTCAACCGTTAGCGCGGGCGGCTCCTGTACCATGACTTCCAACGACATGCTCGTATCAGAACCATTACAGTTGGTTACGGTCAGGACAACGCTATAGGTGCCGGCTTCCGGGTAAACATAACTCGGGTTTTGCTCATTTGAGGTGTTCCCATCACCAAAATCCCAGAACCATGCGCCGGGGTTTTCGGTACTGCTGTCCGTAAACTGAATGGCCGTACCGAACGGTACTTCCGTGGCATTAGTGGTAAAGGAAGCGGAAGGCGGATTAGCGATACCATTGGCTTCCCAAATCATTTCAAATCCAGGGAAATTGCCCTGGTGGTCGGCAAAAAAGAACAGTCCCAGCGCCTGGGCCTGAAAAGTAATGGGCTGCCCGTTGTTGGGCAGGTTGTCACCTAGGTAGGTAGCAAGGGGCGTGTAGGTGCCATTATTCACTGCAAACAGTGACAACTGATCATTATTGGTGGCAGCAGCGCCTAAATTGAAAGCCGTAAAAGTGACCGTGATGCTCGTTGCTCCCGGAGGCGCAATCAGGAACTGTCCGTTGCTACCTTCGGTGTAATTGCCATCGGGACCGCCATCGTCGTACAAAACGCCATTACAAAGCGTAGTAGTTTCCAGTCCGTGGGTGGGCATACTGATGCCATTGGTACAGGCAAAACTTTCCGGGTCGAAGGTAATCGCCTGACTGGCAGAGAAGGTATCGCAGCCATTATCATTACAAACCTCCAGCTGCACATCGTAGGTGCCGGGCTCATCGTAGGTATGAACCGGGTTTTGCTCCGTTGAAGTGTTGCCATCCCCGAAGTCCCATGTCCAACTGGTTGGGAAAAAAGTAGAGGCATCCGAGAAGGCGACAGTGCCTGTACAGCTCAGGGCCGGGAAGGCTGCGGCTGCCACAGGAGGCTCTGTAAAGTCGATGCAATCGAAATTCATCGCAAACCCTGCGCCGGTGATGGTGAAATCACTGGTGAATACCAGCAGGCAGCTGGTGCCCGAAAGCAATATAGGGTTACCGTTGTTGGGTAGATTCAAGCCGGTATAGGTGCCGACCAAAGGGCTGTTCGTCGAAGAGCCGTCATAAATGGTAAGAAAGTCAAAGTGGTCCTCTATATCAAATTGAGTAAAAGTAAGGGACAGCGCGTCACCGGAGGTGCCATTGATGTAGATGTAGGCTTCATTGTCATCGGTGTATGGCGCATCGGGCCCACCGAAGTCGTAAAGAATGCCATTACAATCATTGATTTCCAGGTCTCCGAATTCAGGAGCATTGTAGGTATTCTGCGCCGTAAGGGCAACTGTACACATAAGGGCTAGAAGCAAGTACATATTTTTCATACCAGGGGTGTTGTAAAAGAGTAGGTGAACATTAGAAAATTGATCTTTTGTATAATTTTAACAACTGGATAACGAGCCAAATATTTGTAGGTTCTCAAAATCCACTTAATAACGTTAGATTGCCCAAATGTTGACAAATCGGAGCATTATGAAAGATCAAAAGGACTACGCTCAGCTGACGCTGGAAGCGCTGCGTACAGAGGAGCAAAAACTGAAAAGACAAAACCTCACAGGCAATGTGTTTACCGGCTTCTTAGCTGGAGTAATGATCTACGGACTGGTGAAAAATGGCTTTGGCTTGCTCTACACGGCCATCCCCCTGCTGATAATTGCCGTTGTGGCGAAAAATGGGCAAAGCCTTCAGGCGAAGTTGAAGGCAGTGCGGGCGGAGCTGGCAGGGCGGGATGGGGCTTAGCAGCCCTGTCGGGGCTTTCTCATTTAACACATAGGCACATAGCACACATAGGCGTGTATTGTCCATGCGGAGGCTGCAAAACTATGTACCCTATATGCCTATGTGTTTCCACTCAGCGGCAGCAACAAGTAGCATTCTTTTTAAACACATAGGCACATAGCACACATAGGCGTGTATTGTCCATGCGGAGGCTGCAAAACTATGTACCCTATATGCCTATGTGTTTCCACTCAGCGGCAGCAACAAGTAGCATTCTTTTTAAACACATAGGCACATAGCACACATAGGCGTGTATTGTCCATGCGGAGGCTGCAAAACTATGTACCCTATATGCCTATGTGTTTCCACTCAGCGGCAGCAACAAGTAGCATTCTTTTTAAACACATAGGCACATAGCACACATAGGCGTGTATTGTCCATGCGGAGGCTGCAAAACTATGTACCCTATATGCCTATGTGTTTCCACTCAGCGGCAGCAACAAGTAGCATTCTTTTTAAACACATAGGCACATAGCACACATAGGCGTGTATTATCCATGCGGAGGCTGCAAAACTATGTACCCTATATGCCTATGTGTTTCCACTCAGCGGCAGCAACAAGTAGCATTCTTTTTAAACACATAGGAGCATAGCACACATAGGCGTGCATTATCCATGCGGAGGCTGCAAAACTATGTACCCTATATGCCTATGTGTTTCCACTCAGCGGCAGCAACAAGTAGCATTCTTTTTAAACACATAGGCACATAGCACACATAGGCGTGTATTATCCATGCGGAGGCTGCAAAACTATGTACCCTATATGCCTATGAGTTTCCACTCAGCGGCAGCAACAAGTAGCATTCTTTTTAAACACATAGGCACATAGCACACATAGGCGTGTATTATCCATGCGGAGGCTGCAAAACTATGTACCCTCTGTGCCTATGTGTTTCCACTCAGCGGCAGCTTCAAGGAGTATTCTTTTCAAACCCATTCAATCAAAAACCGCTAACCTATGTGCCTACGTGTTTACCCAAACCTAATGAAACACCACATGCAACACCACCAAAGACCCCAGCAACCCCCAGCCAATCAACCGAATACGGCGCGAGCCGGGGTACAGTAACGCACGCCAGGAGCGCCACCCGCCCCGCCAGCTGCTGAGGCTAAGCAGGGCAAAGGCAATAAAAATCACCCAGCCCGCCCGCACGAAGTAGTTCATCTCCGGGAAGAAGTATTGGAAGATAAGGTGCAGCGGAATCGTGCTCAAAAAGGCAACCAATGCAAACCGGTGGTTGGGCAGCAGCAGGAAAGCCGCTCCACAGATGAGTACCACGATGCCACAGTTGATGTAGTATCGCAGCTCGTTCAGGGTGTGGGTGAAGGCAGCCTGTGGGTTTTCAAACTTGACGTAGAGCAGCACCAATCCCATCAACACGCCGGTAAAAAGAGTGACGAGGATAACGCGCCGCCCGGCATTGACCACCTCTAAATCGGTCGCGCCTTTCTTGATGTAAGCCTTGTAGATATCAATCGACCATAGCGTGGCGAGGGAATTGAACGTAGAGTCCACCGTACTCATGAGGGAGGCAAAGAGGGCGCAGAGAATAATGCCTTTTACGCCCACCGGCAGGTAGGTTTTCACCAAATACGGAAAGGCCAGGTCAGGCTCTGCCAGGCCATTCTCCCCCAGTATGCCCACCAGGGCGATCCCCGGAATAACGATCAGCACCGCCATCACGTACTTGGTCAGCCCGCCCACCATCAGGCCGATTTGGGCTTGCTTCAGGTTTTTGGCGGCCAGGGAGCGCTGCATGACGGTTTGATTAGCGCACCAGTAGTTGATGTTGAGCAGAAAGAGGCCGAAGATGTGCGTCCAGGGGAGCTTCTCATGGTCAGCTGGGAGGTGCAGGTGCATAAGTTCCGGTGTTTTGACATACAATTGTCGCCAGCCGCCCAAATGATGAATAGCCACAAAGAGCACCACAAAACCACCCAGCAGCAGTATGGTAAATTGAATGATGTCGGTTTTGACTACCGCGTTCAGCCCACCCAGATAGGTGTAAGTGGCGGAGAAAACGCCCAGCCCAATGACCAGTATTGCAATCCGCGTGATACGGTCCGGATGCAGGTAACTCATGTACTCCGCAAACACCAAATCTGCCGCGTACGCCCCCCAAAACAGCGCCGCCCCCAGGGTAATGGTGGAAAACAGCGCAATATTAGCCCCGGTGTAAAACAGTGCCACCCGCTCCCCCAGCCGCTTTTTGATAAACTGCGTGATGGTCACCACCCGCTCACTCAGGTACATAGGCACAAAGATGAAGGCAGCCATGAGTATGCCCTGAATGGCGTTGATCTCCAAACTCGCCTGCGCCAGCCCGTACAGGTAAGCCGAGCCCATCATTCCCAAAAACTGATAGCCATTGATGTTGGTGGCAATGGTGGAGAGCGCGACGGAGGGCCAGCGGAGGTTGCGGTTGCTGAGGAAGTACTCCTCGGTGGTAACATCTGCCCCGGTACGGCCGCTGAGCGCCGCCAGGAAAATGAGGGTGAAGTAGGCCAGGACGATTAGGAGGTCGGTCACGGGGAAAGATTGCTAGGGTCGGTAGTTTTCTAAATATTCACTCGGAGTAACAATCTTAGTTTCTCTAAAACTATCAATATAAAAGTGTTTTGTATTTCCTGTGATAATAAAGTCGGCATCTACTGTTTCCGCTAGTTCTAAAAACTTGTTGTCGTTTTTATCTTGCAAGATATTTATCTCTACGTCGGGTTGCTTGACAATAGCTAAATCCGCGATAATTGCAATTATGAAGTCTGAGTTAGCCTTGAAATCCTTAAACTTAGCAAACTTATCGCGAGACAACACCTCAACATATTCTTCCAGCACAAGATCAGAAATACAGATTTTCACTTTATGCTCAAGCACGATATCAAATAGAATCTCCCATGGCGGTCCTTTAGAAATCAATGCAGAGACAATGACGTTTGTATCAAGAATTACTTTTTGCATTTCTTACGGCATCAATTTCTGCATTAATTTCGTCAATAGTCAAATCAGATAGTCCAGCTTTTTTCGCTAGCTCAAGACTTTTCAACATTCCTTCTTTTGCAAGCTTAGCTTTGATTTTTTGTACCAAATCTTCATAGTCTATTTGCTTTGCTTTGGGCTCTAGTCCCAAATCCACGAAATCCTGATCTTCAATATTTAAGGTTACTGTTTTCATGGCTACTGCTTTTTTATTTCTAAATAGGATGTTTATAAACAGGGTTCCGAAATCGTAATCCTTGTTGAATATATGAATAAACGTGGCGCTAGACAATCTAGTTCCAGTATTCTACCCTATAAACCATTGAATATCGATTGTCATCGTGCCGTTTTAACATCATACTCTATGTAAAAAATCAATGTAAAGCTTTTTGAGCTTTCTATACAGATTCGAAAATCCCCCCCGCTGGTCGTACCAGCTACGGCCAACTCACCCCCGCGCCCCAGCCCCCAGCGGTGTTCCTGGCATCCCCATCGGCTGCCGCCCCTGCACCACAGGCATAGAAAACGTCTTGATCCGCGGCAAAACGTAGCGCCCGAACAGATTACACTCATCCAAATGCGGGTAGCCGGAGAAAATGAAGGCGCGGATGCCCATATCCACGTACCGCTGAATCTTAGCCAATACCTGATCGGGGTCGCCCACGATAGCCGCGCCGCAACCGGAACGCGCCCGGCCAATCCCAGTCCAAAGGTGGTCTTCCACAAAGCCTTCGTCATCGGCTTGCTCGCGCACGGCGGTTTGGCGGGAGACGCCGTAGGATTTGCCGTCCTGGGCGCGAAGGCGGATTTCTTCACCCCGTTGGTCGTCCACATAAGTCATAAGGCGGCGGGCGGCAGCGCGGGCTTCAGCCTCTGTTTCCCGAACGATGACGTGCACGCGTAACCCAAAGTCGACTTCCCGATCATAACCAGCAGCTTTGTCACTCATATTTTGCATGAGCTGCTGAAGCTTGTCTTCTGTTTCCGGCCACATGAGATAGACATCGCAGTGCTCCGCGCAGAGGTCCACACCGGGCGGGGAGTAACCGCCGAAGTAGAGTAGAGGGCCGCCGTTTTGCTGATAGGGCTTTACCGGCTCGGTGGTCGGCAGCTGGATGTTGTAAAACTCGCCTTTGAAGTCGATGTGGTCCTGCGTCCAGCACTGCTTCAGGATTTCGATCACCTCCCGGGAGCGCTGATAGCGGGCTGCGGATTCCAGCTCTTCCCCCGGCATATTGGAGGAAATGATATTGATGGTGAGCCGGCCGCGCAGGATGTGGTCCAGCGTAGCGATAGAGCGGGCCAGCATGGGCGGGTGCAGCTCCCCGCAGCGGATAGCCGTCAGGATATTGATTTGCTGAGTGAGGGGGGCAACCGCACTGGCAAAAGTCCACACATCCTGCCCCACCTGATAGGAAGAGGGGCAGAGGATGTTGCGGTAGCCAAGCCGGTCGGTGGTTAGCAATACGTTGGAGGTATTGCTCCAGTTGCTTTTGTAGCGGAAGTCGTGCCGGCTCAAAAACTCATCATCCCCATTGCAAAGCGGGGCGAACCAGGCGACCTCAGCGCCTTCGAGGTGGCGGGAACGGACGTTGATACTCATTGGCTTCGTTTGTGAGCCTCCAAATTAAGTATTTCTATCCGTACGTCAAGCCCCTCACCCCTAAACACTAATCCCTCACCTCTAAACTCCGTCCCTCCGCCATAGCTTTATGCGAAGGCAGAACTTAACTCACATCCAGCGGCTCATCCTTCCGGAGTGCTTTATATCGGCCTTTTCCAAACTTAGTACCGTTAAATTCCACCTTGCCTTTTAGGGCTTCCCGTTCTTCTTCGGGTAACGCTTTAAAGTCGTTGCAGGCCTTAGAGCAGCAGGCATCATACTTTTCGGCGCAGGCCGGGCACTGAATGAACAGGATATGGCAGGCGTCATTCGCACAGTTGACATGCGTATCGCAGGGGGCACCGCACTGATGGCAGCGGGAGATCACATCATTGGTGATGCGCTCGCCCATACGCTCATCAAAGACGAAGTTCTTGCCGATGAATCTCTTCGGTAGCCCCTTCTGATCGCACTGCCTGGCATATTCAATGATGCCGCCATCAATCATGTGCACTTTTTGGAAGCCTCTGTGCAGGTAGTAGGCACTCGCTTTCTCACAGCGGATGCCACCGGTGCAGTACATGATGATCGGCTTATCTTTTTGATCCTCCAGCATATCCTCCACCAGAGGCAGGGCTTCTCGGAAGGTCTCCACATCCGGGCGGATTGCGCCTTCGAAGTAACCGACTTCGCTTTCGTAATGATTGCGCATATCGACTACCACCGTGTCTGGGTCATCCATCAGCGCATTGACCTCCTCGGCGCTCAGGTGGCTGCCGCGCTTGGTTACATCAAAGCTTTCGTCGTCCAGCCCATCGGCTACGATCTTGTCGCGCACCTTGATCTTTAGCTTGTAGAAGGACTTGCCGTCATCGTCTACGGCAATATTCAGGCGCACCCCGTTCAGCCAGGGAATGCTATACATATCCGCTTTGAAGCCTTCAAATTTGGACTCCGGTACGGAAATCTGCCCGTTGATGCCCTCTTTCGCCACGTAGATCCGGCCAAAAACATCCAGCTTGCTCCAGCGCAGGAATAGCTCATTGCGGAACTGCTTCGGGTCCTCCAGGTTGTGGTATTGGTAAAAAGAAAGGGTGACGCGCGCCTCGTCACTTTCCAGCATACGGCGTTTCAGCTCGTCGTTGTTGACGCGGTTGTGTAATATCGGCATGTTGTTTTGTTAGTACGTTAACGAATCACAAGTTGCAGGCTTGCTGGGATTGCTCCCGGCTGCTAACCATACTATGCAAAAGATCAGGCTTTACCTGATTTTTTGCGGATGCAAAGGTAATAACTTTCTGCACACCCTGCCAAACCCTATTGCTTCACGACCCGCGTGCTGAAAAGCTCTGTGCCCATCCGGGCTTGTACGATATAAACGCCTTTCGGCAAATCGCGGATATCCACTTCCAATTGTGTAGTCATTGCAGGCCAGTTCACTGTTTTAATAAGGCGGCTTTGGGTATCGAACCACTGAACCGTTGCCGTAGCGGCAGGGGGCATAACACTGTTTAGCAACACCGTTTCCCGGGCAGGGTTGGGGGCGACTTGCAAAGCCTGTTCAATTGAAATGGTTTCCTGGCTGGAAGTACTCACCGTTTCCTGTACAGCAGCCAAAATATCCATCCGCCCATAACCGTAGACCGCATTGGGTACTTCCATACCGGATACGCCACCGCAGTCCTGATCGCTAAGCATGGGGCGGGCCGTACTTTCCAATAAGCTTTCAATAGCTTCTACCTGACCGGCCAGTTCCGGATTGGCAGAAATCAGCAGGGCAACGGCGCCGGCTACGTGCGGGCCTGCCATGCTTGTACCTGAGAAGGTGGCAAAGCCGCCGTTCCTGATGCTGGAACGAACACCTACGCCCGGTGCGGCGATATTGGGCTTCAGCCGGTTGCTGCTATCCACGGTGACCGTACCCCGGCTGCTGAAATTGGCAATCGTATCTGTTTGCCGGGTAGCACCAACGGTAAAGCTGTTCTCAAAAATAGCAGCGGGGGTACTTACCGTATGGCACTGGCTGCCGCTGTTGCCCGCAGAAACCACCACAACTACACCGGCAGCCTTGAGGTTGTCCACGGCAATCTGCATGGTCTCAAAATTGGCAGGCGTACAGCCTTCAATTTCGGGGCAGCTCCACGAGTTGGCAATAACGTGCGGTGCTTTGGAAGGGTCCGGATTTTCTCCATTCAGGTCCGTGGGGGCCAGGAACCACTCAAAGCATTCAATGTAGGAAGCCGGGCTGCCATAGCCACGCTCCATGTTGCGGCAGGCTATCCATTTGGCACCGGGCGCCACGCCTATGCTTTTGCCTTCATCGCTAACGGTACCGGTCATCGTACCCATCGTGTGAGTACCGTGGTTGTGGTCATCGCAGGGCACAAGGCTGCTCAACCCACAGGGGTTGGCTTCAGCGATGTAGGGCGGGCCGTTCATGGAGTCGATTTCGTGTATGGCATCGTGCCAGTTGTAGTTGTGGTCGGCCTGGGAAAGCGTGTCGTCCCAACCGCGGTAGCTCTCTTTGATAGCGGGGTGGTCCCATTCATACCCGGTGTCTTGTCCTCCAATGACTACACCCTGCCCGGTGAAGCCCATATCCCACACCTGATCAGCACCGATGGCGGCAATGCCCCATTCCACCCCCTCGCGGAAATCGAGGGCTTGTTGTTCGCGCTCTTCGGGCAACAAGTCCACCGCTACTGTAGGATTCGGCTGAATGGCCCTGACTTCCGGCAGTGCAGCGAGAGCCTTCACGAGCGACAAGCTCCCTTTGGTCTGAATGGCATTAACAATGTAAAAGCTACGGTAAGGGGACTGCTGTGCCCGGAGGAGACCGATGGCTGTTTTTTGTGCAGCAGTGGCTACGGCCCGGGTTTGCTCAAATACATAAGTTCCCATTTGCACCTTGCTGCCTTGCTGACGGGCGGCGGATACATCTGCCTGCTGCTCAAACAATACAATGAAGGAAGCATAGCCATCGCGTTCCAGGTCTGTCATCAGCGCAGGCTCCACCTTGTCTTGCCATCGAGTAGGAGGGGAGGCCGGGAGCAGCAGGAAAAGGCTGAGGGTAGGGACAAGAAGGCTTAAAATCGCTTTCATATTATTGTTTGTTTTGATACTCTGCTGAAAATCAGAAAGAAGCAAGCTGAAAATTTGAAATCCTAAAGATAATCTTTAACTTGTCTACTGTTCGTTCTTAGAGCGACAAAACTTCACTTTATGATCAACACTCTGTTTAACTGATTCGACACCGGTTATTGCTGTTTTTCCGCAAAGGTCTGTGAACTTAGGCAGCGAAATGGCAGATAAAGACCTCTGTCAAATTAAGGTAACCCTGAACATTCCTAACTATCTACGCTATCTGCTCCTCAACGGAGCCCCAAACAGAGCACTTATTAGTGATGTAGGCCAAGTGGCTTGCAAACACTTCCCCAAAAACTTTCAGGCAAGACTATAATCCCTTTTGTAGCGGAACCTATTTCCAACGGTCTCTAACAGGGACTTCCCCGTAGTCAGGTCAGCAACCCTGGTAGGACCAACACTCGCTAACGGTTGACAATCTATCGCCTGATCTTTGCGTTATGCATCGGTCGGCTCCGGGAAAACAGGTTCAACAGTTATTTATTTACTGCTTTGAGAGAGCGAAAAGACGATTTAAAATGGATTATCAGTATCAGTTGTACGACGCCTTTTCAGGTATGAGCCCAATGGAGAAAAGCCAGGTGGTCCAATTCCTTACGGAGCAGGAGGGGCATAGTGAGTGTGACAGTATCCGGGAAGCGATAGAGTATGCTATGAAGCTCAAACCTTCCTTTGGTGGTTTTGTACTGGTAGCCCGGCACAACAAGCAGATCATCGGGGCCATTATTGCTAATCGCACCGGTATGGAAGCCTATAATCCCAAAAATATTTTTGTTTTTGTGACCGTTGAAGCCAGTTACCGAAGACAGGAAGCTTTTGTGAAGCAGCTGATTGATCAGGGCGTAAAATATGCTGACGGTGATATCGCTATGCATGTCAAATCCGACAATCCGGCACTTGCCATCTATCAGAAGCTTGGCTTTAAAGCGCAATACCTGGAACTCCGGCTCCCCAACCCCAAATCTTCACCTGCTGTAGCTTCCTGAAATAGCAATCAGCCTAAGCCTTCCTTTTTTTAGCGAACTCTCGTATATTGCCAAAACAGGTTTGCCGGGCGGGTGATTGGGCCCGGTGGGTGCCGGCAAACGAATACGAGACCAAGAAGCAATGAAGGAAAAGCGATTAATAGGCAGGCATACCGGGCAGGAAAAAGGGCCGCTTTTGATTTGTTTCGGCGGCATGCACGGCAATGAGCCGGCAGGCATTCAGGCGCTTAGTATTCTTTTCAAATTACTGGAACTGGAGCCCGAATCAAACCCTGACTTCCGTTTCCGGGGCCGGATCGTTGGGTTTAAAGGCAACCTGCGGGCGATTGAGAATGGTGTCCGCTTTCTTAACCGGGACCTCAATCGTCAGTGGCGTCCTGAAGTCGTGGAGTATGTGCTCAATACCCCGGTCAGTAAGCTCCGGCACGAAGAGCTCGAAATTCTGGAGCTGCATACAGCTGTTATGGAGGAAATTCAGGACTATCAGCCCGATGAAGTTATCATCCTCGACCTCCACACCACCACAGCCTACGGGGGGATTTTTTCTATCGCTACCGACGACCCTAAAAGTGTAAATATTGCTGTTGAACTGCATGCCCCGGTTATCACAGGATTGCTGGAAGGTATTCAGGGGACGACCCTTCACTACTTTAATACGGAGAACATAGGCGTGGAAACCACTACCGTTTGTTTTGAGTCCGGCCAGCATGAAGAAACCTTATCAGTAAACCGGGCTATTGCAGCGATCATCAATTGTATGCGTACCATCGGCTGCGTGCGCTCTGAGGATGTGGAGAACCGGCACGATGCTTTGCTCATAGAGTACGCCCGGGGCTTACCGAAAGTATCTGAACTGATCACCACCCACTCCATTGAGCCGGAGGACCATTTCCGTATGGTTCCGGATTACAAAAATTTCCAGAAGGTAAAGCAGGGTGAAATTCTTGCGTTCGACCGCAACGGGCCTATCGAAGCGATTGAAGACGGGCTGATCCTAATGCCACTCTATCAAAAGCAGGGAGAGGATGGTTTCTTCCTGATCAGGGCAGTATCACAGGCTGTTTTCCAATAGTTATTCTCCTTCGGCGACCTGCAGAAACTGCATCTCGTACAGATTCCGGTATTTGCCATCTTCGATTTGCAGCAGGCTTTCGTGCGGCCCAAACTCTTGAACCTCTCCCCGGCTGAGCACCATAATGTTATTGGCGTGCCGTATCGTCGATAAGCGATGCGCAATAATGATAGAGGTCCGTCTGGCTATCAGCTTTTCGATGGCGTATTGAATGACAGACTCTGTTTCCGGGTCAATAGAGGAAGTGGCTTCGTCCAGAATGAGAATATCCGGGTCAAAAACCAGCGCCCTGACAAATGATATGAGTTGCCGTTGACCCATAGAGAGCGTGGCGCCCCGCTCCATTACTTTGTAGTCATATCCACCCGGCAGCTTTTCTATGAATTCATGCGCACCGATGAGCTTTGCAGCATTAACGACTTCTTCCCGGGAGAAACGGTCGTCCCTGAGCGTGATATTCTCCATAACGGAACCGGAAAAAAGGAATACATCCTGCAGGACAATGGCGATACGCTTGCGATACGCCTCCAGGTCAAAATCCTCAATGGGCGTGCCATCAACTTTGATTCGCCCTTTTTGTATCTCATAAAACCGGTTGAGGATATTAATAATTGTAGACTTACCGGAGCCAGTGCTGCCAACAATAGCGAGCGTCTCCCCCGGCTTTACTTCGAAGCTGATATCCTTAAGCACGTACTCTGGCAATTGATAGGCAAAATGCACCTTTTCGAACTCAATATGGCCTTTCAGTTTCTCAGGTTTGATTTCCCCCTGATCCTCAATCCGGTCATCCTGATCAATGAGGTTGAAGACCCGCTCCGAAGCGACGAGGCCCATTTGCAGGTTGTTGAAGTTGTTGGCTACTGTACGAATAGGGCGGAACAGCATGTCGAGGTAAACCGGAAAGGCAATCAGCGCTCCCAAAGTGACGCCACTGGCTTTCAGGGCATCCTGAGCGCCCCACCATACCATCAGGCCGAGGGAGGCCGCTGAGATAATCTCCACCACCGGGAAGAATACAGCATAATACAGGATGCTGTCCAGGTTAGCCTGAGTATAGTCCCGGTTGATGGTTTTAAATTTGCCCATCTCTTCCCGTTCCGAGTTGAAGATTTGCACGATCCGCATTCCTGAGATGCGTTCCTGCAGAAAGGCATTCATGGCAGATATATGGGAGCGGACCCGCTGATAAGACTTTTTGACTTTCTCTTTGAAGATGTAGCTTGCCAGAATCAGAAAGGGCATCGTTGTCAGGCAGATTAGTGTCAGTTTCCAGCTGGTGTAAAACATCACACCAAGTACGGTCACCAGCGTTAGCAAGTCCGCGATAATGGTGATGGACCCCTGAGAAAATACGGTGTTGATGGCTTCAATATCGTTGATCGTCCTTGTGGTTGACGTCCCGATTGGCGTACGGTCAAAGTAAGTTAACCGGAGCTTGGTAATATGCCGGAAGACCTTAACCCTGAGGTCCCGAATGACGGACTGCCCGAGCAAGTTAGTTGAATAGATGAACCAGTACCGGCACAGGGAGTCCAGGAATAACAGCCCCACCAGGACCATGGCCATCCTGGAAAGGCCCGGGATATCGCTGGCGAAGATATAATCATCTACCATCACTTTAATCAGGTAAGGGCGTGCCGTTGATATTGGAGCCAGGAGCACCGCGAGGGTTGCTGCGGTAATGAAAACCGACCGGTAGGGCTTCGCCATTGCAAAGACCCTGCCCAGTAATTTGTAGTCTACCTTATTCTTATCACTTGATGCCATTCCGGTGTTGTCACATTATTTTCAGGATAGTCTTAAAAACACGGCAGTAGGCGATAAGTTGCAGCGGGTTAGAGTTTACCTTCATCAGCAAAGCTGTAGTAGCCGCGTTCCGAAACAATAAGGTGGTCCAATACTGGGATATCTACCGCCCTTCCGGCCTTTACTAATTTTTTAGTGAGGTCCAGATCGGCCTGGCTGGGGAACAGGTTGCCAGAGGGGTGATTGTGGCAAAGGATGATGGCACTGGCCTCCGCATGAAGCGCTTTGCGAAACAGAATTTTGGCATCCACCACCGTGCCTGCCATGCCACCGGTGCTGATGCGGCTGCGGCCCATGACCCGGTTGGCCCGGTTGAGGTTAAGGATCCAGAATTCTTCATGCTGCAAATCGACCAGAATCGGGGCAATGGCATCAAACGCATCGCGGCTGCAGTTTACCTGCGGCTTATCCGCAATACGCGAAAGCTGTCGGCGGCGGCCGAGTTCCAGGGCGGCAGCGATTGTAACGGCTTTTGCTTCGCCAATGCCTCTGAAGGTACATAGCTCGGCAATACTGCGGCGCCCCAGGTCATTGAGGTTGTGGCCAACGGACTTTAGTACCTTTTTAGCAAGGTTAACGGCGGAGTCTTCCCGGGTACCTGAGCCAATGAGAATGGCAAGTAATTCAGCATCAGACAGCGCTGATTTGCCCTGATGCAGCAATTTTTCGCGAGGGCGGTCCGCTTCCGCCCAGCTTTTGATCGATAGGTTTTGAGGAGGGTAAGTCATTTGGGGTGTTTTTGATGGCCCTGCTTCAAAAATAGGAAGCAGGGCACTAAGTGTTAACAGCGTTTTTCGCGTTAGAGAGCTCGCTTGTTTAGGCCGTTTCAGCCTTTTCCAGACCGGCGTAAGCCTTCATGGTATTGGCTACGGCAGAAGCGAACTTCTCGAAGTCTTTTTCGAACACCAGGGTACGGTGGCGCTGGAATTCTCCCTCCTGATTCCGGGAAGTTTCTGTAATCGAGAGGTAAGGGTTGCCATTGCTGGATTCCTTCAGGTCGAAGAAGTAGGTACGGCTTGCGCCCTTGACAGTTTCCGTAAATAATACTTGCTTTTCCATAAGTGGTTTGGTTTAATGGGTGAAAAATGCAGCCCGTTTCAGCAGGGCTTCTACTTATTTGTCGGAGAAAGGCACAAATTCCATAACCGGAGCGAAAAAAAATTTTAATAAACCCGGAAAAACCCAGTAATTACAGGCAATGAAACCGAAAAAAAAATTTTTGAAAGCCGAGCGACTCAAGAGCCGAAAAGCCATTGAACGGCTGTTTTCCGGAAAGTCGCCCTCTTTTGCACAGTACCCCGTGCGCCTGATTTTTCGCGAAAGCGAGGAAAGAGGCGAATTGCCGGTCCGTGTGACCGTTAGTGTGCCTAAGCGCAAATTCCCTAAAGCCACGGACCGCAACCGCATCCGGCGGCAGGTCAGGGAAGCCTGGCGGCTCAACAAGCACCGGCTCTATCAAAAGCTGCCATCAGATACGGCAGGTTATGACTTCGTACTGCTCTACGTGGCCCGGGAGCCTTTACCTTTCGCACATATTGAGCAGTCCGTTCAGATTATGATCCGGCGGTTTCTTAAAAAACAGCGGCCAGCCAACCCAAGTGCCTGATAAATGTTCTTTTGATAAACTGAACTCTTTGATATGCGTCTGTTTACCCTGATGTTAATACTCTGCTCCACCGGTGCCCTGTCCGCACAGAAGGTACTGCAGATTGAGAAATACGGAAGCCCGAAAACGGAGAAAATCCACATTGGGTCCGTCATTGACTACCGGCTGGCAGGAGAGGAGTCCTTCAGAGAAGGCTATATTGAAGACATCAGGGTAGAAGACAGCCTGATCGTTTTTGGCGACCGGTATGTGAATGTTCATGATATCGCGGAGTTGCGCTTTGCCCGGGGATGGGGAAAAGCAGTGGGTACATCACTTATGATATTCGGAGGCTCCTGGTCGGGGTTCGCACTTTTGGGTTATGCTACCGATGGCAACCCCGAAACAAGTTACAGTGGAAGGGATGCTGCTGTCACAGTCATTTCTGCGGGATTGGGGTATGCCCTTGCCAAATTAGTGCGGTACAGGAAAGTACGTATAGGCAGGCGCTACCGCTTGCGTTTGCTGGATTTGCGCTTCAGTGTAGATCCACGTGCCTAACATTGAATAAAAGTCTTTTGTGGGGTTCTGTATGTTAAAGTTGAACAAAAAATGGCGAAGGCTGTATAATTAGTCTATTTTTATAGGAAAATTTATAATATGTCTGGCAAATCCAGTCATTTTCAGAACCAACACCAAAAAGCAACACGATGAAGAATTGGCTATCCCCCCTATGCCTGTTTTTTTTCCTGAGCCTTGGGCTGCATGCCCAGCAACAAACGCCCAACGGCTGGGTATATGACGAACTTAAACCGGGCAGTGGCCCTGCTCTGACCTCCGGGCACGGAGCACTGACGCATAATCAGCTCCTTGCTTCCAACGGGCAGGTGCTCGTTTCCACCTATCAGATTGGAGTGCCGGATTATCAGCGTATTTCCGCTCTTTCTCCTGAGCTTCAGCAAGCCTTTTCGGTGATGCGCGAAGGGGGTAAGTACCGGTTCCACATCCCGATAAAGGATTTCGAAAAAGCGATGCGGACCAAAAAAGCCCTCAACCTTCCCGGAACAGAAGTGACCTGGGAGATGGAATTGCTTGAGTTGCTGCCATCTTTGCCCGATGGCGCCCGTGTTGTACGGGAAACCCTGCAGCAGGAAGGTGCCAAAGCTGCCATTAAGCATTTTAATGACCTCGTCGATTCCGGAGAGGCTTACCTTGGAGAATGGGAAGTCAATCAAATCGGGTACTTTTTCCTGAGTGAAGGGCATAAGGAAGAGGCACTGCAGGTAATGGCCTACAATGCAGAGCAACACCCCGGTTCCGCCAATGCCTTCGACAGCCTGGCAGAGGCCTACTACCAAAACGGGCTGGAAGCTAAAGCCAGAGAATGTTATCAGCGCTCTCTGGAAATTAACCCCGATAATGCCAATGCACGGGAAATGTTGTCCAAACTGAAGTAGCAGTCCTGATTTTTTTTATCTTTCTTCTTTGCCAGTAAAAGAACCTGAAGATGAAAAAAGTGCTAGCGTTCGCCCTTTTGGCAACCATCACAGCCTGCGATACATCGGAAGACAGCGTGCTGCCAGGGCACGATGGTGCCGCCTTGCGCATCACCAATATCAGTGATTTTGTCATTACAGCCTTGAAAGTGATCCCCGGAGGTGGTGGTAGTCAGGTGTTTGAAAACATCGCTCCGGGGGCAACCACAGCCTATCTTCCCTTCGATTTTATTTACAGTTACGCCTACCTGGAAGCCATTGTGGAGGGAGATACCTTGGTTCTTCAGCCTATTGACTACGTGGGGGCGACTGCCTATGACAGCGGCGCTTACACTTATCTGGTGCAAATCAGTGGCGATACAGTGCCCGAATCCATTTCCATAGAATTTAAGGAAGATTAGTTGCCGGGAATACTGATTTTCCAAATCGCACAACTATTTTTGGGGCTTTAATTTGAGCTCCTATGGAAAAGATTGCTGCTTATTTGGAAGAAGGCGGGCGCCTGCTCATTGGCTACCTGCCCAAAGTTGCACTGGCGGGCCTGGTGCTTTGGATCGGCTTCAAGCTGGTCAACCGTATGACAAAAGGCCTCGCACTGGCTATGGAAAAGGCTGGCCTGAGTAAAAGCCTGATCCCTTTCCTGACTTCACTCGCGGGTGTTTCCCTGAAAGTACTGATTGTGTTTTCGGCTGCTGGCCTAATAGGAGTGGAACTGGCTTCCTTCCTTGCTGTTCTTGCAGCGGCTGGTTTTGCTGTAGGACTGGCGCTGCAGGGAAGCCTGTCCAACTTCGCGGCGGGCATTATCATCCTGCTGTTTAAACCTTATAAAGTAGCAGACTGGATTGAGGTGGACGACAAATTCGGGAAGGTAGAGGAAATCCAGATTTTCAATACGCTCATGGTGACGCCGGGCCGCAAAACCCTCATCATCCCCAATGCGCAGGTGGTGGACAATATTGTGACCAATTACTCCCGAAAGGGCTACATCCGTATTGAGCTGAGTGTGACGATGCCGTACAGCGAGAGCTTCCCGCGGGTGGAACAGATTATCATGGAGCAGTTGCTATCCATACCGAAAGTGCTGGAAGACCCCGCGCCGGAGGTAGGCATTGAAGCATACGACAGCCATAGTATTGTCGTGGCCGTACGGCCGTATGTGGTGCCGGATGATTTTTGGGAAGTTAAGTTTGAGGTTTACCGCCGGATCAAAGCTGCATTTCACAGCCACAATATCAGCGTAGCTTACTCCGAAGGGGTGGAAATGGGGAAGATTGGCTCTTAACGCCTTGGTTCGTCCTCGTCTGGCAAGTCATAAATGACCGGGTCGCTTTCTTCCCGCTGCACTTTGGCGTCTTCCAGCCGGTCCATGAAATCCACAGAGTGGTCCCAGAAATCTTCTAAAATAGGCTTGGCTTTTCCACCGTAATACCAAACGACTTCCGGATACTCCTCAAGGTAAGTGTAGGTCATGGATTCCTGCTTGGCATCCTCATTGATGAGGTGGGAACGGTCACCAAACCAAAGGAGCACACTGTACAGTAATACCATAAGCCCGGCCATGACAACACCCCCAACCGCCTGATTGATAAAATTGATATTGGCAGACTCGAGGGCGCCTTCCAGAAAACTGGCAAACAGGCGGATGATGACCATCGTCAGCACAAAAGTGAGCAGAAAACCAGCCAGGAACATCAGCGCGTTGTCATTAACGGCAGACTCCAGGAACTTCGTCATATCCGGCCCGAAACGGAATGCGATCATCAGGCCAAATACGACCGAAAGGATCGTAAAGACCGTTTTGATGATACCCCGGGAAAACCCAAGGTAAAACCCCCAAAGGGCAAATACCGCGAATATGACATCAATTACCATAAGCTGCAAATAAAGGCATTATCTGGTTTGCGTGCCTGTTTTTTAGACCACAACCCTGCCAAAATCGATAAAATACTGCGCCTGATGCCCGGTCAGAGGGAAGGTGCTGAAGTGATTTTAACAGGTTGAAAAGCCTTTCGACTGTTATATATTGCTAACTTTACACTTATGTCTCAAAGTAATCATAATTCAAAAACTTAAACAAATGGAGTTCCGGTTTGACGGGGCGCCAAAAAATTACTTACCGTATGAAATTGCTATGCTCATTTCTCCTGGTATCCTCTCTTTGGGTTGCTGCAGCCACGGCGCAATCTGCTGATTTGCCAGCGGTGTTCCGCTTAGGGCAAAATGAAGAAGGGTACGAAGTTGCCAAACAGGAATACCAGCAAACACTCCTTGAAGTAGCTAATTATGACACACAAAACGCTTTTAACCATTGGATGTCCATGATGCAGGAACTGCAAAAGCATGCCGACAAACTGGATATTGACCTTAAAGGCGTGAAAATCTGGTTGCATGCCTTCTGGAATACCGATGGCAGTATTGACCATTTGGGCTACCTGTTGCGCCCGGACAGCCGTAATGTGGATGAGCTTGAACTGGCAGCCGTCCTCAAAACCTTTATGAAAAAGTACTCCTTTCCGGTAACCTCCGGAAAAAAATTCAGCCATTATACCGGGGCGAACTTCCCCATCTACAGCGAAAAGGTCGATAATTAACCGGGCTCCCGTTGCGTGGTGCCTCAAGGAATCAGCAAAAATACTTCTTGCAGCACCCTCTCCGGCGCCGGAGAGGGTGCTGCTGTGGTTAAAATTGCCCAATAGCCTTAGCAGATTGGATGCTGTAAGGCAGAATTTAGGGCAAACACTAGTTGTTTTCCCTAAAAAGACCTATTATTCGGTGTATTCTAAACCCGGGCGGGGTGTCCAAAACCACCCCCGTTTTCGGGTGGTTTTGGTTTCAATGGGGCCTATGCTTTCATCAGCGTGGATCCCCTTAGGTAACAACCCTATTTCAATCACCTAAATGTTGAAAATACATGGTAAAGATATTGGCTACGGATGGGCTGCACCAGGATGGCATAACTCTATTGCATGAAGCCGGCTACACGGTGGACGTCAAAAAAGTAGAAGCCGATCAATTGCCAAACGTGATGCCTGACTACGATGTTGTGATTGTGCGTAGTGCTACGGAAATCCGGCAGGCCCTCATCGATCAGTGCCCGAATCTCAAAATTATTGCTCGGGCAGGGGTTGGACTGAGCAACATAGATGTAGAATATGCCCGTGAGAAAGGCATTACTGTTATGGACACTCCTGCGGCTTCTTCCAAGTCTGTCGCAGAACTGGTTTTCGCACATATGTTTTCCATTAGCCGCAACCTGCATTTGGCACACCGGGAAATGAAGCAGCGTGGAGGCAGTGAATTTAAGGAAATGAAAGAGGCTTGTTCCCACGGCCTGCAACTGAATAACCGCACGCTTGGAATCGTCGGCTTTGGCCGGATTGGCCGGGAAGTGGCACGTATTGGAGTCGGGCTGGGCATGAAGGTTATGCCAGTGGACCTTGTTGTAGATGAAGCCGATATCGGCATTAATGTTTACAACTCCGGCAATGTCCGTCTTTCTGTCCGCCTTGATACCTACGAGTGGGAGGAAGTGCTGGCTAACTCAGACTACCTCACCATCCATGTGCCTTTCAAAGGCGGTAAGGCAATCATCGGCGCAGAGGAAATTGCCCAGATGAAGGACGGAGCCGTGCTCATCAATACCGCACGCGGCGGTGCTATTGATGAAGATGCCCTGCTTGATGCACTCAACAGTGGCAAACTAAGCGGTGCCGGCCTTGATGTTTATGAAAATGAGCCCATGCCCCGGCAGGAACTGATGGAACACCCTAAAATTTCCTGCTCCCCTCACATCGGCGCTTCCACCCTGGAAGCACGGGCCAATATCGGGCTGGAGCTGGCGGATAAAATTCTGGCCTTCTTTGGAGATGATAAGTAAGGTTGCTATTGCATTAGTTCACTGAGCATCCCCTCCTTCATGGCGAATGCAGAGATAATAATTTCCTCTGTATTCGCCATTTTTATTACCTCATCTACCAAGATGAGCGCAACGCTGAGCATGGCAGCGCGGGCTTTAGGCATCCCCGGCAGGGCATAACGTTCTTCCAGAGTCATACCAGTTACCTGCTCGTAAAAGGGCTGAACCGCCCCCTTTGAAACCCGGCTGCTGTAGCCGGTCTCCGGGCGTTGCCCCACAAACTGTTCCAGTACATCAAAAGTGCCGGAGGCCCCCACGAGGAAAGGGGTAGGCCACTCAGACAAATGAGTGCGTAGCGGCTGAAGTTTTACCTGCAAAAAGGAGCATAGCTGCTCGCGCTCGGAAGAGCTGATCGGTTCACTCCGGTGAAAATCGCGGTACAGGACAGCCACACCAATAGGGAAGCTTTGCGCCCACAGTATGCGGTCCTGCTCGGCAATAATGAACTCTACACTGCCTCCACCGATATCCATGATCAAAAGGCGGTCCTCCACATCAGGCACTGCCAGCTGAACGCCTTTGTGGATCAGCCTGGCTTCCTCATCCCCACTGATCGTAGTGACGGTAATGCCGGTGGTTGTTTTTATTTTTTGAACCAGGTCCGGCCCGTTGCTGGCTGTGCGCAGCGCAGCAGTACCAAAGGCTTTGACCTGCTCAACGGGGACCTGATGCTGATCCAGTACGGCACGGAAGTGGTGGAGGGTCTGCAGCGCCCGTTGGTAAGGGGCAGCGCCAATTGTAGCAATCCCCTCTTCTGCCAGCTGTACAAACTGGCGCTCCCGGTAAACTTCCTTTATGGGTGTACGGGTACCAGGCTGCGCGATGAGCAGGTGGAAAGTGTTGGTGCCGAGGTCAATAACGGCATACTGTTCCTGGGCCATAAGCGGGTTTACTGCGCCGATTGCGCGCTTTGGAATATTTTGGTATAAAAATCGATCCCGGCAGGCATAATGCGGTTGGCATAAGCGGGCTTCCCATCCTGGAAAAAGAGGTAATAGATACAGCCCTGATTGGGGTTGAAATACAGGTCGGCTTCTAAACGGTTTTCACCATTCACCTGATAGAACACCCGCCCAACCGGCTGGCAGTTGGTGTTGATTTGCGGGGTTTCCGAAGCGATATAGGTGATCGCCGTTTGAATATCCCGTTGCTCCTTTTGGCTAACGCTAAAATTGGTGTAATAGAACACATAATCGATGTAGTCGCACTCATTGTAAAGCGCTCTGATCGTATCAGCGGGTATGCTGGGGTAGGTAGGCGCCGGAGTGGTTTCGGCAGGAGGCGGAGTAGTGTTCGCTGTAGCGGAATCTGTTTCACTTGCGGTATCGCTGCCGCAGCTGTAAAGCAGGCTTGTCAGCAGTAAACTTATAAAAAGGTATTTATTCATAAGCTTTGTTGGTTTCAAGTTGCTTCTCTGCCCCGGAGGTATTTCAGGGTGGGGCAAAAGTATACAAAAAGGCTAAAGTCTAGGGGCGTACAACGATTAGCCGTTTTGTAACAAGTGTCTTGCCGCGGCTATCCGCGATGCTGTAAAAATAGGTGCCTTTGCGCAATGCAGAAATATCCACTTTCTCCGTGCGCCCGCCGTCTACGTAATAACGCCGGGACCATTCCTTCACACCCAGAATGTTGAAGATACTCACAGTGTAGTTGTCGGCTGGCAGGTTGGCAAACTCAAAACGGACATTCACAATCGCCGGGTTGGGGTAGGCGTAGACGCCAGGCAGAGCGGTTTCTACCGGGCGCAGGCTGGAGGTCGTTCCCGCCTTATAAGTGACGCTGCTAATGGTGGCTCCTTCGTTTAGCGTTTGTACTTCAGCAATAGGCTCTACCGCTTCATTGCTGAAGAAGCGATAGCTGATCGTGGTGCGGGGCTCAAGCGCTTCCAGCTGTAGTAATTCAAGCGCAATATCCGTAATGTCAAACCAGTTGAAGAAACCAATCTTGGCATCCAGGCGGATCTGCTGTTCTTCTGTCCGCTTCTCACGCAGTACATCATAGATGCCTCCGGGAATGGTCAAAGTACCCCAGGCATCTGCTTCTTCGGTGCGCTCGGAATTAAGGCGTATACGAATGGAATCCGGAGAAATGGGCAGTAAGTCCGTTATCTGATCCGGCAAATCATCGGCAGAGAAAGCAAAGCTGATATTGGTGCCTGACGTATTGACATCCAGGTACTGTAGAGGTGCCCGCCGTTCAATGAGGGGGGGCTCGTAGCGGAAAATGCCTTCTATGCCCAGCCCAGCAGGGTCTTCTCCGTAAAAGCCCAGCAGTTCCACTTTACCGGCGGTGGTCCGGTAGAAAAAGTTGGCATTATCTCCCACCACCGCATAGTCTGCTCCGGGGAAGCCAAAGTAGCCATCCGCCTGCTGCACCGTCACTACAGGAGTGGTGTTGACAAAAGCGGATTGCAGCGTGGTGAAATTCCAGCTTTGGTTAGCCGCAGCGTCCTCCAGGTCAATGCCGGAGGGAAGGTTGTCCACAGAGACACGCAGGGAATCCCCAACCTGTGGAAAGGTGCCGTTTTGTATGACGGGCTGTGCGGCCAGTCCAATACAACTAAAAACAGCAAGTATAGTGGATAGTACAGAATGCTTCATAAGGATGATTTCTTAGTGGTCCGGAACTGCAAAGGTAAGCATTAAAGCAATACGCCGAAAGCGGCCGCCGGCCCTGATTTTTGGCCGCCCGGTCGGAAAGGGCTATTTATTTCATCGATAAGCAGTAGTCGTTCATAGAAGATACTAGGTGTTGGCAGGTACCTTGTATTGCATGGTACTTGGTTAGGTTGTATATTTGTGGACATGAAAGCTAAAGATCTGAATAAAACCCGACAGCAGCTGGTCCGGCAGATGCGGCGTGGCGTTCTGGAGCTTTGCGTACTGGCGATCGCAGCGAAGAAGGAAGCGTATCCTTCTGACATCATCGCCGAGCTCAAAGCCTCAGAACTCATCGTCGTGGAGGGGACACTCTATCCGCTGCTCAGCCGCCTGAAAGATCAGGGGCTGCTGGAGTACAACTGGCGGGAGTCCAATATGGGCCCGCCCCGCAAATACTACTCCATTACCGAAACCGGCCGTACATTCCTTGCCGAATTACTGCAGACCTGGGGCTCCCTGGTGCAGGCGGTCGATCATTCCACGCAAAACTTCAACCACGATGAATAAGGTACAGCAAATCAACCTGGGCGGTGTACCATTTACTATTGATGAGGATGCCCTCGAACACCTTACCCGGTACCTCGATACCATACACGCCCACTTCAGGCAATCTGACGGGTACGAAGAAATCACTCAGGATATCGAAGCCCGCATGGCAGAGCTTTTTCAGGAAGGCATGGGGCAACGGCAGATTGTCACGCTGAAGGATGTCAGGGATGCTATAGTCATCATGGGCACGCCCGAAGACTTCGGCGCAGAGCCTATCGATGAAACCCTGTCAGAAGAAGGCTCCGAGCGGGCGCACCGCCGTACGCATGATTACCGGACCGGGCGCCGCCTGTTCCGCAATCCCGAGGATGAAGTAATCGGTGGGGTGTGTTCTGGTATCGCCGCCTACTTTGGTATCAGTGACCCGCTTTGGATCCGGCTGGTCTTCATCGTTGTGACTATTTCAGGAGGTTTTGGCATACCAGCTTATATTATCCTCTGGGCCATTTTGCCAAAAGCGGAAACGGCCAGCGACCGCCTCGCCATGCGCGGAGAACCGATCAATGTTTCCAATATCGGCCGCATCATAGAGGAAGAGATTGAGCATATCTCCAGTAAGGTCTCTGAATTTGGCAATGAGTTTGGCGGTAAAAAAAAAGGCGCAACCGGTGGTGGAACGCTAGGTGAGGTTTTACGGCAAATCGTCTCTTTCATTGGTAAAGTTGTAGCCATACTGATTAAGTTGATCAGTAACCTTTGGAAGCCTTTGCTTATCCTGTTTGGTGCGCTGATTGCACTGGGTTTGCTGGCTTCCTGGATCGCCATGTTTACTGGCGGCGTCTTCTTCTGGCCTTATGTGGATTACTTTGCGCCGGAGTGGCCTATGGTGACGATGCTGGGCGCCTTCAACATCCTGATGATTATCGGTGTGGTGCTCCTTAGTGCCGGGCTTTCCATAGTGCGCACCTTGTACGGAACCCGTATGAGCCGGCCCTGGCAAATCGGGCTTACCGCATTCTGGGTGCTGAATATTGTTAGCTTTTTCGGGGTCATGGCCTTTATGGCGCGTGATTTCAGCAACGAGGCTCACCTGGACCGCCGAGTTGAGCTCACTGCTATCACCACCGATACCCTCAATTTCCGGATTGATGAAGCGGTGCCGGGCAATGATGAATTCAATATTGATGGCGAACTTTTCTTTTACCACGATGCCCTGATCAGCGATAATGTGGACATTGAAATCCGGAAGGGCGAGAGCGAAGGCTTTGTGCTCGAAGAGCGGCTGGAGTCCCGCGGCACTAACCTGGCGATGGCCGAAGAACTCGCTGCTGCCATCAACTACCAGGAGCGGGTAACGGCTGATGCGCTTACCGTACCGACTTATTTCAAAATTTCGCGCGGTACGAAGTGGCGCGTGCAGGGCGTGCGGGCTATCCTGGAAATACCGGTGGGCAAATTCATCCGCTTTGATGGGGAAACCCGCTTCTACATCGACGATGCGGACAAAGAGAACTATCGCCCCCGCATCTACGACAACCCCGGCAGCACCTGGCAAATGACCGAAGCGGGGCTGCAGTGCCTGGATTGCACAGAAGAATAACAAATATAAGTCACCCGACTGAAACCGAGTACCCATTGCCCCGTGAAGGGATGCAATGGGTATTTTTGCTACAGCTCCTGCCGGTCCAGCATCTTCCAGGGGTTCATCCGCTGTAGGTCCAGCTGAAATCCGATGCGGGTGAAGTAATTGCCCCGCTCCTCAAGCTGATCAGCGATATTCTTAGAGCTAATGAGCGGGAAATAGACCGCCAGGCGCTCGTCAAACAGTTCCAGCATCAGGCCTCCGTTCCACATGAATTGATCGGAAAAAGAAGGGTCGCCTCCAATGGAATGCTGGTCACTAAAGTAGCCGATATCCAGATAGGGTTTGAGCGGGATCCCCAGCATCGCCTGACTGGGCAGGTCTGCTTTGAAATTGGCGGCAAGGATGAAGTTATTGCTGCGGCCCAGTCCTGGATTGTGAGGCAACGGCACCTTGAACCCACCGTCTCTGCGGCTAATCTGCTGTGACCAGATGCCTTCTGTCTCATTTCTGCCCAGGTAGAGATCGTCGAAGCGGTAATCGTTCCCTCCGTTAGAGGATAGGTTGAAAGCGACCGGGCTAACCACCTGCGATTCCCGGAAAGTGCTGTACAAAAAGTAGCCGGCAAACACACGGAGGTGCACCGCCTCCCGCTTACTGTAATTGAAGTTCCAGTCGATCTCAAAAGCGGCTTTCACATAGCGGTCATCGGCTCCCAAGACATTCTCAAAGGCCTGATGCTCCAAAGCAGCGGACCACTGATAGGGATTGATTTTCCGGCGTTGCTCATAGGTGAACCGGGCCTCCTGCAGCCACTGCGTCTCATAGTCTCTTGCCAGCGGTTCGGTAGGGCTTCGGAAGTCCAGGGTCTCCGACCGCAACCAAATGCCGCGCAATTGAAGGCGGGCGTAGGTATTGTCTGTGGGGTCGGGCGCAAAATCAAAGCGCAGGTAAGGCTGAAGGCGCTCGTAACCGATAGGCTCCTCCTCATTGAAGCGGGAAAGGATATCGGTATGGAAGCGCTGCCCGGTGATGCCCAGGCGTATGCGGTGCAGTGAGCGCTGCTTTCGGGGATAAATATTGTAATGCAGCGCCCCCAGGCCAGTTAGATCACGGCTACCAAAGCCATACATGGGCGCTGCCCGCCATTCCAGCCGCTGTTCGGGCAGGGTGTGGTTACTCAGCACGAGGCCCGCCATGAGCTTGTCATAGTTGTTCCAGCCCAGGGCGGGGCTCCAAAGGATATTGCCACGGGTGTCATTGGTGGCTGCGGGAAGGAAGGTGAAATCCGGGCGTCGGATCCCTTTCAGCGGGCCATCCAGCCGGTAGTAGTTGTTGCGGCGGTAGAGCTCCGGGGCATGCCGCTCCGCATCAATGACCAGCAAATCGCCGGCTGTTTTATCAATGCGCAGCATACGCTTGCCGCTAAAGCCTTTGGACCATGTCGTGGCCACCACCGTATCACCCTTTACAATGGACAGCGCAACCGGGCTTTCAATAGTGCCACGGTTGGCGACTTCCACCCGGTACGACTGACTTTGATTTTCAACCTTCGTAATGGCATAGTCGATGTGCCCTTTGCTTCCTATCAGCCCTGCAAATAGCCAGTCCAGGTCTTGCTCCAGGGCTTCCTCCAATGACTGCTGCAAATCCCCGGGCTGCGGATGCCGGAACTGCCACTTTTGGTAGTAAGCATGCATAGCGCTGTCCAGGGCTTGAGTGCCTGCGTAGCCTTCCAGCAAATCCAGAGCCAGTGGTGGCAAAATGTACGCGCTTACGAGGTAGTTGATAGGCTTGAACGCATCGGAATGGGTTTCCGGAGGTTGATGCAGGTGTCGGCGGGCCTGGAAAAGGTAGCCAAACTCCCGCTCATTCATGGGGGTGCTGCGCAGTAGGTACTCAAGAACACCTTCGCCTTCGCTGTCTGCGTAGTAGGTTTGGGCATATCGCTCTTCATAATAACTGTTCAGCCCCTCGTCCATCCAGGCGTGGTCGCGCTCATTGGAGGCCAGGATACCGTAGAACCAGTTGTGCCCCACCTCGTGCGTGATGACCATGTCCAGCGACTCGGCACTGCCCACCCCGCCAATATTGGTGACCATAGGGTACTCCATGCCGCCACCTGCGCCCAGGGTAGTCTGCACGGCCGTAGCTTGCGGATAGGGGTATTCCCCAACCTTTTCGGAGTAAAACTCCAGTGCTCGCTTGACGTAGAAGGCCCCTTTGTCCCAGTAGTCCTGGTCTTCGGCTGCGAAAAACGCCCAGGCCTCCACGATTTTGCCGGAAGGCAGGGTAGCTGTATCGTGGCGCACCTGAAAGCGCTTGTCGGCAAACCAGGCGAAGTCGTGCACATTTTCGGCCGTGTACATCAGGGTTTTGAATGCTTTTGCGGAAGGTGGAAAAGCCCTGTTTGCATCCTCAGGAAGCGGCTGCCGGCTGAGTGCGAGCAGGCGTTGGCGCTCGGCCTCATTTTGCAAAGTGCCGGTGGCGCCCACCTGATAGTTTGCCGGCAGGGTGATGCTGACTTCGTAGTTGCCAAATTCCGAATAAAACTCGCCCATATCGAGGTAGGGCATGGGGTGCCAGCCTTCGTTGTCATACACGGCAGGCTTGGGATACCACTGTGTGATGGAGTAGCTTTGGTCCACATGGCCGAGGCGGGAGAAGATATAGGGCAAATCCACCCGGAATGGGGTGTTGATTTCCACCTGTGCATCCGGGGGCAGCGACTGGGGAAGCACCAGAATGGCAATATCAATATGCTCGGGGTGGTAGCTCCAGGTTACGGCCTCGCCATCCGCGGTGAAGCTGAGGGAGTCTATGCCGCCGAGCTGATCTCTACGGGCAAAGTGGAAGTCTGTCTCGCCCATGCGCCGGGCCTGCTTCGCGTAAGCGGTTTGCTGATTGCGGTAAGCATTAGGCCAGAGGTGGAAGTAGAGGGTGTCGAGGGCTTCCGGGGCATTATTGTGGTAAATGAGGTTGAGGTGCCCTTGCAGTACATGCGCCTGATCATCGAGGCGGACATCAATGCGGTAGTCGGCCTGCTGTTGGAAGTAGGGGGACTGGGCTTGCAGCAGAGTACACCACAGCAGGGCGAAGAGCACGATTATTTTTTTCATAGCTTCAGTATTCAAGTGGACTGCTAAAATAGGTCAATTCCTGAAAGGTTCATGGGGTTGAGCCGCAGTAAATTAATCTGGAAGGAGATGCGTTCTCCAAAACTCCATCTTTGCAGGGCTTCGTCATAGTTGCCCGAAAAGACAAGCGGGCAGTAGATCGCCAGGGTCTCATCGGCAATATCCAGCATAACACCACCACTCCAGACGAGCGGCTCAGCCGTTTCCCCTTCAGGATCATAAATTCCGATGTCAAAGTAAGGCTTGATGGGGATACCGAATGCCATTTTACGGGGCAGTCCGGCTTTCAGATTGAGGCTTAGAATGTAGTGGTTGCTTTGTCCAAACGAGTGGAATCGTGTTGGAGGGGTGGACCGGAAGAATCTCGGTGGAGGTATGGACCGGAATCCACCTTCCCGGGTATAGGTTTGTTGAATGACCTGCCGTGCATAATTTTGCCGGTCAATGTAGAGCTCATCGTAAAAGAAGTCGTTCCCAGCGGCAGGTATGAGGTTCAGAGACAGGAAAGGGCTTGTCGTCTCGGACCAGCGGTACCCTGCAAAAAAACGGTAATCAACCGCTGCGGTGCGGCAGTAGGGCAGGGTTTGCTCAAAGGAGAGGTGTAGCCGGTTGGTACGCCAGTCACCATCGTGAATTACTGAAAGCCTGAATGGACGGACAGCCTGTTTCTGCACGGCCTCGAAGCTGAACCTGTAAAAGCCGCTTCCGGTAGTGTGACCTGGAGCAAACCAGCCAAAATCAGGATCGATTTGTGAGGCTTCGGTATCCAGAAAGATAATTTCAGGTTTGAAATTGAGCGTAAGACCGCGTTGGCCCAGTGGTTTACTGTTGAGGCTTGCGGATATAGCCAGGCGCTGGTACATGGGTACGCCTATGAATTCATTTGCTGGCTGATGGCCAAACTGACGTGCATTGATTGCAAAGGAGGTACGTTGTAGCCATTTGTTGTTCAAGTGAAAAAAGTTATACCGTAATCCAAGTAGGCCCACAATTGTTTGGCCTTTAGTACTGTAAAATGGCATCACCATCCACTCCAGCTTCTGGGCGAGTGGGGAGACATTATGCAACAACAGCCCCGCCATACTCTGGTCGTAATAGTTATACCCCGGCAGGGGGCTCCAGAAAAGCGTAGGGCGCTCATCATCGGGTACACCTGCCAGCCACTTGAAGTGGAATGGCCGGGCAAAGTTAGCGGTACGCCTGCGGTTGTACATGGGGATGCGCCGTTCCGGGTCGAGCATCAGCCCCTTACCGCGGTTGGGCAACCTGAAAGTCTTGGTACCGGTGAATCCTTCTTTCCAGATAATCTGACTGATGCTTTCCCGCCGCGTGCCTAACCCTATGGGCAGGGGCGGTGCACTTTGCCCATTGTTCCGCACAGTCAGGCTGATAGACCGACCGGTGGAGGAGATGCTTTTTATCTTATAGCGCACCTTTGCATTGGAGCCAATCAGCCCGTCGAACAGCCAGCTTAGTTCGGTTTGGCTCTCGGCTTCCAACACTTTTCGTAAATCTCCGGGCTTCGGATGCCGGAATTGCCAGGTTTTATAGTAGGCTTGCATGGCCTGATCGAAGGTGGGCTTGCCGAGAAAACCTTCCAGCAGCCGAAAGCTCTGTGCCGGCTTTTGGTAGGCCCCAATGTAGTAATTGACCGGATTGAATGCCTCTGCGGGAGTATCGGGAGCCTGATCCTGCCCGCGCCGGGCCTGAATCAGATAGGGCAGCTCTTCTTCAGGAATACCGGAGTTGCCCATCAACAGCCGGGGTAGCTGCCTTTCCGGTTGAGGGTAAAACGCCTGTCGGTAACGCTCTTCATAATAACTATTCAGCCCCTCATCCATCCAGGCGTGGTCGCGCTCATTGGAGGCGAGGATGCCATAGAACCAGTTGTGCCCTACCTCATGCGTGATGACCATGTCCAGCGACTCGGCACTGCCCCCCCCGCCAATATTGGTGACCATAGGGTACTCCATGCCGCCGCCTGCGCCCAGGGTAGTCTGCACGGCCGTAGCTTGCGGATAGGGGTATTCCCCAACCTTTTCGGAGTAAAACTCCAGTGCCCGTTTGACGTAGAAGGCCCCTTTGTCCCAGTAGTCCTGATCTTCGGCTGCGAAAAACGCCCAGGCCTCCACGGTTTTGCCGGAAGGCAGGGTAGCTGTATCGTGGCGCACCTGAAAGCGCTTGTCGGCAAACCAGGCGAAGTCGTGCACATTTTCGGCCGTGTACATCAGGGTTTTGAATGCTTTTGCGGAAGGTGGAAAAGCCCTGTTTGCATCCTCAGGAAGCGGCTGCCGGCTGAGTGCGAGCAGGCGTTGGCGCTCGGCCTCATTTTGTAAAGTACCGGTGGCGCCCACCTGATAGTTTTCCGGCAGGGTGATGCTGACTTCGTAGTTGCCAAATTCCGAATAAAACTCGCCCATATCGAGGTAGGGCATGGGGTGCCAGCCTTCGTTGTCATACACGGCAGGCTTGGGATACCACTGTGTGATGGAGTAGCTTTGGTCCACATGGCCGAGGCGGGAGAAGATATAGGGCAAATCCACCCGGAATGGGGTGTTGATTTCCACCTGTGCATCCGGGGGCAGCGACTGGGGAAGCACCAGAATGGCAATATCAATATGCTCGGGGTGGTAGCTCCAGGTTACGGCCTCGCCATCCGCGGTGAAGCTGAGGGAGTCTATGCCGCCGAGCTGATCTTTACGGGCAAAGTGGAAGTCCGTCTCGCCCATGCGCCGGGCCTGCTTTGCGTAAGCAGTTTGCTGATTGCGGTAGGCATTGGGCCAGAGGTGGAAGTAGAGGGTGTCGAGTGCTTTCGGGGCATTATTGTGGTAAATGAGGTTGAGGTGCCCTTGCAGTACATGCGCCTGATCATCGAGGCGGACATCAATGCGGTAGTCGGCCTGCTGTTGGAAGTAGGGGGCCTGAGCAGCACTGCTAAAAGTACCAACGAGCAGGATTGGGATCAGGAAGTTGAGACGCATACGTTATCTTGTGGGCATTAAATAATGAATGATGAAGATAGCGAAATCAATCAGTACTGTTTTATTGTTCCTCGCGTTTTGTCAGCCGCTTGCCGCTCAGGATACGTCAGATAGCCTGGGGCTGCCTCAGGAATGGATTGGGAAATGGGGAGGCACATTGGAAATCTACAGCCTGCAGGGCAAGCAGCAGGAGTTGCCGATGGAACTGCACATTCTGCCCAGAGACTCCTTTTACACCTACAGTATCATCTACGGAGCGGATAAAGAAGAAGGGCTTCGGGATTATCTGCTTAAGCCGGTCCGCCCGGAAATGGGCTGGTATAAAATCGATGAGCAAAACACCATTGAAATGGATGTATATCTGCTCAATGGCAAAATGTACAGCCGGTTTGATGTGATGGGCAGCTTATTGCTGAGTACAGCTGAAGTAAAAGAGGGCGTGATGACCTACGAAATCATCTCCGGGAAACTCGAAGCCATCCGTACTACCGGCAACCAAACCTTCGAAGGGGAGGACATCCCCGAGGTCAACTCTTTTCCTATACAGGTACGGCAGGTCGCTTACCTGCGGCGGCTCTGATTTGCGCCCGGATTTTTTCGGCGAAGGGGTGGAAATGAACCTCCAGGCTGTGTCGCCGGGCTTGTTTGAACTCCTGCTCGATTTCATCGCACTCGGCTTCTGCAAGTTGTTCCAGATTGTCCGGCAACGGCCACCTGTCTGTGATGTGCAAGGCCGTCAGTTGGGCCTGTAAGTCAGACAAGGGCCAGATGCACCCTTGCGGCTGCACCAGCCCAATGAAAAAGACGTTGGGGTGCCCGGGCGCCATCATGCGCAGGTAGAGCGGAATGCGGTAGGCATCTTCAAAGTCAAACAGCCCCGGCTCGAAAAAGGGAAAGGCAATTTTGTATCCAGTTGCGGCAATGACCGTATCAAATTCCGCGCTGCTGCCATCAGAAAAGTGGACAGTTTGGTCTTCAAAGCGCTCCACACCGGCTTTGGGGCTTACCCGCCCGTGCCGGATGCGGTAAAGGAGTTCCGAGTTGAGGGTGGGGTGAGCAGCTGTGATCGGGTATTCGGGGGTCTTCAGCCCGTAGCGCTCATATTTGCCGATTTGTAATTGAAGGCTGAGCTTTTGTATGGGCGCCCGAAGGAAACCTGGAATACGCTGTAGCAAAGCGTTATACGTATCGGTGGGCTTCCCCATGAGAAATTTAGGGATGATGTAAGTGGGGCGGCGCAGGCTGATGGCCGTGGATTCGGCGACCCGGCTGGCTTCCACGGCACAGTCGCAACCCGAGTTGCCCGCCCCGATGACCAGCACCCGCTTTCCCGCAAAGGGGCTATTGGTCTTGAAGCTGTGGGAATGCATATACTCTCCGGTAAAAGTACCCGGTATATCGGGCCAGCGGGGTACGGAGTGGTGTCCGTTGGCGACCAGGAGGTAGTCAAAGGTGCGTTCGGTGCCATCGCTAAGGGTGAGTTGCCACCGGTGGTTAGGAAGCTCAACCGCTTGTTCAACAGCCGTATTGAATTGTATGTACTGTTCCAGATTGAACGCCCTTGCATAATCCTGAAAATAAGCCAGTACCTGCTTATGCGAAGGATAGTCCGGATAGTGGCTGGGCATAGGGAAGCCCTCAAAAGCAGAAAGTTCTTTTGAAGAAATGATGTGGGTGGTTTCGCAAACGCTGGAGTGGGACTCCCCGGCGGTGAAGACCCAGTTGCCGCCGATTTGATCGTTCTTCTCGTAGCAGGTGATGTCCGTCAGACCGGCATCCTGCATATTCTTAATGGCGGCCAGGCCCGAACAGCCCGCCCCGATAATCGCTACACTTTTTGGCATATTGCCTGATTTTTGACGGTTAATATAAGCAGAATTCGAAGAGTGCAACGGGAATATACCGTAGCTTTGTGGCCATAAACGCGAAAATGACCATGAAACAACTACTCTGCTTTTTTCTGTTGTCCCCATTGTTGCTCTCTGCCCAGAATGCAGGTACGGTCTGGTACTTTGGTGCAGCTGCCGGGCTGGACTTCTCCGGTGGCAATCCCGTACAGGTGCCTGGAGGTGCTATGGAAACCTTTGAAGGCTGCGCTATTGTCTCCGATGCGGAGGGCAATGTGCTCTTCTACACCAATGGGGGTGGCCGGGACCCGGAGCAATCTGGGCAGACCTCCGGGAAAATCTGGAACCGTAACAATGAATTTATGTACGATATGGGCGGCACCGAAGGCGGTGGGTTCAGTGCAGCGCAGTCCGCCCTGATACTGCCAAAGCCGGGGGCAGATGAGGTGTACTACCTGTTCACGATGGAAGAAGTGGAGTTTGACATTGGCGGTAGCGTGCCGGGGCAGCCGCAGGGTCGGGGCTTATCCTACTTTGAGGTAGATATGGCGCTCAATGGCGGGCTGGGCGGCGTCACGGTAGCCGACCAACGGGTGTACGTACCCGCTTTCGAAGGCCTCACGGGCACTATTCACCAAAATGGGACCGACTACTGGGTCGTTATTGTGGATGCCGTTCCCGAGAACAATCAGCTCCTGGTTTTCCCTCTTACAAGCGAAGGTGTTACGGATACGCTGGCTTTCCCCTTTGACGGCACGATTACGGGACAGCTCGATATCTCGCCCAACGGGCAGTGGCTGCACTGTGCGGGCACCGTTTTCCCCTTCGATAATGCCACCGGGCAAATTGATACGGCCAATATCATCGACCTGACGCCTATGCCCGACCACAGCCGGGACGCCGCTTCTTTCTCGCCAAGTAGCCAATTTCTCTATTTTGTGGAAAACACACCCGCTGGCCGCGTAATGGTGCAGTACGATTTGGAATCGGAGGAGGTGGAAGACAGCCGTTCAATAATCGTCAACCTACCGGACAAACGCCTGACCGGTCAAATGCAAATGGCGGTGGATGGTAATATTTACTTACTGGAGCGCGATTTTTTTCTGAGCGATGGGCCAACCCTATCCATTTTGGAATGCCCCGATACACAGGAGCCTCTGTTTATGCCGGATGTTTATATGCTGCCGGGTAGTGAGGATATCCCCTATTCCGGCCTGCCCAACTTTTCCGACCATATTTTTGCTACACAGCCACTCGAATTCGCCTTTGAGCAGGACACCCTGACCCTTTGCGAAGATGAACCGGCAACGCTTTCCGTCCCGGAATTCCCCGATGCAGACTACGCCTGGTCTACGGGCGATACGGCCACGGAGATCGAAGTGGGTCTGGACAGCCTGTACGCCCTGACTATCAGCACAGCCTGCGAGACGGTTGCGGATACCATCGCCATTGCGACCATAGACTGTGACACCAGTATCTGTATGATTGCGCTGCCCAATACCTTCACCCCAAACGGCGACAACACCAACGATACCTTTGGCCCGCTGAGTGACTGTGAAGAACCGGTCTTCCTAAACTTTCTGCTGCGCATTTACAACCGCTGGGGCAATCTCGTCTATGAAACTTCAGACGCCGCCCTGCCCTGGGATGGCGAACAGGACGGAGAGCCTGCGCCCACAGAGGTCTATTTCTACCTCATGCAGTATCAGGTAGAGCGGCAGGAAGCAGTGCAGACTTTGCAGGGGGATGTGACGTTGGTACGGTGATATACGCAATACGAAGTGGTCACCTACTGGCGCTGACGGCCAGCACGGGGAACGATAAATGTCGGGTCACTATCCAGACATTCATCGTCTGGGTCGTTGATCCAGACATTCATCGTCTGGGATCTTGGATTTGCGACATCGGCCACTGACGAAGCGCAGCTTGTCAGGGCAAGCGCGAGCCACTTCCCAGCGTAAATGCTGACCCTCCTGCCTTTAAGTATAGTCTCCAGTGGCCAAAGCCCACAAGTGAGGAGACACGGGCAAGCATTGAGTAGGTTTGCTGTGGCAAACCACTTAATCGTCAGTATAATTACAACTCCATCCCATCCAAATTCCCCAAATCCGGCTGCTGAAAGTGTTTTTTGATGTAGGCGGCCTGCAGTACGAGGCGGGCCAGGGCAAGCTAAAGGCATTTGAGCCCTACAACGCCCCGGAGCATTTAGTGGTCTGTCAAGTATTAAATAACGGGCAATCTATATAATATATTTCTAGTGGATTGAGCCGTAGATACTTGACAGTTAACGCCCAACGCTAGTAAGCGCTCAAGCGTGAAAAGACTGTCAACTATTTCGGTCTAGTCGCACTAGCCAGGTCAGCGCCCTGGTCGTACCAGGCTATTACATCTTCACCACCTTCTCCAAAGCTGTCCCACTCTCCCAGGTGATCTGCAGCCAGTACAACCCCGGCGGCAAATGGGAGATGTTGTAAGCATACCTGTACCGCCCTGCCCCTTCAGGCGTAGGGGGGCTATGCTTGGGAAGCCCAACCCGCTGCCCTCCGGCAGACCATAACTGTAGCCGGGCATTAGGTGAAGGCCCTTCCGCCCAGAGGAGGTCCCGGGCAGGGTTAGGGTAACAACGCCAGGGCGAAGGCTGGGCTGCAGCTCTGGTATTGGAGATGATCTCTATGTGGATGGTGGTGAGGCTGTCGCAGCCGTTAGCGGCAGGGTGCAACTGCGTGAAAGTAGTGTCCGTATAGAAGGCGCTGCCCATGAAAACAGCTCCTGGCACAAGAGCAGTGTCCAGCTCAACATAGCTATTGTTCCGGGCTTGGAGCGTGACTTGCAGGGTACTGTCACAGCCCTCTGCGGAGCGGTAGGCGAGGGTGTGCAGGCCCGGCCCGGGCAGTAGGGTATCGCCCCACCAAAAGGCTTCCCCTTCGCAAAAGAAGGTGTCTATGGCGCTTAAGCTGCTGTTGGTAAGGGCTAGTGAAACCTGTACGGTACTGTCACAGCCCTGTGCATTGAGGTAGGCAAAGATATATGTCCCTGGCTGTGGCAACAGGCTGTCCCCCCAGAGCAGCCCATCGCTGCCACTACAGAAAAAAGTATCGATTAAGCTGGTATCCGGGGCATAGGCTTCTACTTTGAGCACGGTGGTGCTGTCGCAGCCCGTTAGCGCCTGTGCAGGGAAGGTATAGGTGCCGGGCGCATTAATGAGGCTGTCCCCCCACAGCAATGGACTGCCTGCACAGTAGCCGGTATCGATGACGACAGGGGCTGGAGGGCAGTCCGGGGTTAGGAAAACGGTAGACTCGCAGCTTTGTGCTGGCCCAAATTGGTGGTTATAGGGGCGCACAGTGGCGTATGCGGTGGTGTTTTCAGGGAGCGGTGCCGTAGCGTGGAAAAAGGTGTCGAGCCCGACATCAGTTGGAGGCAGGAGGTCATCCTCCCCTGGGCTGCTGCCTATTTGGAAATAGTACCCATCGAAGCAGCCTTCGGCGGCAGCCCAGGAGAAGCTGGGGGACAAGGCGTTAGTGCCGAGCAATACGGGGGCAGGCCCGCATTCGGCAGCGCGCCCGCGGTAGCGGTAGATACGCCTTCTGCCTGATATAGCGTAACCCAGTGTGTCGTTGACCATTTGGAGTTCTCTTATTCTATTGTCGTTTTCATAGTCAAAAACATAAGACGTATCAATTGATAAATGTTGCCTTGCCCAGGTTTCGCCCCCGTCGCCGCTGTACGCAATAAACGGGATTAAAAAATTGGGAGAATCAGCTATCCATCCTCCTACCCAGCCTATACTATTGCTAGTAAATTGGGTTGTGAAACCGTAAGTTTCAGAGTTGTCTGTAACTGTATATTCTGACCAAGTATCCCCTCCATCCATTGTTTTACAGATTGTGTTGTTTTGGCATGGAATCCATCCAGTGTTTTGATCTAGAAAGAAGAAATCCAGTTCACTTGTAGGTAGTCCTAAATTCAAAGTATTCCATGTATCCCCCTTGTTGATAGTTTTCCATATTCGGGCTGAATTAGCGCTGCTGAATGCATGCCAGCCATAAAAATAGAGGACACTATCCGTTACAGCCTGAAAACCTCTGAAAGAAGGAATTCCATATTCTACATTGTTTCCTTTTTCTACCCAATTTGCCCCTCCATCTTGAGTATGAAAAATAGAGCCTTTGTCAACAGTTAGCCACCCCTCGTTTTCGTTGTTAAAAACAATGTAACGGATTACAGTCCCCCCTCCCTCTTGGGGGAGGTCTACGTCATCCCATGACCAGCCCTTGTCTTCTGTTTTATATACGCTATTTTTAAAGGACCCAATAAAAGCGGAGTTCTGATTAATGAGTTCAATGGAATATGGGTGAGAAATGGAGCTTGGCCAAGTCACGATGCTCCAAGAGTCCCCTTTGTCTTCTGTTCTTAGCCCTAGGCTTTGCCCTTGTTCTACAAGTGTGGCAACTACCCAAAATGCGGAGTCATTTAAGACTTCAAGGTTTGTAAAAACAATATTATTACCTCCATCGTAAATGATTTCCCAGCATTGGCTTTTGCCCTTGTTTATGCTGGCCATTATCAGTAAAGTGAGGAATATGGTACGCATAATAAAAGGATATATACCCAGCCCCGCATGTGCCGTGGGGCTGGGCAATTAAATTATATTAAAGTTTTATTGGCCTTTAATAACCTTGCCAGAAGTCAAGTCTTCACCTATCTTTACCTGATAGTAGTACACGCCATCCGGCCAGGTTGAAGTGGAAGCCTCGAGTGTTCCATCTGCTGAGCCCTGCCATTGCCAGACCTGCTGGCCAATACTGTTGAAAATAGTAACTGAGGTTTGTGCGCCTGAAGGAGTACTCCCAAGGTCGATCAGCAGCTTTTGACTGAAAGGGTTAGGGGAAACCAACACTTGTGCACCTAATGCTGATTTCTGTTCGTTGCTTTCTTCCAGCGGAGTGTTATCCGATTGCTGCAAGAAACCATTGCCCAGCTTCCCCCCGGAACGGATGGAAAGCGTGATCTTTTGCTTCGTCCCGTCTGCCATATAAGCAATGGGCTGTAGTGCAGCAGTATCAAGGCTAAACCCGGATAAATCTGCACTGCCGCTTACGAGTTTATCAAAGGATAAGGCAATAATACTTAACGCGGGGGGATAAATGGAAGATAGATTTTGCATAAAGTGTGAAGGGATTTTAGTTACAAAGAGCGCATTTGAGCAAGCAGCTGGAACGCGCTGTGATTACAATGTAGGCAAAAAACGACATAGTGCCAATTCCGGCGGAATAAGTTTAGGTTAATTAACGTTTGGTTTAGCTTTGTTTGGGGTTGTGAAAAATACCGGACGAGCTGATTTTACCAATCAAATATAGCGTGATGTATTTCTTTAGGGAAGAGAGCGCTCCCAAAAAAATGCGCAGGAAGAGCAGCTGTGCACGGTGCCTGGCTCAATGTCCGCATCAATGCCGGTGATATCGAGGACAAAGCCTGGGTGGAAGCCAAACTCTCAGCGGCTCAATCTATAGCTGCGAGGGCGGATGCCCTGGAGCAGGAAGTAATTGGGCTGGTGGAGCGGCATGTGGGGTGATGTGGTTATCACTCCACCTTCAAGAACTGCTCCGTTGCCCTGAGCTGCCCGCCTTCCAGGTACTGCACCACATACGCCCCCGCCGCCCAATCGTGCACGGGCACGACTACCGTACCCAAGGCTTCCTGTGCCGGGATAGTCTGCAAAAGCTGCCCCTGCACATCAAGTATGCGGAACACCCCATCGGGGGCAGGGCGGGCACCGCGCAGCTCAAAGTTGATAAAATCGCGGGCGGGGTTGGGGAAGAGGGCGAGCTGTGGCGGTGTGCCGGGCTCCGGCGCGGTGCTGTTGGGCAGGTGGCAGCCGGGCACGAGGCAGCCGTGCTCATCGAGCTTGAGGAGCCAGCCGTAGCGCAATGGGTGGACGCCCCCGTCATCGGGCGGGTCGATAGCGCCGCAGACGATGTAGCCGCCATCGGGGGTGGCTTTGAGGTCCATGGGCTCGGGGGCAAGCGGTTCCTCATCAAAAAGCGTGAAGTAGCGCACCCAAAGGCTGTCGCCTTGTGGGGAGGCCTTCATGAGCCAGGTGCCTTTCCTAAGCTCTCCAATAGACTCCGTCTCTGCGGTCCAACTGATGCCAAGGTACCCGCTTTGGTCTGTAGCCTCAACGATTTTGACCATGGAGAAGTTAGTCCACGGGAATTCGCCCCTAAACCCCCTGGTCCACTCCATCTGCCTATCGGCATTGAGCTTGAAGAAGCAGGGGTTCCAGTCTACGCGGCCGCTGCTGCTGTTGATGGCCGTCTCCACGCCTTTACCGGTTCCGACGATGAGGCTGCCGTCGGGGGTGGGGAGGAGGGAGCGTGCGGAGCTAAAAAGCTGGTTAGCTGGGGTCTTGTACAGCCATTTTTGGTTGCCTAAACTGTCTATCTGTAGGATTTGAGCCTGGCAGGTGAAATTTTGGTTGACTTGGCCGATGTTATGGCTAAAGGCGCCTATGGTGATATTCCCATTTTCATCTATGGTTTGTGATTCAGGGGTATTGTGCTCCGGTGCGGCGTAAATAAAACTATTTATTATTTCCCCTGCTGCGTTCAGGCGTAGCCAGTATATCTCGGAATTGCCCCCATCTGGATCGGCATCAATCCCTGAAATAAGTGAAATCTCATCGTTTTTATAAGGGCTGACATTTTGTGCTGCGGAGATAAAAGATTCTTCCGGATAGAAAGGGTTGATGTACTCTTTCGTGAATATAGTGTCCCCATTTCCATTGTATTTAATGAGCGCGATTTTGGGGATTGAATCTTTAGTAATCCCCATGGTAACGAAACTGGATTCATCCGTTGAAAAAAGGCCTGACCCCCAGGATTCATAGGATTTCTGTGGGGTGCCGAGCTTTTTGTGCCATAGGATTTCTCCTTCAAGGCTAAGTTTTAAAAAAAGATGGCCAACAGAAAAGATACTATCTGTTTCATGGGTAATTACTCCTGTAGCATAGTAGCAGCTATCAGTAGGCAAAACTTCTGTGATATTCAGAAAAGGGTATCCTGTATCTATTCTTTTGTTAAAAGTAGTGGTTTGTGCAAATGTAGTGCTGCACAATATCAGTAACAGGTGCCAAAGAAAGTTTTTCATAATAGAGGGGAAATTTGGAGCGCCGGTTTTAGCAGCCTTACTAAAACCGGCGCTATAGAATAGTTAGTCAATCAGCAGTACTTTCAATGCGGGAGAGCGGTAGCCCCCCTGCTGTAGGATGCAATAGTACAGCCCGCGTTGGTATCCAGCAGTTTGCCAAATTTGCTGGACGGTACCTAGGCCACAGCGTAGCGTAGCGGCATGCTTGCCCTGCATATCGTAAATCAGCAACTGTGCAGGCTGCTGCGGGTCCGGCAATTGGTATCGGAAAGCGACCTGCTCCCGGGCGGGGTTGGGCAGTGCCGATAAGGGCTGTGCCCGTTCCTGCGGCTGCGTGGCAGGCCCGCTGCCGGGCAGGGTATAGAGCCCCTGCACATTTGGCGACTGCGGTACAATGCGGTAGTCGTAGCCGTAGAAGGTATTGAGCAGGCCACGGGCGAAGGCCGCCGCGCGG
>NZ_JPOS01000005.1 GCF_000759025.1 Phaeodactylibacter xiamenensis | reverse complement strand
AACACCAACGATACCTTTGGCCCGCTGAGTGACTGTGAAGAACCGGTCTTCCTAAACTTTCTGCTGCGCATTTACAACCGCTGGGGCAATCTCGTCTATGAAACTTCAGACGCCGCCCTGCCCTGGGATGGCGAACAGGACGGAGAGCCTGCGCCCACAGAGGTCTATTTCTACCTCATGCAGTATCAGGTAGAGCGGCAGGAAGCAGTGCAGACTTTGCAGGGGGATGTGACGTTGGTACGGTGATATACGCAATACGAAGTGGTCACCTACTGGCGCTGACGGCCAGCACGGGGAACGATAAATGTCGGGTCACTATCCAGACATTCATCGTCTGGGTCGTTGATCCAGACATTCATCGTCTGGGATCTTGGATTTGCGACATCGGCCACTGACGAAGCGCAGCTTGTCAGGGCAAGCGCGAGCCACTTCCCAGCGTAAATGCTGACCCTCCTGCCTTTAAGTATAGTCTCCAGTGGCCAAAGCCCACAAGTGAGGAGACACGGGCAAGCATTGAGTAGGTTTGCTGTGGCAAACCACTTAATCGTCAGTATAATTACAACTCCATCCCATCCAAATTCCCCAAATCCGGCTGCTGAAAGTGTTTTTTGATGTAGGCGGCCTGCAGTACGAGGCGGGCCAGGGCAAGCTAAAGGCATTTGAGCCCTACAACGCCCCGGAGCATTTAGTGGTCTGTCAAGTATTAAATAACGGGCAATCTATATAATATATTTCTAGTGGATTGAGCCGTAGATACTTGACAGTTAACGCCCAACGCTAGTAAGCGCTCAAGCGTGAAAAGACTGTCAACTATTTCGGTCTAGTCGCACTAGCCAGGTCAGCGCCCTGGTCGTACCAGGCTATTACATCTTCACCACCTTCTCCAAAGCTGTCCCACTCTCCCAGGTGATCTGCAGCCAGTACAACCCCGGCGGCAAATGGGAGATGTTGTAAGCATACCTGTACCGCCCTGCCCCTTCAGGCGTAGGGGGGCTATGCTTGGGAAGCCCAACCCGCTGCCCTCCGGCAGACCATAACTGTAGCCGGGCATTAGGTGAAGGCCCTTCCGCCCAGAGGAGGTCCCGGGCAGGGTTAGGGTAACAACGCCAGGGCGAAGGCTGGGCTGCAGCTCTGGTATTGGAGATGATCTCTATGTGGATGGTGGTGAGGCTGTCGCAGCCGTTAGCGGCAGGGTGCAACTGCGTGAAAGTAGTGTCCGTATAGAAGGCGCTGCCCATGAAAACAGCTCCTGGCACAAGAGCAGTGTCCAGCTCAACATAGCTATTGTTCCGGGCTTGGAGCGTGACTTGCAGGGTACTGTCACAGCCCTCTGCGGAGCGGTAGGCGAGGGTGTGCAGGCCCGGCCCGGGCAGTAGGGTATCGCCCCACCAAAAGGCTTCCCCTTCGCAAAAGAAGGTGTCTATGGCGCTTAAGCTGCTGTTGGTAAGGGCTAGTGAAACCTGTACGGTACTGTCACAGCCCTGTGCATTGAGGTAGGCAAAGATATATGTCCCTGGCTGTGGCAACAGGCTGTCCCCCCAGAGCAGCCCATCGCTGCCACTACAGAAAAAAGTATCGATTAAGCTGGTATCCGGGGCATAGGCTTCTACTTTGAGCACGGTGGTGCTGTCGCAGCCCGTTAGCGCCTGTGCAGGGAAGGTATAGGTGCCGGGCGCATTAATGAGGCTGTCCCCCCACAGCAATGGACTGCCTGCACAGTAGCCGGTATCGATGACGACAGGGGCTGGAGGGCAGTCCGGGGTTAGGAAAACGGTAGACTCGCAGCTTTGTGCTGGCCCAAATTGGTGGTTATAGGGGCGCACAGTGGCGTATGCGGTGGTGTTTTCAGGGAGCGGTGCCGTAGCGTGGAAAAAGGTGTCGAGCCCGACATCAGTTGGAGGCAGGAGGTCATCCTCCCCTGGGCTGCTGCCTATTTGGAAATAGTACCCATCGAAGCAGCCTTCGGCGGCAGCCCAGGAGAAGCTGGGGGACAAGGCGTTAGTGCCGAGCAATACGGGGGCAGGCCCGCATTCGGCAGCGCGCCCGCGGTAGCGGTAGATACGCCTTCTGCCTGATATAGCGTAACCCAGTGTGTCGTTGACCATTTGGAGTTCTCTTATTCTATTGTCGTTTTCATAGTCAAAAACATAAGACGTATCAATTGATAAATGTTGCCTTGCCCAGGTTTCGCCCCCGTCGCCGCTGTACGCAATAAACGGGATTAAAAAATTGGGAGAATCAGCTATCCATCCTCCTACCCAGCCTATACTATTGCTAGTAAATTGGGTTGTGAAACCGTAAGTTTCAGAGTTGTCTGTAACTGTATATTCTGACCAAGTATCCCCTCCATCCATTGTTTTACAGATTGTGTTGTTTTGGCATGGAATCCATCCAGTGTTTTGATCTAGAAAGAAGAAATCCAGTTCACTTGTAGGTAGTCCTAAATTCAAAGTATTCCATGTATCCCCCTTGTTGATAGTTTTCCATATTCGGGCTGAATTAGCGCTGCTGAATGCATGCCAGCCATAAAAATAGAGGACACTATCCGTTACAGCCTGAAAACCTCTGAAAGAAGGAATTCCATATTCTACATTGTTTCCTTTTTCTACCCAATTTGCCCCTCCATCTTGAGTATGAAAAATAGAGCCTTTGTCAACAGTTAGCCACCCCTCGTTTTCGTTGTTAAAAACAATGTAACGGATTACAGTCCCCCCTCCCTCTTGGGGGAGGTCTACGTCATCCCATGACCAGCCCTTGTCTTCTGTTTTATATACGCTATTTTTAAAGGACCCAATAAAAGCGGAGTTCTGATTAATGAGTTCAATGGAATATGGGTGAGAAATGGAGCTTGGCCAAGTCACGATGCTCCAAGAGTCCCCTTTGTCTTCTGTTCTTAGCCCTAGGCTTTGCCCTTGTTCTACAAGTGTGGCAACTACCCAAAATGCGGAGTCATTTAAGACTTCAAGGTTTGTAAAAACAATATTATTACCTCCATCGTAAATGATTTCCCAGCATTGGCTTTTGCCCTTGTTTATGCTGGCCATTATCAGTAAAGTGAGGAATATGGTACGCATAATAAAAGGATATATACCCAGCCCCGCATGTGCCGTGGGGCTGGGCAATTAAATTATATTAAAGTTTTATTGGCCTTTAATAACCTTGCCAGAAGTCAAGTCTTCACCTATCTTTACCTGATAGTAGTACACGCCATCCGGCCAGGTTGAAGTGGAAGCCTCGAGTGTTCCATCTGCTGAGCCCTGCCATTGCCAGACCTGCTGGCCAATACTGTTGAAAATAGTAACTGAGGTTTGTGCGCCTGAAGGAGTACTCCCAAGGTCGATCAGCAGCTTTTGACTGAAAGGGTTAGGGGAAACCAACACTTGTGCACCTAATGCTGATTTCTGTTCGTTGCTTTCTTCCAGCGGAGTGTTATCCGATTGCTGCAAGAAACCATTGCCCAGCTTCCCCCCGGAACGGATGGAAAGCGTGATCTTTTGCTTCGTCCCGTCTGCCATATAAGCAATGGGCTGTAGTGCAGCAGTATCAAGGCTAAACCCGGATAAATCTGCACTGCCGCTTACGAGTTTATCAAAGGATAAGGCAATAATACTTAACGCGGGGGGATAAATGGAAGATAGATTTTGCATAAAGTGTGAAGGGATTTTAGTTACAAAGAGCGCATTTGAGCAAGCAGCTGGAACGCGCTGTGATTACAATGTAGGCAAAAAACGACATAGTGCCAATTCCGGCGGAATAAGTTTAGGTTAATTAACGTTTGGTTTAGCTTTGTTTGGGGTTGTGAAAAATACCGGACGAGCTGATTTTACCAATCAAATATAGCGTGATGTATTTCTTTAGGGAAGAGAGCGCTCCCAAAAAAATGCGCAGGAAGAGCAGCTGTGCACGGTGCCTGGCTCAATGTCCGCATCAATGCCGGTGATATCGAGGACAAAGCCTGGGTGGAAGCCAAACTCTCAGCGGCTCAATCTATAGCTGCGAGGGCGGATGCCCTGGAGCAGGAAGTAATTGGGCTGGTGGAGCGGCATGTGGGGTGATGTGGTTATCACTCCACCTTCAAGAACTGCTCCGTTGCCCTGAGCTGCCCGCCTTCCAGGTACTGCACCACATACGCCCCCGCCGCCCAATCGTGCACGGGCACGACTACCGTACCCAAGGCTTCCTGTGCCGGGATAGTCTGCAAAAGCTGCCCCTGCACATCAAGTATGCGGAACACCCCATCGGGGGCAGGGCGGGCACCGCGCAGCTCAAAGTTGATAAAATCGCGGGCGGGGTTGGGGAAGAGGGCGAGCTGTGGCGGTGTGCCGGGCTCCGGCGCGGTGCTGTTGGGCAGGTGGCAGCCGGGCACGAGGCAGCCGTGCTCATCGAGCTTGAGGAGCCAGCCGTAGCGCAATGGGTGGACGCCCCCGTCATCGGGCGGGTCGATAGCGCCGCAGACGATGTAGCCGCCATCGGGGGTGGCTTTGAGGTCCATGGGCTCGGGGGCAAGCGGTTCCTCATCAAAAAGCGTGAAGTAGCGCACCCAAAGGCTGTCGCCTTGTGGGGAGGCCTTCATGAGCCAGGTGCCTTTCCTAAGCTCTCCAATAGACTCCGTCTCTGCGGTCCAACTGATGCCAAGGTACCCGCTTTGGTCTGTAGCCTCAACGATTTTGACCATGGAGAAGTTAGTCCACGGGAATTCGCCCCTAAACCCCCTGGTCCACTCCATCTGCCTATCGGCATTGAGCTTGAAGAAGCAGGGGTTCCAGTCTACGCGGCCGCTGCTGCTGTTGATGGCCGTCTCCACGCCTTTACCGGTTCCGACGATGAGGCTGCCGTCGGGGGTGGGGAGGAGGGAGCGTGCGGAGCTAAAAAGCTGGTTAGCTGGGGTCTTGTACAGCCATTTTTGGTTGCCTAAACTGTCTATCTGTAGGATTTGAGCCTGGCAGGTGAAATTTTGGTTGACTTGGCCGATGTTATGGCTAAAGGCGCCTATGGTGATATTCCCATTTTCATCTATGGTTTGTGATTCAGGGGTATTGTGCTCCGGTGCGGCGTAAATAAAACTATTTATTATTTCCCCTGCTGCGTTCAGGCGTAGCCAGTATATCTCGGAATTGCCCCCATCTGGATCGGCATCAATCCCTGAAATAAGTGAAATCTCATCGTTTTTATAAGGGCTGACATTTTGTGCTGCGGAGATAAAAGATTCTTCCGGATAGAAAGGGTTGATGTACTCTTTCGTGAATATAGTGTCCCCATTTCCATTGTATTTAATGAGCGCGATTTTGGGGATTGAATCTTTAGTAATCCCCATGGTAACGAAACTGGATTCATCCGTTGAAAAAAGGCCTGACCCCCAGGATTCATAGGATTTCTGTGGGGTGCCGAGCTTTTTGTGCCATAGGATTTCTCCTTCAAGGCTAAGTTTTAAAAAAAGATGGCCAACAGAAAAGATACTATCTGTTTCATGGGTAATTACTCCTGTAGCATAGTAGCAGCTATCAGTAGGCAAAACTTCTGTGATATTCAGAAAAGGGTATCCTGTATCTATTCTTTTGTTAAAAGTAGTGGTTTGTGCAAATGTAGTGCTGCACAATATCAGTAACAGGTGCCAAAGAAAGTTTTTCATAATAGAGGGGAAATTTGGAGCGCCGGTTTTAGCAGCCTTACTAAAACCGGCGCTATAGAATAGTTAGTCAATCAGCAGTACTTTCAATGCGGGAGAGCGGTAGCCCCCCTGCTGTAGGATGCAATAGTACAGCCCGCGTTGGTATCCAGCAGTTTGCCAAATTTGCTGGACGGTACCTAGGCCACAGCGTAGCGTAGCGGCATGCTTGCCCTGCATATCGTAAATCAGCAACTGTGCAGGCTGCTGCGGGTCCGGCAATTGGTATCGGAAAGCGACCTGCTCCCGGGCGGGGTTGGGCAGTGCCGATAAGGGCTGTGCCCGTTCCTGCGGCTGCGTGGCAGGCCCGCTGCCGGGCAGGGTATAGAGCCCCTGCACATTTGGCGACTGCGGTACAATGCGGTAGTCGTAGCCGTAGAAGGTATTGAGCAGGCCACGGGCGAAGGCCGCCGCGCGGTCGTCCCCACTGTCGGCTATGCTTTGCAGGGCAGCGACCCGGCTGCTGTCGTAGGCAGCGTAGTGCACGCCCGCTGCCTGTGCGTCCATAGTGAACTTCAGGTATTCTACGAATCGTTTATGGGCTTTTTCCTGAGCTTCGGTCAGCTCAAAGAGCAGGTATACAGAGTCGCACTTTTCCAGGGCCACCTCGAAGGAGTCTTTGACGCAATACGAAGTAGCCAGCTCGTAGTAGGCTTCCAGGCTTTCTTTATTGCGCAGCCACTCGCGGTAAGCGGTATAGTTGATGCCCAAGGTATCAGACAAGATTTGTTTGATCCTGACATTGGCCGTCTGATGCATGGTATAGCGGTGCCCGGCCATTTCCACTTCGAGGGCAGTGCGCGGGGTGGATACCTCCCGGTAGGGCAGTATGGTATCGACCATGGCAGCGGGCAGCTCGCTGTAGAGGAAGCCCTGGAATTTAGCGTCACGCAGGGCTTCAGGATTGTCCATAAGCAGGGCTGCTAGTTCGGCATAGCTGAACAGGTCGCCCCGCTTGATGATGCTTTCAAGGGTGCCCTTACTGAAGTAGGGGGAGATGTTGACGGCATTTTGCCAGAAGGCTGCTGCCCCGGCAGGCGTCAGCCCTTCCGCCTGACTCTTCCAATAGGCCTCGTCCTGCCCGCCGTTCATCAGAGAGTCGTACTCCGCTTTGGCGGCGTAGTAGCCTTCCCGGGCTTTTAGGTAGCGCTCCCTCATCTTGGAAGGGTCGATAAGGATGATGGGCCCGTCGGTATCGTCGGGCTGGCAGGTATTATCTTCATTCAGAGCACTAGGAGTAAACATGCCAGAATAATTCACCGGTTCCTCATCCGCTGCCCCGTCATAGTAAAAGTAGGTGATGCCATTATCCCCGTCATTGAAGAAGTCGCCCCCGGCAGAGGCGATGCCGGAGAAGGTGTTACCGGCCGGGAGGGTGGGGCTGCCTTGGAATGCAGCGATGCCATCATTCGTGACAACGTAGTCGTAGCTGGTGTTGCTGGTGTTGGTGTTGCAGGAGTATTGCAGGCCGAGGAAGGGATCAAAGCTATGGTTCAACAACTGCGCCTGATTGGCCACATGCAAATTGGAAAAGGCATTGCGCTCAATGTCGTTGGACTCGGAGCCGGAGTTTTCGACCACGATGCCCCAGGTGTCGGTAGCGCCGGCAAGCCCTTCGAATTCATTGTCCTGGACCTCAAAGCCCGTACATTCCCGGAGTACGATGCCTTCCTCGTCTCCATTATGATAATTGCCAATCCCTTCGATGAGGTTCTCCCGGATGTCAATATTGTTGATCCCGTCACTGACAATAGCTATAGCATTATTGCGCAGGGTACACTGTTGGATGGTAAACCTCCCCGTAGTGTTCTCTAAAAGCGTGTTGCCGTTCACGCCAACCCTGTACCCTTCGATGAGGGAACTGGACAAGGTGAAGCGGCCACCGATATGAGCGATGCCCATGCCATTGCTTTTACCTATGGGGTGTGCGATGGTATTGAAGGTACACCCGGTAATCTGCGGCCCGCTGAAATTGTCGATCAGCATTTGGTTGTCCCAGTTTTCGGTGGGGCTGGCGAGTAGGGCGTAGTCGCTGTCCCGTATGAAGTCACAATTGATAAAGCGGGTCAGCGGGTCGTTTTCATGGTCGTGCAGCTCTACTGTGCCGGAGTTGCTGATGAGCGCCCCAAAAGCCAGTACCGTCGCACTGTTATTGACAATTGGGTTTTCGGCCGCTTCAATGATGGAGCCAGGATTGATCCTCAGGTAGGTGCTTTGCCCGGGCACAAAAGGCCCGCCATCCCCGGAAAGGGTGATGCCTCTCCAGGACATATCTTCGCACTTTGGCAGCAAATGCCCGCCATCAATAATGAGGGCACCGCCTTCCTCTACTTCAATTTTTGCATCGGATGGCAGTTTCACCTCACACTTGATGGTCAGTTTGCCGCCGTCTTCGACGACGATGCCAGAGCGAAGAATTTTCGGTCCTTCCCAGACTACATCTGCCCCGCTCGGGATGACGATGGTGGGTTCTGTGGAGGTGCAAATCATAGTTTGAGAAAAGCCGCCGTTGCCGTCGGGGAAGCGTTCTAAAGAGGAGAATTTTCCTTCTGCAAACAGTCTATGAAGTCTCCCAATTTGGCATTCTGTTAGGGCACAGCGCTCTGTAAAATTGCAATCGAGTAGGTTTAGGTTAGCCTTGAGCGGGGTATCAAGACAACCATCCGTACCAATACTATGGTTTTTATGAACTTGCAGAGGGGATAAGTGGTCTAGAGAGAGAACATGGAATATTTCACCAAGAAAGCCCCGGCCAATGTCTGCCACTTCTCCGTCGTATCCACAATCGGGTAAATCACCTGTATTTCCTATAGCACTTAAGTAGGTTCCATACGTGCCCGCCAGCCCCATTGAAAGGGGAGTACCTGAATCCGGACAAGACCCCATATTTCTGGTCAGGCCTCCTCCGCAAGGAAAATGACATTCTCCGACATCGTATTTACCATCCCCGTCCTCATCACGCCAATTTCCACCCGTGAGAATAATATGAAAAGCCTCTTCGTCAGGGGCCGGGTAATTGGCCAGCGCTAAATCTCTTGCATCATCATATCGACCTTGTAAATCTAAGAAATCATAACCACAGCCCGCTGTGCCAAACCCCCAGGCATGGTCATCCTGATAGAAAAATACGTCTTCTCCGATAGTCCCGGTATTCAATAATCGGATTCGGGCATCCGGCATATGAGGGGAGAAATCATCAGGGTCATCACACAAATTAGCGAGGTGGTGATTGGCACCATCGAAAAGAGAATTAATAATTTCTATATGGTTTTCAGTAAAATGCAAGGGGTTAGCTGGATCTTCTGTCTGGAAGATATGCACGACTGTTTTTATATGCCGTAAAGGGGTATGTTCTGGAAACCCCGGAGGTGGCGCGTAATTATAAGACTTTTCACATTCGTCACTGATTTGTGGGTCTTGAGTAGGCCAACAACTGGGATATTGTTGACCCGTGGTTTGGTTATTGCCGCAAACTGAACATTGTCTCCTTGTAGAACTCACCTCATCTACTTGCAGTTCACATGACGACAAATCTGAGAACGAAGCCGTCAATCTTATATCCCTGGGATTTACCGTTGTTTCCAGTGTGACATCAACGAAAGTATGTGAATCGGGTGCTGATGTACTACCAACCGAAACAGACAAAGGCTGTGATAAATACTGCCCCACTACATCGAGTGAGCCGGACGCAGGCTTATTTTCAAAATGAACAGTGACATCTGCCGTAAAAAAATCATCTTGATAGTCTAATGTTCCATTGTCGTTGCAATCCGACCGGTTCGTCATCAGTATATCGGTGATTGCACAACTGCTTTCTGGTGGAGCAGAGCGCGCACTTTCGGGCAATGGACCATGGGGCATCCCACCATCCCAACTACCCATTTGCATAGCCAGCCAGCTCATTAAAGCAAGGGCAGTGCCCAGTCCGCTGAAGAATAAAATCCTGGGGGGGGGTAAAGGAAAGTAAGTTTTTCATAATATAACACGGTGTTTAGTTACAGAAGGCGCATTCGAGCGAGCAGCTGGAACGCGTTATGGTTACAATGTAGACAATAAACGGGATAATGCCAATTTCGGCTGAATAAGTTTTGGTTAATTAACATTTGCGCTCTAGCCTGAAAGGCAGTTGTTAATTTTGGTTTGATCCTGCTTTTTGATAGGTGTAAGGGTGGGCTTGTTCTGCCCAATGCAGCGGGCTCATAACTCCAGCCCATCCAAATCCTCCAAATCCGGCTGCTGAAAGTGTTTTTTGGTGTAGGCGCGCTGCTTTTGGCGCTCCAATACGAGGCGGGCCAGGGCCACGTTGGCAGGCTCCGGACAGTGGGGGGAGAGGGCATAGTTGACCTTGGCTTCCTGCACATCGAGGCGGTAGAGGTTGCTGAGCAGCACTTCCAGGTTGTACTCAATCATCCCGGCAATCTGATCGGCCAGCAGGCGGAGGAGGTCTTCTTCGGTTGCAATAGGTTCGTCGCCTTCCTGCAGCTCGAAATCGCGCAGGATCAGTTCCTTGGTGCCTTGCAGGTCTTCCGGTGTTGCCATTCCAATCATTTTAATCTTTACACCCTGCAAGGTAGCACGATTTGGAAAAGACGCCAAAGACCAGCCCCTATTATCCTCAAAACCCTTATCTTCAGGGAAACCAACCAAAATCAAAGCCATGAAAAACCTAATCTGTCTATTTGCCCTGTCGGGCTTTCTGTTTGCCTGCAATGCCCCGGAATCGCAGGAAGCGGAAGCGGCCACCACAACTCAACCGGAAGAGTCTCCGGTAACCTACCAGCCTATCGACACCGATGAAGCCCTGATGGCCACTGCCCTGATGGCCGCCCCCGAAGCCAGCCGGGAAGGCGCTAAAGTCATCGGTTACAATATGGCGGGGGAGTTTGTCACCTTTAAGGAAGGGACGAACGAATTCATCTGCCTGGTTGATAACCCCAATCAGGAGGGTTTCAATGCCGCCTGCTACCACCGCAGTCTTGAGCCTTTTATGGCGCGTGGGCGTGAACTCCGTGCCGAAGGCAAAAATGCCAACGAAATCTTCGATATCCGCGAGAAGGAGGTAAAGGCTGGCAAACTTGACATGGGTGAGACGGGTGCTACCCTGCACATCTACTATGGCCCCGAAGCGCAGTACGATCCGGCTACGGGAGAGGTGGATCAGGCGCAGTACCGCTACGTGGTCTACATGCCCTTTGCCACCGCTGCCTCCACCGGACTGCCGGAGCGCCCTGTAGAGCCCCACCACCCCTGGATTATGAATCCGGGCACGCACCGGGCGCATATTATGATTACCCCTTTGACGGAGGGGGAGTGATTTGATTAATAATCAATGGAATTGGAAAAACAACTGAGATTTTTGAAAAATAGTAACTTAATACATAATTTTATAAAGAATTTTATGTATTAGAATATGAAAATTCAAAGAGTTATTCAGCAGGAGCTGAGGAGAAAGATGGTTCCAGGAAAAGTGGTGGTGCTACTGGGGCCCCGGCAGGTGGGTAAGACAACATTAGTAAAGGATATACTTTCCCAAGAGCAGGAACCTTTCCTTTTTATTTCCGGAGAGGATCGCAATATTCAACGTTGGTTGGGTAGTCAGAGCATTGAAGTGCTCCGTCAGAACATAGGTCGTAATACCCTCCTGGTTGTAGACGAAGCTCAGCATGTGCCTAATATAGGATTAAACCTTAAGCTGATTGTTGATCATTTGCCACATGTACGGGTTTTGGCGACTGGGTCTTCCTCATTTGATCTTTCTAATCAAACTGGTGAGCCGCTCGTGGGCAGAAAATGGACATTCACGTTATATCCTGTTTCCCAGCTTGAACTTAGCGCAAATGAAGCGCCATTCCAGACCGAGGAGTTGCTGTCGCAACGCTTGGTTTACGGCGGTTATCCAGAAGTAATAACAACGGTTGGCCTTTCAGAAAAGCGGGAACTGCTTAATAGCATAGTGAATAGCTATCTTTATAAAGACCTTTTGATGTTTGAGGAAATTCGGAAATCTCAGAAAATTATTGACATCTTAAGTCTGTTAGCTTTTCAAATCGGTAACTTAGTTTCTATACACGAAATTAGCAAAGCTATTGGCCTAAATACCCGTACCGTAGAGAAGTATCTGGATCTGCTGGAAAAAGTCTTTGTGATCAAACGGCTCGGAGGCTATTCAAGGAACCTACGGAAGGAAATATCCAAAAGTTCGAAATACTACTTTTGGGATAACGGTATTCGCAATGCTGTCATCAATAATTTTAATGAGCTCAACTTAAGGAATGATGTTGGCGCTTTGTGGGAGAATTATCTGATTATTGAGCGTATGAAAAAGCAGCACTACAAAAAAATCTTCTCCAATAATTACTTCTGGCGAACTTATGACCAAAAGGAAGTCGATTTCGTTGAAGAACGTGATGGCGGGCTATATGGCTTCGAGTTCAAATGGTCAAAATCATCCTCTAAAACGCCTGCACTTTGGGTTGATACCTATCCAGAGGCGAGCTTTGAAGTGATTCACCCAGGCAATTATCTTCCATTTATTGCGATCCAAGAATAGCCGCCGTGAAGTCCGTACAAGCACTCCAGCGGCGGCATAGGTATTACTGCGGCATCACTTTCATACGGCTCAACAGCCATCGTCCATCAACCTTCACGGCATGGTGGTCGAAGCGACCCCGGAAGGTCTCCGTTTCGCCAGTCTCCTTGTTGGTCATGGTTTGCGTGAAGCTCCCTTTGGTGCTTGCTTTACCATCGGAAAGCAGGGTGGCAGTCATATCGTCGGCAAACTCAATCGTGCCTGTGTTGCCAGCAAAGGTTTTTGCCCAATTCGCTTCTATATCGGCACGGGTGGCTGTCCTGATGCTGCCATCAGCGTTGACAATCTCCACTTTTTCAGCGTATACTGCGGCCAGGGCGGCTGCGTCGCCGCGCTCGTAGGCGGCTTCCCAGGCATTGCCTAAGGCGGCTATCTCAGCGTCAATAGTTTGGGCTTGCATGCTGACCGCGGTCAGGAGCAATGCGGTAAGCAAAATGAAATTTTTCATAAGTTGAAAATTATTTGGTTTGAAAATGTGTGTTTTGTTGTGAAGCCAGGCCGGGGGATTACCGCACCGCTGCGGCGGCCTGCTTCGTATCCGTAAACTGCTGGAAGGCGATGATCTTGCCATCCCGCAGCGTCCACAAGTGGGCCGTTTGCGAGTCGATCGTCTTGCCCGTTGCTTTGTGCTTGGCATCGTAGCGCAGGGTAGCCAGCACTTTATTGCCAGACACGTCATGCAGTTCGATGTCAGTCAGGTTCCAGTACTCCCACTCGGCGCCGATGCGGGCGAAGACGCCGTTCAATACGGCTTCGGGGCCGACGTAGGGATTCTTATCCGCGTAGGGAAAACTCTCGGCTTCGTTCCAGACGATATCCGCGTCCATCGGAGCCAGGGCGGCGGGGATATCCCCTTTGGCGAAGGCTTGGTACAGCCCATCCACCACAGCCAGGTTGCCCGGCGATGAGACAACACCCATTTGATAAAGTATAGCCATATTGTCCATGAAGTCCCGCTCCTCGGCAATCCGCCCATCGGGGCTCATACGGACGATGGTGCTACCCGTCATTACGATCTCATTGCCGGAGGCTGGAACGCCAAAAAAGTCACCTGTATGCCTACCCCGGAAAGTCCAGTGCTTGGTCAGTTGGTCGCCCTCTCCAAAGATGTTGTTGACGGTGAATTGGCCATCAGAGAAAGCCGACAGCAGCGACTTGTAATAACTCTTCATACCTTCAATGCCAACTACGTTTTCCGGCTCTGCATGCATGATTACATCGGGCATGAAATGCTCCTCATTGAAAAGCTCGAACCTGCCTTCGTTGATGATGGCATCCCAGGTCTCGGTGTACAACTTGATATTGGCGGCCACCTTGGGGTCTTTGTGTGCCAGCGGTTGTAGCACGCTTTTGGCGATTTTCCATTCCCCTTTTTGTTCCAGCATGGTGCTGGTATACTGGCCCGCGAAATCAATGTCTATATCGTACACCACGGATTTGCCGTACACTTCATAGGTGCCTGTGGCTACCCAGGCGTGCTCGGCATCGGACCAGTGGAGGCCGTTTTGCCGGATTAGCAGGGTGACGTTGTTGCTTCGCAGCTGTTCTGCGTGTTCAGCAGCGATCTGTTTCGCCCCTTTGGTCGTTTCACCATCGGTATCAATGCGTATGGCATCTGTCGTATACATTTCTTCCAGCGCAGCATGATCACCTGAGTTATAGGCGGCCATAAACTGGCGTGCGAAGGTGTGCATATCGGCCTCATTGGAGGCGGTCTGTGCGCTTAACAGCAATGGGCAACTTAGTAATAGGGCTAAAAAGAAGGGTGGTTTTTTCATGGTTGGTGGTTTTACAAGATGGGTAGCGTTGATCAACGCATAATTTGATAAGATAAACTTGATATTCAAGGGTTGGTGCCGGGCAGGATCATTCCGCCCTGCCCTGCACCGTATAGGGTATCATTAGTTTTTAGTGATGGCTGCCCGTGCCTTCTCAGCCCTTTCTTTAGCAAGTTCCATTCCCATTTCAGCGGCTTTATCGTAGTATTCCGCCGATTTGGCATAGTCCTTAGCTACCATGTAATACTCGCCCATGCTGTCCCAGGCATTGGGTTCATCGGGCGATACTTCAAGGTATTTGTCGAAAGCAGCTTTGGCCTCACTCATTTCTCCGAGTGCCATGTAGGAGTACCCCAGGGCATTGTAAGTGCCACCGTGACCGGGGCGCAATTCAAGCAAGCGGAGATTGTACTCCTTGGCAGCCTGAGCGTCTTTGCTGATCCAGGAAGCAGACACTGCAGCGAGTTCATAGGCCTGTGCGGTTTCCGGGTAAGCTTCCGTCAGCGAAGCCATAGATTCGGCGATGTCCGCTTTGGGATCTTTCTCAAGCGTTTGCAGAGCCTGCCGGATAATATGCTCTCCTTTATTGAGGCCTTTCGCATCAACTGCGAGGGCGGATTTGATACTTGGGACTGCATTTTCGTACTGCCCAAAGGAGGTTTGTGCCAGGGCCATGTAAGCATGAGCCATAAAGAAGTTGGGGTCTGTTTTTACAGCGGCGTTCAGCCTTTCGAAAAAGACGGGTATGTTGGCGTCCTCAGCTGCTCTTAATGCCTTCACGTACTCGGCTTTCGCCGTTTCCGATGGAGTGGACACGGGCAGGAGTAGTTCCTGCGCGTTCAGGATCATCATATTACCCAAAAACAGGGCGATAAAAAAGAATGTGGTTTTCACGATAATGAATTTTAGTGTTGAAATGATTGATCGACTGTCTATTTTATAAGCTCCGAAAAGGTTACCCGGTGCTTTGATAAAATGCCACTTCCCCTTCGCTAAGTGGGAACGGTCCTTGGTGCATATTTGGAGCAAGCTTACAGCGCCACTACCGAGCCAGAGCAGCGTTTGGAACTGCTTGCGCAAATGACCGACATCGCGTTCACCAAGGACCTTCAGCTGACGATGGCTTTGAAAAACTTCGAAGCGCTGCTGCCTGCTGAGTGGTTCCAGCGCACGCACCGATCCTACCTGGTCAATTTGCGCCATATTGAGGAGATGGTAGAAAGCGAGCTGATTATCGGTGACAAGCGACTGCCACTTGGGAGCAATTGGCGCGAGGCGCTTATGAAGCGGCTGTTGAATTAGGAGGTGAGAGCTTGCAGCGTGAAGGGATGTGCTGCCCCTGTTGTCAGACTATAACTGCCTGTAAAGCCGGCTCTCGGGGACTGTGTTTTGCTCAAGTTTCCTGAAATAGGCCTTTCTAATGCATAAGATCAAGCTTAATTTTGTATAGTAAGGTTTGATCTGGTAATCGGCGTATGCGAATCAGCTCCAAACCCTTGCTTGAGTTATTTGCAGAAAATGTTTGTCGTAAGTAACAATAACACTGCCCGTTTCGATAGCGATAGCAGCTATCCAGATATCATGAATGGGAATTGGGTTGCCTGCCTTTTTTAGGGATGAAAAAACATCGCTAAATATTTCAATAGTTTCATCTGTGGGGAAATACCGTTCAACAATACTTTTGGATTCAAATTTTTTCAGGGTATCCCGATTCCATGCTTCTCTGGTTCCATTTTTGAATCCAAACAACAACTCCGCCACTACAAAAACAGGTAAGTAAATTTTGTCGGCTTCATTCAAAGCTTCCAATACTTGCTTGTCTCCCTCCATCAGGTGGCTATAGGCATTAGTGTCTAAAACGATTTTTCTCATTGCCACATTTCTTCGTCAATTTGATCGAAGGTACCGACCGCCTTACTGAAAGATTCGGCTTCTCCGCCTGACCACAACCCACAAAATTCTGCAAAATCCTGTCGGGGCTCTTTAGTGTCTTCAAGGTTTAAGGCCTCTCTAAGGAGTTTTTTTATTACTTTGTTTTGGCTTAAGCCCGTGCGCCTGGCAATATCTTCAATCGCATTTGACACCTCAGTATCCAGATTGTGGATCGTCAGAGATTTCATAAGACTGTATTTTTTTGGATTAACTACTTTTGGTTCAAAACAGTTCATTAGGTGAACCAAAATTTGAAATATACGCTCAACCCAGCGATCATTGGGGATAAATGGTGGGTCGTTGATCCAAATATTCATCGTCTCTGGGAAATTAAGATGTGTGATACTGGAGCAAGCTATTATGTCGTTGGTATAACCTTTGCCTTTCCCTTCCCGGGCTTTATGGCCGATCGCTTTCGGATAATCCCGCGAGGGTAAGGCTACATTAGGATGTGGGTGGGCGCTTTTTCAATCGACTCCCGTCTACTTTTTCCCTACCTCAGCCCCATGTCCAAACAAAAAGACCCACAAACCATGCTAGAAAAGCTGGGCACCACCCAGCTCAACGAAATGCAAATCGCCGCCCACAAAGCCATCACGCAGCGGGAGGGACGAGCTAGTATTAGTCGCTCCCAAGAGAGTAAAGATCGTGGTGATTTTGGAAATCACCACGATCTAACAGCCTACAACGTCCCCCTTAACTCCTGCTCCCGCTCGATGGCTTCGAACAGGGCCTTGAAGTTGCCCTTGCCGAAAGAACGGGCGCCTTCCCGCTGAATAATTTCGTAGAATACCGTTGGGCGGTCCTGCACCGGCTTGGTGAAGATCTGCAGCAGGTAGCCTTCGTCATCCCGGTCAATGAGGATATTCAGGCGCTTGAGTTCCTGCAGGCTTTCGTTGATTTCACCTACCCTTTCCAGTACGGTGTCGTAATAGGTGTCTGGAACACGGAGGAAATCAATGCCCCGGCGGCGCAGTTCGTCTACTGTATGGATGATGTCATCGGTGGCGATCGCAATGTGCTGTACGCCGGCACTGCGGTAGTAATCGAGGTACTCTTCAATCTGGGATTTCTTCAGCCCCTGAGCGGGCTCATTGATGGGGAACTTAATGTAGCCATTGCCATTGGAGACTACCTTGCTCATCAGCGCAGTATACTTGGTGGAAATGTCCTTGTCATCGAAGGTGACGAGCAGTTTGAAGCCCATTACATCCTGGTAAAACTTTACCCATTCGTTCATCTGCCCTAGCTCGACGTTGCCTACACAGTGGTCGACATACTTTAACCCGATCGGTTCAACTTCCATTGGGCTTTCCATGGCGACAAAGCCTGGCAGAAATGGGCCTTCGTAGCTGCTGCGCTCCACGAAAGTATGTAGGGTCTCCCCGTAGGTATGAATGGAGGCCGTGACGACATGCCCGCTTTTATCCTCGATGCGCTGAGGCGCTGCGAAGGATTTAGCACCGCGTTCTACCGCTATACGGTGGGCTTCTTCGGCATCGTCCACCCACAGCGCCAGGACTTTTACCCCATCTCCGTGCTTAAGCACATGCCTGGCTACCTCATGATCGGGTGTCAGTGCTGCGGTAAGCACAAAGCGGATTTTATCCTGCTGCAGCACGTAGGAGGCCGTATCTTTCGCGCCAGTCTCCGGCCCGCGGTAAGCAATCAGCTTAAAACCAAAAGCCGTTTGGTAGTAATGAGCCGCCTGCTTGGCATTGCCTACGTAAAATTCTATGTAGTCCGTCCCGTTGATGGGGAAGGTGTCCTGAATCGTCTCAGTGGTTGGTTTGGTTAGTGCATCCATGAATTTCAGTTTTTTGTTAAAATATTTTTTTGTCGTTTGTCATGATCAGACGCCGGTGTTTGGGCTCTTCTCCGAAGTTCAAAAGTAACCCTACCTCTATTTCGGTGGCCCTCAGGTAGTTTAGGAGTTGGGCTTCGTGTTCTGGGGCTAAAGTTTTGCAAGCTTTTAACTCAACAATGACTTTGTTTTCAACCAGCAAGTCCGCAAAATATTTACCGATTACCTGCTCTTCGTAAAACACCTTTATGGGTTGCTGCTGAACAACGTGAAAAAACATATTATCAAGCTCGATCATCATAGCATTTTCATATACCTTTTCCAGAAAACCATAACCCAGGGTATTGTAAACCTTGTAAAAGGCTTTGAGAATAGCTCCTGTCAGGGTAGAGTGGAGAAAGTTTTCATTGGTCATTGTTTTTGGTTTTTTAGGCTTTAATTCATTTTCTAAAGTTAACTCTTATCGGATAGTACACTGATGACGCTGATCTGACTGATCACACTGATCTTGCAATCCTGCTGCCGCCACACATGCATGCCCCTGCTCTTATGCCCCTGCTCGCAATCCGTGCAAATCCGCGAAATCAGTCTAATCTGTGTTCCCCCTCACGCCGCGCACGACAATAGTACACTGATGACGCTGATCTGACTGATCACACTAATCCTGCAATCCTGCTGCCGCCACACGAACATGCCCCGCTCTTATGCCCCTGCTCGCAATCCGTGCAAATCTGCGCAATCAGTCTAATCTGTGTTCCCCCTCACGCCGCGCACGACAATAGTACACTGATGACGCTGATCTGACTGATCACACTGATCCTGCAATCCTGCTGCCGCCACACGAACATGCCCCGCTCTTATGCCCCTGCTCGCAATCCGTGCAAATCTGCGCAATCAGTCTAATCTGTGTTCCCCCTCACGCCGCGCACGACAATAGTACACTGATGACGCTGATCTGACTGATCACACTAATCCTGCAATCCTGCTGCCGCCACACGAACATGCCCCGCTCTTATGCCCCTGCTCGCAATCCGTGCAAATC
>NZ_JPOS01000004.1 GCF_000759025.1 Phaeodactylibacter xiamenensis | reverse complement strand
TTTGGCAAACAACCCGCCCCATATCACCTGCGTGAATAACGTCATAGCCGGCCAGTCGCTGACCCAGTATTCGCCGGTATCTACCCAGATGACGCTGATCTGACTGATCACACTAATCCTGCAATCCTGCTGCCGCCACACGAACATGCCCCGCTCTTATGCCCCTGCTCGCAATCCGTGCAAATCCGCGAAATCAGTCTAATCTGTGTTCCCCCTCACGCCGCGCACGACAATAGTACACTGATGACGCTGATCTGACTGATCACACTAATCCTGCAATCCTGCTGCCGCCACACGAACATGCCCCGCTCTTATGCCCCTGCTCGCAATCCGTGCAAATCTGCGCAATCAGTCTAATCTGTGTTCCCCCTCACGCCGCGCACGACAATAGTACACTGATGACGCTGATCTGACTGATCACACTAATCCTGCAATCCTGCTGCCGCCACACGAACATGCCCCGCTCTTATGCCCCTGCTCGCAATCCGTGCAAATCTGCGCAATCAGTCTAATCTGTGTTCCCCCTCACGCCGCGCACGACAATAGTACACTGATGACGCTGATCTGACTGATCACACTAATCCTGCAATCCTGCTGCCGCCACACGAACATGCCCCGCTCTTATGCCCCTGCTCGCAATCCGTGCAAATCTGCGCAATCAGTCTAATCTGTGTTCCCCCTCACGCCGCGCACGACAATAGTACACTGATGACGCTGATCTGACTGATCACACTGATCTTGCAATCCGGTGCCGCCACACTAGCATGCCACCGCTTCCAATCAGTGTCCCACCTACTGGTTCTTCACCTCTTCCGGCAGCCAACTCTTATAATAATCCCGGTCCTCAATACCCACCGCATGCTCCGTCAGTTGCAGCGGCTTAAAAGTGTCCACCATCACCGCCAATTCATGAGTGCCCTGCTTGCCTATGCTCTTCTCGACAGTGCCCGGGTGAGGGCCATGTGGAATGCCTCCGGGGTGCAGCGTAATCATGCCTTTCTCCACATGCTTACGGCTCATAAAGTCTCCATCTACGTAGTAGAGTACCTCATCGCTGTCAATATTGCTATGGTTGTAAGGCGCAGGAATGGCCAGCGGATGATAGTCATACAACCGGGGCACAAAAGAACAAATGACAAAATTGCGGGCTGCGAAAGTCTGATGCACGGGCGGTGGCTGATGTACCCGGCCCGTGATAGGCTCAAAGTTGTGAATACTGAAGGCATAGGGATACACATAGCCATCCCAGCCAACCAGGTCGAACGGATGATTGAGATAAGTGTACGGATAAACCTGGTCCTGCTTTTTGATATAAAACAGGAACTCACCCTGCTCATCGTGGGTTTCCAGCAACTCTGGTTTGCGGATGTCCCGCTCGCAGAAGGGGGCATGCTCCATCAGTTGCCCGTAGTCATTGCGGTAACGCTTGGGCGTAATGATGGGGCTGTAGGACTCCACGATAAAGAGGCGGTTGTCCTCCTGATCAAATTCGAGCTGGTAAACGGTGCCCCTTGGGACCACCACATAGTCGCCATACTCAAATTCCACCACGCCGTACATGGTCTTGAGGCGACCTGTACCTTTGTGGATGAAAATGCACTCGTCTGCATCTGCATTTTTGAAAAAGTAATCCGTCATGCTTTTGCGGGGCGCAGCCAGGATGATCTTGCAATCGTTATTGACGAGTACCGGCTTACGGCTCTTGAGGTAGTCCTCTTCCGGCGCCACCTCGAACCCCTTCAGGCTACGGTGCTTGAGCTGCTTGTCCGCCACTACTTTAGGCGCTACGGAGTAAGGCTCGCCCACCTGAACGATTTGAGTGGGCGCATTCACATGGTAGAGCAGAGAGTGCAGGTCACTAAAGCCTTCGGTGGAGAAAAGCTCCTCATGGTAGAGCTCCCCGTTAGGCTTCCGGAACTGCGTATGCCGCTTGGGCGGTATTTGTCCTAAGCTGTGGTAATGCATAAAATTCAGTTTTTCTGGTTTTGGCAAAAGTGGGCAAAGCCGGGCGGGCAAACTGCCGCACCCGCTTTGCTGAGCTACAATTGGTTCTATTTGGTATCCTCAGAGCTGAGGTTGTTGAATACGGTATTGAGCATGCCCATCAACTGATCGATCTGCCCGTTGTCGAGCTTTGCCCAGGCTTTGCCCCGGGCACGGTGTATGATAGGCAGCACCTCGTCGATTTTTTGATAGCCACCATCGGTAAGCTGAATGCGGAACCGCCGCCGGTCATCCGGGTCCGTGATGCGCTCGGTAAGCCCTTTCTGGCACAGTAAGTCGATAATCCGTGTGATGGTGGGCGGATCCTTGAAGGTTGCCCGGGCAATGTCCAGCTGGCTCAGGCCATTTTGCTGGTTGAGCGTCTGCAGGACCACCCATTGGTCGATGGTGATTTCAGTACCGGCAGCAGCCAGCGTTTGCTGAAAGAACTGCTTCATCCGCTTGGCAGTGCGCTCCAGCGTAAAGCCAGGCATGTCGGGGCGTTCAGTGATCGAATTTGGCTGTGTTTGTGTCTCTGGCACGGCTGTAAAATTAGTTTCTGTAAAAATAATTGTTGTACGAACTAATTCAAAGCTTTCTGCTCTTTTTCTGTCCCGGTTGGCACAGTTTGACCGGTAATTTACCGAAGCGCCGCCTCCAGTTGCTTCTGTCTGAGGCGGACAATCAACTGACCGCCCAGCAGCAGCAGCTCCTGCTCAGCGGGCTCGATCGTATACTTTGTACCGATATAGGTGAGCAGGTCGTAGAGGATTTGCTTGTCGCGGCCGGATACTTCAGCCCCCGATTTCAATACGCGGATGAGCCGCGCTTGTTCGTCCTTTATTTTGATGACATCGGGGGGCATCGCGTCATTGCCTTCGAGTAACACATTGAAGCCCAAGAAGACCGGCTCAATCCTTGCAGGTGTACAGGCATCCATAATATCCCGCACGAGCGTGGCACGGCGGGCATCAAGCCCACTGGAGGGCAGGCGGGCAGCTACGCCGAGAGAGAACAAGGCACCTTCTTTTTCTGAAAAGGTATACCGGTTGCCCACTGCATCAGCATCGATTATGATCAGGATTTTATGCCGGGCAGTCTCTTGTTTCAGCACCTGCAGGGCAGTATAGTAACCGGTGTTGTCGGTCATCGCTCCATCAAACAGGTGCAAAAAAGGGCGTTCTGAGCTGTAGCTGCTGACCAGAGTGGTATTGGAGATCAGGACTGGAAAACTGCCACTCGACTTAATGCCGACCGATAAGGGCACGATGTAGGAAGCCGGGAACTCATTGACCTCCTTTTGCATCCGGTGTGTGTAACCTACCACGCCGTATTCTTCCAGCACATCAGGCGTGAAGGGGAAAATTTGCATGGTATTGACGGTAGAACTATTGGTGATGTGCATCGGCAGGCGTACCGGTAGATCTGAACCTTTAGGAATAAACATATCTCCCAGCCGAATACTTGGCGCATCGGAGCCCAGGTCTTTCCGGCGGCTTTTATAGCCCAATACCTGATCGTCAATGGCGCGTTCCAGTGCATCGCCATCGTCTACATGCGTAAACCAAAGGCGGGGGTTGAAATTGGCGCGGACCAAAGTGCCGACGTAGGAGTAGGACAGGGCTTCCCGTACACGCCGCTTCACATAATCTCCAAAAACAAAAGGGGCATCGGGGCGCAGCCGGTTGTGGTCGTAGAGGGCGGCCACATAAGACCCGCCGGCAAAGCCTCCTCCGGAAACGGTAGACAGGTAGTCGACTTCCTTGAGCAGGTTCTGATACCGCATGCCTTCAAAGTCTTCCAGCCCAAGCATGATGCCAACGCCGAAGTTTGCGGCTCTTGATCCTCCGCCGGAGATGGCTACTGCTATGCAAAGGTCTGGATTTTGACCGGGCCTTTCCTGCACGCTTTTGTAAGTACTAAGGTCTACAGTGGGCGCCAGTTCCCCATCCCGAAGGAAGTGGCTGCGGTCAGGATAAAGGGCTTTGTTGCAACTGCTAAGCCAAAGGCTAAAAAAAAGCAGCATAAGGGTAATTCGCATGAGGTTGACTTTTAGCGGGGTGAGCTTTTTTTCCAAATGACTCTAAAGTCATCAATAAAGATAGTGTCCTGTGGGCGTTTCCAAAAATAGAAAGCCAGGGTGTCAGAGGGAAAAGATGGGGGGATGCGAAAGCTCCCCTCATGACGATGCCAGCCCTTCTCATTTGCAGAAGGGGATTGAATTTGATGCGTAAAGTGGAACTGACTGGCATCAGGAGCCGAAAAAACGAGCCTGGTTGAGCCGCCTTCCTGCCTGGCCTGTAAACGGTATTCGAATTCGTCAAAAGGTGCTACCGGAAACACCCGGTGCGTAAGCCCATACTCCTGCCCCGGCGCCATCCGATAGGCAAATGTACCGTTATAACTATCCGGGTAAAGGCTTGTTTTTTCAGCACTTCTTAGCTGGGCAAAGCCGGGCGCTTCAGGCCATCCGTCAGGTTCCATTTCGTAAACCATTGTGTCACGGGCCGTCCATGCCGGCCTTTGCAAGAGGAAGATGGTATCTTTTCCGGGCGGTAGAATGCGCTGAAACGGATAAACCGCAACGGGGGTGTAATTGTGGTAAGGCCCAAAGCTGACTACGTAGGTATCCTCTCCGACAAACCACCAGCTTTGTGTATAGGGCAGCTTGGGCCGCAGAGGCCCCGTCCGGTACCAGCCATTAAATTCAAATCCGCCATCAATCTTTTCAGGGGGGATGCCGTTTTCCAGCGCCTCATTCAGCGCGGCCCACCTGGCCCGGTTCCACGCAAAATAATCATGAGTACCGGCGATGGAGAAACAATACCAAAGCAGTAGCAAAACGGTAGCTGCCGCCAGTCTCTTTTGTGGACGAGCGTGCCCTACGGGGCGTATAATCAGCAGCCCGCTCAAAAGGACAGGGAGCAGGTACCGGTCAAAGTGGACATGATTGACCAGGAGAAACAAAACATAAGGCAGCAGGAAGCCACAAAGCCCAAGGCGCAGGGTCTGTGCAGGATTTAATCCGAGCCATCCGTTATTTCGAAACGGGAGGAACTGCTGCATCAATTGGACAGTCCGAATGCTTCCATGGCTGATGAGGAGGAGTATGCCGGCCACTCCCAGCAACTTTGCCGGCCAACCCAGCCAGGAAGGAAGGGATGGCCAATGCCCGTTATGATGGACGCCCTGCAAAGGGATCGTCCCTAATCCACGGTGGTGGAGCGTGTTGCCAAGCAGCCCCTCGTCCCAAGATAGAGCAATGAGGGCTAAACCGGCAGCACTCAGCAGCCCGGTGAGGACCCATGCACTTTTTTGACGGGGTTGGCAGGGGCTGAGCAACATTACCGGGAGCAGCATAAAGCCTGCATACATCAGGTACAAGCCGCCATAATTCTGCATGCTGCCTGCCACATGCTCCGGGGTAAGCAGGTGCCGTATACTACCGGGCTGACTGAAAGCACCGGGAAGACCGGAAGACGTACTCTGCTGCCAGAGGATGTAGCCCTGAAGGCACAGGTATACAATAGTAGTGCTCAGGAATCCAAATCCAAGTCGCCGCCAGCCGGGCCTGCCCAGGAATCCGGCAATGCCCATCGCAAGGGGGAGAAGCAAAGCGGGCTGGCGCAACAGGATGGCAAGGCTGCTGAACAGCGTGGCGGCAGCCCACCATCGCCATTGGTCTTTTTCAAACGCCCTCAGATAGGCATAAAGGCTCATCGCCATCAGGCTCAGGAAAGGCACATCCGTCATAAAGGTGAGCGAAAGTTCAAAAAAGACAGGGTTGAAAACAAGGGTGAGCAGCGCAACTAACTGCCACCAACCGGGCAACTCCAGCAGGGTCATGATTTTCTGAAAAGCCAGAATGCCCAATGTGGCGAGGACCAGCGTGGACAAGCGCAGGGTGTAAAAAGAGAAACCAAATACTTTGGCAAACAACCCGCCCCATATCACCTGCGTGAATAACGTCATAGCCGGCCAGTCGCTGACCCAGTATTCGCCGGTATCTACCCAGTGCTTTACGGCTTCAGCATATGACCAGTCGTCATCAAGTGGGAAGTCACCAACGGGCCATGCCATAAGTACAGCCAATAGCCAAAGTACAGCGAGCGCCCGCAGGGGCTTTTGAGTAAGATTAGGCATAGCCCTAAAGATACGGTATATTGGTAAGTTCGAGTAAAGAAAGGGAATTGTAAAATAAGCCTAAAGTGTCAGCCCGCTTTCAACAAATTTTCGTTTCTATTGTCCTGCTACTACAATACCTGATGTATCTTTTCGGCATTTCCAACCTTTTACATTTTAACCTTGTGATTGTATGAAAAACACATATTGGCCTATACTCATGTGGGCTTGCTTATTGGGCACCACACTGACTGCCCAGGTGGCAGAGCCTGACCAAATTGCTGCGCGCTACCTTACGGAGTCGCGGGCAGACCTGAAACTGACTCAGGCAGATATTGCAGACTACGAGATCACGAATACCGTGGTGACCCGCCACAACAAAGTGACCCACGTTTACCTGCAGCAGCAGCATGCCGGCATACCGGTCCGTAATACTATCCTGAATATGAATATTACGGAAAATGGCGAGGTGTTCAGTATGGGCAACCGCTTCATTTCCGATTTGTCCAGCCAGGTGAATACCACCCAGCCGCAGATCAGTATGGAGACTGCGGTGAAGAAGCTGATGGCACATGCCAACGTGAACAGCAGCGCCCCACTGAGCATCGACCGGCAACCCGGCGAGCATCATGCCATCTTCAATCCTGCCGGCCTGGCGTTGGAGCCTATTGAAGTGCATTTGGCGTATCAGCCTGTGCGGGGCGCCGTCCGCCTGGCCTGGAATGTGACCTTTTATGAACTTAGCGGACAGCATTGGTGGGATGCCCGCATCGATGCCATTACTGGTGAAGTCCTCGATGCCTTCGATCAGGTCCTGCACTGTCAGTTTGGGCCACACGTCGCCTCAAAAGAGCACCAGGCATTGCACCTGGAGCACCAGCATGCTGAAGCGTCCAGTTTGCAATCGCCATTGCCGCCTTCCTCACCTGACGATGGCAGCCGCTACAGGGTCTTTCCGCTCACGGTAGAAAGCCCTAACCATGGCGACCGCATTCTGAAAACCAGTCCTGCTGATTCCATGGCCTCACCTTTCGGCTGGCACGATGAGGACGGCATGCCCGGTCCGGAGTACACCATTACCAGGGGGAATAACGTACACGCTTACCACGACATCTTTGACCTGAACGCCTCCGTTGGTGATGAGCCGGATGGAGGGGATTCGCTCGATTTTGATTTCCCGCTCGACTTGTCCACCAACCGGCCCTTCACTCAGATCGACCCACTGGTTACCAACCTGTTTTACTGGAACAACATCATGCACGATGTCTGGTACTACTATGGATTTGATGAGGCAGCCGGCAATTTCCAAACAACGAATTACACCGGATTTGGTGAAGGCGGGGACTATGTGCGTGCAGAAGCCCTGGACGGCAGCGGAACCAACAACGCCAACTTTGCAACGCCTACCGATGGCAACCGCCCCCGCATGCAAATGTACCTTTGGGGCGGCGCATTGCCCAACCTCGATACCGATGCCCGGCTGACCGTGACAGACACTGCCGGCAACGCTACAGATTACACTTTTGTGCAGGCGGGCTTCGGAGGAGCCCTTCCGGAAGCCAGTGCACCGCTAACCGGCGAGCTGGTCCTGGTGGAAGATGAGGCAGCCCCTGTCACTGATGCCTGCGAGGACTTGGTGAATGCGGCGGCACTGGAAGGCAAAATCGCCATTATTGACCGGGGTAGCTGTGAGTTCGGATTCAAAGTACTCAGCGCGGAGAATGCGGGCGCAATTGGTGCAATCATCTGCAATAACGTAGTCGGCGACCCTATCACCATGGGTGCGGGTGCTGTAGGCGATCAGGTCACAATACCCTCTGTAATGATTACTCAGGGCGACTGTGCAATTCTGAAAACACTGCTGCCTGGCGCTACGATCACCCTTTCTGCTCCTGAACTCCAGGTCCCCAACCCGGGCCCTTCCGGCCTGAGCAGCGACCTGGATAACGGCGTGATTGTGCACGAGTACACCCACGGTATTTCCATCCGCCTTACCGGTGGCGCGGGCAACAGCGGCTGTCTGGGCAATTTCGAACAGGCCGGCGAAGGCTGGAGCGACTGGTATGCTCTGGCGATGACAACGACTTCCGAAAACACGGCAGACCAGGTACGGGGCATTGGCACCTACGTCGTCAATGAACCCACTAACGGCGGCGGTATCAGAACCTACCCCTATACTCGTAATATGAACGTCAACCCTCATACCTACTCAGACATCAATGGGGAGTCTGTTCCGCACGGCGTAGGTTCGGTATGGTGTGCTATGATTTGGGATATGTACTGGAATCTGGTCGATGAATACGGCTTTGATGATAATCTCTATACCGGTACCGGAGGCAATAACATAGCGATGCAGCTGGTCACTGATGGTCTGAAACTGCAGCCCTGTGGCCCTACCTTCCTGGATGCCCGCGATGCTATTCTGGAGGCAGACATGCTCAACTACAACGGGGCTAATCAATGCCTCATCTGGGAGACCTTCGCCCGCCGTGGGCTGGGCGCGAGTGCAATAGCTGGTGGGGTGGAAGCCTTTGATATTCCGGATGCCTGCAACTTCACTTTCCGGGTGAACAAAACCGGAGTAACAGAAGCCGATGCCGGTGATGTCATTACTTACAATCTCGAAATTATCAATGGCCGTACCGTAGCCGTGGAGGACGGTATCGTTACCGACCTTTTGCCGGAAGGCACCACTTTCGTGGAAGGCAGCTCCAGCTGCCCGGCTACTGTGGAGGACGGTGTGCTGACCTTCGATCTTGGTGAAGTGGAAAGCGGTGCGACCATCAACTGTAGCTATCAGGTGGCACTGGATGACGACAAAGGAACCTACGCAGTCTTTGAAGATGGTGCCGAAGAAGGGCTGGACAACTGGACCCTGGAAGCACCGGTGGGTACCAATAACTGGCAGGTGACCAATGTGGATGCCTATTCAGGCAACACCTCCTTCTTTGCCCGCAACCTGGCCACGGCATCAGAACAAAGAATGACCATTGAAGTGCCTATGCCCAACAACGGGCAACGCCGGGGTATTTCCTTCTGGCACCGTTTTGATACCGAAAATGGCTGGGACGGTGGTATCGTCGAGATTTCTCCAAATGGGATTTTCTGGCTCAACGCCAGCGGCTATATTTTGGAAAATAACTACAACGGCACACTCAACCCATCTGCAGGCCATGATTTGGCAGGGCAACTCGCCTTTACCGGCGATAGCGACGGTTGGATACAAACGACCATCGACCTGGAGTCTATCTCATGGAGCAACATCATGGTACGCTTCCGTTTTGCTTCTGACAATCAAACCGGAGGCAACGGCTGGTACGTAGATGATGTCCGGGTACTTGGCGAACTCTACAGCATTACCAACGTAGCCTGTGCCGGGGAAGGTGAGGAAGCCCTCTGCGATGAAACAACGACGATTGTCAACATCGAGAATCCGGTCGCCACGCGCGAACCTGCCCTGCACGTAGCCATGACGCTGTCACCCAACCCGACCAAGGGCAAAGTGGTGCTTGCACTGGACGAGCCTTTGACGACAAGAGTCGACCTGGAAGTGCTCTCCGCCGATGGCCGGCAGTTGCGTTCGGAGCAATTCGATAGCCTGGAGAACCACACCCTTGATTTCTCAGGGTACAGCGCCGGGGTTTACCTGGTCCGTTTGCGCACTAAAGACGGCGTAACTACCCGTAAGGTGATTGTGCAATAGACAATTGAAAAGATGACTTTCAGCATAGTGTGGCTGCCCTGCCTGAGTGTGGAGCAGCCACATGTGTTTTGGGCAGCTTGCAAGGCTGATCCATTTTGCAAGCAGAGAATGCACAAAAAGCCTTACCTTTCTCCAAACCACAGGAAAGATAAATGTCAGGTACCCAAAAGCAGCGGCAAGCATACAACGAAGCCTTTCAGGAAGTCCTGGAGCAGCTGAACCCCCAGCAGCGGCAGGCGGTGGATCAGATCGAAGGCCCGGTGATGGTCATTGCGGGGCCGGGGACAGGCAAAACCCATATTCTCTCTTCCCGTATTGGCCGTATTCTTATGGAGACGGATGCACAGGCGCACAACATCCTTTGCCTGACCTTTACTGATGCAGGGGTGAATGCCATGCGCGAACGCCTGCTGCGGTTCATTGGCCCGGAAGCACACCGCATCCCTATCTACACCTTTCACTCTTTTTGCAACAGCATCATTCAGGACAACCTGGAGCGCTTTGGCCGGCAGGATTTGGAACCCCTGAGTGACCTGGAGCGCGTGGAACTGCTCCGCAGAGTACTGGATACCCTGCCGCCGGAACACCTCCTGCGCAGGGGCCGCAGTGATGCCTATGCTTACGAGACACAGTTGCAAAACCTCTTTCAGCAAATGAAAGCCGAGCGTTGGACGGTACCCCTGATGGAAGAGGCTATCGATGCTTACCTGGAAGACCTGCCCAACCGGGAGGAATACATCTACAAAGTCAGCCGGAAGGGGCAATATCAAAAAGGAGACCTCAAAACCAGTCAGATCGAGGAGGAAGTGGAGCGTATGGAACGCCTGCGGGCGGCTGCCCGGCTATATCCGGACTACCAAAAAGCCATGCAGCGCGCCAATCGCTACGATTACGACGATATGATCCTTTGGGTGCTCGATGCCTTTGAGCGTTTCCCCAACCTGCTTCGGTCGTATCAGGAGCGTTTTCTCTACATTCTGGTAGACGAATACCAGGATACCAACGGGGCGCAGAATGAGATCATCCGCAAGCTCGTGGCCTACTGGGAGATGCCCAACCTGTTTATTGTGGGGGATGACGATCAGTCTATCTACGAATTTCAGGGCGCCCGCCTGAAAAACCTGACAGACCTCTACGAAACATACCGTAACGGGATAAGGCTGGTCGTATTGGAGGACAACTATCGCTCCACGCAGCCTATACTCGATGCGGCCCGGCATGTGATCGGGCAAAATGATATCCGGATCGTCAACCGGCTGCAGGAGCTGGGCGTCGAAAAAGTGCTAAAAGCGAGCCATCCGGCAGTAAAGGATTTGCCTGCTGTACCTGAGATTAGTGTATTCCCCAATCCCCTGCAGGAAGAAGTATGGCTTGCTGGTGAGCTACAACGATTACAGGGAGAAGGTATCCCCTTGAACGAAGTCGCCATCATCTACGCTAAGCACCGGCAGGTGGAAAGTCTGATGGAACTGCTGGAAAAGCAGGGTATTCCTTACCAAACGCGGCGGCGTGTGAATGTGCTCCACCTCCCGCTCATCCGCAACCTCCGGCTGATGCTGGAGTACTTTGCGGCAGAGTTTTTCCGTCCCACAAGCGGCGAACATCTGCTGTTCCAGATCATGCATTTTGTCTTTATCGGGCTGCACCCTGACGATCTTTCTGCTATAAGTCAGTGGCAGGCCCGGCAGAACGGGAGCAAAGGCAAGGCCTGGCGCGATTTCCTTGCCCATTCTGAAGACTGGGCCGGGCTGGGGTTGAAAGATCAGCCCGCACTGCAGCGGTTCACCGATTTTCATCATCATATGATCCGGCAATACACCAACCTGAGTGCACCGGCTTTTGTGGAACAGCTCCTTAACCGCAGCGGGCTACTGGCTTATGCTATGGATCAGCAGAATAAAGCCTGGCTCCTTCAGGTACTCCGGTCTTTTCTGGATTTTGTGCGCAGGGAAGCTGCCCGCAATCCGCGCTTGACAGTAGGTGGGCTGCTAGACCTGTTGCGCAGTATGGATGCCAACCGCCTGCCCGTGGAAGCCAGTGAATCGATCTACGCGCAGGATGGGGTACAATTGCTGACCGCCCACAGTGCCAAAGGGCTGGAATTCCGGCAGGTCTTTTTGCTGGATGTGACCCAAAAGCCCTGGGAGCCCAGTTCAAGGGGCAGTAATTTCCGGTTCAAACTGCCCGATACGCTCACTTACTCCGGAGAAGAAGACCCGCTTGAAGCCCGTCGCCGGCTCTTCTATGTGGCCATTACCCGGGCGCAGGAACGCCTGCATTTGTCTTATGCCACTCAGGATATGGATGGAAAAGCGACACCACGTACGCGCTTCGTGGATGAGTTGCTGGAGCAGGGAGCCGTAGCCGTAACCGAGCGTGAACTGCCTAAAGGTATGCTGCTGGAAGCCGAGGCTCTGCGGTTGATGGAGCAGCGGGCACCCGCAGTACCTGCCCCTGACCGGGATACCATCGAAGCTTTACTGGAAGGTTTCCAGCTCAGTGTTTCTGCCCTCAACCGCTATCTCAGGTGCCCGTTAGGATTCTACTATGAGAATGTCCTCCGCGCTCCGGTTTTGATGCGCGAAGCGGCCCACTATGGCACCGCCATGCACTACGCGCTGGAACGCTATTTCGAACGCATGCGTACCCACCGGGAACAGGAATTCCCACCGGTAGAGGTCCTAATTGAGGGCTTTGAGCAGGAAATGGAACGCCGCCGTGGCTTTTTTGCCCGCCGGGAATTTGAGCGCAGGCTGGAAGCTGGCCGGTACAACCTGCAGCAGTACTTTGAGGCACACCGCAGCAGTTGGTCCACAAATGTCCTGATGGAATACCGGCCCCGAAATGTGGAAGTTGATGGGGTGCCGGTCACAGGCAGCATTGATCAGCTTATTCAGCTCAACGCAGATCAGGCACGGGTGGTGGACTTCAAAACGGGCAGCCAGCAAAAGAGCAAGCTCCGCCGTCCGACTGAGAAAAACCCCAACGGCGGGAGCTACTGGCGGCAGTTGGTCTTTTATAAATTGCTCTACGAAAACTATCCCGGCAATACCCGCACGGTAACCTCCGGCACTATTTCCTATCTGGAACCCGACAAAACAGGCGCTATGCCGGAAGCAAGCATCAGTTATCAGCCCCGGGACACCGCAACCGTGCGCAGGTTAGTGCAGGAAGTCTATGCGGCCATTCAGAACCACGACTTCTTTACCGGGTGTGGCGAAACCGACTGCCCGTGGTGTAATTTTGCACGGGAACACATAGTGCCCGATACCTTCGCGCAGCCCGAAATCGAAGCCCTTGATGACGAGAGCTAATCTTAAGACCGTCTTAGCTGTACTGGGCGAGTAGCTGTTTTACTTCCTGCTCCCTGGTATCGAAGTGGCGGCTGATAACCTCAGGTCTTGGGTCGATGATGTACTGCGGTTCTTTGCCTTTCATACGGATGGCAACCTTGCGTTCCACATAGACCACCACACCGGATTCCTTGTCAACGGAGCGGATTTGACCGGCTTTTTCCATCGCTTTATACCCTTCAGAGTTAATGCGGTTGATGATGCGGCGGTTCTTTTCGTGCACCTCTACCTGATACACCACCAGCTCCGCTTTACTGCCAATGGGCGTGCTTTCAATTACCCGTACCTGTCCGTAAATAGCCCGGGCGGAGCCATTGTTCGCCAGTGGGTAGTCCGTGAGGGCATTCTCAGCGACCAGCTTTTCATTGACCTTTTCGAGGTTGCCATCGGAAATGCCAGAGTAGATGCGCTGAAGCTCCGACTGCAGCCTGCCACTATCGGTGCTGTTGCAATTGTGTAGTAGTAAGGCGGTCAGGAGAATAAAAAAATACTTAGTGTACTGCATTGGAACAATTAATTAACAAGAAGCAGCTGCATAGTCAGCCCGCTTAATAGACAAGTAAAAACGCAATCCGGTTGGCTTTAGTGTAGAGCGGTAGCAAAAGTAACATTATCTTTGCAATTGCCTACCTTCGCGCTGATCGCATTCACAAATGTATGCCATGAAAGTAGCCGTTATTGGTGGCGGTGCCGCCGGTTTTTTCGCAGCCATTGAGGCCAGGCGCAATCATCCTCAAGCCGCTGTTGTCCTGTTTGAAAAGTCGCGTAAGCTGCTGTCCAAGGTGAAAATCTCGGGGGGCGGGCGTTGCAATGTAACCAATGGCTGTACCTCCATAGCCGAGCTGTCGAGGGCTTACCCCCGGGGCAGCAAACAGCTGAAAAAAGCCTTCCGGACCTTTAATACTGTGCATACCATGGACTGGTTTGAGCGCCGGGGCGTGGCGCTTATGACACAGCCTGATAATTGTGTATTCCCGGTTTCCCAGGACTCCCAGACCATCATCGACTGCTTCCTGAAAGAAGCCCGGCAGCTCGGGGTGCAAATTGAGACAGGAGTTGGCGTGGCCAAGCTGCAGCCGGTGGGAGAGGGGCTGAAGCTGCATTTTCTTAAGGGGGTACATCCGCCTGCCTTTTTCGATAAGGTCATTGTTGCGACCGGCGGCAGCCCAAAACGGCAGGGTCTGGAGTGGCTGGAAGCCCTGGGGCACCAAATTGAAGACCCGGTACCCTCCCTCTTCACCTTCAATATGCCCGAAGAATCGGTCACCGAGCTGATGGGCGTAGTGGTTGAAGAAGTGCAGGCCAGCATTCAGGGCACTAAGCTGAAATCGGATGGCCCCCTGCTGATCACCCACTGGGGGATGAGTGGGCCGGCTATTCTCAAACTCTCGGCCTTTGGAGCACGTGCGCTGAGCGAGTTAGGCTATGTGTTTAAGGTGCAGGTCAACTGGGCGAACGAGCAGAATGCCGAACAGGTGTCGGACGACTTACGCGGTATCATGGCCGCGAATCCAAAAAAAGACCTGAACAATGAGCGCCCCTACGCTTTGCCCAAACGCCTGTGGAGTTACCTGTTGGCCAAAGCCGAGCTGCCGGAAGACAAAAAATGGGGCGAAATCGGCAAGAAAGGCCTGCATAAGCTTACCCATCTCCTCACCAATGATGTGTACCAGGTAAGGGGCAAAACTACCTTTAAGGAAGAGTTTGTCACCTGCGGTGGCGTGAGCCTTCAAAGCATCGATTTTAAGACCATGCAAAGCAAAGCCTGCAAAAATCTTTATTTTGCGGGTGAAGTCCTGGATGTTGACGGAATCACGGGAGGTTATAACTTTCAGGCCGCCTGGACGACAGCCTATATCGCCGGGCAACTCAATTGATTAACCAAAACAACGAAAAACCATGGGATTACTGTACACGCTTATCGTAGGCGCCATTGCCGGCTGGCTGGCCGGAAAAATTATGAAAGGTGCCGGATTTGGACTACTTGTCAATATTGTGCTGGGTATAATCGGCGCCTATGTAGGCAACTGGCTGTTTGGGGTGCTGGATATCAGTATTGGCACAGGCTCCGGTACCATCAACACCATTATCACTGCCACTGCAGGCTCGGTGGTTGTGCTGTTTGTTGCAGGGCTGCTGAAAAAGTGACCTTAGCCGGAGCGGCAGGTTTGAAGTGCCGCTCCGGCTATACACTCGCTAATACGTCCACGCCGGCTGCCCCTCTTCGTAAGGTATGCACGGCTTATATTGCCCGGGTATAGGCAGGAAAGCGGTCACTTCCGTACCTACCTTTTCCGAAGTGAAATATCCAAGCAGCACGAGTTGCTTGAGCTTAAGGAAGCCGGACCATGCCGTCTCGCCCATATCATCCGGCACCGTCTCTATACTGCGGGCTTCTGCATCTATGGTATTGAGCAAGGCGAGCCGCTCTTCGGAGTCAAGGCCTGTGAAGGTTTTGTTATGTTTCGACTGAGCTTGGGCTTCAATCTGCTCTATACTATCGCGCAGGGACATTTGCTCTTCTTCCGGCAGACAGGTAGCGGCAAGCTGGTCGATGAATTCCGGTACGCCCACATCTTTCGCGCCCGGTGTTTCTGTGGCGGGCAGTATGGTCTCTGCAATTTCCGAAAGGGCGGCTGCCTGTTGGGCATCAAAAAACTTCGGTGCCCAGGCAGTTGCGGTGGAGGCTTCTGCCTGACAGCCATTAAGCACAGCGGTTATGGTGGAAGCAGACAGGGCCGCACCGGTCAGCAAAACGGTTCTTTTTATGGCTTCTCTTCTGTCCATGATCAGAGGTTCATTTTTTTGAGTTCCTGCACTGCATGATCGGCAGCGCGTGCCGTAAGTGCCATGTAGGTAAGCGATGGGTTCTGGCAACCAGCGGAGGTCATACAGGCGCCATCGGTCACAAAAACATTCGGGCAATCCCATACCTGATTGGTACCGTTGAGCACGGAGGTTTTCGCGCTGCGGCCCATTCTGGCGGTGCCCATTTCGTGTATGCCCAGCCCCGGATAGGAACCGGCGTCAAAGGTTTCGACATTCCGGAAACCCGCAGCCTCCAGCATTTCAGCTGCCGAGTCCATCATATCCTGCCGCATGATACGCTCATTTTCCTTAAACTCACAGTCGATGGTAAGAGTAGGCAGCCCATGCTTATCGGTAACGTCCTTGTTCAGCCTGACGTGGTTTTCATAATAAGGCAGGCACTCCCCAAATGCGCCCATGCCTACCTGCCAGGGGCCTGGTGTAATGAGTTGCGCTTTGTACTCCGCGCCCAGCCCCTTATCCATTTCCTTAATGCCCCGTACCCAGTTTTGGCGGCTGCCACCACCCTGATAACCGAAGCCACGGATATAATCCTTGCGCTCGGTACGCTTGTCGAGGTTGCGGAAACGGGGGATGTAAAAGCCGGTTGGGCGCCGCCCTTCATCGTACCGGTCGCCATAGTCATCGTGTATGCCCTGTGCACCGGCCCGGAAGTGGTGATCCATTAGGTTATGGCCGAGTTGTCCGGAGCTGTTGCCCAACCCATCGGGATTGTACTCATCGGCGGAGTTCATCAGGATGAACGTGGAGCCCAGGGCAGAAGCACAAAGGAAGACGATCTTCGCATAGAACTCCATCGCCTCTCCGGTCTCTGCATCGAGCACCCGCACGCCTTTGGCTTTCTGCGTTTCCGGATCGTAAATAATGGAGTGCACCACTGAATTTGGGCGCAGCGTCATATTGCCGGTGGCTTCTGCAGCCGGCAGGGTAGCGGCATTGCTGCTGAAGTAGGCACCGTACGGACAGCCCCGGATACAGCGGTTGCGGAACTGACAGGCGCCCCGCCCATGGATGGCCTGCGTGAGGTTGGCTGTACGGCCGATGGTCAAAGTTCTGCCGAAGTTGGCCTTCATGCTGTCTTTGAGGTGTTCCTCAATACAGTTGAGGGGGATGCCGGGCTGAAATTGCCCGTCCGGTAGATGGGGTAGCCCCTCGGCAGTGCCCTGAATGCCTGCAAAGCGCTCCACGTGGTCGTACCAGGGCGCCAGGTCTTTGTAGCGGATGGGCCAGTCTACGCCGTAGCCGTCTTTGGCGTTGGCCTCGAAATCCAGATCGCTCAGCCGGTAAGAATGCCGGCCCCACATGATGGAGCGGCCACCCACGTGGTAGCCCCGTATCCAGTCAAAGCGCTTCTCTTCAGTGTAAGGGTGCTCCGTGTCCTTCACCCACCAGTGCTTGGTGGAAGGTGCCATGGTATAACCCGTACGCTGCTGTTTGGGGTAATCTTTGAGTTCCTCCTGTGTGAGCTTGTTGCGGTTGGGCAACTCCCAGATTTCTTTCATGGCAGTGGGGTAGTCGCCGTGACGTACCATACGCCCACGTTCCAGAACGATGGTCTTCAGGCCTTTCTCGCAAAGTTCCTTGGCGGCCCAGCCACCACTGATGCCCGAGCCTACGACGATGGCATCATAGGTGTTGTCGGTTTTGCCCTTGCTGTTGAAGTACATGCGCTGCTTTTAGTTTGTTAGTGAGATCTTTCTGAGGCAGTTGGCGAAAATACCAAAAATAATTGCTCAAAACAGATGAAGAACGCAATAATTGGGCCATCGGTTTAAAGGCAGGCCCGTACGATTACCCAAGGGTGTGATACTGACCAATAAAAAAGCGTTAAATCAGTGGCCAGGGCTCTGAACTTTGAGTTTACTGCGTTATACTGTTGTCTGATATTTTGATTGGGCTGCCTGTGTAATGCTAAATACCATACCTTCAACTACCCTGATGTTTTAAATTATGAACTCCAACTCGACCCCAAACCCGTTCCGCGCTTTCCTGATAGGGCTGTGCATACTTCTGCAGCCCGGTATAGCTCACACGCAGGACTTCACCATCATCGCCGAAAACCAGAATCTGTATTCGGTAGACATCGGTGCCTGTGAGGTGAACTTTCTGGCTTCCATTTCTCCGCCTTCTGTCAGTTTTGCCGATATTACCTACACTCCAGATGGGCAGCTTTGGGGTATCTCTACGGATGGGCGCTTGTTCCGGGTCAATCCGAATACCGGCACCACTATCCTGATGACCATCATCCCACAGGGGGGCTTCTCTTTCTACACCAGTCTGGTAGCTGACCAAAATGGACTGATCTATACGGTGGGTTCAAATGGGAATGTCTATACCTACAATCCGGCAACTGATACCGCCACTTTTCTTGGGCAATCTGAATATGGATCGGCAGGGGACCTCACTTTCGTGAACGGGCAGTTGGTGATGGCCGGGACTTCCAATCAGATGATCGAGATTGACCTTGACAATCCTGAAAACAGCTCACCCATTCTCAATTTCAACGTAGGCGGCTCCATTTTCGGGGTGGTCACTTTCGTGGAAGACTGTGAAAACACAGTGACCTATGCCAGCAACGACAGCGGGCAGGGTACTATTTTTGCCATCGATTTTGATAACGGGCAATTGACGCCGGTCTGTAACGCAGGCGTGGTCATTTACGGGGCAGCCAGCGAACTGGAGTTTCTGGCTGCGGCACCCCTCGAACTGGAGGCGGTACAAACCTTACCGGCCGATTGCGCGGACCCTGTAGGCAGCATTACCGTGGAGGTCTCCGGAGGCAACGGCGGGCTGATGTATAGTCTCGACGGGCAGGCTTTTCAATCCTCCAATGTGTTTAGTGGTTTGCTGCCTGGCATTTATACGATTTTGGTGGAAGACAGCTTTGGCTGCACGCTGGAAGTGGAAGCAGAAGTGGAAACAGAAGGGGAGGCACCGGTTATTCAGGAAATCCTCCCGGAAGGAACAGCCTGTGGAGCCGACAACGGCAGTCTGACTATTGTGGCAGAAGGCGGGCTAATGCCCTACACGTTCAGCATCAATGGGGAGGATTTTCAAGATGAGCCCACGTTCGAAAACCTGCCCGCTGGTACTTACCTTGCCACCATCCTTGATGCACAGGGCTGTGCGGATGCGGTGGAAGTGGAAATAGATAGCAGTACTGCGCCCCTGGTTTCCGGGCTTGATGTGGATCCCTGTGAGGCATCTGGCGTCAACCTGACGGTTATGGCACTTAACGGCACTCCGCCCTATACCTACAGCATTGACGGAGTGGCTTTCCAGTCTGATGCATTTTTCCCAAATATTCCCAGTGGCCTGCTCACCGTTACGGTGGTGGATGCCGCCGGTTGTGAAGCCACTGAAACAGTTGACGTACCGGAAGCCACCCCTCTGCCTGCGTTGTCTGCCAGCACCACTCCGGTCAGCTGCACCAATGACGGAGGTACGGTCAGCATCGGGCCGGGCCCTTTCAGTGGGCTTTCCTTCAGCCTTGATGGCGACCCGTTTGGCGAAACCCCGTCCTTTAGTGCCCTGCCTGCCGGAGCCTACACGGTAACGGTAAGAAACGAGGTGGGCTGTACCGAAAACTTTGAAGTGGAGGTAGAGGACCTGGAAGACGGCCCGCAGTTGCAGGAGGTGCTGGTTCAGAATACCACCTGCGGAGAAGATAACGGGTCTTTGGAATGGGCATTGACAAGTGGTACTCCTCCCTTTACCTATCAACTGGACGCCGGCACCCTACAGGATAATGGTTTTTTTGAAGGCCTGCCTGCTGGTACTTACGTTCTGAATGTGGAGGATGCCCAGGGCTGTACCCTGGAGGCAGCAGCGGCGATAGGTGAAAGCGCCCCCCTAAGCATCAGTATTTCCACGGCTTCCTGCGGAGAGGGGAGCAGTACGCTCACGGTATCTGCCAGTGGAGGGAGTGGGACAGGACTGGAATTTCGGGTCGACCAGGAGCCCTGGCAGCCTGCCCCTGTTTTTGAAGGGCTAAGCCCCGGTACATTCACCGTAGAGGCCCGGGATGACGACGGCTGCACAGCAGTACGGGAAGTTACGATAACCGAAGTACCGGCTTTATCAATTGCCCTGGACTTTGTGCGTGGTTGCGGGCCAGGCGAAAGTGCCCTGCAGGTTAGTGGCAGCGGCGGGAACGGCGGGCTGCAATTTCAGCTCAACAGTGGATTGCCTCAGGGCAGCGGTCTTTTTACCAGTTTGTCCGCTGGCCGCTATCAACTGACGGTGGCGGACTCGGCGGGTTGTATTTCAGAAATACTACCGGTGGAGGTGCCAGGCGCAGAGCCTTTGCGGCTGAGTGTTCAGGATATCCAACCAGCCCTGTGTGCAGCTCCTAATGCCCGGCTTACCCTCGCCGGAAGCGGGGGCACGCCACCCTACCTGTACACTGTAAATGGACAGGAGCAGAACGAGCCTGTATTTGACAACCTGTCTGCGGGCACAATGCCACTACTGCTGACCGATGCTGAAGGCTGCACCCGCATGGATAGCGTGACGGTGGCTACCGATTGCCCCATCTATGCCCCCTCGGCATTTTCTCCCAACGGCGATGGCCGCAATGACCGCTTTGAACTCTTCTCCGGACTACCTTTCTTTGTAGCACAATACCAGATTTTTGACCGCTGGGGCGGGCTGCTCTACGAAGCCTCCGGTTTTGGCTCGGAGGACAGGGCAGCGTACTGGGATGGTACCGCTGCGGGAGAACCGCTGAATACCGGGCTGTATACTTACTACATTGAGGTACTCGACAGCGAAGGGGAAGCGGTAACGCTAAAGGGCGGCATTATGCTGGTCCGATAAATCTAAAGAACATGATCGACTCTGATATCCGGAAAGCTCATACGCTGGAAGGGCAATTTTACCGGGACCCGGCATTATTTGAGGCGGCGGCAGACCGCATTTGGGTGAAAGCCTGGCACTATGTGGAGGACGTGGCGGACCTGTCTGCGGCGGGCTATGCGCACCCCTTCACCCTGTTGCCCGGAGTGCTGGATGAACCACTGCTTATCGCAAATGATGCCGAAGGGCGGCGGCGCTGCCTGTCCAATGTATGCACCCACCGGGGGAAAATCATTGTGGAAGCGCCCGGTCCGGTTCGTCAGCTGAGTTGCGGGTACCACGGGCGCTGCTTCCGCCTCGACGGGACCTTTAAAAGTATGCCTGCGTTTGAAGAGGCCGCTGATTTCCCATCGGAGGCAGACCATCTGCCAGAGTTGCCGCTGGAAGAATGGCTGGGGCTGCTGTTTACGAGTCTTGAGCCATACGCAGACTTCCGGGAGGCGGTGGCCCCAATTCAGGAGCGGGTAGGTTTTTTGCCGCTGGATAAGCTCAAATTCATGGAAGAGGGGAGTCAGGACCACCTGGTGAAGGCACATTGGGCGCTTTACTGCGATAATTACCTGGAGGGCTTTCATGTGCCTTTTGTGCACCCGGCTTTGAATACCGCACTGAACTTCGGAGCCTACGATTACGAAACTTTTGACTGGTGTAACCTGCAGATTGGCATTGCTAAGCCGGAAGAGCCTGCTTTCGATTTGCCGGAAGGCCACCCCGACTACGGCCGGCGGGTTTACGCCTACTACTTTTTCCTCTTCCCCAACCTGATGTTTAATTTCTATCCCTGGGGCTTGTCGCTCAATGTGGTGGAGCCTTTGTCCATCAGAGAAACGCGGGTACGGTTTCGGTCTTACGCTTTCCCGGGCACTGCCTTTAACCGTGCTGCCAACAATATCGACCAAACCGAACTGGAAGACGAAGCGGTTGTGGAGAGCGTTCAAAAGGGGATTCAGTCCCGACTGTACAAGCGCGGGCGGTTTTCACCGAAAATGGAACGCTGCGTGCACCACTTTCATCAACTGATAGATCAGGCCATGAAGGTTTAAGTCCGTTTATTAGGCTTGGAGTCTTCTTTAATTGACTGTTGTTCTTCCGGATGCCCAAACTCAAGTTCAGTACTTGAGTAAGTCGTACCAAAGGTCTTGGAGAGTGTAATGACCTGGTCAATGGCATCGAGCAACTGTTCCCGGCTAAGCTCTTGCAGCGGGTGGGTAAAGACACTCACCACAAACCCATCGTGAATGCTGTATTTGGCATCAAGGGCAGAGTGGAAGTTGGCGCGCAGCATCTTTTCCAGTTGCAGGGGAGAGGCGTCAGCTGCCTCGATAATGGGGGTGAAAATACGCATGCGGTTGTTCTCCTCATCAGAGAGTACCAGCAGGATATGGTCTTGTGTGTAGAGCAGCCATGCACCGGGGTCGCCTTCGTAGCTGATCTCTGCTTTGCGGAATGCCTTTTCCATCTTTCGCAAATTCATCTTGCCCTGGGCTGGCAGGGAAAAGGTAGTCGTGAAAAAGCAAAGAATCAGCAGCAGTCGCATACGCGAAGTATTTTTGGTGCAAACTTTAATGTACAACATAAGCCAGGGCTCATAAAATAGCTACAGCAGGTATTTCGCTACCTTAAGACGAAACAGGGAGCTACTGCATCACCTTCATCCAGTCGAGCACATCTTCATCGCTTTTCCACTGAATGTCGGAGGGCAGCTCCGCCTGTTCCCGGTTTTTCAGATCAATGACGATGGCGCGTTCATTGGTGCTGTCTTCCCGCAGGAGTAAAAACCGGTTCTCCTGTGCGGTCAGGCCATCCTGTGGCTGCAAAGCTATGGGGCGCTCAAAAACGGGATTGATGCGAAACAGGCGGTCGCGCCGGTCATAAGAAGGCATAAGGACCTGGGTGCCCTGATCAGAAGGCAGGAGAAAAGCCTGATGGTAAGCTTCTATTTCATCCTGATACTCTGCAGCCGGGAAAACCGGACCGGGGGATTCCCCATCGTCCAGGCGAAAAACAAAAGCCCCATAATCCTGCACATAACCGATGAGGTAAGACTCCCACATCTCCAGGTGCTGAATGTTGCCGGATTGGGCATCCACCCCATAGCGCTCGCTCTTAAACTGAGGCTGAAAAGGGCCACTAAGCTGCCGCCCTTCCAGGTCAAACAGGAAAAAATGGGTGGTGCCCCTTATGGCGAGTTGCTGCACAGCACTGTTGTAATTGATGTCTGCGATCTGATAATGAAAATCAGCAGAGCGGTCTACGGGCAGGGTTTGTTCCAAAAGGCGCTCACAATTGCTGCTATTGAAAACGATCAGCTTGCGGTGGCTGTCGCCTAATTTTTCATCATAGGTGGTACTGTCGGCCACGATGGCGAGGTAGAGCTCCTGAGCAGGGCTGTTGTAGGTGTTGCCGGACAGCACTTTTCCCGGAACCGGGCACTCCGGGCGTGGTGCCTGACGGACAATAGCCGGGGCAATCGTATCGGTGGGTTCCGTAGTGGCGGTTTCCGTGTCAGTGGAGGAGGAATCGGCACAACCCGTAAGCAAAAGTAAGACCGGTAGCAAGTAGCTGAATAATCGCATGAAGTTGTATTTGGATGGACGCAACCTCACCTTCCGGCAGGCGCTCTTTATAAAACGAAAGGTAGGGCAATAAGTTGGCAAGCCATTGAATTCAAACGGGTTTAGTAAGAACCCAAAAGGCAGCCTGATGCATTTACGAAGTTTTTCGTATTAAAACTTGCAATTACGAATTTCTTCGTATAACTTTGTCTACGAAGTATTTCGTAAAAAGCTGCTTAATTGTTGATTATGAGTCAATCCAAGAAAATACGGCCCACCGAATCCGAGCTGGAAATCCTGCAGGTGCTGTGGGAACACGGCCCCTCCACCGTGCGCTTTGTCAATGACCAATTGAATGAAGACCGGGAGGTAGGGTACACCACCACCCTTAAGCTCATGCAGATTATGGCAGAAAAGGGGCTGGCAGAGCGCGATACTTCGCAGCGCACGCACATCTACAGCCCGGCGGTAACGGAAGCGGAGACGCAACAGAACCTGCTCACCCAATTTGTAGACCGCACCTTCAAAGGCTCGGCTATGAAACTGGTTATGCAGGCTTTGGGCAACCACAATGCCTCCGAAGCGGAGCTGGACGAAATCAAAGCCCTGATAGAGGAAATCGAAACTGAAGGACGGAGAAAAAATAAATGATGCAATTTTGATTCGCTAATATTTTCACAACAACTGACGAGGAGGAGGTTGTGTGAAAATATTAGCGAAGCTTAAAAAAAATTGCATCGTTTATTTCCGTCAAACTACTGAGAAGAAAAAGTAATCACCCGACTATGTCTACCACACTTGACTTTCTTGCGGATCCTCTGGTTTACGCCCTCGGCTGGACCGTCGTCCACTCCCTTTGGCAGGGTATGCTCATCGCTTTGGGCTTAGCCGGTGGGATGATTTTGGCGCAGCGCCGGACCGCGCGTTTCCGGTACGGGCTGGCTATTGGAGCACTGTTGCTGCTGGCCGCCGCATCTGCTGCTACCTTTTACCTGTATTTTGAGGTGCCGGATGGCGCTGGGAATGATCTGGCCGCGGCTCCGGCTCCAATGGCTGAAGGCGTTGTCCCGTCAATGACTACCGAAGCCACCCCACTGCAAGGCCTCGCTTTCTGGCGGGCACAGGCACAGGCCTATTTCGAGCAGCATTTACCGCTGATCGTGGCTGCCTGGTTATTAGGCGTAGCCTTCTTTTTGCTGCGTATGCTGGCCGGGCTGGGTTATGTGCAGCACCTTCGGCACCGGTCTGTCCGGCCGATGGGGGAGCCCTGGCAGGGCAAGCTGCAGGCCCTTTCGCGCCGTCTCCGGTTGCGCCGCAGGGTGCAGTTGCTTGAATCTGCACTGGTGCAATCTCCGGTAGTGATCGGCTGGCTGAAACCCGTAATTCTGATTCCGGTAGGCACGATCAATGCCCTGACACCGGCGCAGGTGGAGGCGGTACTGGCCCACGAGCTGGCGCATATTTACCGGCAAGACTATTTACTCAATATCATGCAATCGATAATTGAGGCACTGTATTATTTCAACCCGGCTGTTTGGTGGATTTCTGCCTACATACGCATGGAAAGGGAAAACTGCTGTGACGACATCGCAGTAGTCCTTAGTGATGACGCCCTGGGCTACGCAAGAGCCCTCGTCAAAATTGAAGAAGCCGCTCAGCGGCATCCAAGGATGGCGATGGCCATGGCTTCGAAAGGGCGCCCTTTCCTGTTGCAGCGCGTACGGCGCATCCTCAATCAACCACCACAAAAAATGTACACCATGGAAAAAATGACCGCTACCGGCTTATTGCTGGCTGCTCTGTTGTTCTTCTCTTTCTCCTACGCGCACAACAGCGCTGAAACTGCTGAGCGTGCAGTAATGGAAGCTTTAGATGAATTGCCACCGCTACCATTGACAACCCTGGCCTCCCGCTGGTCAGCACCCGATACCCTCCCTCGTCAGATCATTCAGCTCCAAACCGAGGACAACGGGCGCACGGTCGACGCTGAACTACAGGATGGGAAGATCACCAAGCTAAGTATCGATGGAAAGGAAATCCCGGAAGCTGAATTCCCAAAATACGAAGGTTTGGTGGAGGAAATGCTTGCAGACATGCCTCCTCCTCCGGCACCCCCTGCACCACCGGCGCCACCGGGAGTGCCCAATGCGCCAGCGCCCCCTGCACCACCAACGCCCCCCACGCCTCCAAGCCCCCCTGCCGCACCGGAAGCACCCCGCCTGTTGCGCCTGGAGCGCAGCACGGATAAAAAAGTCCGCACGGAAAAGCGCGATGATGGCAGTGTAATTATTGAAATACAGGATGAGCGCAACGGCGCGCCTATGGAAGTGATCGTTGAACAAAAAGACGGCAGGCAGATCATCCGCATTGATGAGAAAATTATCGAGGTAGGGGACAGCCTGGTGATCGAGGACGAAGACCGGAACGTGTTCTTTTTCAACGGCAAAGACAAGGATTTTGACTTTGACTTCAATTGGACGGGCGACAAGGAGATGCTGAAAGGCCTCCGGTCAACGGAAGAAATGGAGATCATCCTGAAGGAAGCCCATGAATCTACTCAGAAAGCATTTGAGGAACTGCGTAAAAAAGGGCTTACAACCTATGACTTCGATGATGTCGAAATAGAGATGGACGGCTTTGGGCTTGGGGGGACTCACCCTGAGGTCAAGGTATTTACCACACCGGAGCTTCGTGGAGCAGACTATCGTTTTCCCAGGCCCGGAGGAGGCAGCATGAAGCAAACCATTGAGCAGCAAATGCTCCGTGACGGATTTATAGAAAGTACAGAGGAATACAAATTTCAGCTCAGCGGCAAGGGCAAACTGCGCATCAATGGCAAGCGCATGCCGGATGGTGTTTTTGAACGGTATAAGAATCTGTACGAGCGGTCTACCGGTTCCCGCCTGGGGCAAGGGGATGAGGTAGAGATCAATAAGAAGCCCTAAAGAAGAAATTGGCGCATAGTTAGATCGTTTAGAACAGCCAGGTAACATTGCCTGGCTGTTTCGCTATGCCCCCAGCCACCGTTTGAAGTCGGAAGCCCGGTCCCGGCTGACCGTCACCTCAAAATCAGCAGCGGGCCTAAGGGTGACCAGCAGCCGGCCATTGAAAAAAGGCGCTACTTTATGTACGGATTGTATATGCGCAATGACTTTGCGGTTTAAACGGAAAAAAGAGGCGGGGTCCAGCAGGGGCTCCAGTGCATCCAGTGTATAGTCCAGGGCGTGCCTTTTTTTGCCTTCCAGTTGCGCAAAAACGATGCCGTCTTCAGAATAAAAGTACTGGATTTCATCGGTGGCAATGTAGCTCAGCTGTTGCCCGATCTTGATGATAAACCGGGACTGATACTGGGGTTGGGACAGGCTGTTGACCAGAGATTGCAGGACGTCCGGGGACAGCATATTGGGCGACTGTTGCCGGCGGTCGAATTTTTGCAGGGCGGCGGCCAGCTCTTCCTCTTCAATCGGCTTGAGCAGGTAGTCTACGCTGTCCTGCTTAAAAGCCTTCAGGGTATACTGGTCATAGGCAGTGGTGAAAACCACCGGCCCCATAAAGGGCGAATGCTGGAAAATGTCAAAGCTCAGCCCATCCCCCAGCTGTATGTCGAAAAAAGCCAGATCCGGAGTTGGGTTGTCCTTCAGCCATTGCAGGGTGCTTTCCACGCTGTCCAAAGTGCCGCATATTTCAGTGCCCGGCCTTATCTTCAGGATCAGCTGGCTGAGCCGTTTGGCTGCGGGGTATTCGTCTTCTACGATTAGGAATCTCATATGATAGAGCCTGTTATAATAGGAAACTAAGGTACATAAATTGCCAGTTATTGTACATCGTTAATTCCATAGGTGTGCATCGTACATTGCAAAAAACAGAAAGGCAATCCTCTGCACTTAAGCGCTATGGCTGCTGGGGTAGAGCTTCCCGCTCTGCTCCAGCTTATCCAAGAAAGGCAAACAGCAAATGCTGCCAAGCTATTCAAAAAGTGCAATTTGTCATACACACATTCCATGTTGGCATTAGGTAACAGCCTAATGAACTCAGGTGTAAGAGAATGGCTGCCTTTTGGGTTGACAGGCATACATTTTTCCGGTAGAAGTGATTTTTATAATTACCTTGGTTTTTTTCAGGTTATTATTTTGTCTTGCTTGCGATATTTGCAGACATTGTTTATATTTGCTTTGTAAATTCAAAATAATGTTTTTGCGTTTTCTGTAATAATCAGAAGCGTTCCTGTATGTTTTAAAATCAGTTTTCAGCCTACGGTAAGTTATCCACAAAAGATTGGCGAGGCAACTTATTAATCTGTCATGGATCTTGTTATGGGTCTGCTAAAGAGGTAGATTTTTGTCTGCTTCTTTTAGGTACATTCCTGTTCTATACGTAATATGAAGTGGTTTGCAACATCGGTCACTGACGAAGCGTAGCTTGTCAGGACAAGAGCAAGCCACTTGCCAGCGTAAATGCTGACATTAAGTAGGTTTGCTGTGGCAAACCACTTAATCGTCAGTATATTCTGGTTTGAATAGCGCTCTTCCATCCTGCAAATCAAGATGGCATTGCCGCGTATTCTTTGTATTTGTCATCATTTAACCTATTTAATACATTTAATGTGAATATTAGTATCATTTTTGGCAATGTCTTTGGGGGGGGTAAAACCTTCTGTTTGCTTTGTGTTGTATTGATGACTATCTGTTTGGCTTGCATCCCAATTGGTAGTTTTGCACAGGAAACGTGTAATGAAGGCATTGGTTATACTGAAATCCAAGGCGATTTTGAGGCATTAGATTTGTATGGTAGTCAGTTGCTGCCTCCTGCCCAGGCTCAAACTACTCCTCAGTTTTTGAAAATAACAGGAATGGTTACGTTCACTTTAGACTACACTTTCGCTCCGGGCTCAGATATTATTTTTCTAGACAATAATAGCGGATTTCGGGTAGAAATAGGTGCAGAACTAACCTTAAATAGCAGCCATCTAAGAGGATGTAACAAACTTTGGAAGGGAGTGGAAGTCCGTGTTCAAGGGAGCATAATTGCGCAATCTTCGACTTTTGAGGATGCCATTACAGCGATCCTGCTCCGGGATCGGGCGGAAATACTTATTGCTGATAACTGACCTTTCGCACGCGAAAGGTTATGATAATTGAAAAAATTAGCAGTATTCAGGGTGCTTGGCACAGCAATCCCACTCAGTGCATGGCACTGAAAAAGCACTCGCATGAACAAGTTAATCAAAGCCTTACCCCAAAAGAGGGGTGGCTAGCCCGTTTGGCGGCCCAATTGCAGGGACATAGGCTTTGAGCCTTTGCACCTCTTGAAAAGCCGCCCTGAGGGCATTGACATAAATTTTGGTTTTTAGGGCAAAGTGGTTGGTCTGCTCTTTTGCAGACAGCAGTTCGAGTTTAGTCCAGGCAATCATGGCAGCAAAAACATGGTTGCACTGGGATGTCTCGTGCTTGGTGGGGGACTTTTCCAGCCCCACGTTTTGTTTGAGCGATTTGTGGAATACCTCCACTCCCCAGCGTGTCCCGTAGGTTGTGCAGATAGCTGGGCCGCTTAGCTCCAGATCGTTGGTGACCAGGTACAAGTCTCCAGTTGAGCCGTCTTGGTTTATAAAGACCTGTTTGACCAGCTGGACTTGGAAGTCCAGCCCTTTAAGGTAAACAGTAATGGCCTGGCCTGCTTGCAGTTCTAGCCCGTCGACTCGGTGGAACTTGCCTTCCAGTTTGTCTTCCATGGTAAGGGCAGCCTTGCGGTTGCTCTTTAAGGCACTGATAAAATGCTTGCCCAGCTCATAGTGCACGAACTCAAAGTTCTCCTTGGCAGCAAACCAAGTGTCCCAGACCACATAGCGGAAGGGCACGCGGTTGTATTTGACAAGTGCAAAAAGCTGGTCGCGCAGCATCTCGTTCTTGCTGCGGGGGCTGCGCTTCTTTACCTGCCCGCTTTTGGTATCCACGTATTCTTGCGACTTGCGCACGATCTCAAAAGCAACAGGCAGCTCTATGCCCTGTGGGCTCTGGTAAAGGAAATTCAGGATGTTGATCCCTTTGGTGTGCCCCGCTTTCGGCTTCTTGGAGTGGTCCCAGTGCCAAGTGACCACTTCATTCTCCGTAGAGTGCGGCTTCTCCTCGATCGTGTCATCTATCTTGATGACCGCGTCCGGGTGCTCCACTTTACGTACCAAAGGCTTTATGCAACGCCAATAGTCCTTTGCCGTGAAGGCTTCCTGCCCTAAAAAACGGCTGATCTTGTCATGGCTCAGTGCCTGATCGGTCAGCTCGGACAAGCCGGTGGCTGTCGCCATGCGAAACGATGCCAGCAGGTAGTCCGAATAGAAGTCTAGTAACTTTGGGTCTTTCATCTTTCGCTCCTTTGAGCTGCAAGATAACTGCCCTGACATTATTAATCAATTTTCCAAATATTTCGCGTGCGAAAGGTCAGCTGATAACACATTTAGAGCAAATGCTTGTGGTATCTATGCAGACCGAGGCAACCCAATCATAGCACCAATGAGTATTTTTTTAGCGAGTTCTAATGGGTTGTCGGGGAACACTTTTGAGGGGGATACACAATTATTGGAATCCATCAGCCCTTCTTCACTCCCTGGAGCTATTGGCGCTTCTCCTATATTATCTGATTTTCCATTTGCAGGAATTTGGCTGCAAAAGGTAGCTGCGCTGAATATCGGAAATGATAGCCATGCAGCTAATGTGTTTCGAGATTTTGCATTATCCGACATTACCCAGGCGCAAGGAATTAGGATACATACATCCAGTGCTTCGATTACAAATTGTGAATTTATGAACTTTGGAGTTTATAATTCTACTAACCCGCAACAAGCTATTGATGCAGAAGCTATATATGCATATAGTCTCGAAACGATCCTTCCAAGCGTGATTATTGAAAACAGCAACTTTGAAAACTGTTTTGAGGATATAAATCTTCTCGGAGTAAATGCGGCAGTTGAAAATATAGTCTCAAGAGGCTCTGTGATTAGTATCCGGACCAGAAATGCTAATAGCAGTCAAAATTCGTATAGTTGCCAAATCCGTGATAATCAAATTCTTGATTTTAATATAGTTGGTGCACGAATCGATTTACGAAAGTCAGCTTATGTGGATATTTCAAATAATGAATTTGCAGATGCTATTGATGCTTTCGGTGTTAATCGTTTTGCAATTGTTGTGCGAAGGGTAAACACTTCATCAGAAATTATTGATCTCTCACGTAGCCGGGTTTTTAACAATGATATCTCACTCTACTCAGGTTTTACAGGGGCTTCTACAGGGATTGAATTGCAATACCTTTCTTATCTGACCGTTGAACAAAACACTATACGAGGCACAGGTCTAACAGGTAATTTCGGAGCTTTTAATGGTATTTGGGCTTCAGAACCTTGTAATGGTATTCGCGTACTATATAATGAGATCGAAGGAGCGGGTACAAATTATAGCAGAGGTTATGGCATCAGATGGGATGAGTCGCCAAATGGAATATTCCAATGCAATTATATGGATAATATTAATACCGGGGCTCTCTTTATCGGGAACTGTGATAATACAGACTTTTTAGAGAATGAATTCAATACCCATGATATAGGGTTAGCTTTGGGACACCCACAGATTTCTCAGCCTTTAAACATCATGGGGAATCAAATCAACAAAGAAAACCGGTGGTATGGTAGCGCCTCTAATATTGAGGCTTATGCTAAAAACCTGACTTCTGCTTTGACCTCTGTTTTTGAGATAAACAGTAGCAATTTAGGTAGTTTTTTCTGGCCGGACCCACGACTGATCAATACGTCTCCAGATAACTTTGTTTGGTTTGTCCCTGCTTCCTCTGGTCCAGAAGCAGATGAGACGGTGATAGCATGTTTCCTTAAGGAACCTTTTCCAAAGTTTGAGGGTCGCCTAGCCGGCACTGATAGCACTATTCTAAACGGCACTTACGAGGCTCCGTTTGGTTATCCCGCTTTAGAATGGGAAGCACGATGGCAGTTTGCGGACCGGCTCAATCGCAACCCTCATCTTGTTGACAGTAGTCCGGAAACAGCACAGTATTTCTCAGATACCTACGAGGAAACTTACAGTAGCTTAAACAGGGTATACCAGGCTTACCTAAACCGATGGAATGATGCACCTTCCGCTTTGCAAGTTGCTTCTTTAGCAGATTCTCTTAACGAAGCGATTAATAACCGGTTTGCTTTGCAGCATCTACTTTCAATCAGCCCAGAAGAGAATCATGCCGTACAGCAGCAAATGCTAGAAGCGGATTCTTTGATCGTAGAATGGCAAGCGGTTTTAAAGACAGCGACTGCTGAATTGAACCATCAGGTAGCCCTGATAGTAAGCGATTTGAAAACGGAATTGTCTGCAATAACGGTAGCTGAACCTTATGAAATTGATATGAAGTCTGTACTTCAGGTTTTGCTGGAGTCCCATAACTTAGATGATGAACTATCAGATACACAGCAAGTAATCATAGAAGCGATCGCCAATAAATGCAGATTATCCGGAGGATATGCTGTGGTTTTGGCTCGTGGTTTTCTTGATCCTGAATTTGAATACCCTCAGGATGCTGATTGTGGTGCACAACCGATTCAGGTACCAGAGGCAAGCCCGGAAGGCAGTGTTCACTATTCCGATAAGAGCGGCATTAAAATTTTTCCTAATCCTGCTACTGATTTGATAAACGTCCAAATCATGCAGCCTTTTGAAAGTGGCTTGGTAAAAGTATTCAACAGTCAGGGAGGAGAGGTTAGAGCCATAAATCTGATTGGACAAGTTAGTCCCCTGTCAGTATCTGGTCTCCCGGCTGGCTTGTACATAATGCACGTTCAATTGGATGATGAACGCCTAATGCGTCAAACCTTTGTTGTCAAACCATAGATTTAATAACTACTGGTGCCTGGCAGGAATGATTTGAACCGGAACAATTTTGGTAATGAAGACTACTAACTATTTAGTTTGGACTTGTTTCGGTGTAGCACCTTTCCTGACAGGTGCCACTCAAGTTTACTACTCTCATGAAATATTCACTTGCAATTATATTTGTATACCTACTTCTTTTTAAAGCATCTGCCCAAGTACCGGACTCTACCTTCGGGGAATTTAACTCTTGGCCAGTAGGAACTTTTTTTGGCAACACTGTAATACTCAGTGAGGTAGGAGACGATGTTTGCCAAGGTGCCATTCATACGCCCGGGGGCAAAATCATTCTAGGAGGCTACACGGTAAAAAATGACAGCCTTGATTTTCTTATGGCTCGTTTGCTGCCTAACGGCCGGTACGATACGGCTATAGGCCCTATGGGACGTAAGACTATAGATATTGGATACGCAAACGACAGCTGTACCCTGATCGCCAATTACGATGAAAGCCGTTTTTTAATGGGCGGGTGCACTTATCTGCCAGGGCAGAAGGATTACGTAGGGCTTTTGACCAGACTGGATTTTGATGGTGTACCTGATTCCACTTTTGGAAATGGCGGGCACCTGATTCTGGACCTGCCGTCTAAAGAAGAAATGATAACGGAGGCTATCTCGTTGCCAGATGGGAAAATTTTGGTAGCTGGAAATGCCTTTTACGGCGGGCAACTTTGGTATGAGTCGGATTCTACCCACCACTTTGTAGTAAGACTTTTGCCCAATGGACGAATAGACTCTACTTTTGCAAATAACGGAATTTTGTACCATACCCCTCAGGACTACGGTGGCTGTCTGGCACCGATGATCGCGGATGTGGCACTGGCACCAGATGGGGGTATCGTAATTGCTGGTATAAGCTATGACCCCTATCCGGGCGAATTGAACTGGGAACATGGTTATTGCCTCGAGAATGGGATGTTTGTTTTTAAACATAGCCCGGATGGAGAGGCAGATCTCTCCTTTGGGGAAGAAGGAGCGGTGGTCCTCCCTTCAATAGAGGGTGTACCTTATTCGATGGAGATTCGAGCAGATGGCAAAATCGTGATTTCCGGAGGCGTTACTTTTGGTTTTCTCAACTGGCCCACCAACGTATTTATAGCCCGGCTTCTACCGAATGGAGAGGTCGACTCTTCTTTTCTAGGAGGAGATTACTTTATTAAAAATATCATTGGAGGGACGGAGTCTATAAAGCCGACCAGCACTATTCAAATCGGGGAAATGACTTACGTTACCTGGGATGATGAGCACTCAGGATTGACTTTCGGCCTAATGCGCATGGATGAGGCCGGACAGCTGGACAGTAACTTTGTGCAAAATGAGTTTGTTGGTGCTCAGGGCAATGGAGTCCTGTTTTCCAGCTATGAGTGGCTGCCTTTTATTCACGGGATTGTCCAGGCGTATGCCATCGACTCTACAGGCGTATATTTTGTAGGAAGAGTAGGCAGTAACGGCGGGCCTTTTAATAGGAATATGTTCATCGCCAAGGTAAAGCTGCTGCCTCAGGTCCCCGTTTCAACGGTAGCTGTGCCCTGGCAGCCGTTGTCCTTTTCAGCTTATCCTAATCCGGTTAAAAATGGGGTGTTACATTTATTTCCTGAAACGGGTTCGGTATCAGGCCCTTTGAGTATGCGCCTGGCAGATTTACAGGGGCGATTGGTTTGGCAGCAGCAGGTTACGGATTTGCAAGGGGCCTCTACTATTGATGTTAGCGGGCTAAAAAGTGGGATGTATATACTGGACGTTTCAGGGCAGGCAGGGCGATGGGTGGAAAAGATCGTAATATCAGAGTAGTCTTGGTATCAAGAAGCTGAATAGGGGCGCACGAGTAAGGCAATTGAGGTGTATTAGGCTTGATCGGGAAAGAGGGGCGCTCCTCCTTTTTTCCTTTCAATTGAGCACGGGTTTTTGAAGATCATACGAATTTATGTAGTTTGTAACAAATTTAAGCCACCTGCTTAAAGAAGGTCCTTATGCACAAAAACTTGCTTAACTAGATACCCCATGAAGGCAACCGAAGCGCAAACCGATCTTGCGCCCAAGATACTGATCGTTGACGATAGCCCCCTCAATACAAAATTGCTGAAATTCATACTCGATGAAGCCGGGTATGAAACCGTTGTCGCTTCTAACGGGGAGGACGGCATCGCGGCGCTGGAAGCCGAACAGCCCGACCTGCTGCTGCTCGATGTCATGATGCCGGATATTGACGGTTTTGAAGTTTGCCGGCGCATCAAAAAGGACCCGGCTAATGAAAACCTGCCCATTATTTTCATCACAGCGTTAGATCAGACGGAGGATATTGTCAAAGGTTTCGAACTGGGAGGAGTGGATTATGTGACCAAGCCTTTCAATAAAAAGGTACTGCTGGTCCGTATCAAAAACCATATTGACCTGCTGACGAGCCGCCGTAAGGTAGAACGGCAGGCTACCGACCTGGCTGCCGCTAATCGCCTGAAGTCACGGATGTTTTCCATCATCGGGCACGATTTACGCTCGCCTCTTGGTTCCCTTAAGCTGAGCCTCGACTTTATCAACCGGGGGCTGATTGACCCCCGTAAAGAGGATTTTAAGGACACCGTCATTAAGCTGCTGCAGTCAACGGATGAGGGGCTCAACCTGCTCGAAAACCTATTAGGCTGGGCCAAGTCACAGAGCGATGCCCTGATCGTGACCCCGGAGGAAATTGAGCTGCGGGATGCTATCGAGAGTATTGCCCGCCTGGTGAAACTCAACCTGGATAACAAAAAGATTCAGCTTGACCTCAACATCCCGGAAGATGTGCTGGTCATGGCCGATCTGCATATGCTCAACGCCATTGTCCGCAACCTGATTTCCAACGCTACAAAATTCACGCCCACCGGTGGCGCGATCACCGTCACCGCAGCGGAAGACGGTGATGAGGTGGTCATAAAAGTGGCAGACACTGGCGTGGGTATACCACCGGAAAACCTGGACAAGATCTTCAACCCCAATGTGCAGACCACTACGGAAGGCACGAACAAGGAAGGAGGCAGCGGCTTAGGATTGCTGCTGGTTCAGGACTTTGTTCAGAAAAACAATGGAAAAATAAGTGTTGAAAGCACCGTCGGTGAAGGCACCACTTTTGCATTTACTTTGCCCAAGGCCTGAGAAATGCTAACCGCATATCCTTAAATCCAGGAGGCACAAAACATTAAACAAAGTGAGCACAAAAAAAGACTACTCCGTAGAAACCCTTCGCGGTTTCGCAATCATTCTGGTGGTAATGGGGCATGTGATCGGTTCCGGCTCCGATGGGGCATGAAAGTAGGCGATGATTCAGGCTGGAGGCACCTCTATTTTACATTTGAATACCTGAGGATGCCCCTGTTCACCGTGATTTCCGGCTGGGTTTATGCACTCCGGCCGGTGTCCCTTGAAAAGTACAAAGCCTTTACCACAAAAAAAGTAAGGCGGATTTTGTACCTCATGGTTTTTGTGGGCACGGCTTACTTTCTGTTGCAGTACATCGTACCGGGCACCAATAAAACCGGGAACCTCGCTGAAATCTGGAAAATTTACGTGTTCCCCTACACGCTTTACTGGTATTTGCCCTCGCTTTTCTGGGTGTTTCTGGCGGTAGGCCTGCTGGATGCGTTCAAGCGGTTGGACAAGTTTGGGCATTGGGCAATCTGGACGGCAGTAGCCTTTGCTTTGCTGTTAGTAAGGGATATGGTGATCCCGGAAGCCCAAATGGAAAGTGAAAGGATTGCAAGTATTTGTGATAGAGAAGGCGTAAATAGTGGAAGGCTGAGCTTGTGAAACGCCAGCCGGTGGGTAGGAAGGGTGAAAATGCTTACCTTTGGGGCTTTCAAAAAGCAGAAAATACAAGACACCTTGAGCGATAAAATACGTATAGGCACCCGGGGCAGCAAACTGGCCCTTTGGCAGGCCCACCATACACAAGACCGCCTCTCAGAAGCAGGCATTGAAACTGAGCTGATCATCATAAAGACGCAGGGCGACCGCATCCAGCACCTGAGCTTCGATAAAATGGAAGGCAAGGGCTTCTTCACTAAGGAAATTGAGGACGCGCTGTTGCGCAATGAAATTGACGTGGCGGTACACTCCATGAAGGACCTCCCGACCAATTCGCCGGAAGGCCTCTGCATCACAGCCGTCTCTTACCGGGAAAATCCGGCAGACTGGCTGGTCATCCGTAAGGAAAAGCTGGATAAAGCGCAGGACTTATGGCTGCCGGAGAAAGCAGTGGTCGGTACTTCCTCTGCCCGGCGCAAGGCGCAAATTTTGGATTTTCGGCCCGATGTGGAGATCAAAGACATACGCGGTAACGTTCCCACCCGGCTCAACAAGCTGCGGGAAGGGCAGTTTGACGCCATTCTACTGGCTGCTGCCGGCATGACCCGCCTTAAAATTGAAGCAGAAGACCTGGAAATCCTGAAGTTCAACCCTAAAGAATTCATTCCAGCGCCTGCACAGGGCGTACTGGCCTGGCAAACCCGGGAGGAGGACAAGCCCACCCGCCGCCTGCTCAAACACATACACGAAAAGGAAACTGCTGAGCTGACCAATATTGAGCGTAAGATTTTAAATCTGCTCGACGGGGGCTGTCAGATGCCACTGGGGGCCTATTGTGAGAAGGACCCGGCCGGGAACTACCATGTATGGGCAGCGCTCGCTGATGCGTGGAATGCACCCCTGAGGCGGGTACAGCTTTCTCAGAGCACCAAACACCAGTTGGCGGAGCGCGTAGTAGAGGCTTTGCATAAGTCTTAGGTTCTGTTTTGAGCGGATTTGAAATAAGGGTAAACTTCGATCTTGCGCCTTAAAGCACCGCGCCCACCCGCTCCAGCGCCATGACCAGCGCCAAACCAAAGGCGCCTCCGGAAATGAAGAGGTTCCACTCCCGTTGCCGGACCCGCATGAGTTGCAGGGCTACAGCGGAAAGCATCAGTACCACCGCCACAATCGCCAGCTGGCCCAGTTCAACGCCTATATTAAAAGCCAGTAGCTGGGTCACGAGCTGATCTTCCTGCCCGGGCATCAGGCTGGACCGCAAAAAATTGGAAAAGCCCATGCCGTGGATGAGTCCAAAGAGGGCGGCAAAACCGTAATTCACTTTCATAGTCCGGTCCCACACCCGGTTGCTGCCGGCTTTGCGGTGGGCAACGACGTTGTAGATGGCCGTCAGCGCGATGGTTACCGGAATCAGAAACTCTATCCAGGCAGCATTGACCGGAATAATCCCCAAAACCGCAAGGGCCAGCGTGATGGAGTGCCCAATGGTGAATGCCGTGGCTAGCAGAGCCACACTCTTCCACTCCCGGAGCTGGTAAATGGCACAAAGGGCTACGATAAACAGGATGTGGTCATAGCCTTCCAGGTCAGAAATATGGCTGAAACCCAGTTGGAGATAAGTCTGAAAAACAGATTGCATAGATTGGTGCGGTTAGTCTGATGCAAAAATAAAGCGCCGTCCCAGTTTATTCCCCGAAACGGCGCTCTTTATGATATTAATTTTGGGTAAAGACCCTTGGTGATATCGGCTTAGTAGCGGTAGTATTCCGGCTTGTACGGGCCTCCCACTTTCACGCCAATGTACTCCGCCTGATCTTCGCGCAGGGTTTCCAGCTCGGCACCGATTTTTTCCAGGTGCAGGCGAGCTACCTCTTCGTCGAGGTGCTTAGGCAGGGTGTAGACCTCGTTCTCATACTTGTCACCGTTGGTCCACAGCTCGATTTGGGCCAGTACCTGATTGGTGAAGGAGTTGGACATCACGAAGGAAGGGTGGCCGGTAGCGCAGCCCAGGTTGACCAGGCGGCCTTCTGCCAGCAGGATGATATCCTTGCCGTCGATGGTGTACTTGTCTACTTGTGGCTTGATCTCGGTCTTGGTGTGGCCGTGCTCACGGTTGAGGTAGGCAACATCAATCTCGTTATCAAAGTGGCCGATGTTACAAACGATGGCCTTGTCCTTCATCATCTTGAAGTGTTTCTCGCTGATGATGTCCTTGTTACCTGTTGCCGTCACAATGATATCGGCACGCGGAATGGCATTCTCCATGCGCTTCACTTCGAAGCCGTCCATGGCCGCCTGCAGGGCACAGATTGGGTCGATTTCGCTAACGATCACCCGGCAGCCAGCGCCACGGAGAGAGGCGGCGGTACCTTTGCCCACATCACCATAACCGGCAACAGCAGCTACCTTGCCCGCCATCATCACGTCGGTGGCACGGCGGATCGCATCCACTGCAGATTCCTTACAGCCGTACTTGTTGTCAAACTTGGACTTCGTTACGGAGTCGTTGACGTTGATCGCCGGCATAGGCAGAGTGCCTTTGCGCATGCGCTCGTACAAACGGTGTACGCCGGTAGTCGTTTCTTCGCTCAGGCCCTGAACGCCTTCAATCAACTCAGGATGCTTGTCCAAAACGGTGTTGGTCAGGTCGCCACCATCATCGAGGATCATATTCAGGGGCTGCCCGTCTTCAAATGCAAACAGCGTCTGCTCAATGCACCACCAGAATTCTTCGTCCGTTTGGCCTTTCCAGGCGTATACCGGGATACCGGCAGCCGCAATGGCAGCAGCAGCGTGGTCCTGTGTGGAGAAAATATTGCAGGAAGACCAGGTGACATCTGCACCCAGCTCAACCAATGTTTCGATCAGCACGGCCGTCTGAATCGTCATGTGAAGGCAGCCCGCAATACGAGCGCCTTTGAGTGGCTTGGATTCGCCGTACTTTTCGCGCAGGGCGATAAGGCCCGGCATTTCTGCTTCTGCCAGTTCAATCTCCTTACGGCCCCAGTCCGCCAGGTTGATATCCTTAACTTTGTATTTCAGCTTTTGATCTACTGATTGCATTAAAGAATTGGTTTTTAAAGTGAAAATAAATGCACGCAGGGAAGTAATCTCCGCTGCTATTTTGCCGCAAAAATACGGTATTTCCCGGCCTTATTCAATTTTGAGCGTCAGGCATTTGTAGAAACTGATGCTTTATCAGGCATCAGAGGCTAAAGCTTGATCCATTTGCCTTCTTTGGGCGGGGCTTCGTATTGTTCGAGTTTTTCGAATAATTCAGGCAGGCTCGATGCGGTCATCGTCAGTTGCCGGTGCACCGGTTTTAGAAAGCCCTCTGCCTCCATGTGGTCCAGTTGCTTCAGGAGCAAATCGAAGTAGCCATTGACATTGAGAAAGCAAACTGGGTGCTGCCCCTGCCCGACCTGCGCGAGGGTGAGCATTTCAAATACCTCATCCATGGTGCCGTAGCCGCCTGGCAAGACGATGACCGCATCTGACAATTGTGCCATTTTGATCTTTCGCTCGTGCATGCTGTCAACGACGTACAAATGGCTGAGCCCCTCATGGCAGACTTCCGCTTTGCGCAAAAAGAAAGGGATAACGCCAATGACCTCACCGCCGGCTTGCAAAGCGCCTTCCGCAACTTCGCCCATGAGGCCCACTTTGCCCGCACCATAAACCAGTCGGATGTCGCGCTGTGCCAGCTGTTGCCCTACTTCCCGTGCGGCCTCCGCGTAAAGCGGATGATTGCCTGTGTTTGCACCGCAAAAAACGAGTGCTGATTTCATACCTGGATTTTTATGAGAAAATAGATTGGTAAACCCAATACCCAAAAAACGCGATGAGTATTAAAAAGTTGGTCACCGGAACAATTGCTTAACGGTGTAGCCAAAGCCTTTCTCCAGGTTGGCAATAAGGAGCAAGTCGTTGATCAGGTGGCGTGTAGTGATCCGTTCCGGGGCGGACTGAGGCATAGGGGCAATTTTGGAATCAAAATAAGGCTTTTGCCCGAATTGCCGTAATCTTGCCATATCCTGCTTTTTTGAGCTCCATTTTAGGTTTTTTGCACCTAAACCAGCTATTTGCCGTTGCATATTGGACAACAAGACTTCCCCGACTTATGAAACGACTGCTCCTGTTCTTTTCAGTTCTTGCACTGAATATTAGTACCCTTGCAGGTCAAACCAGTACCGGCACCACGTTCTGGCTGGCTTACATGGAGAACCTTGACCTGATCTTCAACGACGATCCTGTCTTCGCCGTTGTTTTGCATGCGGATCAGGAAGCTACCGGCGAAATACAAATCCCGGTAACGGGCTTTTCCATCCCCTTTTCAGTTAGCGCGGGAGGTACCGAAGAAGTGGAGCTGCCGCCTGCCCTCTACTATATTCAGGGCTCGGATATCACGGGCAATACCGGTATTCGAGTTGTCTCAGATGTACCGGTACGGGCTACGGGCGTCCACTACCGGGCCTACTTTTCAGAAGCCACGCACCTGCTGCCGGAACCGGAGCTGGGCACGGAGTACTTTCCCATCTGTTATGCCGATGATGTGGGCAATGATCCCTCCTCATTTGTGGTGCTTAGCACCGAGGATGGAACGGAAATCGAGATTACGCCCGCTGTCCTGACCCTGGGGCTCCGCCCACCCGGTGTGCCCTTCACGATTACGCTCAATGCCGGACAGATTTACCAGGTGCAGGCGGTGGGAGACCTGACTGGTAGCAGAGTGCAAAGTGTCTCTGGTCAGCCAATAGCGGTCTTTTCCGGTGCCAAACAGGCAGACATCATTGATTGCGGGCAACCAGCAGATAGCCACGTTTATGATCAGGCTGTACCGGTAGATAAATGGGGGACGCTGTACTACCATACGCCCTTCCAAAATCAGGGCATACAAGTCATCCGGGTGCTTGCTTCCGAAGATAATACAGAGGTGTTTGTGGACTGCAATCAGGTAGCAACGCTCGATCAGGGTGAGTACTACACCGTTTATGATGAATCCTACCTGAGTGGGCGGGTGATTTCTGCCAGCCGCCCGATAGCTGTAGCCCAATTTAATACGAACGGGGGTTGTTCATCACCGGGATCGGGGCTGGGCGACCCTAATATGCTTTGGCTCTGGCCCGCTGATTACAAAACCCGTGAAGTCCGCTTCAAAAGCCTGGACCGTTTCAATGAGCTAATTGGTGATGCCTCCTTCACCCAGCATAGCGTGAATATTGTGGCCAATGCGGACGAGGTGGATAATATTCTGCTGGATGGCGCTCCACTGCCTGCTGGGGTGTGGATGGGCTATCTTGGCGACCCCAACAAGGTATACCGCAAAATTAGTTTAGGCCCGGGGGAACATACACTTAGTAGTCCTGAGCTTTTTCAGGCCTATGTGTATGGCAGAGGTTTTGCCGATGCCTATACCTACTTTGCCGGGTACACCGAGGTGGAGGAAGAGGAATATGCTTGCCTTGACATTCAGGTGGAAGGGGTATTATGTGTAGACTCTACCTTACAGTGGAGTTATCAAACCAGCCTGAATGTCACTGATGTCAACTGGGATTTTGGAGATGGGCAAACCTCAGCTGAGAATAACCCTGCTATGAGTTATGGAGATATTGGCACCTCTACCGTTGTGCTCACACTGACCACCAGCACCGGCACTTTCACGGATACGCTGGAGGTGGCCATTCAGCTTTGTGAAGAGGACCCCTGTCCGGATGATCTAAGCCTAAGCATACAGGCTCCTATTGAGATTTGTGCCAACAGCCCGGCGCAGTTGGGTATCGATTTTGAAGGGCAGGCGGTGAGTGCAACCTGGGATTTAGGCGGGATTGGGCAGACCAGCGGGCTGAATCCGCAGGTGAACTTTAATGAATCCGGAACGTACACCATCACAGTCACCGTGCGGGACGAGCTCAATTGCGAATATACGGCTACCGCTACACTCGAGGTGCTCGATTGCGGTGGCTGCGGGCCTGAGCTGGTGGATTTGGAATTTGAAGGCTTTGCCTGTGTGGATTCCGTCCTGGTCTTTCCACTCACAGAATTCTTAATCAATGACCCACCCCTGGAGATCACCTGGACGGTAGACGGGCAGACCTTTGAAAACCTAAGTGCATTGGAGTACGCCTTTCCGGTTCCCGGTAACTATACGGTAACCTTTCAAGCTATCAGCCTGCAGGGCTGCTCTTACATCGGGCAAAATGAGGTACAGATTCAGGATTGCAGTGATAACCCCTGCATTGGGCAGCCTCCCATTGCCATCATTCCGCCGGACCAGTATTGTTTACAGCAACCTCTGACCTTTACGGCTCAGACTTCTGCTGATTTGGTCACTTACTCCTGGAGTGCGAACAACGGCGCGACAAGTGATCAGCCTGCCTTCACCGTAACTTTTGATGAGGACGGCGTAGGCACCGTTTTTCTGGAAGCAACAGATGTGAATGGCTGCATTTACTCCATTGCCATTGAGGATGACCTGGTGGACTGCGGGGACGATCCTTGCGAGGGGCTCCCGGAATTGCAACTGAATGTGACCGGTCCGCTATGCCTGGATTCCACCCTGGTATTTAGTGCCAGTGGCGCCAATTTGGTCACCTACGACTGGGCTTTTTCCAATCTGACCTCCAGCACAGCAGCTAGTCCGGAAAACGTCTTTCAGGAAACCGGGCTGTTCACGGCTGCACTAACTGCCGTGGATGCCAATGGCTGTACCCGGACTGGGAGCCTCTCTTTTGAAATTGAAATATGCGAAGAACTTGACCCCTGTCTGGATAATCCGGAACTCGTCATTGAAGGAGACAGCGTGGTTTGCCTCGGAGATGTTGCAATCTTCTCCGCTTCCGGGCCGGACAGTATCGTCATTTACGACTGGAATCTGGATGTGGGTGGAAGCGCTGATGAGCCCATGCCATCGGCGACCTTCGAAGAGAATGGGATTTACAGTGTGGTGCTGCTGGCCGTTGATGAAGCAGGCTGCACGTACAGCGACAACTTCAGCTTTGAGGTCCGCTTTTGTGAGCCGGATGGTGGTTGTGCCTATGCCTTGCCTAATGCCTTCTCACCAAATGGAGACGGCACCAACGATACCTTTGAGCTGCTCCGCAATTGCCCGGCCACCAGCTTTGAACTCCGGGTATTCAATCGCTGGGGCGGTATTGTTTTCGAAACGGATGACCCGGAAACCGGCTGGGATGGCCGCTTCAACGGGCAGGATGCACCGATTGAAGTCTACTTCTACCAGTGTTTCGTGGAAACGCCCAATGGTGAAGTGGTAGAGCTCAACGGTGATGTGACTTTGTTGCGTTAGTGCTCTGTCAATATCAAATTAACGGGTAATCTGTGGCGCCTTTTTGTCCAGCTCTGCGTCGCCTCCTCGCCTTGATAGCTTTGGCTATCAGGCTCCGGGTGCTTCTTGGTCTGAACAAAAATTCGCAGACACCTTATCCGTCATTTAATCATTGACAGAGCACTAGGATTCTTCCGGGATCAGCTGCTGATAGTGCTCAAACCGCTCGAAAATCTGATCGACATAGGTGACCGGCTCAATGCCCCGAACGTAGCCATAGTCCACCACCGGGTCATTGTAATACTTGGGATAGGACAGGCGCTTGACAAACACCTCGACCTGTTCATCCCAGACGCCTGGGTCTTTGCCGTACTTCTCCGCCAAATCCTGAGCGTCCACGACATGCTGATAGCCACAATTATAGGAGGCCAGGGCGAACTTCACCCGCTGTACGCTGTCAGGTATGCTCTCCCAGCGGTTGTAGAGTTCCTCAAGGTAGACCGTACCCGCCTCAAGGTTATCCTCAGGGTTCGTTCTGTCTGAGACGCCCAGCTCCCGCGCAGTGGCAGGCATCAGTTGCATCAATCCTTTGGCTTTGGCCCAGGATGTAGCCGATGGATTAAACTGGGATTCCTGATAAATCAGGGCGCTTAGAAAGCGCCAGTCCCAATTGATAGAGTCCGCAAATTGTTTGACGATGCTGTCGTACCGGCTGATTTTCCCGCCCGCTTCGCTAAAAAAATCGCTTTCGATGCGGGCCCGGAATGCACGCTCATTCTCAAAGTACTTATTGTAGATCACATAGTAATCGGTCTTCTGCCGCATTTCTTCAATCCAGGTGTTGAGGGCTTGGCGCAAATTTGGGGCGTTTTTGCGTACTGCCCAGGCCGCACGTTGCGAAAAGCTGATCGGCGTGGAAACGTCAAGGATAGGGTAGTAGGCACTGTTGATCTCTGCAATATTATCATCGGCAACGGTGTAATCCAACTCGCCTTCCACGACTTTCTTGATGATCCTGCCCGTAGATAAATCCCCGGATACGGTGTCGATGTAGATATCACCGCCAATTTCCTGCTCCAGGTTTTTCAGCCGGTCGTGGTAAGCAGAGGCCAGCCGGACGGAAACCGTATCTTCAATCAGCTCAATAGGGTCAGAAACCAGCGTCCGTTCTATTTCGTGGAGTTTCCAGTTACGCCAGTTCTCAGGCTTGCGCTGTACCAGCACTTGTTTGGTGAGGTAGAGGTAGTTGGTAAAGTCAATGTATTGCTTTCGGGGTTTGGTGATGGTCAGCCCGTGGGCGATGAGGTCCCCTTCCCCCCGGTTGAGCATATTAATAAGTTCGTCCAGGTCATGAGCGGGCACAATTTCCAGGCGTACGCCGAGGTGGTCCGCCAGTCTGGTCAGCAGCTCGTATTCAAAACCCATCGGCTGCCCCCGGTAGAGGAAATAGCTGGTTTCGCTGTAGACCGTAATAGCTCTAAGTACGCCAGACTCCTGTATGTTTTCCAGGTCCCGGTCTACCATCGGAAATGCAGCGTCGGGGTTCACTGCCTGCACTTGCTCTTCGGGTGAACAGGTGGCGAAAAGTAAGCAGAGAAATAGTGTTGCAAATATAAGTCTTTGCATGCCAGGGTTTTGTAGTAAAACGGGCTGGGCACTGCAAAGGTTTAAATTACAAGGTCTTCACAAAGCGCATCGCGGCTGCCTGATTGGTCGCCAGCGGGATATTATGTACATCGCAAAGGCGCATGAGCATATTGACATCCACTTCATGCGGGTGCTTGCCGAGCGGGTCCCGGAAAAAGATGACCATGTCCACCTTGCCTTCCACCAGGCGGCTGGCAATCTGCGCGTCACCGCCCATGGGGCCGCTTTCCATGCGCTTCACTTCCAGACCGGCGCGTTCGAGGTGAGAACCGGTGGTGCCGGTGGCGATAAGGTCTATATTCTTTTGCTGGAACAGCGGTGCGTGGTCTTTGATAAAAGCCACCATTTCCGCTTTTTTGCCATCGTGGGCGATAATTGCGATTGTCATACTCATGAAAGCCAGAGGTTACTTCAGTATTCAGGCATTTGGGATATCCCTGCTCTGAATCATTTGTGATTAATGTGTCCCCGCGAAAACAACTAAGTTATGTTCCCGTTGTTCTTTGGTTGCTGCGAAAGTCTTACTTTCGTGCACGAATTTTGACAATTCTAAACTTAAAACCAAGTAAAATGAAGAAACTGTTAAGCTCACTTGTCGCTTTGGCACTCATTGCCCTGATGGTGCCGCAGGTAAATGCACAAATCCAAACGCCTGCTCCCAGCCCTTCGGCAGAAATCGAGCAAATGGTTGGATTGACGGATATTCAGATCAACTATTCCCGTCCGGGTGTGAAGGGGCGTACTGTTTTCGGGGAAGACGGCCTGGTACCTTACGGCAAAGTCTGGCGCTTCGGTGCAAACGCAGCGACTAAATTTGCTTTTGATAAGGACGTGGTAGTTGGCGGCCAGGAAATGGAAGCGGGCGAATACGCAGTACTCTGCAAGCCAATGGCTAAGGAGTGGATGCTGATGTTTTATCCATACGAGTCTGGAAGCTGGGGCAGCTATGTAGACAAAGACCCTGCTGCAACAGTCTCTGTGAAGCCGGAGAAAAGCCCGGTAATGGTCGAGCAAATGCGTTTTACGGTGGATAACATCACTATGACTGGTGCAGATATCGTTTTCGCATGGGACAAGACTATGGTGAAAATCCCTGTGGAAGTACACACCGAAAAGCAGGTGCAGGCCTCAATTGACGGCGTAATGGCAGGCCCTACGCCAAACGATTACTACGCTGCTGCTTCTTACTACCACGATATGGGCAAAGACCTGGACAAAGCGCTGGAGTGGATTACCATCGCTACCGATGTAGACAGCCCACGTTTCTGGCAGGTACGCCGCAAGGCACTCATCCTGGCGGATATGGGTAAGAAAGCAGATGCGATCGAAGCTGCTAAAATGTCGATGAAGCTGGCTGAACAGGCAGGCAACGACGATTATGTGCGCATGAATAAGGCGTCTATCGAGGAGTGGAGCAAGTAATTTTGCATCTATTGTAAGCTTAAGCGGGGCGGTTTTCCAGTTGGGAAGGCCGCCCCGTTTTTGTATATTGAGACTAAGTGGCTGCGTGAACGGATTAATTCATAAATCCGTTATCTTTGATAATTGAAAAATGGCTTAGAATGAATTTACAGGCAGAAAAATTACAGCTTATCGAATGGTTGGCACGACTACAAGACGCTGAGGTCGTACAGCACTTACTTCGGGTAAAAGAAGACAATGAAGCAAGTGCTTATGAAGCTGCGCTCAAGCCAATGACAAAAAAAGAACTGGTAGCACGAGCAGAGGAGTCTAATCAAGCTATTGCAAAGGGGGAGCATGTCGACATAGATGATGCGCTTGCGGAGTTGGGAGACTGATTATGAAAGTAAGGATCACAAAGCCAGCTCAGCGCCGGCTTAGCCAAATTGACGATTACTACAAAAAGAAAGGCAACCGGTCTCACTTCGCAAAGCTGAAGCAGGAAATTAGCCGGAAGTCTGCTTTGTTAAGCCAAAATCCTGAGCTTGGTCAGGAAGAAGATTACCTGAAGGAATTGGGGCAGGGGCATCGATACATTATTGTAGCAAAGCTTTACAAATTAATTTACCTGGTTTCAGCACCTTTCATTTTTGTTACGGACATCTTTGATACGCGCCAGAATCCAGATGATATGCGGCCCTGACCCTTATCTCACTGAGCTGCCAGTCAGGCAACAAAGCACCTTGTTTGGTATTTCCTATGCTTATCTGCTACGCAAGAGACATAAAGACTAAAGATAGGATACAGGAGTATCAGACCAGAATTCACAATCTCACATCCGGGCCTTTCATATTTAAACCCTTACCACACCCAAGCGTCTAAGCCATAAAAAAAGCCTATGCGCCTGATTTATACCTTTTTCCTGCTCAGCTTGCTAAATGCAGCTTCAGCCCAATCGCTCTATTTCCCACCTACAGAGGGCGATGAATGGGCAACCCTCCAATCCGACAGCCTCAACTGGTGCCCGGAGAAAGTCGACAGCCTGCTGGCCTTCGTGGAAAGCCGGGATACAAAAGCCTTCATCATACTCAAGGACGGAAAAATCGTGCTGGAACGGTATTTTGGTACTTTTCAGCAGGACTCTATATGGTACTGGGCCTCCGCCGGCAAAAGCCTGATGGCAGCCGTCATCGGGCTGGCTCAGGAAGATGGCTATTTGGATATCAATGATCCGGTTTCGGACTATATGGGAATAGGCTGGACGGAATGCCCGCCGGAGAAGGAAGCCCTTATCACCATCCGCAACCAAATCACAATGACCACCGGGCTGGACGATGCCGTGGAGAATGACACCACCAACAGCTGCTTCGAGCCTGCCTGCTTTCAGTACCTGGTGGATGCAGGCACGCGCTGGGCTTACCATAACTCCCCCTACCACTATACCCAGGAATTGGTGGAAGCCGCCACTGGCGTTAACCTCACCCTTTACACCCGCCTGCGCCTGGGCAACGCGATCGGCATGAAGGGGGGCTGGTTTGGCAATGTCTACTACAGCAAGGCGCGGGATATGGCGCGCTTTGGCTTGTTGATGTTGGCAGAGGGGCAATGGGGTGGCACACCGGTCATGACCGATACGGCCTATTTCAACGCTATGATTACCCCTTCTCAGAGCCTCAACCAAAGCTACGGGTACCTTTGGTGGCTCAACGGGCAGCCTTCATTTATGCTGCCGGCTACTCAACTGGTGCTGAATGGTCCAATGATACCCGAAGCACCAGCCGATATGTATGCCGCATTGGGCAAAAACGACCAGAAAATCTACGTGGTCCCCAGCGAAAGGCTGGTCGTTGTGCGGCAGGGCAATAACGCAGGCCCGGTAGCCGCCGCCGCTTCTTCCTTCGACAATCAGCTGTGGGCCCGGTTGTCGGAAATGGAGTGCCTGACTGCTGCCGCTGAAGTTGAGCCCCGGCCCGACTGGACCATTGCCCCCAACCCAACGACGGATGAAATTAGGGTGAGCGGCAAAGCGGATATTGCTCATTTAGAGCTATTGAACAGCAGTGGGGTAGTGGTCCGCAACGTAGCGGATCAGCGCATGGACGTAGCCGGTCTTGTGCCCGGCATCTACTTCCTCCGGATATGGACAACGAAAGGGTTGTCAGGTACGGAGCGAATTGTCATCCACTAAAACATCATCGGGTCCGGGTGCCGGAAAGTGTACGTCAATAGTGTTTTAGCCCGCTCATTGCTGATGATTTTGTACGCCAATTCCTTATTCCCTTTGAAGGTGGGCGGCTCCAGCCCTTCTTTTTCCGCCTGAGCGGTGTAGAAAGCGGCTCTTGTTGGATGCTCATCGGCTACCACGTTGAGAGTGTGCCCGAAGGCTTCCTGCTCAATCAGCGACGCTATAAGCTTGATGCAGTCGTCCAGGTGCACCAGGTTGACGGGAGCTTCTCCGTTGGGGCTGTCCTTTTTGCCTGCCAGGAAACGGCCGGGCTTGCGGCTGCCGCCTACCAGCCCACCCATCCTTAAGACGGTAGACCGGGGCGCGCGCAGTAATTGTAAATACCGTTCGATCACCACCAGGGCCCGGCCGGAAGCTGTGGACGGGTTCAGGGCTGCGCTTTCGTCCAGGGTGGTATTGTCATTACCATATACGCCCGTGGAACTAACGAAAATCAGCTCCGGCACTTCCATCCGCATAGCCATTTCCACAATAGCTTTGACCTTCCGGGGGTACGTTTCTTCCACATCGGGGTCGCGCCGCCCACCGGGAGGGATGTTTACAAAAAGCAGATCGGTCTGGAAGAAGTCGCGCAGGTTGTCGCCTTCCAGTTGGTCGCCGGCTTTGATCAGAAAGGGGGTAATGCCGGCTTCGGTCAGTGTGCGTAGCTTGTCGCTTGTGGTGGTGGAGCCTTTTACGGTGTAGCCCGCCTGCGCCAGGGTTTGGCCGAGCGGGAGCCCCAGCCAGCCGCAACCTAAAATGGAAATGGTCTGGATCAAAGTTTATCGATGTTTTGGCTATGCAACAATTTCAAACCTGAAAAGCTTATTATTCTATTCAAAACTTTCCCGAAAATGGACCACTACCAACCCATCAGCTGTGATTTTTACGACGAATTGGAAGCCCGCGCCACGCTTCGGCGTTCCTGCCCTATTGAATTTCGGGATGCTTCCGGTCAGGTTCAAACCACAGAGGCTGTGATCAAAGACCTCTACATCCGCAGCAAGGTGGAGTATATGCTGCTCAGCACCGGTTTGGACATCCGCCTCGACCACTTGATTTCGGTGGATGGGAAGCCGCTGCCTAAGGCTTGTTAGTAGTCACTGCGATAAATATAATATTTTTCCATACTTTTGGTTGAAACACTGCTTTGAGTAAGTTCCCGGTGTGCTGGTTCAGGAGAATTTATCAGCTTCCTGCTGTGTTTTCTGACAACATTGCTTATCTTACGCACGATAAATTGAGAGCATCTCTGTAAGCGCTCTTAATCTCCTTTAACTTTTCAAATTCCACAGGTAATGAAAATTACATTACAGCAGTGGTGCAAAAGTGTTGTTTACACACACACACAATGGCTTAAGCCTCAGTTAATGGGCATCATTCTGGCCAGCTTTGTTTTGACGAATGCTAGAGCCCAAAGTTCTCCATCCTTCATAGATTATTCTGATTATTTCAGCTACTCAACAACGGTGGTACAGTCTTTGAACACGAATAGTGTTTGTGATGGTTATCGCAAGGATATCTATGAGCTTGAGCCGGAAGAAAGGGCAGAGTTAGCCGGTCTTATCATTGATTACCTGTAACTATTTAGGTCAATTTGCAAAATAGCGAAAAAATAGCGAACTAGCACAGGTGAACAAGGACGAGATCATAGCGCAACAAGCTGAGCAAATAGCAAAGCTGGAATCACTGCTGGAAGCAGCGCTGGCTCGTATTGCAGAGCTGGAAGCACAGCTGAAAGCCAACAGCCGGACTTCGTCGCGGCCTCCGAGCAGCGATGGGCTGAAGAAGGCCCCTGCTTTCCCGCGCAAGAAAGGCGGCAAGAAGGGAGGCCAGTCTGGGCATAAGGGGAAGACGCTTGAGATGGTCGCCCCGTCTGCAGCAGACCGCCTTGTTGTCCACCCGGTAGCTGAGCAAAAATGCAGCTGCGGCCAGAACCTGGAAAGCACTGTGCCAAGCATAAGCTTAGAGCGCCGCCAGGTTTTTGACCTCCCCCCGAAGCTTTTGCAAATAGAAGAGCACCGCCTGGAGGTCAAACATTGCCCTTGCTGTGGCGAGCAGCATACAGGCAGCTTCCCGTCCGGCGTGCCAGCCCCCGTACAATACGGCGACAGGGTACATGCCTTAGTCAGCCTGCTGAATGTGGAGCAAAGCATGCCCGTAGGGCGCATAGGGGAGCTCTTTGCCAGCCTGACAGGGTATGAGCTTAATGAGAATACAGTATCCACTTCCGTACAGCGCATGTACGGGAAGCTGGCCGATGATGAGGCGGTTATCAAAGAGCAGGCATTGTCCAGCCCCGTAGCGCATGCTGACGAAAGCGGTGCCCGGGTGGCAGGCAAACTGCACTGGGCACATAATTTTGTCTGTGGCCTGTTTACTTATCTGTTTGTGCATGAGAAAAGAGGCGCACAGGCGCTGCACAGCGACGAAAGCATAGCTCAAAACTATACAGGCACACTGGTGCACGACTGCTGGGCAAGCTATTTTGGCTTGGAAAACGCCCGCCATGCGCTTTGTGGGGCGCACTTGCTGCGCGAGCTTAGAGGCCTAGCTGAAAACCATGAGCGCCAGTGGGCTGACAAGATGCACAGTTTGTTAATGTACGCTTACGAATTTAGCAGTGGCGGGAGCTCAGTGCTGCCGGCTAAAAAATATAAAACGGTCCTGTCCCGCTACCGGCAAATCTTAAAAGAAGCCAGCCGTGAAGAGCCGCCGCCCGAACTCCGCCCAAAAGGCCGGGCGAAGAAAACAAAAGGGAGGAACCTGCTCGAAAGGCTGGAACGATACGAAGAAGAAGTACTGAGGTTCACGCGGGAGCACGAAGTGCCCTTCACTAATAACCTGGCCGAACGTGATATCCGCCCGTTAAAAACGAAGCTAAAAGTCAGTGGCTGCTTCCGTACCCTACAGGGTGCGCGGCACTATGCAAGGATCAAAAGCTTTTGCAGCACGGCAAAAAAGCACGGCTTGTCTGCCTATGAAGAGTTGCTCAACGCTTGGCGGGGCGAGTCGTTCCTTCGCAGCTACGCTGCCGCAGGAACCCACACCTAAATAGTTACGATTACCTTACATCGGAAGAGTGGTCCGGGTATGACCCCAATCACCCCGAAGTTACTCTTAGGCACCCTTCCTTAAAGTACGAAGTAGTAGCTGCGCATTCCGCCTACGGGGATCCCTCAGTCTCCATTACCTGGCATAGCGATACTGAGCTTTTCCTAAGCTGGCACCGGGACTATATCCGTGGGCTCGAAGATTACCTGCTTGAACAAGGCTACCACGACTACGTCCCGCTACCCAGTTGGAATCCCAATACATCAGTACCTGATGAGTTTTTGGCCGAGTCGGCTATGGTTTCTGAAGTCTATAATACGCCTTATCAATACGCTGCCGGAGGTACACAATTTGGGATGCCCGTTAACCAAATCCCGGCTAATACCTATGGTATGTATCAGGTGGATGACATGACCTGCTCGCAGTTCAGCGATATTGACGCCTTTGCCGGGTATATTCGTGCGAATAATGATGATTATGCAAGTCATAATATAGTGCATGGAGCGCTGGGAGGTGCTATGGTTCATAGTCAAACAGCTTCCGCTGCTGCTATTTTCTGGCTATTCCATGCTTACATAGATGAGCTGTATTATTGTTATCAAGACCTGTGTGAGGGCTGTGGCCATATTTCGGTTGCTGAAGAGGCTCAGCAAAGCGAATTTACAGCTTGTCTTGATTTTAGTGGTACAGGCGACTTCAGTAATCTTAGTGTGATCAATGTAGAAGACCAATTGGGCAATACCGTTAGCCTTCCATTTGATGCCAATGGGTGTATTGATGAAGCCTGGCGGCTCAATAACCTGGAAGGAGGAGATGTTTTTACCCTATTGGTTAGTGCTGAAAATGAATGTAGTTTTGATGCAAAGCTAGTAAGTCTTTCCATTCCTCACCATTACACAGACCCCGCATTGGGATATCGAATACTCTGTGACTATGATATCGAAGTATGGCCTAATCCGGTTGGTGGTTTCAGCCCTGTGGAAATAGAAATACAAAGTGATAGCGGTACAGGGAAGACGCTGGAAATACGACATGTAGATTTAGCTAAAAATATGACCACTGTATTATGGTCACCGGGTACGCTGGCTGGCGGTCAAACAGTGCAACTGACGGTTAGTACCTCTGGCTGGAGCACTGGAAACCATGCTATTCAGTTTTTTCTGGACGGAGAGCTTTACACCAGAGTGATCTCTAAGTTTTAAAATTAAAATTACCTCATGGCAAGCGCAGCGCTATGCGCTTGCCATGTTTCAATATTGCACCAACCATGAAACATATTTTCCTAAGCTTTTTCAGCGTACTGGTTTCCTGTATGAACCTTAGCGGGCAGATCAATTACGCCATGGAGTATGACAACAATGGAATAGAAGCAGAAGGGCCGGGCGTTATCTTACCCATCAGCAGTGAAGAAGCAGTTATTTTAACATCAGGTAAGCTGATTGATACCCTGAGCGCCAAATGGTCGCTCTTTAACCGGCGCATCGATATGGGTAGCGGGCAGTTAATAGAGCGTTACAATTTCAACCTTTCTGATACCAACTCTATAAATTTACACAGTGGAATAGTGCATAACGATGAGGTACTTTCGATAGGTAGTATTTCAAAGGAGTACCCTTTTCTAAGTTCTGATTCTAAGGATGCATTTATTGCCAGCCACACCAAAACTGGAGAACTGAACTGGATAAAGACCTACGGAGTGCTTGACTATAACCGGGCCCATGAATGGGGCATTTCAATTGCCCCTTCGCCCCTGGGGGGCTACACACTGTGCGGGAGGAAAATAGATGTGAATTCGTCAAATTATCCCTGGTACGGTGGCGTATGGCGTATAGCAAGTGACGGTGAACTGTTGTGGGAGCGCGATATCAAGCTTATTGAAGGTGAAGATGAGGACCAGCTTTTTCCCCTTTCCATTGTTCACGATGATTCAGGCAATATTTACGTGCTGAGCCAGGCCCGTTATCATTTGTATGTTTTTGATTTGATGGTGACCAAGTTCTCGGCAACGGGCGATTTGTTGTGGTCAGAGGTCTATGATATGGGTGGTGACGCCCAGCCCGAAGACATGGTTACTACGGCAGATGGGAACCTGATGGTGTCGGTGGGTATCTCCTACGAAGCGTACAATAGCATTGTGCCAGCGTTAGTGAAAATAGATACTTCCGGAACAATACTTTGGGAAGAAGAGTACTATGATGAGCTGGGAGGCATAGGCACCTGGGCTGGTCCCCTGGTACGTACTATGGAAGGGGGCTTTGCTATGCTGACTGCGTTCTACTATGACCATCCTGTGCTCATCGTTACCGACTCTTTAGGGCAGGCAACTACAGTAGAAATCTACAGCGACTTGTTGGGGTATTGTTACCCTGAAGACATAAAACAACTGCCAGATGCCTCATTCCTGCTGCTCGGGCAATACACACCTTTCTCTGGCCCAAGCGCTACATCAACAACATGGCTGGTCAGAACCAACCCGATTGGAGAGGTAGTGAGTGCTTCAGCATGGGCCAAGCCACAAAACTCCTATCGGGTCTATCCCAATCCTGTACGTGGGCCCTTGTCTTTTGAAAGCAAGGCACCTTCAGGATCGGCCCGCCTGGAAATTTATAATGAAAGCGGTGCATTGGTGCATCAGGCAGAAATAAACGGGCAGTATGTTTGGGACACGGCTCAGCTCCCTTCAGGCTTTTACTTGTATAAGATAAGCCAGTCCGGAGCCCTGTTGCAAGTAGGGAAAGTAATTGTGGATTAATGGTAAGCCTTGTTAAAAATTTTCAAACAATCCCTCAAATTCAGTACTAATATCCTGACTGCTCTGCTTCACCACCTCAATCAGCGCGCGCTCCCGAACCAGCTCCGCCCCTTTATCCAGATCGGTAGCGAATACCCGGTCCTTGTCCGCAAATGCAATCTCTTCCCGTACCCGGGCGTGCAGGTTTTCCATCAGCGGGCTCGACTTTAGTGGCCGGCGGAAGTCGAATGCCTGAGCTGCGCATACGAGTTCGATCCCCAGTATCCGCTCCAGATTGCCTACGACCTGCAGGGCTTTGCGGCCGGAAATGGAGCCCATGCTCACGTGGTCTTCCTGCCCCAGTGAAGTCGAAATACTGTCAGCACTGGCCGGGAAGCACAGGCTCTTGTTCTCGCTCGCCAGGGCAGCAGCGGTATATTGCAGGATCATAAACCCGGAATTCGTCCCGGTCTCTTGCATCAGCAATTTGGGGACGGCACCATCTATGCCTGTAAGCGAAAGGTAGCAGCGCCGGTCGGAAACATTGCCAACTTCCGAGGCTGCCAGGCAGGCATAGTCCAGCGGTAGGGCCATCGGTTGCCCGTGGAAATTGCCCCCGCTGATCGAGAGCTCTTCATTCACGATGATCGGATTGTCTGTGACGGAGTTGAGCTCAATTTCCAGGGTTTCCCGGAGGTGCAGCCAGGCATTGCGGGAAGCCCCATGCACCTGAGGGATGCAGCGCAGGGAGTAAGGGTCCTGCACCCGGTCGCAGTGGCTGTGGGAGTTGAGGATTTCGGAGCCTTGCAGTAGCGCCCGGATGCGTGCAGCCACATGTTGGTTGCCTTTGTAGGGGCGCATCTTGTGCAGTTCCGGATGGAAGGGCGCAACGGAACCCAACAGCCCTTCAATCATCATTCCCCCGATCAGGTCCGCCTGACTCAGGCAGGCTTGCAGGCGGTCGGTTACCTCCACTCCAAAAGCGGTGATGAACTGTGTGCCGTTGATCAGGGCGAGGCCTTCCTTGGGCTGCAGTTGCAATGGGGCAAGTCCTTCTTTTTGCAGCATCTCTGGCGTAGGCACCACCTGTCCTTTGTAGTGCACCTGCCCCAGACCGATGAGCGGCAAAAACAGGTGGGAAAGCGGTGCCAGGTCGCCCGAAGCTCCCACGGAGCCCTGCCTGGGCACCACCGGGATAACATTCTGGTCGATATGCCAGAGGATGCGATCGAGGGTAGGCAGGGAAATACCCGAAAACCCCTGCGCCAGTGCATGCACCTTAAGGATGAGCATGAGCTTGGCCGTCTGTTGGGGAATGGGAGAGCCTACGCCCACGCTATGGCTCATGAGCAGATTGTGCTGTAGTTGTGCGGTGTCGTCCGGTGATATTTTGGTGCTGCACAGGGGGCCAAAGCCGGTGTTGATGCCATAGACCGCATCCCTGCCTTTGGCAAAATTGCGGACGATCTGAGCCGAAGCCGCTACCTTTTCCCGCTGAGCACGGTCTAATTCCCCGGTTTTATGCTGCCGGCTGATGCTGAGCGACAGCCCGGCAGTGAGATGATGCTTTCCGTATAAAAATGGTGACATGGGTTGGGCTTGAAATTTTGGTTTTAGTATTGGTACTCAAAACAGCCGATATCCGGGGCAACGGGGTCCCGTTCATTACCTACAAGATCGGTAGTAATGCCAGGCAGGGGGCGGGCCATGCCTTCCGCAATGGACAGGCTATCCAGGAGGTAAACATCGCCATTAGGGTCGGCAAAGAGGGTGTCTGTCCGCTCCCCGTTGATGCAGTTGATACAGGCATCAGATTCCAGGAAGTTGGCATAGAGCCCTTCCTGCTGTTCGAGCAGTTGGTCGACTTTGACGATGCAGTTTTCAAATTGAACCTGAAAGAGCTGCGGTACACTGCCCCCGCTCACATCTGCAAACTGCAGCTCATCCCGGCTGGTACCGAAGAAGATACAGTTGCGGAAGTTGGCCCGGATACGGTAGTCGTTCCGCACCTGACAGGTGAAGGGGCTGTCGTAGCAGAAAAAGTTGGACAGGGACATGGCGGAGGCGTCCACACCGTAGCTGGCTACCGTGCAGTAGTCGAAGTTGTAGTCGCCCCCGTTGACCAGCTGCACGGAATTGGCGAAGTTGTTGTACACCAGGCAGTTTTCAAGGTCAATGCGGCTGTGGAAGCCAATGATGCCGCTGCTGTTGGTATTGTAAAAGCGGGAATTACGGGCGGTCAGCTGCCCTACAGAATCCACATAGACGCCAAATATGGAATTCTTGACCGTGGTATAGCTCATCGTATTGCCCTTGGAGCCCCGCCCGATGATGATGCCCTGCCATTGGCCGGGCTCTTCTGCAAAGCCTTCCTCCAGGCGGTCGCCCTGCACGACGATGGAGTCCTCCGCCGTGCCTTTAAAATGAATCTGCCCATTGGCCAGGGTATAGATAATACCATCATTAAAGGTGCCGAAGAGGTCATTTTGAGCAATGCCGCCGTGCACATAAATCCGCGTACCGGCAGCTACTTCCAGCGCACAGCTGTCAATCAGTATCTGCCCGTAAATGACATAGGGTTTAGGGTCGTCCCATACGATGGTTTGGTTGTTGCAGGTGAGCAGCGTTGGCACACCCCGGTTGAAGCGGCTGGGGAAGTAGTTGGCGTTTTGCCCCCAGGCTTCCAGAAGGACGCTGCTGCGTTTTTCACCGGTTTCAAACACCACCTGGTCTTCGATGACAAAAGGGCTGATGGAGAGCGGGGCGTCGGGGTCGATGGTCACTTCCACAAAGACATAAATACTGTCATTGGCCCAGATTTCCACCTGCTCCACCCGGTCGCCTGCGGTGCCGTTGACGTTCATGCGGAATTTGCCGTCTTCGTTGCCGGTTAGAGCCACCGCGTCAATCAGCACAGGATTGCTGCTGCGGTTATAGACCTTAAAGAAACGCGTAGCGGAGCCCAATTCCGTGAAAACGGTATCAAAGCGCAGGGTATCCAAAGAGAATTCCAGTTCGAATTCGCCGCCAGTCAGGAAATCCGCTTCGTTGTCGCAGGAGAAAAAAGCCAGGCTCAGGCACAGCCCGAGTACGATGTAGGGCACGTTCTTCATGGGTCAAAATTATGCATTAAAGATTGTCCTCCTAATAACGGGGCAATCCATGATTTCTGTACAGTGGCCCAAAAATAGAGAAATGTTGGTGCTTTTTTGTGCTTGTGCAGGTATTCCGAAATCCAGGGCTGTGTCAACCCATTAAATGTTGCAGGGAGGACAGTTAAGTTGATGATATTTGCTGTACCTTTGCCGCAAATCAGGGTGAATATTGAGCAAACCGGTAATAGACGTCATCATTCCTGCTTTCAATGAGGAAGATTCTATAGGAAAAGTACTGCAAGACATTCCCAACGAGTGGGTCAGGGAAGTGATTGTATGTAATAATGGCAGTACCGACGATACAGCGGCTGTTGCTGCTGCCGGCGGTGCTACGGTTTTGCTACAGCCCCAAAAAGGCTACGGCAATGCCTGCCTGAAAGGAATGGAACATATTGCCCGCCGCCCTCAACAAGAGCGGCCCGATATTGTTGTGTTCCTCGATGCAGATTACTCTGATCATCCTGAAGAACTACCACAAGTAGTTCAGCCTATAATCGAATCAAACTATGACCTGGTGATTGGCTCCAGGGCTTTGGGCAACCTCGAACCTGGATCCATGCAGCCCCAGCAGATTTTCGGTAACTGGCTGGCTACCACACTCATCCGATTGATCTACAATTATCGATTTACCGATTTAGGCCCTTTCCGAGCCATTAAATATGCCAGATTGCTGGAGCTGGATATGCGGGACCCTAATTTTGGGTGGACGGTGGAAATGCAGGTCAAAGCTGCAAAACTACAGTTCAAATCCACAGAAGTACCCGTACAATATCGTCGCCGCATCGGTGTCTCAAAGGTTTCAGGTACCGTCAAAGGGAGTATCCTTGCGGGCCATAAAATCCTTTGGACCATTTTCAAATTGATTTAACCAACTGTGAACTTAAAGTTTCGGGCATGATATCCATACTCGCCTATTCGGTTTTAGCCATTTATACGATTGCGCTGTTTTACATCACGGTTTACTGTGTGATGCAATTCAACCTCCTTTATCACTACAAGAAGTACCAAAAAGGAGGCGCCGCACCGCAAACTGCCGCACAGGAACCCCTTACGGTTAACCAACACGGCGAATTAAAACGCGCCAGGGCCAGCCGCTACGGAGAAGACAAGGGGGAGACCCTGGTACTGGCTGATGCTGCTGCTGAAGAATGGCCGTTCGTGACCGTGCAGTTGCCTATCTATAACGAGCTGTATGTTATTGAGCGCCTGATCGACAGCGTGGCCGCTTTCGATTATCCTACAGACCGCTTTGAAATCCATATTCTGGACGATTCCACAGATGAGACCATCGAGGTGGTGCGCAAGAAGGTGGAGGCTGTACGGGCGAAGGGCTTCAATATTGAGCAAATCCGAAGGGAAAAGCGGCAGGGCTTTAAGGCGGGCGCCCTACGGGATGGTATGGAGTATGCTCAGGGCGAATTTATTGCCATTTTCGACGCTGATTTTCTGCCCCGGCCAGATTTCCTGCAACAAACCATCCCTCATTTCCAGGATCCGGAAGTAGGTGTGGTGCAAACCCGGTGGGAACACATCAATCAGGATTATTCGCTGATTACCCGCCTGCAGGCGCTGCAGTTGAATGTCCACTTTACCGTAGAGCAGGTGGGGCGCATGTCAGGAGATTATCTGCTGCAGTTCAACGGTACGGCTGGTGTCTGGCGGCGGGAGACGATCGAACATGCTGGTGGATGGGAAGCCGACACGCTGACGGAAGATCTCGACCTCAGTATTCGGGCGCAAATGAAAGGCTGGCGCATCCACTTCCTGGAGCATATTGGCTCGCCGGCGGAGCTGCCGGTGGAAATGAACAGCCTGAAGTCCCAGCAATTCCGCTGGATGAAGGGCGGTGCGGAAACGGCTAAGAAAATGCTGCCTGCGGTATGGCGGTCCACCACCTTTACCCTGAATCAGAAAATACATGCGACGAGTCACCTGCTGGCGAGTTCCATTTTCCTGTTTGTGTTTATCACCGGTGTATCTAGTGTGCCGTTGTTGTTCCTTTTGGGCGACCTGATTGAATTGGGCTTTAGCAAGAACTTTTTTGCTTATTTCCTGGTGGGGCTGCTTTCTGTTATTGGTATTTACTATGTCGCTAATGTGCAGGCCCCCGTGCACAGGGACTCGTTCGGGAAAGCCCTGTTTAAATTCATTTTCCTGTTCCCTCTATTCCTGGCTTTGTCGATGGGGCTCTCGCTGCACAATACCGTGGCTGTACTGCAGGGATTCCGCGGTAAAAAGTCACCATTTGTGCGCACGCCCAAGTTCAACATTAAAACCATGCGCGACAGCTTCCGCAAGCATAAGTACCTGAGCAAGAAAATCACCTGGACTACAGTGCTGGAAGGTTTGCTGGCCCTGTACTTTGCCGGGGCAGTAGTGGGCGGGCTTTACATTCAGAATACCACATTCCTGGTCTTTCACTTCATGCTGGCGCTGGGCTATGGAGCTATTTTTTACTACACCCTGCGTCACCTGAGCATCAAGTAGGTTTTTATGTCTGAGCGGGTGCGGTTTGGGCTGGGTAGCGGGCTGTTGCTGTTATCGGTTGCCGGGTTGGCTTATGACCCGGGGCAGTCTGATTTTTTTGAACTCCTGCTTTTCTACCTGCCTGCTTTTCTGGGCTATCTGTGGTTGTGTTATCGTTCTGAAGGGCTACCCCTTGACTGGTACCTTGGTCTGGCGGTGGCTGCCCGTCTGATCATCCTGCCCGCTATGCCGCAGCTATCCGATGATATCTACCGCTTTATTTGGGATGGCCGGCTGTTGCTCAACGGCATTAACCCTTTTGAGCATCTGCCCGCATACTATCAGGCATTGCCTAATCCGCCTGCAGGGCTTACAGAAGACCTGTTCAGACAACTCAATTCCCCGGAATACTTCACCATTTATCCGCCGGTGGCGCAAGCTGTATTTGGCATATCCTGCTGGCTGGCTCCGGAAAGTATCTATTTTAGTACGCTGTTGATGAAGGTGTTTTTATTGCTGTCGGACATCGGCACGATCGTATTCCTGCCACGACTGCTGGAGGTGATGGGGCTTTCGCCCAAACGGTCGCTTTGGTATTTGCTCAACCCCCTGATTCTGATAGAAACCATTGGGAACTTACATTTCGAAGGCGTCATGATTGGTTTTCTGGTACTAAGTTTCTGGTGGCTACACCAGCAAAAGTGGTGGGCAAGCGCAGTGGCGATGGCACTTTCTGTTGCTGCCAAGTTGTTGCCGCTGTTATTCTTAATGTTCCTGATCCCCGTTTTGGGCTGGAAGCGCAGCCTGCAGTATTTTGCCCTTTTGGGCGGAGTTTTGCTTTTGTTGTTTGCGCCCCTGCTGGGTGAAGCCTTCCTGAATGGATTTGGCAGCAGCCTCGACCTGTACTTCCGGCGTTTTGAGTTCAATGCCAGCGTTTACTATATCCTGCGCTGGATGGGCTTTAAGCTGACAGGGTATAATCAGATCGCCATAATCGGGCCGGCACTGGCATTGGGCACATTCACCGGAGTGACTCTTATGGCCATACGTGCGGGTTTCCGTTCTCTGAAAGGTGAAGCATTGCGCCTCCCCGGGCTCATGCAGTATTGCCTGGCAGCAATTTTGCTATACCTGGCTTTTACCCCCACTGTACATCCCTGGTACGTTGCTCTGCCATTGATGCTTTGCACCTTTACGCCTTATCGCTTTCCGGTACTCTGGTCAGGTCTTATCCTGCTGACCTATGCCAATTATGCCGGGTTGGAATATCAGGAACATCTATGGCTGGTTGCATTGGAGTACGTTGTGGTTGCAGGTTATGCGCTATGGGAGTGGCGGCAACAAAAAAAGCGGATCAAGGCTATGCCCATCTCCGCTCTTTGATTCATACCGTTTTCTTTCCTTTTACTTAGCCAGCATCTGGCGTACTTGCCCAACGCTGCCTGCATTGTAAGCCTCGATGCCTTTTTCATTCAGAATCTGAGCAGCCATTCCACTGCGGTTGCCGGAACGGCAGTAGGCTACTACCGGTTTTCCTGTCTGCTTCAGTTTGCCAATATGGTGCTGCAGCTCCTGCAATGGAATGTTCTTAGCGCCAGGTGCGGCACCGCTGTTGAACTCTGCCGGGGTGCGTACATCAATAAGCAGTGCACCCTGATCGATTAAAGCTTTCACATCTACGGCCTCTGCGCCGCCTCCGAATATTTGATTGAATACTCCAAACATGGTCTTGTTGTTTTTTTACAAAGATGCAGGCACGCGGGCGGTTAATCAGTGATTTGGGTCACAACGGCTGGGCCAAAAATACAGAAAGCTCCCGGAGGAGCTATCTGAAGTTGTGTTGTCAGAGAATGTTTGGTCAGGAGGTTGTTCAAAGTAAGGGTTGAATCGTTATCCCCAGAAAAAAGAAACTTTCCGGACTTTGATTGAATCATCATGCCCAGTATGCAATAAGCAGCCTTAGTTGTTGTGGTTTGTTCCGGATGGAGAAATTAGAAGAGGATAGACCTTTCTAATGCCTTTTGTTTGATACCAACAAAGTTCAAGGGAATTCCTTATTAAATCTAGTGTGTTGCACTTTGGAGTTTGTTTTTGTTGTTTAGATTTCTGATTTTCAGTAGTTTGGGTTGATTTTTATTTTGTGTGTTTGTTGTTTTTGGTGTTTTGTGTTGTCACAAATAAGTTGGATTTTGATTTTTTTCCGCCTGTATTGGCAAATGGACTGCCAATTCAGAGTTTCTTAAATAAATACAGTATCGTGTACAAAGTTGAGCTACCTGTTTTTGCTTTAAGAGATAGGCGGCTTTCGGGCGTTTATCCGAAGGGAGTTTTTATCTTAGTGACGGAGAAAAAATAACTGATACCATTTTGATTCGCTAAAATTTTCTAAACAACTGATCAAAGGGAGGTTGTGGGGAAATATTAGTGAATCCTAAAGAATATGGTATCATTTATTCCTGCCTGCCCATCCGAGAGGCCATGGCCGAACAGGCAGGTCTGTCAAACTACTTAGCCAGCATAGTAAAGGTATCAAAATGAAAAACAACGAAACGCTATTTCCGCTTAGAGGAGTCGTGCAACATTACGCATGGGGCGGATATGAATATATTCCTGAATTGATTCGGCAGAAAAATCCTGATCAGGAACCCTTCGCAGAGTTATGGATGGGCGTACACGACCGTGGGCCAGCAGTGCTGACTGATGGGGGTGAAGAAATTTTGCTAAAGGACTGGCTGGCTGCCCATCCTGATGCTCTTGGGGCTTCCCGGGCTAAATTCGGCGATCAGCTGCCATTTCTTTTTAAGGTGCTGGATGTACGTGAAATGCTGTCGATTCAGTCCCACCCCACCAAGGAACAGGCAGTGCAGGGCTTCGAAGCGGAAAACAAGGCCGGAATACCGCTGTCTGCGCCTCACCGCAACTTCAAGGACGACAACCACAAGCCCGAAGTTATGGTAGCCCTCACGGATTTCTGGTTGCTACATGGGTTCAAACCGGAAGCTGAGATATTGGCGACCCTGGAATCAGAGCCTGCTTTTGCAGCACTACAACCTATTCTGAAGGATTCAGGCATTTATGGTTTGTACAAAACCATCATGGAGTGGCCACAACAACAAATAAATGAGGTGTTGCAACCCCTTCAGTCCCGATTGTCAAGGGCTCACCTGACAGATAAGGAATACCCTGATTTCTGGGCTAAGCGAGCATTTGAACAATATGGTGGAGAAGGCAGCGATTATGACCGGGGCATTTTTTCCATTTACTTGTTCAACCTTGTGCACATTTCTCCTGGCGCGGGCATTTTTCAGGGCGCGGGCATCCCGCACGCCTATCTGGAAGGCGTCAACGTGGAACTCATGGCCAATTCAGACAACGTCTTCCGGGGCGGCCTAACGGTCAAGCATGTGGATGTGCCTATGCTGCTGAGCCACCTGAAGTTTGATGCGGTCACGCCGGAAGTTCTGGAAGGAGAAGCGCTTAACAGCTTCGAAGCAGCCTATAAAACACCGGCAGCCGACTTTCAGCTGAACCGGGTGTATTTCCCGGAAAGAGGAAAGTACAAGCCTGAGCCTCCTAAGACAGCAGAGATTGTACTCGTTACCGAAGGAACAGTTGTCTCCGGTAACGACGGGCAGGTCTTCGCGCAGGGAGAAGCCTTCTTTATACCTGCCGGGACAAGCTATGAGCTTGATGTAGAGGAGCACACCACATTATTCAAAGCACTCGTGCCGGTCAGTAGCTGATCTTTTACCGGCTACCGGCTTCCGATAAGCTTTGCAGGACCACGTTGTCCCGCCGGAATTTTTGCCCCTGCCGGTAAAACTCCAGGCTTATTTTATCGCCAGGGCGGAATAGGGCGATCTGCTCCTGCAGTTCAGGCACGGAGTTGGTACTGGCATTATTGATACTGATGATCACGTCGCCTTCCCGCAGACCGGCTTCTGCTGCGCTACTGCCCTGACTGACGCTGTTGATATAGACACCCGCTACGCCTGGCAATGCCTGTTGCTGGGCGATCTCGCCGGTGACTTCAGCAATGCCTACGCCAAGGATAGCCCGTTGCACTGTGCCGAATTCACGGATATCGCGTACCACTTTCCGGACCAGATTAGCGGGAATAGCAAAGGAGTAGCCCTCGTAGCCACCCGACTCGCTGATGATGGCCGTATTGATGCCGATTAGTTCGCCTTTTTCATTCACCAGTGCGCCTCCGCTGTTGCCGGGGTTGACTACGGCATCCGTTTGTATGAAAGACTCGATGCTGTACGATCCACGCAAGATATTGATATTGCGTGCTTTGGCACTCACAATACCTGCAGTCACAGTAGAAGAAAGGTTGAAGGGGTTGCCCACTGCAAGGACCCACTGTCCAACCTCCACTTTGTCGGAATCGCCGTAAAGTACTGGTTTAAGCCCCCGGACGTCAAGTTTGAGCAGCGCAAGGTCGGTAGTGGGGTCGGAACCTATAAGCTCAGCTTCGAGCTTACGCTTGTCATACATGGTGATTTCGTATTTGGCGCCATCCTCTATCACATGGTGGTTGGTGATGATGTAGCCGTCTGTAGCTATGATCACCCCGGAGCCGGAAGAGACCCGGTATCCGCTGGCACTTAGCGTGTTGATGTTCACCACTGCTGATGTGACCAGCTTGGAGGTGTTGACGAAGTCCTCAATAGGGCTTTCCGCCCATGCCCGGGGGCGCTGATTAATTGGCGCTTCAATGTCGGGCATTGGGCCGGAAGGTTCCTGGCCGGTTAGTAATGGTTGAGCTGTAGCAGCGGGCTGAGCCACAGTCTGTGGCTGCTGGTAGAACCGCTGCATGAACAGGAAAGTACAGGCAGCGCTAACCACTGCGATAAAAATATTTTGGATGACTGATTTCATACGGGACTGCTTTTTCGCTCCTGTTTAGGGATGGGCAAGATAAGAGTTTTCATGATTTATCTTTGGTTTGCACGATTGCGGCCCCGAGTAGTGGATTGGGAATTGCGAATGCCTCTACATACACATTAGCCCACGTTCGGGCTTCTGCGCACAGCCGGTCCACTTCACTGCGGATAGCCTTGGTTTTGACGCCAAGCATGTAGTCGCTTTCCAGGTACCAGCCTTTGTGGGACTCTATAGTGTGCAAAGCATAAAGCTGATATAATGTACGAAGAGCGGCCTGAGCCGTTGCCGGCATATCCTGCCGGAGTGATTTTTGAAAAGCAGCCAGGGTCACCCGGTCCACGTAAGCCTCGGCCAGGGCAATCATATGAGGCTGGCACTTCATGGCGGCTTCATGAGAAGGCATACCTGCTTTGATGTGCCCCCGTAAACGTTGCCCTAAGGAAGCCGTAAGCCGGTTCTCTCTGAAATCAAAGGCACTACTGTGAAATTCTTCGCTGAGCAGATGCCCTCGGCTGGTGTTGCGCACGGCGAAGGGGTTCTGCTCCGTGACCGCCGTGGTTACCCGGTTGGAAACATAACGGAGTAATGCCAGGTTGCCTTCTTCATTAAAGGCTTTTTTGAATTTCGATAACAGGCCCTTGGCCACGAGCTGAGCCAGTACCGTGTTATCCCCTTCAAAGGTAGTGAAGATATCGGTGTCGGCTTTCAGGTCGGCAATGCGGTTCTCCCAAAGGTAGCCTTTGCCCCCGCAGGCTTCCCGGCATTCCTGTAAGGTTTCGGTAGTAAACCAGGTGGCGGCGGACTTCAGCCCGGCGGCCAGGCTTTCTATTTCCCGCATGTCCTCTTCTTCGTGAGCTACAAAACGCTTACTCAGTTCCATTAAGGCAAAATGCAGAGCATAGGCTTTAGCCAGCTTTGGCATCAGGCGGCGCTGATGGCTCGGGTAGTCAAGCAATAAGGTTTCCGGTTCGTTTTGACGGGGCGCAAACTGCCGCCGTTTGAGTGCGTATTTAATGGCTATGGTTAGTCCCGATTTGGCAGCGCTTAAGCCAGCCCGGGGTACGCATACCCGCCCGCCTACGAGTGTGCCCAGCATGGTGAAAAACCGGCGGGCCGGGCTTTCGATAGGGCTGCTGTACTGACCGTCTTTGGAAACATCACCGAACCGGTTAAGCAGATTGGCCCGGGGCACTCGAACTGCATCGAACCAGATGCGCCCGTTGTCTACTCCATTGAGCCCCAGTTTGGTACCGCAATCCTCCACCCGTATACCGGGAAGGGTGGCTCCGGATTTGTCCCGTAATGGGACCAAAATAGCGTGGATGCCATGGCTTTCCCCCTTTACGATCAATTGCCCAAATACGGTAGCTAATTCCCCATGAAGAGCATTGCCTATGTACTCTTTGCCAGATTCTTCCTTTGGAGAGTGTACTACAAATTCTTCTTTTTTAACATCATAGGTGATGGTGGTTTCCAGGCCGCGCACGTTCGAGCCATGCCCGGTTTCAGTCATGGCAAAGCATCCCAGTAGTTCCCCTTTACCGATGGCTTCGAGGTATTTTTTGTGATGGGGGGCGGTGCCCAGTTGCTGTACGCTGCCGCCAAATAATCCAAATTGCACGCCAAATTTGATGGCCAGGCTGAGGTCGTGGTAGCCCAGCATTTCAAAAACGGTGGCATAAGTGCCCATATCGTGCTGCCCGCCTTGCGCAAAAGGGTAGGCGAGGGCGCCAAATCCCTGCTCAGACAACAGATGGAGCCACTCTACGACTTGCTCCCGGTGCTGATGTTTATCGTTGTATTCCCTGTATTGGAAAACAGGGTCGGAAAGGAAAGTACGCATCCGGTCTCTGATTTCGCCGAAGTCTCCGTCGAGTACTGCTTTTAGGTCCTGATAGGATGGCGTGCCCGGTGCCTGCCCTTCCAGGTCGGGCTCTGGCAGATTGAAAATGAACCGGTGTGTATCCAGGCTGACCTGCCCAAGAGCGGCTTCAAATGCTGTGAGGTATTGTAAAATTTCTGGTGAATCCCATTGCTCCGGCTGCTCACTTGCCTGTTGAGCCATGTAGAAGCCCAGCTCTGCCAGGGTTTGGGGCTTGCCAGCTGGCAGTTGCTCGGCAGCCCTTTGCAGTTCCACTTCCCAATAGCGAAAAAGATGAGGCGAAGGAGGGCGGGTAGGCTGTCCCCACTGAAGTAGCGTCGTTTTATCTTCAGCGGTGAGGAAAGGCGCTTCCTCTGCCAGCCGGCGCAGCGTTTTTATTTCAGTAGGTGTAAGGATATGGTCCGCCCAGGCGGTATACAGAATAGGTACAAGCGATTGAACGCCGGGCGCGTAATTCAGATTGAAGCTGGAATAAGTGGACATGAGCAACGGGATTTATTTGCAATAACACTACCCGGGAAAACATGTTTTTGTATAGGGGCGCATTAAGAAGGTGGTAACACGTTTTTGGGCTCCGGGCAAAAAAAGCCGCCCCGCATATGGGGCGGCCTGCTTCAATCATGAGAAAACCACTTAAGGAGAGATTTTTAGGCTAATCCAGTTCATCCAGTTGGTATTGGTGAATGGCTGCCATTAATTTTTTTGCATAGTTTTTGTCACTGACCAGGTCCGATTGCTGCAGTGCGGCGGCCCAATCTGCTGCCGGCGCGTGCTGCCCGGCTAATTCCGGAAAATACCGGACCAGCATCAGGCTGTGAGCACGCCAGTTCTCCCAGGCGCTGTCGAAAATACGGTTGGCCAATGGAGCACCAAAGTGGTTGTGCCGGGATTTTGCTGCTTCGCTCAGCCCTGCATGGCTTTCCAATATGGCTTGTGCCATTTTCAGGCTGGCCGGTATACCATATTTATCCTGCTCTGCCTGTGCAACTTTGCCGAAGCGCTCCACATAGGCTTCCACCTGATTTTTGGACAGAGTGGGCAAGTGAGGAGCGCTCTTTCTAAGGGAGATAGGCTGTGCCAAAGACATCTGTTCGGCCTGCCCATCGGCCTCCCGGTCGTCAGAAAAGCCAGACATGGGCGACTTCATATTGATCGAAAACTGAATGTTTTTTTGCGTCAGGATAAAGAAAGCAATCGCTGCCAGCGCAATTTTAAACCAAGGCAGGCGCACTTCACTTAGCGTACCACCGGTTGCCTGATGAAACCGGAACCGCAGTGCAGTAAATAGCTTCTGAAGGCCAATGCCAAGCTTATGTAAAAGCTCCTGCAGCGTTGGCAAATGGATAGCTGATCGGGAAGAACGGCTGAGCACCTTTTCCTGACGGGGCTGGCGGGCGGCAGTCTGCTCCTTCTCCCGCACGGCATACTTATGTTGTTGGTAGGTAGGCATATGAATTAGGTTTTTTGCAAAACGTTTTGTATCTTTCGCAACAAATTGAGTTATTGTTTCATCTCTTGCTACAAATATAAAACAATAAGTTTTTAAAAAGCAAGTTTGTTTTAAAACATTTTCATTTAAAATGGCAGATTTTTCCGACCACATTGTAAATCAGCGCTTTAAGGATGTTTATTATGAGCTGGAGCGCCTGAATCTCATTAAGGGCAAGTCTGATATTGCCAAACATTTAGGGACTTACAATCATGTCATCAATAGTATTCTGAAAGGGCAGCGGAATATTACCGTCGATCAGCTGCACCGCTTGTTTGAAACCTACGGTGTCGATGCAAACTACCTCTTTGGGATTGCAGATGATATTTTTGCCGATGGCGCAACCCTGCCGGGAGAAATTCCGGTGCGCTCTATTAGCGAGCGGCAAATGGGCAGCCGCAGCAATATCACCCTGGTCCCTGAGCAGGCCATGGCTGGCTACGCACTTGAGCATCAGGATAGCTCCTACCTGAAAAATCTTACCAAGTTTTCCATCCCTAACCTCGATGGAGAGCTGATCGCCTTTGAGATTCAGGGGGACAGCATGATGCCGACCATCACTAACGGAGACCTCGTCGTATGCGACCCTATCGAAAGAGGGGAGCCTTTGCGGGATAACCATGTTTATGTTGTGGTTACGGACTCTGTTGTGGCCAAGCGGATTCAGCAGGTCCGCGAAGGAGACCGGGTCACCAGCCTTCGGTTGATTTCTGATAATGACCACGTATACAAGCCTTACACGGTGGAGCTGGAGGAAATCCGCCAGATCCTTAAGGTCAAATGCCGGTTGACTTCCTACGCGATTGCCTGAATTCGGGTTATAGACTGCAAAGCGTTCCTGCTTCCTGTATCGACAGAAGAACTTATAGGGTGAAACGGGCGTTATCTTGGCGATATCTGAGATTTAGAAACCAACTACACATGACGCTCTATGAACGAAAAACTGTTCGATGCTATCCGGTCCAATGACCTGGAAGGCGTAGCTGCAGCAATCGAGTCTAACCCCGAATCCATTAATATTCCTGATCAGCGTGGTTTCCCGCCTTTGGTACTTTCCACCTATACCGGGAGTCAGGCTATAGCGGAATTCCTCCTGGAAAAAGGTGCCAATATCAATGCACAGGATGCTTCCGGGAACACCGCGCTGATGGGAGTGGTCTACAAAGGGCACAATGATATTGTAAAGATGCTGCTGTCCAAAGGTGCCAACGTGAATATTCAAAATCACAACGGTGCCACAGCATTAACATTCGCTGCAACATTCGGGCAGGCCGACATCGCCCGCATCTTGCTGGCCCACGGTGCGAATACGGTAGTGAAAGACCATAAAGGGCATTCCCCCATCGATCATGCCCGTATGCAGGGTAATGACAACCTCATCCAAATTTTGTCTGCCTGATTCAGGCTTTACTGGAATTGGATTGTCCGTGAACTACAGCTGCTGCCTTCCCGTTCTTCCATAAAGCACTGCTTTATATATGAATCGACTACGGCAAGAAACGAGCCCATACCTTCTGCAACACGCTAACAATCCTGTCCATTGGTATGCCTGGAAACCAGAGGCTTTCGAAAAAGCCAAAGCGGAAAATAAGCCAATTCTGGTTAGCATAGGCTACAGCACTTGCCATTGGTGCCACGTAATGGAGCGGGAGAGTTTCGAAGATGACAAAGTCGCCGCTTTTATGAACGAGCATTTCGTCAACATCAAAGTGGATCGTGAGGAACGGCCTGATGTCGATCAGATTTATATGGAAGTTTGCCAGGTGATAAACGGAAGCGGTGGCTGGCCCTTAAATTGTTTCCTGCTGCCTGACCGCAGAGCTTATTTCGCAGGCACTTATTACCCGCCCCGGCCAATGCATAACCGCCCCTCCTGGATTCAGGTACTACAGTATATGAAAGATGCTTTTCATGACCGGTATGAGGAAGCGGAAAAGCAGGCCGGCCGGCTAATGGACTCTGTGGCTCGAAGCGACACCATATTTCTCAAAGAGGATCTTTTGAATGTTCCTTCGGAGGAACTTTTCTCCACGGGTGGCCCCAAAGCCATTTACGAAAACCTGGCACAGTCCTTTGATCGCAAACACGGTGGCTTTGGCAGTGCGCCGAAGTTTCCCGGTACGATGGGGCTGCGGTACTTACTGGAATACGCTTACTTGTCAGGTGATGAAGCGCCGCTGCAGCACTTTCATTTTTCACTGAGTCAAATGATACGAGGCGGTATTTATGATCAGCTTGGCGGCGGTTTTGCCCGCTACGCCACTGACCGGAAATGGCTGGTGCCTCATTTCGAAAAGATGCTGTACGATAATGCCCTTCTCGCAGGGTTGCTGGCGGATGCCCATAGGCACACGCCCAATCCAATTTATGAAACCACCTTACGGGAAACGTTGGGCTGGGTCAAACGAGAAATGACCAGTCCGGAAGGTGGCTTCTACGCTGCACTTGATGCAGACTCAGAAGGGGAGGAGGGGAGGTTTTATGTTTGGTCTTATGAGGAGGTGCAAGAATTGCTGGGCGATGATGCTGAGGTGTTTTGTTCGTTTTATGACATCACCCCGGGCGGCAACTGGGAAGGCACCAATATTTTGCACCGGCCGGTTTCTAATGATGATTTTTGCACCGCTCGCGGACAAGATCCGCAAGCATTACAGGCTACCCTCGCCGCCGGCCGCATGAAGCTGTTCAATGCCAGGGAGCAGCGGGTGCGCCCGGGGCTTGACGACAAAATTCTGTTGGGCTGGAATGCCATGATGACTACGGCTTATGCCAAAGCCTATGCAGCAATTGGCGAGCAGGACTATCTGGATACAGCAGTAGCCAATATTCAGTTCCTTCTGGACAAGTTCAGGCAGCCCGATGGTGTTTCCTTTTTCCACACTTACAAGGAAGGGATGGCACAATATGATGCCTTTCTCGACGACTACGCCCTTCTTATTGAAGCCCTCATCGAGGTTTATCAAATCAATCTCGATACAGCACTTTTGCGTCAAGCCGGAGACTTATGTAGGTATCTGATGGACCACTTCCTTGATTCCGGGCATAATTTGTTTTATTTTACTGGTCAGTCCCAGGAAGATATCCCGCTTAGACGAAGGGAACTTTACGATAGCGCAACGCCTTCCGGTAACTCTACAATGGCACACAACCTCCATAAACTGGGGTTGCTCCTTGGTAAACCAGTTTTCAGTAAGTTGGCCGTTGATATGTTGCGGGGCGTAAAAACCTCAGTAGAGCAGTACCCCAATTCTTTCGGGCGCTGGGCGAACGCATTATTATACCAAAGCTATCCCTATTACGAAATAGCTTTAGTAGGGCAACAGGCTGCTGCTAAAGCCATACATCTGCAACAATCTTTTATCCCGAATGCTGTTGTGATGGCATCCGCAACAGCAAATGAAGACTGGCCTTTGCTGGCTGGCAGGGATACTGGTGGTGATACCAATATATATGTGTGCCAAGAATATGCCTGTAAACGCCCCGTTGATACGGTAGCAGCAGCGCTTGAGTTGCTAAACAACAACGGATGATCATCAAAATTTCAAACCCGGCAAGCATGAAGCATTTATTGACAATATTTCTGGTTACGCTGATTACCGGTATAGGCTGGTCTCAGCAGGCTGCTCAGTACAGCATGTTCATGATGAACAAATTTAACTGGAACCCCGCCTATGCAGGGATGGAGAACTCTCTGGTCGCTACAGGCATCTACCGGTCGCAGTGGCAGGGCCTTCCCGGCAATCCGGTTACTCAAAATATCGGCGTGCACCTGCCGGTAAGCGTGATTAGAAGCGGCTTTGGGTTGAACCTGGAGAATGACGAACTGGGGGCCCGGCAGCGCACTACCGGATCCCTATCCTACAACTATCAGGTGGAGCTTGGCCGCTGGGGCATCCTTGCTGCAGGCGGCAGCGTGGGGTATGCCCAGCGCACCCTCGATGGTGCCGCACTCCGCACACCGGATGGCGACTATTCCCCTTCGGATGGAATCCTAATTCATAACGATGATCTTCTGCCGGTCACTGCAGTCTCAGGCAGTGCGCTCACTTACGGGGCAGGCCTTTATCTGCTGACGGAGCGGTTTGAAGCCGGTTTAGCCGTCCGTAACCTTACTGAGCCGGTTACGCCGGTTGGGGACGCACTAAGTATCCGCCTTTCCCGGGCTTTCTTCTTTAATGCGGAAGGCCACTTCGACCTCAGCTCTATGGTCAGCTTCCATCCGGCGTTGTTGGTGCGTTCAGACCTGATACAGACCCAAACTGATATTGCTGCCCTTTTTCATTACAACGACAATATAATAGCAGGGGCTTCGTTTAGAGGTTACGACAGCAATTCGATTGATGCTGTAGCGGCAATCGTTGGCTTCAAGCTGAGTGATAATATCACAGTAGGTTATGCCTATGACTTTACGCTGTCTACTTTGAATCAGGTGAGCAATGGCTCGCACGAAGTTATGGTCAGCTATAATCTGAATAAATCGCTGGGTACCGGCCGTCCACCCAAGATCATTTATAACCCACGTTCCCTCTGATTTTGAGTGGGAAGGCGTGAAATGACAGATGTGGCTCGGTGGTCCGGTTCTTTTCTAAAAGGAAATTGGCAGGGCAGAATTATTTTAACCACAAAAGTGGTTGCATTGATTCAAGTCTGTTAAACAGCGGGAGCCTGCTGTACCAGCCCTTTTCAAAATGTAAGCTGCCCGGCTTTTCGTGGGCAGAAACAGAAAAGAAAAAAATTAATTTTTGATAAGATAGGCAAACAGCCTATATTTACGACTGCGTTTATTAGACCGCATTATATATTCTGAAGGAAAACAAGGGTGTTAACATGAAACAATTAATCAAGCTTTCACTAGTCTTGCTAGTGTTTGTTGCCGCGTCCTGTGGCAGCAGTGAAAACGGCCAGCTGGTAGGTGTATTAGACCGCCCGGACTGGAAAGGAATTAATCCATATGGAATGGTTTACGTACCCTCCGGTACGTTACACATCGGCCCATCTGACCAGGACGTTAGTAATACGTTCGTGCAGCGTCAGAAAGCCATCTCTATTCAGGGATTCTATATGGATGATACCGAAATCACCAATAACGAATACCGCCAGTTTGTTAACTGGGTCCGGGATTCATTAGCTCACTCTTACCTCGACCACTACGTCGAAACCGAAGACGGTGAAGAGCGGATCGACTGGGAGTATGAAATCGACTGGGAAGACGAAACCCTGGAAGATTTGTACTATCAGGGCGATGACCGTTTTGCTGGTAAGAAAGAACTCGATGCCAGTAAGCTGGTATTCGAATACGAGTGGTTCGACTGGCAGAAGGCCGCACATGATCAGGGGCGTTCTCCGCGCAATGCCTTCATTCAGCGCCGCAAGGTGAATGTCTATCCGGACACGCTTGTATGGGTTCGTGATTTCGCCTATTCTTATAATGAGCCAATGACGCGGAACTATTTCTGGCACCCTGCCTTTGACGACTACCCGGTAGTGGGTGTGGACTGGCATATGGCGAATGCTTTCGCTTACTGGCGTACCAAGCTGTGGAATACTTACGCGCTGACACGGGGCGATGGTATCAACTCTGAGGACTTCCGCCTGCCAACCGAGCACGAGTGGGAATATGCAGCACGCGGTGGCCACGATGTAGCGATGTACCCATGGGGTTTGTACTACACTCGTAATGCTAAGGGATGTCTGCTTGCCAACTTCAAGCCTGGCCGTGGTAACTACCCTGAGGACGGTGGCTATTACACAGTGCGTGCAGATGCTTACTTCCCCAACGATTTCGGTCTGTACAACATGAGCGGTAACGTTGCGGAGTGGACAGTAACCGCTTACTACGACAACGCATATTCTTTCCTGCATGACCTCAACCCTGATATCCGCTATGATGCAAAGGATGATGATCCTGAAGCGTATAAGCGCAAAGTGATTCGCGGTGGTTCATGGAAGGATGTTGCGCATTTCCTTCAGACTGGCACACGCCATTGGGAGTATCAGGATACAACGAAGTCCTACATCGGGTTCCGTTGTGCACTGACTTTCCTGGGTCGTTCACTGAACGATTTCTAATGATAACACCATAATTATTATTGGATGCATGCTTTGAATATAAGGGGCATGCATCCAATATGTTTTTGGTTATCTCCTCTATCTATAAGCTCACCTCATCATTTCATCAAAGCTTTTCTCACGCCTCAGACAAGTCTGTGATTGACGCCGTTTTGAGGGGCATTTCTTTAAATGTCCGGTTCGATTGCTGGGAAAAAGCGAAAAAAATTATTGAAGCCTGTAACCAATCAGGAGCAGTGCATTATGTGGTAGAGTTTGGAGGAATCAATCTCCCAAATTGCTAAGAATTTAGATCATCAAAACTATTAAAAGAGAACTAAGATGAGTTTCTTGAAGTCAAAAGGGTTTAAGTACATTAAAAACCTGATCATCGGTCTCGGTGCATCAGTGGTATTGATGGGTGCACTTTTTAAGCTTGAAAGCTGGGAAGGCGCTTCCGAAATGTTGATCATCGGTCTGTCCGTTGAGGCATTTATTTTCCTTTTCCTTGGTCTTATCGGCCCTGAGCCTGACTACTACTGGGACAAGTTGTACCCAGGCCTGAGCGATTACAGCTCAAATATTGCACCACTGACGGCCGGCGGCACTCCTAATACTCCTGCAGCAGCTCCTCTGAACGGAGAAGTTGTGGAGCAGCAGCTTGGAGGCATGCTCTCTGAATTGCAAACCATGTCCAAAAGCTTATCTTCATTAAAAGCTTTACAGGAAGTGGACTTTTCCGGTACGAGCGATCAGATCAAAGCCATGAGCAACTTCTACTCTAAACTGAATGAAGCAATGGCTGACCTGTCTGACTCACTGGAAGACACCAAGCAATACAAGGAGCAGCTCAACGCACTCAACCAGAACATCGGACAGCTGAACGGCACTTACGCACAGCTGAACAACGTGTATGGCAACGTAATCTCTGCCATGTCAAACGTTGGCAAATAATCTGAGTTGACGCACCCCTATTTTTGAATTTTCTAAAAGCTATATAGCATGTCAATACCTAAGGAACCGCGGCAGCTCATGATTAACCTCATGTATCTGGTGCTGACCGCGCTACTTGCCCTTAACGTATCGGCCGAGGTAATGAATGCTTTCTTTACACTGGATGACGGTAACAAAGAAAGTATCGCAACTGTAGAGTCTCAGTTGGAGCAAACAGTAGGCGGGCTGAAAAGCCTGCTTAGCGACGAGTCCAAAGCCAAGTACCGCCCAATCGAACCTGCCGTGGATCAGGTTCGTGAAACCATTTCCAGCTTCAACAGCTACGTCAATGATCTTCGGGGTAATCTGATTGACTCCGCAGGTAACCAAAACGGTGAAGTGGATGATGATGACTACACCGAAAGCTATGGTAAGGTGGTCCCAAAGGGTAAGAAAAACAAAGATATCACTACCCGTATGCTCGTAGATGAAGGCCGTGGGGAAGAACTCAAGGCTGAAATCATTAAAACGAAAGAGCAACTTGTTAAGATCTATACCGATCTGCTTCGCAACCATGGCAAAGCCTTTGGTTTGAAAGACGCAGAAATCAACAACCGGATCGAGAACATCGGCAACAACCTTCCATTTGGCATCGATGACGAAACCTGGAAGGCAAGCAAAGACAAGACGAGCTGGGCGGACTTTAAATTCCGTCAGATGCCCCTTGCTGCTGTACTCCCGCTCATGAGCCAGATGCAGTCTGATGCAAAAAGCTCTGAAGCTGCACTGATCAACAGTATGGCTGAGCTGGCCGGCGGCCGTGTGGTTGAGTTTGACTCTTTCTTCCCGGTCGTTCAGGCTGAGAAAGCATACGTTATTAAGGGTGATCCATTCAAGGCAGAGATTTCTGTAGGTACCTACAGCTCTCAGATCAACCCGGATGACATCAATATCTACGTCAACGGCAGTGCTGTTTCTGTAGGCGAAGGCGGTAAAGCGGAGTACACCACCCGCACCACTTCTACAGGTAACAAGCAGCTGAAGCTGAAAGTAGAAGTCCGTAACCCACTGACCGGCGAAGTGTCAGAAGGGGAAAGCATCTACGAATATGAAGTAGGTACCCGTTCTGCTACCGTTTCTGCGGATAAGATGAATGTATTCTACATCGGTGTGGATAACCCCGTATCTGTTTCTGCTTCCGGTGTGTCTTCCAACGATCTTGATGTTCGGGCTTCCGGTTGTTCTATCCGGGCAACAAATAAAGCCAGTGGTAAGTATGTGGTCACAGCAGATAAGCCAGGTGACGCAAAAATCATCCTTTCTGGTGGTGGTCTGCCTAGTACTACATTTGACTTCCGCGTCAAGAAAATTCCTGACCCGGTTGCCCGCCTTTCTCAGTCTAGCGGTGGAACCATGGGTAACGGTACCTTCAAAGCACAAGGCGGTGTAGGAGCATTCCTGGATAACTTTGACTTTGATGCCACTTGTCAGATTCAGGGCTTCACCCTGGTTTATGTGGCTTCCCGTCAGGACCCTGTTGAAGTAATCAACGCCGGCGCACGATACAATGATCAGTCCCGCCGTTTGGTTAATCAGGCTAAGCCGGGCGATATCTACTACTATGATGATGTGAAGGCTCGTTGCCCTGGTGATAAAGTGGGCCGCCCGATCAACTCAATGGTATTCAAAATCAAGTAAGGTATTTATTTACCTGATTGGATTTAGCGGTTTCAGCCAGCTTTTCAAACGGGAGAGCTGGCTGAAGTCCATTCAGCCTGAAAGGGCTAATGTATTGAAAATCTAAGCGGTAGGAATTTCTGTTATTTTGCAGAGGTTGTAAAATAGCAGCCGTGAAATTGCCGTTAGTTCTAATACAGAAAAGCTTTGATGGCTTGCCGTGAAAGCTGGTGCGTAGCAGAAAACTATATATTCAATCTAGCCGGAATAATTCCCAAGAACGCACCACTGTAACAGATTATACTGACGATTAAGTGGTTTGCCACAGCAAACCTACTCAATGTCAGCATTTACGCTGGGAAGTGGCTTGCTCCGATGTCGCAAACCACTTCGTATTGCGTATAGTTTATTTTTGCGGTCATCTGGTGGCGCGAAAAGGAAAAACGTGGTGTTAATCCGCTGCTATACTTTCTTCCTTCATAGGAAAAGCAGTATTTTTCGCATCCTAAGGCTTTTGGCCGTGGTCAAATTCTCGTTCAAACAAATTAAATTAAAAAATCAGCCATGAAGATCGCTCTGAAATTTTTCAGCTTAGGATTGTTGATGTTCTTCCTCGCTGGTCCGCTTAATGCACAGACCCCCGATAACATCATCATGACTGAGTCAGGGGAGATGAATGCGGACAAGCCCCTCGATGATATCGTAGAAAAGCGCCTGACCTTCGAGAAGCGCGTTTTACCTTACGACCATATCCGTGAGGCAGACATTTTCTGGGAAAAGCGCATCTGGCGGGTCATTGACGTACGTGAGAAGATGAACCTTGCTTTCGCTTATCCTGAGCGCCCGTTTTTCACCATTTTGATGGAAGCTGCTGAAGCTGGTGAAATTACTGTTTACAGCACTGAGGACGATAAATTCTCTATTCCCCTTACGCCCGATGAGGTAGCCTCAATGGGTGCCAGTGTGGATACCATCGCCACCGTAGACCCGGAAACGTACGAAGAGACTTTCCAGGTTGTCCGCAACGAAGTTGACCCTACTGACGTCAAGCGTTATCGCCTGAAGGAGATTTGGTTCTTCGATGAGGAAACCTCTACCATGCAGGTACGCATCCTCGGTATTGCACCGCTTATCGAGGAGTTTGATGATAATGGCAATTTCAGATATGAGCGCCCTATGTTCTGGGTTTACTACCCTGAAGCTCGCGAAGTACTGGCAAGGGAGCGCGTGTTCAATATTGCCAATGACTCCAGCCCTATGAGCTACGAGGACCTGTTTGAGATGCGGTTCTTCTCAAGCTATATCTATAAAGAGTCTAATGTATTTGACCGCCGTCTTGAAGATTACCTCTCCGGTACAGACTTACTTATGGAGTCAGAACGGATCCGTCAGGAGATCTTCAACTTTGAGCACGATCTGTGGTCTTATTAAGGAAATAATTTGCTTTAGTGTAGGCAGCAAAAGGCTGGAGAAATTATTCCGCTATTGCTGCTGAAGCTAGTGGTCTGTCAAGACTAAAACTAGGGGTTGCCTGCGGCGACTTTTGAGGCTACTCTTCGTTGGATAACCCCTTACGTAGCGCTGCTATGCGCGGGAACATCCGCCTTGATTAGCCTCAAAATTCGCTCCCACTCAACCCATAAATTAACACTTGACAGACCACTAGGTTTGTAAAATGAAAAAGCGGTTTCGGATTCAGGTCCGGCACCGCTTTTTTATTGCTTTGAACTGTAACAGCTACAATCAGATCGTGGCATAAACACACAGGGTCAAGCTGGGGGCATTGACAAACAGAAATGAACTTCCCAAAGAAGTCATGAAAAAAGTATGCGCTTATTGAAGGAAAAGAAGGCTAGCCTGATTAAGAAGCCAGCTCATCCACCAGGCGGGAAATTTGCGCAATGCGGTCCCGGTTTAGCGAATAGTTGATGAACTTGCCCTGTCGCTCCGTATCAACCACTCCTGCACGCCGCAGAATAGCTAAATGCTGTGAAGCGACAGACTGTTCAAGCCGCAGTTTGATGTAAATATCGGTTACAGTCATGCTTTCGCTTTCTTCCAACAGCCCGATAATCCGCTGACGCAGCTTATGGTTGATGGCGCGCAAAACCAATACAGCTTTTCGCAGCTCGGCATAATCCAGTGTGATATCGCTATCGCCCTGATTTAGTGTTACGGTTTCGTTCTTCTGTTTTCTCATATCAAGCTATTTTACATATTAAAGAAACTCTTCAAGTCAAGTGCAATTACTATGCCAAAAAATGAAGACGTTTCTTTTACTGTAAAATGATTTAGTTTTCAGATCGATCGGGGAAAGGCAGGGTTGGTCGCAACTGTGCTTTTGTTTGATGTTGATTGCCTCTCGGAGCTTTAGGTTCAGCAGGCTTCGCGTTGGTAGTCGCTAAAGATTAAGCTCTCAAGCCGTTAAATCGACTTATTAATGTAGTGTCTTTACAAAAGTAAAAAAATATTCACATAAATGAAATGTGTAATAAGGTCTTATCGTCTATTTTTTTAAGAGTCATGCATAGAACATGGCTAGATATGAAACTTTTTTCTTATTCGTAGAATCGCTTTCTTTCCTTTGGTTGTTCAAACCGCTTTGCATTGTAGGCTTGTGTTTCGCCCCTGGCAATGCTTAAAGATTGCCAATACTGCCCGGCTGCATGTTTGGACAGTAGTACGATTTGACCGCAGTGGTAGCTGTAATGAGCAAGTTGACGCTGCAGGGCTTCCAGTACCGTATGCCCTTCGTTTCTGATGTAGATGAGGTCTTGCAGCTGTTCAGGCTTTAAGAGGCCAATCGCTTCAAACAGACAAGCCCAGCCTTCTTTCCAGGCCTGCATGACCTCGGCTCGATTGACGAAGGTGGGATGGAATTCCCCTTCCCGGTCCCGCCAGGGTTTTTCCCCGTCCTCAGTCAGAAAGTTGGTCCAGCGTGACAACATATTGCCGTGCAGGTGCTTGATGATGGTTGCAATACTATTCTGGCTATTACCGGTAGTTTGAAAGAGCGCGTCGTCAGGGGCCTGTGCCATCGCTCGTTCACCAAGTGACTTGTAATAACTGAAGAGCGGACGGATGTTGTCCAGAAAGTTAAGTGGTGTAGTGGTTGACATTTTTTTTAGGGCAAAATACGGCATCCTGAATGCCCAATGCTTTGGTACCGAGCTCAAAAGCTGTGTGCAGCAGCCCTTTTCCGGTAATCGGAGGGGCTTAACCGGTGAGCCTTTTTGAAAGCCGCACTAAAGTGGGATAAATCCTGGAAGCCACATTCAAAAGTAATTTGAGTGACTGGCAGCCCGGTATGTTCCAGCAGATGCGCACCGTGTTCAAGCCGGCGTTCGTGCAGCCACCGGCCGGGCGGTTGGGCATAGGCTTCTTTGAAGTCTCGCTTAAACGCGGAAAGACTGCGCTGGGCCAGTTGGGCAAATGCAGACAGGGGTAAATTGAGCATGAAATTCTGCTCCATTACAGAGGCAATAGTAGGCTTGCTCTGTAGCAGTCCATTCAGAAATAAAGCAAAGCTTGCGTTTTCAGGCTCAGCAATCAGGTTGAGCAGTAGTTCTTCCAGTTTGAGGGTAAGGCCCCGGCGGCGGGCTTCGTTGAGGGGCGTGTTGAAATAAGGCAGTACCGCATGGTAAAACTGGCTTACGGGTTCCGTGATGTGCAACCGGATCGCCTGTGCCTGACTGGCCCGGTTGGGGCTGGGGAGCAAATCCGCATGCCGACGGGCAAACTGCTCCAAAAAAGGTTCGTCCAGAAAAAACAGGACACTCTGGAATACCCCCTGATCAATAGGTTTTTCAGACATCAGATAGCTGCCCTTGCGCAGGAACAATGCTTTATCTGCCGTTACAGGAAATTTGGCGCCCCCTGTTTCAATAACTTTCTCTCCCTGCAATACGAAAACGATAAAGTGCTGAGAGGACCAGGTGCGTATTCGGTTCATCCGTTCATAGGACCGGTACTCGATAAACCGGAATCCTTTCTCCACTTCTATCTTAGGGAAATCACGGCTAGACTTAAAAAACTGGTCTAATTGATGCATGAAATGATGTTGTAATATGGTGATCCGGGCAAAGCTTAACCAAATATAATTGCTAAAGATGTGTTAAGGTTCACTCAAATTTAGACTTTTTAATTGACCTCCCCCGGTTTTCTCAATCCAATTCTTAATTTTACGCCATTGTTTTAATTTAAAACTAAAACCTTATGAAACAATCTGTAAAACCACTATTGCTGGTAGGTGTTTTTGCACTCGCAGGTCTTACCAAAGCTCAGGCGCAGGTCGATGTAATGGTTAACCCGATCGGTCTTCTGTTTGGTAACCTTAGCGCAAGTGCTGATTTCATGTTGAAAGACAACTTCAGTGTGGAGGGTCAGATCGGGGTAGGCTTCGGAGACGATGGAGCATTTGACTATTTCAACCTACCGATCACAGCTTATGGCAAGTATTATTTTAATCCGGATGACGGTGCAGATAAGTTCTATGCCAGTGCATTTCTACGTTTCATAAACCGCAGTTGGGACGGTAACGATAATGCTTTTGTCTCGGAATATTCCCAAACTCGTATTGGTTTAGGTTTCGGCGTTGGTTATAAAGTCGTAGGCAATAGCGGGATCGTTTTTGACCTAGGATTTGGTATAGGGCGAGCCTTTATTGATAACGTGAGTATTGACGATGAAACCAACGTTGTCGATTGGCCGGAAATCATGTTCACGGGTAAGTTGGCGATTGGCTATCGTTTCGGCGGATAAGTCATTTCCTACATCAACCTTAGAACAAACCCCTTTGATCGCAGTAAATGCCTGGTCGAAGGGGTTTGTTTTTTGCGCTCCTACCGCTTGCCTACTCCCATGCTGTATGAAAAACACCTTCCCGGTCCGTCCGCTCATAAGTGTGCGATCCGAAAAAGTCCCGTTGTGCCTGTACCAGGTTAAGCGGCAGGCGCTCGTCGCGGTAAGCATCAAAATAATTCAGAGTGGAGGATAGGGCAAGAGTGGGGATACCAAACTGTGCAGCAGTCTGAATAACGCTCCTCGCACCACGCTGCCCGTAGAGCAACGAACTTTGGAAGAGTGGCGACCGCACCAGGTTGTTCAGTTCCGGTTCCTGCTGATAGGCCTGACGCATATCCTCCAGTATCTCTGCCCGGATGATACATCCGCCCCGCCAGATCTTGGCTACCGTTTGCAGGTTTAGGTCGAAATGATATTCCCGGGAGGCTTCTGCCAGCAGGTGCATGCCCTGTGCATAGGTGATCATAAAGGCAAAGTGAAGAGCTTCCCCCACCTGACTAACGAGTTGCCCCTGATCCACAGCCGGGTAGCTTTCAATAGACCGGCTATAGCGCGGGGCGGTGGCCGTGCGTTCTGCCTTTAAGGCGGATAAGCCACGCATAGTCACTGCCGCATCAATGGTAGGTACCGGGATGCCGAGGTCCATTGCGTTTTGGGAAGTCCATTTGCCTGTCCCTTTCTGCTTGGCTTTGTCCAGGATTTTATCCACCAGCCATCCCTCGCCCTGATCATCCGGTTGAGCAAAAATCTTGCTGGTGATTTCAACGAGGTAGGACTCAAGGGCACCCTCATTCCACTTTTTGAAAGCTTCATGTAGAGCGGGGTTGTCCAGCTTACCTGCATTTTTGAGGATGTCATAGGCTTCTGCCAGCAGTTGCATCAGCCCATACTCTATGCCATTGTGTACCATTTTGACGTAGTGCCCGGCAGCGCCATTGCCCAGGTGCGCCACGCAGGGCTCGCCTTTAGCTTTGGCCGCCACCGCCTCCAGAATAGGCGCCACCAACTGATAGGCTTCCGGGGCTCCCCCCGGCATGATGCTCGGCCCCCGCCTTGCACCTTCTGCACCACCGGAAACTCCCATGCCCATAAAGCGGATGCCTTTGGCCTTAAGCTGTTCAAAGCGGCGATCGGTATCCGGGAAGTAGGAATTCCCTCCGTCAATGATCAGGTCCTTATTATCGAGGTGGGGGAGGAGGGATTCAATGACACTGTCCACAGCTTTGCCAGCCGGAACCAGCAGCATGATTTTGCGAGGTTGGGCGAGTGCCTTTACGAACGTGGCGGTGTCCGTTGTGCTCATCACGGGCTTGCCTTCTCCTTCTTTTTTCAGTGCTGCTGCTTTTTCAGCATCCAGGTCCAGCCCGGCAGCTGAAAAGCCGTGATCAAGCACATTGAGGATGAAATTGCGGCCCATTACACCGAGGCCAATCATGCCGAAGTCGTATCCTTTATTATCCATTGTTGGCATTTTCGATTTGTTGAAGTTTTTGCAGCCTGCGGTTATGGCGTTCTTCACCGCTGTACTGCGCTTTTGCGAAAGCAAAGATCAGTTCCCGGGCCAGTTCAGTGCCTATGACCCGTCCACCAAGACAAAGCAGGTTCATGTCATCGTGCTCCACCCCCTGCCGGGCAGAGTAGGTTTCAGTGATGAGGGCTGCGCGGACCCCTTTTACCTTATTGGCCACGATCGCCGCGCCCACTCCGCTGCCACACACAGCAATACCCCGGTCGACTTTGCCGGCAGCTACGGCTTTAGCCAGCGGGTACACCAAATCCGGATAGTCGTCCCGGGCATCGTAGGCTTGTGCCCCAAGGTCCGTCGTCTCGAAGCCCGCCCCGCGGAGCCATTCGGCAATTTGATTTTTAAGGTCGAAGCCACCGTGGTCGGCAGCGAGTCCAATCTTCATAGGTAATTAATGTCTGTATTAGAACTTTAGTGGTCGTCCAGCCTTTTGTTAAAACAGGGCTATGCATTCCTGGTTGCATGGTACTGCTCGAATTCATCAAAAAATAACCCAATGGACCCACAGGTTTTTGTGATTTTCGGTGCCTCCGGCGACCTGGCCAAGCGCAAACTGCTCCCGGCAATTTATGAACTCTACTGTAGTAATTTGCTGCCTGAGTCTTTCGCCGTGCTGGGCGTCAGCCGTACGGACTACAGCGATGATGCATTTAGGCAGGAGGTTTTTACAGATAATGAATTCATTGAGGACAGCAAGAAGCAAGACTTTGCCCAAAAATTGTTTTACGAACCCATTGATACCCTCGAAGCTAAAGATTATCCCAAGGTGCGCCAACGCCTGGAGAAGATCGACGAGCAAATGGGTACATCGGGCAACTATGTCTTCTATTTGTCGGTACCACCCCGCCTGTATACCGAAATCCCGAAGTACCTGGCCCAGGAAGACCTGAACAAGAAGGAGGGTAGTTTCCGGAGGCTAATCATTGAGAAACCTTTTGGTTACGATATGGAATCTGCCCAAAGCCTGAACAAAAGCCTGCAGCAGCACTTCGACGAAGATCAGATTTACCGTATTGACCACTACCTGGGCAAAGAGACCGTGCAAAACCTGCTGGTGACCCGCTTTGCCAATGGCATCTTCGAGCCACTGTGGAACCGCAATTACATACACCATATCGAAATTACCTCCGCTGAAAAAATCGGTGTGGGCGACCGGGGCGGCTACTACGACTCCTCCGGTGCACTGCGGGATATGGTCCAAAATCACCTGCTGCAAATCGTGGCTCACGTGGCTATGGAACCGCCCATTAATGCAGATGCCGGGTCCATCCGCAGTGAGAAGCTGAAGCTTTTCAAAGCCTTGCGCCCCATAGCAGAGTCCGAGGTGGAGCAGTATGCCATCCGGGGGCAGTACATCGGTGCGGATATTGGCGGTAAGCACATCAAAGGCTACCGGGAAGAAAAAGGCGTGGGTGATGATTCCATGACAGAGACTTACGTAGCCCTGAAGTTCTTTATTGACAACTGGCGCTGGGCAGGCGTACCTTTCTACATCCGAACCGGCAAGCACCTGCCTACCAAAGCCACCGAGGTAGTGGTTTATTTTAAATCGCCTCCCCATCATTTGTTCCGCAGCAATGAAGAAATGATGAATATGAACAATCAGCTGATCATGCGCATTCAGCCCGACGAGGGGCTGCTGCTGCAATTTGGTATGAAAGTGCCCGGTGCCGGCTTCAACGTGAAGAACGTGGAGATGGACTTCCACTATTCAGACCTGACCGATGCCCACGTGCCCGAAGCCTATGAGCGCCTGATCCTTGATGCTATGAAGGGAGACGCGACACTCTATGCCCGCGGCGACAGTGTGGAGGAAGCCTGGCGCTTTGTGGACCCGATCCTGAACGCCTGGAAGAACAACCCGGACATCAAATTATACGGCTATCCGGCCGGCACATGGGGGCCCGATGTGGCAGACAATCTAATTGAAGGTGACCGGGTAAGCTGGCGAAATCCCTGCCGAAACTTGACAGACTCCCGGAATTTTTGCGAACTTTAACAGCACACACAAAAACCTAAAGCCGTATGCACATCCACATTGCAGATACCCCCGGGCAGGTGGCCCGTGACTTTGCTGAGTTTTTTGAGAAATGGCTGGCTGAAAAAAAAGAGCCGGTGAATATCGCTCTTTCGGGGGGCAGTACCCCTGCCGTTTTGTTTCGGCTCTGGACGGAGGAATACCAGGACCGGATAGATTGGGAGAAAGTCCACTTTTTTTGGGGCGATGAACGATGTGTACCTCCGGATGATGCCGAAAGCAATTTCAAAATGGCAGATGATCTTTTCCTGACGCCGGCGGGCGTACCTTCCTGCAACGTTCACCGTTTGCGCGGGGAGTTGCCAGCTGAGGCCGAAGCGGGACGTTACGGAGAGGAAATCAAGGAGTGCCTGGCCATGAAAGATGGGTGGCCGGTGTTTGACCTCATTATGCTGGGTATGGGCGGAGACGGCCATACTGCATCCATTTTTCCACATCAGATGGAATTGCTGAAAGCGGAAGAGGTTTGTGCTTTGGCAGAACATCCGGTAAGTGGCCAGGAGCGGGTAACGCTAACCGGCCACGTGCTGAATAATGCCCGGGAAGTCGCCTTTCTGGTCACCGGGCAAAGCAAAGCGGAAAAAGTTTCTGCTATCCTTAACAAGGCACCCGGAGCGGCTGATTACCCCGCAGCGCATGTACAGCCCACACACGGTCAACTGCACTGGTTTATGGACCAGAAAGCGGCAAAGGGCGTGGATGAGAAGGTCTGATACGGTCTCTCAGAATAAAGAGACCATCCTGGACCGCATTTGCCGGGCGCAGAAGGGGTAGTTCTCCTTAGCCCGTTCAAATATGGCTTCGGTGTCTTTTTCAGGATCGAAGGTGCGTTCCTTTTTCGCCTGAGTCGTAATGGCGCGGAGTTTGCCGGTATAAACGCTGTCCTGAAAGAAGTCCCGGCGCACCCAATCCTCCGTCAGGTGCGGAGGCGAATTCAATACTTCTTCCCAACTGATACCTGAGGATTCCTGATAGAGCCTTGCCGCCTCCTGCATGGTTTGACCCTCACTGTTGGTGCAGCTGCAAAGCATTTCGATCAGGTTGGGCTGCCGTTGACTATCAGGCAGGGCAGGTCTCTGGGCATTGCAGGCGGTGAGTAGCAGTGGCAGCATCAGGAAAAAGGAAATAGAACGATTTTGCATTTGGTCCGGTCTTTGAATGAGCTTACACCGCTTGAACTGGTGCAGCCGCCGGAAGTTCGGTCAAGCTGTCGGCATCTGTGTAGCTTGTAAAGCCTCTTTGGGGGCTGACTGGCGATCAGAGCCTTCTTCGGCAAAAAAAATACAACATTACCCTATGGAGGAATCTGACTTTGAATTATTAGGCGAATACTATTCCATGCTGGAACGACAGGGCCCCGGCAGCCCGGAAACGACCCTGAAGGCGCTCAGCTTTGTTGAGGTTCAACGCCCAATTGTCCGGATAGCCGATATTGGGTGCGGCACCGGAGCTCACACTTTACTGCTGGCAGAGTATCTGCCTGGCAGTCAGGTCACTGCGCTGGACCTTTTCCCTGTCTTCATTGAACAACTCAACGCTAATGCTGCACAAGCTGGGCTGCAAGACCGGGTGAAGGGCATCACCGGCAATATGGAGGCATTGCCCTTTGAGCCTGACAGCCTGGACCTGATCTGGTCCGAAGGTGCCATTTATAACATTGGCTTTGAGCGTGGTATCCGGGAATGGCGGGCATTTCTCAAAACAGGGGGCTACCTGGCGGTTTCAGAGATTAGCTGGCTCACGCAAGAGCGCCCCTCAGAGCTACAGGATTATTGGGCCGCTGCTTACCCGGAGATCAACACCGCTTCCGCCAAAATGGCGCAGATGGAAGCCGCAGGTTATACGCCCAGGGCTGCTTTCGTTATCCCGGAGAATTGCTGGACCGATCATTACTACAGTCCGCAGGTGGCGGTACGGGAAGCCTTCCTGGAGAAGCACCCCGGCAATCCTGCCGTAAAAGCCTTTATTGAAAATGACCGGGCAGAAGCTGATTTGTACGAACGGTTTAAGCAGTACTATAGCTACGTGTTCTACATTGGGCAAAAGGTGTAGGCCATTAGGATTACTCTTTAGGCAGGCCCTTAATCACTAAAAAACATGGACAAAAATGCAAATATCAGCGCCTTGGCTGCAAAAACAAGAAGCGTGTACGAGCAGTACGGTTTGCAGTACGACGCCGAGCGCAGCCGGTTGCTGTTTGAAAAGAAATGGCTCCGCCGGTTTGAGAATTTACTGCCGGCATCAGCGGCTATTCTTGATGCCGGTTGCGGGGGAGGGGAGCCGATCGGTCGTTATTTCATAGAGCAGGGCTATGAAGTCACGGGTATTGACTTCGCCGCGCCGATGGTTCAGCTGGCGAAAGCGCGCTTCCCCGACAGCACCTGGTACCATATGGACATGCGGGCGTTGGACTTGCCACAATCCTTTCAGGGCATCATCAGCTGGCACAGCTTTTTCCACCTGACGCCCGCTGAGCAACGCGCAACTCTGGCTCGGTTTGCCCAACATTTGCAACCCAAAGGCCTGCTCTTGCTCACGGTGGGCCCTGATGCAGGGGAAGTTACCGGGCACGTGGGCGGACAGCCGGTCTACCACAGCAGTCTTTCGCCGGCCGCTTATCAGGAGGTACTCAATAGCCTGGGCATGACGGTCCTTGACTTTGTACCGGAGGATCCGGAATGTGATTTTGCTTCGGTTTTGCTTTCGCGGAAAATGGCGTAGGGTGGCTATTCATTTTTTGTCCCTTTCCCCCTTTTCTCTATTTTTTTACTTTTTTGTCCTCTACGCTGTCAAGTATTTCTTGTGCCTTTTCTTCGCTTACTGTACCAATTTCTTTAATGATTTTAGTTGGAGTGTTCGACAGTCCAAAGCAGGTGTCTTCATCAACCTCGACCCCATTGATTCCATCTTGCGATAAAGGATGCATATTCTTTCGTTTTTTTGAATGAGAGATTCCAAAGAAGAACTTACCACCATCTTTAGATTCAACAATAATCAAAGGTCGGATTTTACCCCATAAAAAAGCAAGAACAATTATCCCTCCAACAGCGATTCCTCCCATCATGACCGGAGATACTATAGCGGAAAGCAGAGGAGTAAGAACTACGGTCATATCAAGTCATACTTAAAAATCATCTTATCAAACAAAACTCTCTCGCCGCTTTCATCAATGATATAGCGTTCATCATTGACCTCATCATTAAAAACACGATAAATATTCCCTTCAATAACCGAATCCAAATGAGAGGCTTTAATCTTTGCAATCATTACCACTTCATCGGCATTTTTCCACCTGACTTCTGGCTCTGATATCAAAGTCCGCTTTCCATTTTCATCGAATAGAAATAGCTGGTCACCGAGTCTGATAGTCGTGTAAAACTTCCCTTCTTTTACGGAATTGAGCACAGAATGATCAATAAAAACAGTATGGTAGGAATGATTTGTATTCATTGCGGCGTCTTTGAGCTTTTACAAAATACTCCTTATGAAACACTTCTGTGTGCTTCTCTGTTCTCAGAACCCAGTTTCAATGGTCAAGGACAGGTTATTAGCCTCAAAAATTCGCTCCCGTTAAACCCCTGAATTAACACTTGACAGGCCACCAGGTACAACTTTTAGTAATGCGTTCGTTTCGGTTACGCGCCTTTGAGCTTTTTTATCCTTTCGGTCAGCGCAGCAGGCACCTCCTCCCACTCCTGTAATTGCTCCAGCACCTGCCTGATCACCGCCTGCCGGAATCTTTCGGCAGAAGCATCCTCCCGTTTGATGGGTACATAATATGCAATTTGGGTTTCATCCCAGTCAAAGGTGTCTCTGTCTTTATTGATACGAAGGTCAATAACCACGTATAAAACAGGCAGGGTCAATCCTTGTGCTGCGGTATTGAAATCATCTTCCAGCTCCGTCAGGGCATCAAGGACAAATTTCAAATCAGCTTCTTCGGCCATCAGGCCGAGGCGGAAAGTGCGGGTGGTAGTGGTATTCATTAGGTATCTCGTTTGTTGCCTGGTGGGCGAATTAATGGATACTGTCGTCTTAGATTTTCTGGAAGTTGAGCATAAGTATAGATTTTAATCTTTTCCTGCTTAAGACACTCTTGATAGGAACCCTGGAATTGTACAAAATAGGTAAGACCTTGATTAACGTGCCAGTTTCCGTATCTGCCTCTTTCTCCTTTTTTAGTCACGCCATATTTCCAAACTTCTCCTCGGTGAAGAAAAATTTTGACTTCCCCCGGGCAATTGAAGCAGCTATACCATCCATCCTTGGCGGCAACCAAGGCATACTGTTCAGCATTCTCAAGCTCTTCCAGCTCCTTTTCCAGCTTTTGCCTTCTTTCAGGCGAAAGCTTAGTAATATCCTTGCTATAAAAAAGTAGTGCAGCGCTACCAATCAACAGCATTAACAATACAATATAACGCTTCCTGTCATTCCGCTCTGGCGGAACCAACTGCGGTGATTTCTTATTAACAACCATACAAAATAAGAATTAACCCTTTGCGAGTCCACAAAGGAGCATGAGTCTATTTTGCAAGTTGGGGAAGTGGCCGATGATTGTAATGGTCACAGGGATACAACAATATTAAATCTTTTGGGGCAATAAAGCAAGGAGGGTGCAAGCCTTGTCGGGGCGCTTTTTCCCAGTCTTTACCGAGGTTCGGCAGGTTCCCCAGGAAAGTCCGGGGCAGAGTTCCTGGTAAGGTCTTGGTTTAAGCTCTGCACCAGCAGCAAAACCGAGTCTCCTGTCAGGGAGCTTCCTGCTCTCCGGCAGGTTCTCCAGGGGCTTTCCTTACGTCATTCCACCGGGATACAAGAGGTGTTCCCAGGAAATCTGAGGCAGAGCACCTGGTAAGGCCTTAGTTTAAGCTCTACGCCAGCAAGTCCTGTAGGGGAGCTTCTTTCCCTTTTTTATCAGGATCCGGCAGGTTTTCCTGCTATACCAGGGGGTGCGGAGCTATAGAGGAGGGGATACGTTTTTGCTAGGCGGGAAAACCAGTGCTTCCGTGGGTAGGCACCTGACGCTGTAGGCGTCAAATATCGGTTGAACGGGCAATGAAGCGGTATGCCCGACCCTGTAGGGGTCGCACTTGCTTTCTCTTTGAATGCCTTTTGCCATGTCTTATTGTACCAGGCTACACTGCCTCATGTTCCTCCTCCCCCATCTCAACCCCCGGGGCCACCAGTTTCACCTCCGCCCAACTCTGCTTTTAGAGGCGGGAGAGGAGAAGGGCGATCTGGACTTGCAAGGCGGTATTGATCGTGAGGAAAAGACCTCCAAAAATAAAACAGCCAGCCTTCCCCACAGGAAAGCCGGCTGTTCCAGTCTCTTCAATGCTGAAGCTGTTCTTACATCGCGCGCAGGGCCTTCACCAGGTAGGTGAGGGAGAAGGGCAGCGCGACCCAAAACCACTCGTTCATGAAAATCAGCATGAGGATGACGACAGCAGTGGATACTAAGAAAAGGATCCAATCCATCGCTGTTGATTTATTTTCTGCATTCGCTTCCATATCTCGATTGTTGATTCTGTTATTGATTGCCGTTAGGAGGCCGGTGCCATCCTGTTCGGAGCCAAAAATAAGAAGTATTCCCAAATTGCCCAAGGTATCGGGCAATTCCTGTAGCCGAACATGCGCTCTGACCGGTACGTTTTGACAGAAAACCGAAGAATGAAATACTGTTGCACCGTTTTGATCGCGTTCTTTTTTACCTGCTCTGTACTGTTCGGTCAGGGAGAACCGCCATTGCCTGGCGTTTTCTACCTGGAAATCCGGCAGACAGTGGAGCCGGAGGAATTTCCTCAAAGACAGTTGCGGGTTTACCGTATGCAGGGAGAGGCCCTGACCATTCTCATCGAAGGATTTGACGACCCGGAAGCGGAGGTGTCTGTCAATCGGGTGCTGTCCAAAACATGCTACAATGAGATCGTACAGGAAGCGGAGCGCAACCGGCTGATGGCGGTGGGCACGGACTGCGTGGCGTATACGCCTGTTGCCCGGCCTTCCCTCAAAACAGAATTGAAAATTCAGTACAAAGGTGAAACCAAAGTCTGCTATTCTTACGATAAGCCATTTGTACCGGCACTGCAGCAGGTACTGCAAAAGCTCAATACCTGCATTCCAAATCAAGACCATAAAGTGATCCTGCCTCAGCGCTCGCCACAACTAGATTAGAAGCTAAACAAACTCCCGATAGCCGAAAACGGTTTCAAAGCCTTTGACCTTAAAGTACTGCTGCACTGCCTGCGCGGGTTTTTCGCTGATGGCCATCACGAAGTCGCCTCCCCAGGCCCCGAGCGACTTGACGACGCCTGGGAAATTAGGGAAGTGCTTTTCCTTTACAGTGGGTAAGCCTAAAGTTTTGGAAAGTAACGCTTCGTGTTCTTCGAGTACCAGGGTGGCTTCGGTAGCAGTGCGTGCCTGTAAGAAAAGCAGTGTCAGTTCCGAAAGACGGTCACGTAGCTTCTCAGTGCCACTGCCCCGGCTGCGGTACCTGGCAATGCCCGCCCTGCTGTCCTGTTTATGGCCCAGGAAAGCAAAGCAGATGTGGTCCGCAAAGGCGGGTGCGTAGGGGACCTCAACATAAGAAGGCTGTCCCTGCCGGCGCTGAAATAGTACCGGATGCTGACTGTTGGCGCAGGCGATATCGTAGCCCGACCCGCCGAAGGTATCTTCCAGGAGTTGAAAAGGGTCGACGCCAGCCCAGCGGGCAATCCCGGCAATCAGGGTGGAGCTGCTGCCCAGCCCCCATTCCCGGGGGAATTCCAGTTGGGTTTCGAAGTTCAGGTAGGGCTGATTGCTCCAAAATCCGGGGCGTTGTTTTTCGATGCCCTGGAAAAGGGTTTCCAGGCGCTTGCCGGTCTGCAAGTCATTGGCCTGCAGGAGCATTCCTCCGGCAGCGAATTTGCCTTCAAACCAGGAGGTGCCATCCGCTAACCGGCTTTGCCAGCTGTGATGTGCGGCCTGTGGTGCGGTTCTTACGCGGAGCCACTGCCCGCGACGGAGTGGCAGACCTAGCGCCAGTGCCCCGTCGAGTACGGCATATTCACTGGTCAGGAGAACTTTGCCGTTAGTGTGAATCGCTTGTTCGATGGTTTTTAGGTTTTGCTATTTCTTCAAAAAGTGTTCGGGCACCAGCCGGTTATTGCGGCTTTGCTTGATGTAGTCGCGCACCGCGGTAAAGGACACTACCTTGTCGGCGAAAAATGCCGCAGCCTGCTCCTGCTCCGCCGGCGTAGCTTTTAGGTGGTTGAGAATATTAAGCAGGTGCATCTTCATATGCCCCTTTTGAATGCCCGTGGTGACGAGTGAACGCACAGCTGCGAAGTTTTGTGCGAGCCCGGTCGTGGCAATGATCATCATCAGGGTTTCCGCATTCGGATGACCCAGCATTTCCAAAGACAGGCGGGCAATAGGGTGGAGGCGGGTCAGCCCACCTACAGTACCCACCGCAAGGGGCAGGTCCATCCAGAATTTGAATACCCCATCCTTTACGGTGCAGCTGCTGAGGCTGCGGTAGCGGCCGTCCCGTGCAGCATAGGCATGGCCGCAGGCTTCGATGGCCCGGAAGTCATTGGCGGTAGCCAGTACCACGGCATCGATACCGTTGAAGATTCCTTTATTATGTGTCGTGGCCCGGTACGGGTCGATCTGAGCAATGCGGATGGCTTTGGCAAACTTTTCTGCAAAGGTGGCTGCATCCATGTTTTGGCCGGCGGCATCAAGGGCTTCCACAGGGCATTCCACCCAGGTACGGACCACGCATTCGGGGGTGTAGTTGGAGAGAATAGCCATGATGATGTCGAGGGAGGCTTCTTCCCTGCGGAGTAGATCATGGGTTGCAGCCATTTGCTGCAGGCTCACGCCGAATTCTTCCAGTACGGAATTGATGAAGTTGGCACCCATGGAGTCACAGGTTTCAAAAGTCACACGCAGTTGGTAATAACCGGGTTCTTCGGCAGTGAGGTCCACCAGCTCTATATCCTGAATACCACCCCCCCGTTTTTCCATGTTGGTGGTAATGTGGCGGGTGTCCTCCCGGAGCTGTTGCTCGATGTCGGGCATAGCTGCTTTGAGGGCGGCACTATTGCCGGTCCAACTGAAATGCACCTGCCCGACTTTACGGGTGGACAATACTTTGGCATGGAAGCCACCTCTTTTGGACCAGAACTTGGCAGCACTTGATGCGGCAGCGACCACCGAGCTTTCCTCAATCGCCATCGGCACGGCGTAAACATCTCCATTGATGACAAAGTTGGGGGCTATACCAAAGGGGAGGAAGTGATTGCTGACGGTATTTTCACTAAAGCCATCAAAAACACGCTGCTGCTCAGCATCCTCATGCCAAAAGCTTTTGAGCTCTTTGATGGTTTCCTGTGGTTTTTCGAAAAACTGTTCCGCAATCCAGTTCAGTTTTTCTTCTTTGGACAGGCGTGAAAAACCTGAAATCGTCTTATCCTGCATGTTTGTAGGTTAAAGTAGCGGTGCGGGCACCGCTTTATTCGTTGTTTTATCGTACCCGGAGAAAGGCGTTGGCTAATTCAAGACCTTCTATTTGAGCCGCCACGTAGGTCTGAAGTTCTTCGTAGCTGCCGCGGGCGTGCCGCAGGAAACTCGAAGCCTGCCCGTATATAGCAGGTGCATTCAGTTTTTGGGTCAAATAGTAACCATCGAGAAAAGTCCTTACGCCACCGGAAATGATGAACTGCCGGCAGACGGCTTTGTCGCCGAGTTCTTCAAGTAACTGATTAGCCATAAGGGTCATTTCGGCAGCGCTGTGCCCCACATGTGCCAGTTGTTCGTAAATGGCAGCTTTGGCTTCATCGCTCCTGAGCATTTCCAGGCGTGCAAAGTTAGTGCCTCCATTTGCAGCAAAGTCGATGGCTGCAAGGGGGAGCTGCATAAGCGCCCGCAGGCTCTCCATGCCCATGCCCTGCCCTACTTCTTTTACAATGATGGGAAGGTTTACTTTTTCCAGTACCATTTCTATGACCTGAAGGGAGCTGCGCACAAAACGGTCACCCTCCGGCTGCAGCCACTCCTGTAGTGGATTGACGTGGATAATGAGGCCATCTGCCTGCAGCTTATCAGTCAGTTCCCGGACCCGGTACAATTCTCCGCGGTCGATGAGCTCTTCCAGTTGGGCAATACCCAGATTGGCAAAAAGGGGAAGGTCATCCCCGATTTCCTTTCGGACATCAAAATCGGGAAGGCTTTCGTTGCTGTAAAGCAAAGGTCGGCAGGAGCCCAGCCCCATGCCCATTCCGAACTCTTTACAAGCCCGGGCCAGATTGTGGTTGATGGTATTGGCCCAGTCGGTTCCTCCAGTCATACTAGATACCCATACCGGCGCGCGCATGGTTTTGCCCAGGAACAGGAAGTTCTTGAGGCTGCCTTTTGCCGGGTGACCCGACAGAAGCGGCTCGTAGTAGAAACGCTGGTCGAGGGTGCCGCTTTCCACCTGGGAGCGGAACGCCAGTTCAATATGGTCACGCTTTCTGGATGAAGCCGTGGGGTCTTCCTTGGGAGATAATGTGTCCACATTTAATGGTTTGCTCGTAAAGGTCATAAAAATCGTGGTTTTGTCCAGCAAAAATCAGGTTTAGGTTTGCCGGCATGTCGGTGCGGGCTTTGGAACGATGAAACAACAGCCCCCTTAAATGGTTCCCGCAAGCACTTGGTTTGTAGGCGCTCAGGGCAGGAGCTGACATTTTTCTTCCGGCCCCGGAAACTTTTTTTTTCCGATCTCAGTTGATGGTCGTGTGAAGGGTAAAATGCAGCACAAACAGTGGTGCTGCAGCTTCTTAGCTTCAGCCGGCAATGTACGGATTTACAACGCCCGGGAATTTGCTGGTTGCCCAAAAATGCTATCTTTATGGTACAGACGAAGGAAATAACTACGATGAGCAGTTCGAACAGCAACGTTTTCGAGGAAGAATTTCTGCCTCAGATTGATGCCCTGTACACCTTCGCGTACCACCTGACCTATAATGAGGAGGACGCTAACGATCTTGTACAGGAGACTTACCTCAAGGCTTATCGTTTTATCGATAGCTACAACGCCGGAACCAATGCCAAAGCCTGGTTGTTCCGTATCCTCAAGAACGCCTTCATTAATCAGTACCGGAAAAAGAGCAAGCAGCCTACACAGGTCGACTATGAGGAGATCATCAACTACCATGATGAGGAAGACTCGAGCCTGACGTCCTACCACGACCTTAGGGAGGAGATGTTTCAGGGTATGATGGGCGATGAGGTGACCAATGCGATTAATGCATTGCCGGTCGATTTCCGTGTGGTAATCCTGCTTTGCGATGTGGAAGGGTTCACGTACGAAGAGATTTCCAAAATTGTGGATATCCCTATCGGTACGGTTCGCTCCCGTCTGCACCGGGCCAGAAATATGCTAAAAGAACAATTGAAAACATACGCTGAATCTTTGGGCTACAAAGACAAGCGCAAATAATTCGTTAACCTACTACTCAAAGTAGTCCGTTGGTGGAGCCTGCTGTGTATGGCACTCAGGCTTCATTGCCGGCTATCCTTAAACGAAAAGAGATGCAACGCCTTATCCACGAACACCGATTTACAGATACGCTACCCTGCCCGCATCCGGTGAGCACGGGTGGTGTGACGGTGCCACCTTGGCCAAGCCTCTGTTTTACGTTGACCGGGCGGACTACCCAACAGTAAAAAACGTATCACAATGAGAGATCAGAATTACCAGGAACTCGTCAGAAAAGTCACCATGTATCTCGACAACGAACTTAGTGAAAGTGATGAACGAGAACTGCTGATTGAAATCAAATCCAACCCCGCCTACCTGAAAGTCCTTAGTCAGGAAAAATCCTTCCGGGAGTTCATCAAGAGCAAGATCCACCGCCGAAAACCTTCCCCTGCGCTCATTCAGTCCATCAAAGATAAGATTAGAGTTGCTACAGCTTAACGTGCTGTACCTTCAATATACCAGGCTTTTGTATGCCAAAGGCCCGACAGCTGCTGTCTGATATAGGAGAGCAGCTGTTTTTTATTGCCAATATCCTGATGCTTTTAAAGCTACTGCCCGGTTGTAAAGTTGGATATCTGCCTGATTGAGCGCCGCAATGCGTTGGCGTATCGCCTTATCCGTTTCATCCGTTGGACGTGTCGGGTTCTTTTTGATTTGGAAGGCTGTTTCCGGGAGTTCCCACAATAGCTTATTGCTTAGAAGCCTGACATCCTGCCCGAACTGTTCCTGCAGCCCCAGAAAAAAGAGGTCGGTCAGTTCCAGCCCATCAAGAAAACGAGCCATTACGTTTTGCCGTTTCTTCAGCTCAATAAAAGTTTCCAGGTCGTAGTGGTGGCGTATGGTTTTGCCGGTTTTTAGCCGCGCTGCTTTCATTTTTCGGTAATAGCGAAAGTTGGACAGGACCCGCTCTACCGGATCGCGCATGAAAGTGATGAATTTAGCTTCAGGATGGTGATAATGGGCAAGAAAGGACCGGTAGGGAAGGTGCCCGTGCAAGACTTGGTAGTAGGGTGGGTTAAGGTTTTCAATGTTTTGCTGCTTTCGCTTCAGCGAACCCTCTGTTGAGGTGTAGGACTTGTTCTTTCCCGTAGGCAAGCTCCAGCAATTGCAGCAATGTCTGACCGGCTGTCTTGGGGATATGTATGGAGAGGATTAACGGTTGAGCTCCTTTAATAACAGATATCATCAGTCTTTAATAACCTTACAGTAGTCTCATCGCATTGGACTTCAGTCAACGTCACCTTAGCATTCCAGTGGGCAAGACTCTGGTTTCTTTACAAAACAAGATCAAAAATAGCACTTTCAAAATTCACTAAAAGTCAGTCCCAATGGAAAGATAGAACATAGGGTCCTGAACCACGCGGGTCTCGATGCCCCAGGCGTAGTCTACCCGTACGAAATATCCAAAAAGCATCGCCCTTACTCCTGCGCCATATCCTGCCACGATAGGGTCTCTGAAATAGTTGACTCTCACAGAGACGAGACCGCTGTTGTCCACCACTGAGGTATTCAGCGGATTTTCCTCGCTGTAGGGGTCATTGCCTTCCCAGGCAGTACCCACATCAAAGAAGCCAACCAGTTGGAAGTTGCGGAAGAACTGGGAGCGTACCCGCTTCGAAAAATACTTGAAGATGGGCATCCGCAGCTCGATATTAGATAGCAGGTAAGAGCTGCCGTTCCGGATGTTGAGGTCAAAGCCCCGCATATTGGTGGCCAGCGCCTGGAAGGCAATATCTTGTCCGGCTGCCGGAATTGGAATTTCATTGTTGAAGCTGTTGAACAGCCAGTTGTCCACTCCACCCAGGAAATACACCATACGCTCTGAACCGAAAGAAGTGGCACCTGCAGCCCGGAGGGCAATCACAGAGTGCTTCAGGAAGCGTTGATAGTGGCGGGCATCAAAGCCGACAATACCCATGGCTCCGCGTGCTAAGTCAAAAGAAACTCCATCGGTAAAGCCCAGGTCGAATTTCTTAACCCCCTCTACGAAAATCTTATAACGGGAGCCATTCTTGATATTGAGCGCCACATCCAGCGTATTGTCAAACACATACTCCAGCCTTAGCCCTGCCCGCTGTTCACTGGTGGTAGGCACCTGGAGGGAACTACGCTCCGTAGCAAGCTGAGTGACCCGGTCGCGGCGTAAGGTCCCGGTAGCCCGAAGGCTGCGGAAAATATCAAGTGGATAGCGTACCCCATACTGGCCAAGCAGGATGTTGACTTCCCGGCGGCTGGGCACAAAGGAAAGGCTCTCTGATGAAAATTGCTGGTTGCGCCGGTAAATGGCATACTGCCGGTCAAGGCGTCGTTTTTTGTCTTTAAAGGTGACAAAGTATTCAGTACCATTGAAGGTGGTCGGTACCCGAACGCCCCCCTCAAATTCATAATCTTCGAACAGGTCCTTGAAGTTCGCTTTAAGCAAAATACCAGGATTGGGCAGGTTGAAGCCATCAGGGTTGGCAGCGAAACTGTTTAGCCCGTCGAAAAGCAGGCTGTTGTCAAGCTGTGTGGTCACAAAATCGGTCCTGAATTCCAAACGGTAAGGAATGATTTTTGAAGACCGGAATTCGTAAGGCTTTTTAGTGCGCAGCCCCGGGCGGTTCATGACATCAGAAAGCTGACGGTCGCTGGTAATAATTCTGACCTGCTCGGGCTCATTTTCGTTTTCGGGCTCCTGAACAATAATGACGGTGGGCTCACTCTCTTCGTCATCAAACTCGCTTTGGAAGAGGTAGTTGTCAATATCTACCTTGCCTGTATCTCTCCGGCTTTGGTCTACCCGAACTGTGTCTACACTGACCCTATCCGACTCCGTCAGAATGGACATGACAGGTTTCTGCCTTGAGGAAGGTGGCGCCTGTTGCTTTTTCTTCGGTTCAATGACCGTTGCTTTTTTGACTTCAGCAGACCGCTGTTGCTGGAATCCGGTTTCCGCAGCGCTGCTGATGGCATCTGAGGGGGCAGGCTGAAAGAGGTGCAGCTGGTGTTGCCCGTTTTCCAAAACCAGCTGAACGGCCCGATTGGTTCTGCGGGCATTATCCTGCCGAAGGATATTACGGTGGTAGTTGGTATTAGGCTGGGTCACGGCCCGCTTTTTGATCACAGGCTCTATGATGATGGTATCGATTAGCGTGCTGTCCAGGCTAGTCATGGCAGAATCGACATGAAGCCTTATTTCAGAGCCATCCTCCAGTTGAATCAACTGATCATAGTGGTGGATGTATTCCTCAAGGTAACCGGATGCCCGATTGTAAATACCGGATGCATCGCTAAGGTAGGAAAACCAGGAGGTGTCCACTGCCATAGGCTCACGCTCATTGGCATAGGGCGTGTTGGTTATTCGGACCAGCTCCTCAGAGCGGTCCTCCAGGTCGTAATAAAAAAGGTCGAAATCATCAATGGGCAGTATACTGTCCAGTTTTTCCTGCTTCAGCAAGGTGTCTTGCCGGTTGGAGGCGAAAAGGATGCCACGGCGGTTATCGATTTCTACGTAAGTGGCGTCGAGGTCATCCCAGAAGTCATTGGTGATGCGTTGAGTCTGCCGGGTATTGGTGTAGTAAAGGAAGATATCAGAATGCCCTCTGACGGTAGCCGAGAAGACCATAGTGATGGGATTAACGTAGGACATGCTGTATACCCGCTGATATTCGGAAGACAATGGCTCTTCGGTATGCTTACCGGTACGAACATTATGGATGCGGAGGTAAGCTACATCCCTTTTCTCATAGAGAATGGCGATTTCCTGCCCGTTGGGGTTCCAGTCAATGATAGGGTAGTTGTAGTCAGTAGCCTGAAAGGCATTGCGGAACCCGCCTTTGAAAATGCGGTCTGAAGTCCCTTTGGCTATATCATACAGGTATATCTGATGCTTCCCAATCTCATTAATGATATAGGCCACCTGTCTGCCGTCCGGGCTTATTTTAGCCCGCGTAACGGGTAAGTTGCGCTTATTTTTAATAGCCAAAGGGGCGGAGGAAAGCGTATCACGGCGCTGTTCTTCCACCGAGTACCGGTCTTTATAGAAAACAGCCCAGTCCAGCCCTACACGCTCGTACGGCATACCCAGGACATAAAGAAAGCCATTCTCAATGCTCCGGTTGATCCGGGTAAGGTACAGGAGGTTGGAAACCTGGGATTTTCCGTATTGCTGGCCGATAAAGTGCCAGAGAGAATGCCCGGCAAGCTTCGGGTCCCGCTCAGCAAGCAGCTCAAAGCCCTCGAATTCATCCGAGAGGATATAGTCGCGCAGTTGGTTGTCCAGGTCTGTATTCCAGCGCTCGCCTACATAACCCACCAACCCTTCCTTAAACCAGACCGGCAGGTTCATCATTACCGCATTCTGAACAATCTCTTGTATGTTGGAACCAAACAGCATCGCATTCAGGTATACGCTTGCGATGCCCTCACGGACCTGTTTGCGTAAATTGCGGTGGTTGCCATCAAAATAGACAAAAACTTTGTTGCCCACAATTTTCGTCTGCCCTGCATTATTAACGAAAGTATCCTCACTGCCAATATTGCTCTGCTTGACATCGGTCAGGTCTGTGTAAACGATAATCTGGATTTTTTCGTTGATCCGGTGCTCCAGGACATTTTGGATTTCCTGGAAGTCGTATTCCGCCAGTTGTACTACAGCCTGTCCAATAAAGCGCCCTTCACCGTACCAGTAGGTTACAAAGTTGTCACTTTCGTACTGTGACCATTCTGCAAAATCATCGTGGTACTGCACGCGGTTTTTCCCGAACTCCACCTGTATGCCCTGAGCGTTAACAACAGTGGCTGATAGCAGGAGACAAAGCAGTGAAAGCAGGTATGTACGCATATGGAAAATTCGATTTGGGCGCATCGGGCAGTGCCGGAGCAGTAGTTTCATGTTATAGTACGCATTATAAAGACAGTCGCACGGGGCCATCGGTTTATTTTAAGGGTGGGTAATTTTGCCGCGCAGGCTACTTTATCATTTAACTTGAACGGAAAACAGCGAACTTTCTTTTGCGATTGAGCCGCCGGATTAGAGAATTGTTGGTAATGCAGGCGTTTGTGCCACAGCCGGGCTTTTTTATTTAACTTGCCCCGAAAAATGGCGCAAGTACTCAAACAGACTTTTAACCCTTTCCAGGAAAATACCTACATCGTCTATGATGAGACGGGAGAATGCATCATTTTTGACCCCGGTTGTTATTCAGCTGAGGAAAGGGCTGCCTTTAAAGCCACCATCGAAAAACAGGAGCTGACGCCGGTTCGCCTGATCAATACCCACTGTCATATTGATCATGTCTTTGGCAACCAATTTATCATGGACACCTACGGGCTGGAGCTGGAAATGCACGAAGGTGAGGTGCCCGTTTTGAAAGCAGCGCCTCAGTCTGCTTCCATGTTTGGCCTTCCTTTGCCTTCCGGTAACTTTGCAGGGGAACCCGGCCGGTTCATTGATGCAGGGGCGGTAATCACCTTTGGCAATACTTCCCTTAAAGCGTTGTTCACGCCTGGCCACTCTCCGGCAAGCCTCTCGTTCTTTTGCGAAAGCGATCGTTTTCTGATTGCCGGGGATGTACTCTTCATGGGCAGTATAGGCCGTACCGACCTGCCGGGGGGCGATTTTGATACCTTAATCCGGAGCATTCAGAACGAGCTGTTCCCACTCGGGGACGATGTGACCGTCTACCCCGGGCATGGGCCCGAAACCAATATCGGGTACGAAAAGCAACATAATCCCTTCCTGTAACCCCAATTTTTGTTTTGTTAGCAACGTTTTATTGCTGATCCTCAACAACTTTAGTGATTTATGAACTGCTTAAAACTTTCCGCTTCTACGGCCCTGATTTTTCTTTTTCTGCTGCTACCTGTGTTCCTGGCAGCCCAGTTTGACCGTCAGGATACCCTCCGGGGGGCCGTAACGCCCGAACGTGCATGGTGGGACCTGACGTATTATCACCTGGATATAGAAGTTGACCCGGGCAAGCGGACTATCGAAGGGCGGAACACAGTCCAGTATAGAGTGCTGGAGCCTGGCAAGCGCATGCAAGTTGACCTGCAGCCGCCAATGGCACTTCGGGGCGCGGTGCAAAATGGGCAGCTATTGGAATACAGCCGTGATGGCAATGTTTACTACATACAAATGCCCCAAAGCCTTAAGGCGGGGCAGGTATACGAACTGGTACTGGAGTACGGTGGAAAGCCCCGGGTGGCAGTCCGTGCGCCATGGGACGGCGGGCTGAGCTGGGACGAAGACGAAAACGGCAATCCTTTCGTAGCGACCTCCTGTCAGGGAGAAGGGGCGAGCCTGTGGTGGCCCTGCAAAGACCATATGTACGATGAGCCAGACAGTATGCTGATCAGCGTCCGGGTGCCGGATACGCTGGTGGAGGTGTCTAACGGCAAACTCCGCAGTGTAGAAAAAAATGAGGACGGGACCCACACTTTCCACTGGTATGTTGACAACCCCATCAATAACTACGGCGTGAACGTCAATATCGGAGATTACGTACACTGGTCAGAAACGTACGCGGGGGAAAAAGGAGCATTGGACTGCAATTATTATGTGCTGCGCGGCAACCTGGACAAAGCCAAAGCACAGTTCAGGCAGGTGCCGATGATGCTGGAGGCCTTCGAGCACTGGTTTGGGCCCTACCCTTTCTATGAGGATGGCTTTAAGCTGGTGGAAGTCCCCTACCTGGGCATGGAGCACCAAAGCTCTGTAACTTACGGCAACAAATACCAAAATGGCTACCTGGGCATGGACCTGAGCGGAACGGGCTGGGGCAAAAAATTCGATTTTATCATCATACACGAAGCCGGACACGAATGGTTTGCCAACAACATCACCTACAAAGATATTGCCGACATGTGGGTACACGAAGGGTTTACCGCTTACTCTGAAAACCTCTACCTCGATTATCATTATGGCAGCGAAGCCAGTGCAGATTATGTAATTGGTACCCGCAAGGCGATTATGAATGACCGGCCTGTAATCGGCGATTACGATGTCAATCATGCAGGCTCTTCGGATATGTACTACAAGGGAGCGAATATGCTTCATACCATTCGCACCCTTCTGGGCGATGATGAAAAATGGCGCAGCATACTCCGGGGGCTGAACAAAGACTTTTACCACCAAACGGTGACCACGAAACAAATTGAGGAGTACCTCATTGAAAAATCAGGACTGGACTTGAAGCCTGTTTTTGATCAGTACCTGCGCGATACGCGTATACCTGTACTGGCGTGTAAATGGGAAAAAGGCAAGCTGTCCTACCGCTGGGAGCAAACCATATCCGGATTTGATATGCCCGTAACTTTATTGCACAAAGGAGAGCCGGTCGCACTAAAACCAGATACGGAATGGCAACGAATCAACCTTAAGCGAACGGATGGCCTAAAAGTGCAGCGGGATTATTACGTCAGGCTACAAATTAAAGACTAGCGACATTGCATAAAGCGTAAATCCTATAGGGAAATAGGGTTAACGGGCGAAGCCCCGTCGAGGTCTAACTTGGCGGGGCTTCGCTGTCTAAAGTAGATTATTCCGGTTTTTTATATTGGTTTGGTAGGTTTTTTGGTAAAGCGTGTTTTTTTTAATATAAAAATTGAAAATTTGCCTTTTGTATTGAACATGTTTGGGTGAAATGCTGTAAGTTTGGCATTAAATTCTGACCGGTCATGGAATAGAGCCCTTGTGTATTGATCTGATGCAATCGCAATTCATGCTCTGTTCCGCCTACTGCACTAACTCGTAAGCCTATTATATTTTGCCCGTGTTGCTTCCTTGTGTGCGCAAACGCACAAACTATTCGGTGCAATGCGCAGATATTTGTAAATCAAAACATTAACCAAAACCAAATTCAGTAAATGAAAGGCTTAACTTTTGGGTTAGTATTGGCATTTGTGCTTGTGGCTGCTACGTCGGTACAGGCACAGGAAAAGACGGCTACAGATGAGAAGATTCCTGTGAAGGAAATGTGGTTGAAAAAGAAGGAAGATTTCAAGTTTGATATAAGAATGATGGTGCAGCTTTGGTCGCTGTACTCTATGGATCAGGAAATTTACAACGCCGAAACAGGAGAATACGAAGGTGTGGATAACCGTCTGAATACGAACCTGCGCCGGGCCCGGCTCATCATGCGGGGTCAGCCTTATCCACGGTTAAAATATTCTTTGGCTATGTTTTATGACCTGGCGGGGCGTGATCTGCTCAGCTCAAGCATAGGAGGGGCTAATCCAGCCCAACCTAACTTTGGTGTATGGGATGGATTTTTCCAGTATCAGCTCACCAAGGGCAGTCAGGCTGCTTGGCTGACGGGCGGCTGGTTCCGTCCGCAAATGCAGCGGGAAAGCATTACTTCCGGCTGGTCGGTCAACTCCTTCGAAAAGTCTATGTCTCAGAATTATGTACGCCGTCATCTGGTAGGCACTGGGCCTGGTCGGGCTGCAGGCCTCAATATTGGCGGGTTGTTTCAGGGAGAGAAGGTCGGGCTCAATTACAACCTTGGTGTTTTCAACCCTTTGACGACAAGCCCGCTGGGGCAAACTGTGGGGCGGGAGTTTGCTCCATTGATTGCAGGGCGGGCGGTACTTTACCTCGGCGACCCGGAACTGACGAAGTACAAAATTGGGTACGAAACCAACTTTTACAACAAGCGCAAAGGGGTTTCCCTTGACTTCAACGCTTCCTATCAGGGGCAGACGGACTTGTTCGAAGAATCCCTGGCTTTTGGCCCTGGTATGCTGCTCAACTGGGGGCCGCTCAACCTTGATGGAGAGTGGATATTTATGACCCGATCCAGCACCCGTACAAGCAGTGATGGGGCCTCCCGTGCTTTTGACTACACCTCTAATACCGGCCACGTACGCGTGGGCTACAACATTACGGTAGGCAAGTACATGCTGGAGCCGGTATTCATGGTGATGCAGTTCAATGGTGGCGAAACAGCGGAAGAACAGGCAGATGCTTCTGCAGTTGGCTCCTTCTCCGGTTCAGAGCAGACCTACGATGCCGGTGTAAACCTGTATCTGGACCGCCGCAATCTTAAGCTGATGCTACACTACACCTGGCGCGATGGTGACCCCGGCGCTGCAGGTGATGGTGCCCGCGTCAATCAATTCTTCAGTCAGAGTGGTGTCGGCGCAATCCGCCGTGGCAACTGGCTGGGCCTTGGCTTGCACGCCATATTCTAAACCTTAACCAATGATTATCATGAAATTGTCACGTTTACACCATTCGAGCCTGCTACTGCTAGGCTTTTTCCTAAGTTTTTTCGTATTTTCCTGCCAGTCAGAAGTTAATTCTGAGAAAGAAGCAGAAACTACCGAGGTCGAAGAGAAGGTAGATGAATCGCTTAAGTCTTCTGTCAAAGCCAATCACCTAGTTGAAACCGCCGATGTAAAGGCGATGTACGATGAAGGAAAAGCCTTCAAAGTCATCGAAATCAGCAAAAAGGACGCCTTCGAAAAGGGGCACCTGCCCGGCGCGGTTAATTTCTGGCGCCCGGATTACGAAGGCGGAAGTTACGATTACGGAGGCATGCGGGCATCACCTGAAGAAATGGCTGCGCTCCTGGGCAGCAATGGTATCAGTGCAGATGACTTGCTGGTTATCTATGATACTAAAGGCAGCGTAGATGCCATCCGCTTCATGTGGATGCTCGATATGTATGGCCATGAAAACATGGCTGTGATGAATGGTGGCAAAGCTGCATGGAAAGCTGATGGTTTTGAACTGACTACCGAAGTGACCAAAGCTGATCCAGTACTGTACACCTTCAGCAATGCCCCGGATTATACCCGGCTGGCCAGTATGGAAGATGTACTGGCTGCTATGGCCGATACGAACTATATTCTGCTGGATACCCGCGAACCTGAAGAGTATCAGGGCGTGCCTTACGTTAGCAAAGGAGTTTGCTACCCATACAAAAAGGGTGCTTTCACTTACGGACGTATTCCTGGTTCCATACACCTGAACTGGTCAGATGCGGTGGACCTCAACGGAGACCACAGGTTCAAATCACTAAAAGACCTGAAATACAACTTTGAGAAAGCAGGCATTACGCCTGACAAGAAAGTTATTGCGTATTGTCAGTCTGGTGTGCGTTCCGCTCACACCACTTATGTGCTCACTGAAATACTGGGGTTTGAGGATGTGAAAAACTACGACGGATCCTGGATAGAGTGGAGCCACAATTATATTAACAAAGGTGGCGTGGCTATTGAGCGGGATATTGACGATGCGGAACACAAAAAGCGGTTTGCCGAGCTTGAAGCTGAGCTCAGCAAGGCTGCGGAATAAAATTAAAACCTCCGGTATATCACTTTCAAAACGTGTTGTACCAGAGGTTTTCCCAGGTACAAAAGCCAAAAAATCTGCATTACTAATACAGTTTTACAATGAAGAATCGCAAGAAAAAAGTAGGCTTGCACGAGCTTTATGCCAAAGACCCTATCGAAGCGGACCGCCTGCTCTGGGGGCGTGAATCTGACCCGGAAACACGGCGTGGTTTCCTGCGTAAAGGAGCCCTGCTTGCCATCGGAGCTGCACTGGGAGCACCTATGGTTTACGGAAAGCACTTCCCGGCCGGAATGATTCCTGCCGGACTGGCACAGGAAGACGCCCCATTTCAAATACCGGGTAAGCACCCGGACCTGATTGTACTGAATGACCGCCCGCTCAATGTGGAGACGCCGGCTCACCTGCTGGATGATAAACTTACACCGGCAGACAAATTTTTCATCCGTAACAACGGTATTCCGCCAGAGGAGGATGAAATCAATGTGAATACCTGGACGCTGTCCATAGAGGGCGAGTCTGTACGCCAAAAGAAATCCTACACTATCCAGGAACTAAAAGATAAATTCCAGCACCACACCTATGCACTGACGCTGGAGTGCGGCGGCAATGGCCGTTCCGAGTTCAACCCGCCCGCCAAGGGTAATCAGTGGGGGGTAGGCGCAGTAGCCTGTGCCTCCTGGACGGGTGTGCGCCTGAAAGATGTGCTCAATGATGTTGGGCTTAAGGGAGATGCCGTTTATGTAGGCTATGAAGGTATGGACCGCCACGTGAGCGGTAATCCGGAGAAGAAGCCGATCTCCCGTGGTGTACCCATGGAAAAAGCGATGCAGGATGAGACCATTATCGCCTGGGCAATGAACGGGCAGGATATTCCTTACCAAAACGGGCACCCGCTTCGCCTGGTCACAGGTGGCTGGCCAGCCTCTACTTCCGGCAAATGGCTGACCAAGCTCTTGGTACGCAATAAAGTGCACGATGGGCCAAAGATGGAAGCCCCTTCCTACCGGGTCCCCTGTAAGCCGGTAGCACCGGGTACCAAAGTGAAAGACGAAGACATGTGCATCATTGAGAGCATGCCGGTCAAATCCGTCATCACTTATCCAAAGACTGGCGCTTCCCTCAAATCAGGACAGAAGCTGCCGATCCGCGGGCATGCCTGGGCGGGTGAGCTGAGTGTGGAAAAAATGGAATACTCTATTGACTTTGGCGCCACCTGGAAGCCTGCAAAACTGGAGGCTGCCGCTAACCGTCTGGCCTGGCAGCACTTCAATGCTGAAGTCAGCTTTCCTGAAAAAGGCTATTACGAGGTATGGGCCCGTGCTACCGACAGCCGGGGCACCGCACAGCCGATGATCCTGCCTGGCTGGAACCCTAAAGGCTACCTCAATAATGCTTGTCATAGAATCGCTGTAAAAGTAATCTGATATTATGTTACACCTACCTGATCATTTGACCGAAAAGCAAAAACAAGCCTACCGAAAGCGGTGGCTGGGTACCATCGGTCTTATTGTCCAAACGGTGTCCGCTATTTTCTTTGCGGTCGTCGGTTTGTTCCTGTTTGCCCTGTTTCAGCCCGCTTTGAATGGGTGGTTTGACGGCCCTCAAACAGTCCCTGTAGAAATCTCGCAACAGCGTATGGCTGAAAAGGCGGCTGATATGGACCGGGTGGAAGATGGTATACACCTGGAGACCGGGCTGATCGCTGCGGAAGGCTGGGAAACCGTTCGGGCTACCTGTACGGCCTGTCATTCTGCCAAGTTGGTCACTCAGAATAAAGCTACCCGTGATGGCTGGAAGAATATGATTGTCTGGATGCAGGAGACGCAGGGACTCTGGGACCTGGGCGACCAGGAAAATGCTATCCTTGATTACCTGGCCGCCAATTATGCTCCCGAGGAATCCAGCCGCCGTGCCAACTTGGACATGGAGGCGATCGAGTGGTACCTCCTTGAATTGTAATGTAATCTGTAAACTAAAAACTTAACTATTCGTCATGAAGTATTGGGATATATTTGTTGATGGCTACAGGGGCTATGCAAGCTATCTGTGGGATGAGATCACCCACCCGGGGTGGCAAAACTATTTTTACTGGCTGCTGATTGTTTCAGGTTTCTTCTTCCTGTTGGAGGTGGTAACGCCCTGGCGCAAAGACCAGCCAAAATTCAGGAAGGACTTCTGGTTGGACTTCTTTTATATGTTTTTCAACTTCTTCCTGTTTTCCCTCATTATCTATAATGCGGCTTCGGACGTGGTGGTCAACCTGTTTAACGATGGCATCAAAGCCATTACCGGTGGTTTCGACTTACAGGCCTCCAATCCACTGAATGCTTCGCCCATGTGGCTTATCTTACTGGTTGGCTTTCTGGTCCGTGACTTCGTTCAGTGGTGGGTACACCGGTTGTTGCATCGCAGTGATTTCCTGTGGGAGTTCCACAAAGTGCACCACTCGGTTCAGCAGATGGGCTTTGCTGCACACCTGCGTTACCACTGGGTAGAAAATGTGGTCTACCGGTCACTGGAGTACATCCCGCTGGCTCTGCTTGGAATTGGTCTGTATGATTTCTTTATCATCCACATTTTTACGCTGGCTATCGGCCACTATAACCACTCCAATATTACGGTCCCTGGTTATGTGACTGGTGGTGTATTGGGCGCTTTGATTGGACTGCTTATTGCTACCGGCGGATTTGATATCAACCTCTTGCAGGACCCATCCCTGGCTGCTCAGTTGGGTACAGTGGCTGCAAGTATAGCCGTGGGAGCATTTGCGCTTGGGCCATTTATGAAGAAAGTCTTCAATAGTCCGGAAATGCATATCTGGCACCACTCCTATGATCTTCCTGAAGAACACCGGTATGGTGTGAACTTTGGTATTTCACTGGCGTGCTGGGATTACATCTTTGGCACTGCTTACATCCCGTTCAATGGGCGGGATATTCGCCTGGGCTTTCCGGGAGTGGAGGAATTCCCTGAAGACTTTATCCACCAAAACATTCATGGTTTTGGTAGCGTGCACAAGGAAGAACGCGTAGCTGAAAACGACTTGCCGGCTACGCCTGCCAAATAAGACGGTAGGTTGCTACCTTGAAAGATAAAATGCCCGGAAGTAGTGGTTGACACTGCTTTCGGGCATTTTTGTTGGGGTTGCGAAGTGTACTATTCGAAGTCAGGTCCACATGCAGGCAGGTCAATGGCTTGGCGCAGGGACATGCCGTCTGATAAACGGGTGATAAAAACGGTGGCAGTGTTTCCGCATACGCAGCCCGGAGTATAACTGTTGTGCCCGGCGTGGTTGCCGTCGATCGCCCATTTAAAGCTGTAGTTTTCCGGCCGGTCGATGAGAACACTCAGGTGGACCCCATCCTGAGTACAGTAGCTCTCCTGTATATCGAAAACGAAAGCGGAATCCTGCGTATGCGCTTTTTCCCTGGGCATGTGCTCTGCTTCTGCCAGGTTTTGAGGCTTAGCAAGCTCGGATTCGAGAGCAGGAACGAAAGACGCCTTCTCGCATGAAATCATAGGGAAAAGGGTCAGGGTAAGAATAATCCCTGTGAATAAGCGGCTGTAAGAAATGCTGTAATTCATCATGTCAACTGGTTTGAAGGAGTGATTGTTAATGGATACACTTTCTCTATTTGCCGCACACAGCAAAAGATACCTGCCGAAGCCATATTTTTTTCATCTGTCTCATCCAAAGCTTCAAAACCAACTATTGAAAACGCTGTTTATGCCCTATATTTATTGTGAATTAAAACAAACGACAAAATGAAAAACTTAACACTGCTGCTGGGGCTGGTCCTGCTGTTTGGCTGTTCTCCCGCACCATCCAACGAATCCGCCGAAGGAGCGCCAACCGAAACTCCGGGCCTAGACTACGAGCAATACCTGGATTATTCGGGTATGGACGACAAAATCAGCGGCGGGGCCAAACGTATTACCATTAATACCCCTTCCGGCGAATTTCAGGTCTGGACCAAGCGGGTGGGCAATAATCCGACCAAAAAAGTGCTCCTCCTTCACGGCGGGCCGGGCGCTACCCATGAATATTTTGAGGTTTTTGACAGCTACTTCCCAAAAGAAGGCATCGAATATTATTACTATGATCAGCTGGGCTCTCATTTCAGCGATCAGCCGGAAGACACCTCGCTCTGGAACATCCCCCGCTTTGTGGAGGAAGTAGAGCAGGTGCGCAAGGCGCTGGGGCTGAACAAAGACAATTTCTACATCCTTGGGCATAGCTGGGGCGGCATTCTGGGCATTGAGTACGCCTTGAAATACCAGGAAAATCTCAAGGGGCTTATCATTTCGAACATGATGTCTTCCATCCCCGCCTACGTGAAGTACGCGGAGGAAGAACTGGCCCCGGGCTTGCCTGCTGATGCTTTGGCGGAAATCCGCAAGCTGGAGGCCGCCGGGCAGTACACGGATGAGCGCTATCTGGAGCTGGTAGAGACGCATTATTACCCCAAGCACGTACTGCGCATGCCCCTGGCGGAATGGCCGGACCCGGTCATCCGCGCCCTGACCAACATCAACTACGGTATTTACCTCATGATGCAGGGGCCAAGCGAGTTTGGCGTAGTGGGCGATGCCACCCTCAAGGAATGGGACCGGACAGAGGACCTCGCTAAAATCACTGTGCCGACGCTTTCTATAGGTGCGGAGTACGATACCATGGACCCTGATTTTATGGAAATGATGGCAGGTAAGTTGCCCAATGGCTCCTATCATTATTGTCCGGAAGGCGCCCACTGGGCCATGTACGATGATGCCGATAACTACTTCAAAGGCGTGATTGACTTCGTGAATGAGGTTGATGCCGCCAAATAATTAGCGTAGTTTTAGGGGGTGAAAGGCTTACTCATCCCCTAAAACTTTAACCGCTATGAAAACGCTTTTTCTCTCCCTGATCCTGCTTTGTGCGCTGAGCAACCTCTACGCTCAGTCCGGGCTCACCGTTGGTTCCAAAATTGAGCATGTCACTGTCTACCGGCAGGGCGCGCAGGTTACCCGTACCGCTACGGTTGAATTGCCGGCAGGGGAGACGCAGTTACTGTTCAAAAAACTGCCCTTCCAATTGCAGGAAGAAAGTTTGCAGCTGAAGATCGATCAGTCCGTCACCGTTGTCTCAATTGCGCAGGAAGTCAACTACCTGAATGAAGCGGATTCAGATAGCCTGACTGTAGTCCTGCAGGAGCAGCAACTGGCATTAAGAGACAGCTTACAGGCTTTATCCAACCGGTCACAGGTTTATGTACGCGAGTGTGACCTGCTCCTGACAAACCAATCGCTGGGCGGCAATGATGGCGTAGCGGTGGATGAACTGGAACGCGCCGCCCTATTGTACCGTACCCGGTTAATGGATATTGAGGGGCACCTGCAGCGTATCCGGCAGCAATCGGTCGTGTATAAAAAGCAGATGGTTCGGCTGGGCAATCAACTCCTGGAGCTAAACGCCAAATCAGAGGCTGATCCCGAAGTCATCGTCAAAGTCGTGGTGAACACCCCCAAAGCCATACCGGCAGAAGTGGAGCTTCAGTATGTGGTGCCCAAGGCTGGCTGGGACCCCTTTTACAATATCCGGGTGGAGGGTACGGAGCAACCGCTGACACTGGACTACAAAGCCAAAGTGTATCAGGATGCCGGGGAGGACTGGCTGAATACCCGCCTGACCCTGTCCACTGGCAATCCTACGGTGAGCAATGTGAAACCCGGGCTAAGCCCTTATTACCTTACCTTCAACAACTACTATGCGCCCCCTGCCCGTCAGCCTGCAGCGAACCGTGGCCGCAGTCAGCGGGTGAGCGGGACCGTTCTGGACCAGGAAACCGGGGAACCCCTGATTGGGGCGTCAGTTCTGGTTGAAGGGACTACTATCGGAGCAGTGACGGATATGGAAGGGCGTTTTGAGCTGGAAATACCCGCCGGACAGTCGGCACTGCTGGTCTCCTATGTCGGATACGCTAATCAGCAGGTGGTGGTAAGGGGAAGCACCGTTAACGTGCGCCTAAGCTCGGAGGGTATGATGCTGGATGAGGTGATGGTTATGGGCATGGCTTCGGGTGTTAGGAGTAAGAAAGCCCGCCCAAAACCGGAAAAGCCTGCACCCGTCCCTATCGCTATCGAACAACGGGCGACAAGCACCGAATTCGAAATCGAACTTCCTTATACTATCCCGGCAGATCATCAGCCCTACGATGTGCACCTGGCGACTTACGAAGTGCCGGCCAACTACCATTATGCCCTCGTCCCTAAACTATCCAAAGAGGCTTACCTCATTGCCGAAATCACTGATTGGTCGCAGTACAGCCTGCTCAATGGAGATGCCAACCTGTTTTTCAAAGGCACTTATCAGGGCGATACCTATCTGGATATGGCCGCTTTTGAGGATACCCTGTCCCTGTCTGTCGGGCGGGACGAAGACATCATCGTCAAACGCGAGCGGGTGCGGGATCAATCGCGTACCAGCTTTCTGGGCAGCAATAAAACCGTAGAGCGCAGCTGGAAAACCACCATCCGCAATACCAATAGCTATCCGGTGTCACTGCGGGTAGAAGATCAGTATCCCCTACCCAAAGATGACGATATTAAGGTGGTTCAATTGGGGCATGAAGGCGGTAAGCTTGATGAGGCAACCGGGACGGTCACCTGGTCTTTCAACCTTCCGGCAGGTGCTACCGCTGAGCGCACGCTGAAGTACGCGGTACGCTACCCGAAAAAGCAGCGGTTGCTGGTGGATTGATGGAGGGCTAATCTTCGATGTAGCTCAGTAACTCCTCAAGTTCTTTGTCCGATATGTTTGCTTTGTCTGATTTGTCGTAAATGGCAAGGAGGTATACGGATTGATCGAGCACTGTTACAAAAGTGATGACCCTGGCTCCACCAGATTTGCCCTTGCCTTTAGATTTGATTGCCATACGGATTTTATAGCAATTCTCAGCGATTAAAGTACCGGTTTTGGGGTTTTCACTTAGCAGGCTAACTAATTGGGTTAAGTCGGTTTACAGAGAAGGGTACTTCTTAGCTAGTTTTTTTGCCTGACGCTCAAATACAGAAATAGTAAGTACATCATAGCTCATTTATGAAAGATTGGGCGACGTTAGCAGATTTTTTCCCGGCTCTAATATCTTTCAATTCTGAAACAGCCGCTTTCAGCTCACTGATAAGTGATGCTTTCTCTTCGCTGAGGGGCTCGGTACGCACATAGTTAAGTCCCTTTAGCACTTCTAAAAGGTGTATGGCTTTATCATCGTCAATGTCCAGTAGTACTTTCATTGTATTAATGTTGAACAGGTTCGCAAGATCTCTTAAAATAATACAAAATCAGAAAAGTCATAGTTCCCTACTTCCCTACCAAAAAAATGGCCGGCCGCTTGTGCAAATCCGGCACCTTTGTCTTGCGCCACTGCGCAATGGTGAGCGTACGCACATACTCGGTAGGCAAGGTAAGGTCCGCCGCGATGCAAAACAGCATATCGGGGGAAAGGGTGTTGATGGCCATTTCAATCAGGCTCATATTCCGGTAAGGCGTTTCAATGAAAATCTGCGTCTGGGTATGCTTGAAGACCCGCTGCTCCAAAAACTTCAGTTCCTTCTGCAGCTCCGGCTTCTTAGGCGGCAGGTAGCCGTGGAAGCAAAAGTTCTGACCGTTCATGCCGGAGGCCATCAGCCCCAGCAAAATAGACGACGGCCCAACGAGGGGCACTACCTCAATACCCCGGTGATGTGCCGTTTGTACCACAATTGCGCCGGGGTCAGCGACGCCCGGGCAGCCAGCCTCGGAGAGCAGCCCGATGTCCCTGCCCTGTTCGGCATCGGCCAGGAAGCGCTGCCGGTCTTCGGGGGGCGTATGCTTGGTAATTTCGTAAAAGGTCAGCTCACTGAAGGGCTTTACCGGGTTGGTCTCCTTGATAAACCGGCGGGCGGTCTTGGCACGCTCGGCAATGAAGATATCCAACCGGTGCAGGATGTCAATGACGTGCTGCGGCAGTGTGTGTACTGCGCCTTCTCCAAGCGGGGCGGGAATGAGATAGAGTTTTCCTTTGTTCGGCATGGCAACGCTAAAGTTGTTACTTTTGTAGAAATCCAAAAGTAGCGATAATGCCGCAGCCTGAGAAATACCTATCGGTTTCTGATTACCTGGCCGCTGAGGAGCAATCAGCGGTCAAGCAGGAATATCACAACGGTCTGCTTGTGGATATGGCAGGTGGGTCAATCGACCACAATCGTATTGCCGGCAATATGTACTTTGAATTACGCAGTCGCCTACAAGATTCCTGTACGGTTTTTAACAGCGATCAAAAGGTATACCTGGATGCGGTTAATCATTTTGTTTACCCTGACGTGAGTGTAGTTTGCGGTGAATTAGCATCCCAAAATCAGGCGATTTTAAATCCTGTACTGATCGTGGAAGTGCTTTCGGATGGGACTTCTGCTTATGACCGGGGCGCAAAATTTAGAAAGTACCGGACCCTTCCTGCTTTCCGGGAATACCTGCTCATCGATCAGGATCAACCCATTGTTGATGCGCTTTTTCGCGAAAGCAAAGACTATTGGCGTATGCAGACGATCATAGGGCTGGACCGGGAGGTTCCTGTACATAGCCTGGGCATTCGCATTCCCATGCGGGCCATTTATGGCGGCTTAAATAACTTAATGGAACCCCAAATTCCATTCAACATATGAGTGATACTTCCTATACCATAAAATTGCCTCAGTTCGAGGGCCCTTTTGATCTGTTATTGTTCTTCATTGAGCGGGACGAGCTGGATATCAATGATATTCCTATCGCCAAAATCACCGACGACTTCCTGGCTTACATCCGGCAAATGGAAGAGATGAATATCGATCTCGCCAGTGAATTTATCCTGGTGGCCGCCACGCTTTGCCGCATCAAAGCAAAAATGCTCATCCCCCGCAAGCCGGTGGACGAGGAAGGTAACGAAATAGACCCCCGGGAGGAGCTCGTACAGCGCCTGATCGAATACAAACGCGTCAAAAGCGTACTGGAGGAAATGCGGCAGATGGAAGCCCGCCGCGCCAAGCAGTCCTACCGTGGCAATGTCACCAAAGAACTGCACAGTATCGCCACTAAAGCACTGGTAGATGCGGAGCTGGAATCCGTTACCCTTTTCAAGCTGCTTCGTGCCTTTGAGCGTATCGTGGAGCGTTTTGAGTATGCCAACCCCAAGACGATACATCAGATTGTGCAGTTTAGTTACACCATAGAAGGGCAGCAGGAACACATCTTCTCCCGGATTCAGGGTGGGCGTCGTGCCACTTTTACTGAGGTTTTCAGCGCCTGCCGCAATCGGATTCATGCTATTGTCACCTTTCTGGCGCTGCTGGAATTGCTTAACTTACAGGAAATCCGAATCACGGTAGGGCTGGGCTACAATAACTTTTGGGTGGAGGAATACCGGGCATCGGAGGAAGAAGAGTGATCATTAGTGCGGGCGAACCTGGCCTGGGGATACATTACCAGTATTGATGGGATTGCTCCCTTCCCGGAGTCAGGAAGGCCTATTTGGGCTTGAAAGAGGAAAGGGGCACTCCATGCGCATGGAGTGCCCCTTTCTGATAAATTTAGGTTGTTTTTAAAAAGTCAGTCCCTAAACGGAAGAACTGCTCGGCGTTTCGGTAAGCAATTGCTCTATAAATCTATGGCTGAATGCGTCAAGATCGCCTGGATTGCGGCTGGTGGTGATGAGACCGTCTGTCACAACCTCTTCATTAACCCAGTTTGCCCCGGCGTTTTCCAGGTCGGTGCGTATGGACTCGAAGGAAGTCACCGTGCGGCCGTTTACCAATTCGGCTTCAATAAGCAGCCATGGTGCATGGCAGATCGCTGCAATCGGTTTGTTTAGCCCCGCAAAGCCTCTAATGAAGTCTGTAACGTGCGGGTACCGGCGGAGCTTGTCCGGATTTATCACGCCACCGGGTAAAACCAGACCAGTGTATTCTGCCGGATTGGCGCGGTCCACAGCAATATCCACATGAACGGGGGTGATCGCCCAGTTGCCTTTTTCCCAGCCTCTGATTTGTCCCTCTGAAAGGCTGATGATGTGTACCGTTGCCCCTTCCGAAATTAAGGCTTTCATGGGCTCCTGCAATTCAGATTGTTCAAATCCATCGGTTGCCAGAATAGCAACTTTGTTGTCGTTTAGTTTCCGGTTGTTCATGGTTCAAAATTTACTCTTCAACGATAAGTGCCGGGCTATGTTTACTGCTAATTTTTGAGTTCGAACATCAATTGTGCTTTCTGCGCTCTATTGTAGTACACCAACACTAATAATGTGAACAGGAAACTATTGCGTAGGGACAAAAGGAAAGAAAAAATCAAAAAGGAATCGCAGGAAACAGTGACCCGGCCAAAGTCGATGGAGCGGATCGTCAAAGAACAGATTGAGGAGAGCATGGAGGAGTACCGCCGAAGCAACAAGGCGCTGTTTCTCTCTGCTTTGACTGCCGGGCTGGACCTGGGATTTAGCTTGCTGGTGATCGGTGTATTGTACACCATGTTCAATGACCAGTTGTCCATGGAGGTCATGCAGGTTGTGCTGGCCCTTGCATACCCAATTGGTTTCATCTTCGTCATTCTTGGGCGCTCCGCTCTGTTTACGGAGCATACCACTTTAGCTGTGTTGCCCGTTCTAAACGGGCGGGAGTCTCTCAAAGACCTAAGCAGGATTTGGGGGATCATTTACCTGGGCAATCTCATAGGAGGTTATATCATAGGAGCAGCGATAGCGTATGTCGGGCCCAGGCTGGGGTTAGTTACTTATGATGCCCTCGAAGACATTGCCAAGCATTTGATTGATTACTCTGCCCCTTTAATATTGGTCAGTGCCATCCTGGCGGGCTGGCTGATGGGGCTGGTATCCTGGCTGGCTACTTCATCCAAGGAAACCATCGCCCGTATCGTTGTAGTCATTATCGTAACCGCTGTAATCGGGCTGGGAGGGCTGCACCATAGTATTGTGGGGTCTACAGAGGTATTTGCCGGTATGCTGTCTTCCGATGAAATTAGCCTGTCAGATTATTTTGTGACTCAATTTTGGTCTACCATTGGCAATATTATAGGTGGGGTGTTCTTTGTCTCTATCTTGAAATATCAGGTGACTCAGGATTAATGCGGTGAACGGTATTCGTCTTATTTGCAATAATCCAGCTTCGAAAAGAGTTATGCTGGTCTATGAATTGGGAAAACTTTAAACTACCGGTGTACTTCCTGCTGTTGCTCCTGGCTTTCAGCCCACTCATTTACATGGGCAGCGGGAGCCGTTATGAGCATCAGGTTGAAACAGCTGTGCATGAGTACGTAGTGCAGGTAGCTCAGGGTAGTAGCCGTCAGCCTGAAAATGTGCTTGCAGGCAACCACCCCTTCCTCTTCCCCGTAGCCAATAAGAGCCCGCGCCACATCATTTCCAGGTTTGGTGATGCCCGTGGCGGCCGTAAGCATCAAGGCATTGATATCAAGGCAGACCGGGGCACGCCGGTATTAGCTATTGCAAAAGGTACGATTGAGCGGGTCAAGGATGGGGGTAACGGCGGCAGGCAGGTGTGGTTGCGCCTCCGGGACAGTACGATGGTGTTTTACGCCCACCTCGATGAGCAATGGGTAGAAACCGGTGAAGAAGTCAATGCAGGTCAGGCGATCGGTAGTGTCGGAAATACAGGCAATGCGCGGTATACCACTCCGCACCTGCACTTCGAGATTATACTGCCTGACAAGGGGGAAGTGGACCCTGCTCAATTCTTCGAAGGAGCCTAAAAAAGCAAAAGACGCTCCGGTCATCTTTCCGAAGCGTCTTCTTTGCACCTTTACAACGATAAATCTACCGGTTGATCACATTCTTAAACCGGGGGCGCTTAGGCTTTTGATCGCCCTGCTCCTCTTTTTTCTTCGCCTCATATTGAGAATAATTGCCTTCAAAGAAGACCGGCTCTTCGTCGTAGTCAAAGGAAAGGATATGCGTGGCCAGGCGATCGATAAACCAGCGGTCGTGCGAAATCACCAGGACACAGCCGGCAAAATTATCCAGCGCATCCTCCAGCGCCCGGAGTGTGTTTACATCAATATCGTTGGTCGGCTCATCCAACAGGAGGACGTTTCCACCCTCCTTGAGGGTCATAGCCAGGTGTACCCGGTTGCGCTCTCCACCAGAAAGCACGCCCAGCTTTTTCTGCTGATCCTGCCCCGTGAAGTTGAAGCGGCTGATGTAAGCCCGGGCATTCATGGTGTGGTTGCCAATTTCCAGGATTTCATTCCCATCCGAGATGGCCTGATGAACGGTTTTGTCTCCGTCCTGTAAATCTTCGTGGCTTTGATCTACATAGGAGAGATCCACCGTATCTCCGATAATGACCTCGCCGGCATCCGGTGCTTCCTTGCCCATGATGGTCCGGAAGAGCGTCGACTTACCAGCACCGTTAGGACCAATAATGCCCACTACGGCATTGCGCGGGATTTCCAAGTCTAAGTTTTCGAAAATGGTGCGGTCGCCGTACTTTTTGGTGACGCCTTTCAGCTCAATGACTTTATCGCCCAGGCGTTGTCCGGGTGGAATGTAGAGCTCAAGCTTAGCTTCCTGCTCTTTGCCGCTCTCACTGGCGAGTTTTTCATAAGCATTTAGACGGGCCTTACCTTTGGCTTGCCGTGCCTTGGGTGCCATTTTGATCCAGTCCAGTTCGCGTTGCAGGGTTTTGCGGCGTTTGCTTTCAGCTTTTTCTTCCTGCTCCAGGCGCTTGGCTTTCTGCTCCAGCCAGGAAGAGTAGTTCCCTTTCCATGGAATGCCTTCACCCCGGTCGAGCTCCAGAATCCAGCCCGCCACATTATCCAGGAAGTAGCGGTCGTGGGTCACAGCGATGACCGTACCGGGGAAGTTTTGCAGATATTGTTCCAGCCAGTCCACCGATTCAGCATCGAGGTGGTTGGTAGGCTCATCGAGGAGTAGGATATCCGGGTTGCTCAGTAGCAGGCGGGCCAAAGCCACCCGGCGGCGTTCTCCACCTGAGAGCACGCTGACGGGCGCATCATCGGGCGGGCAGCGCAGGGCTTCCATTGCAGTATCGATGCGGTTATCCAGCTCCCAGGCATTTTGGTGTTCGAGCTGTTCCATCATATCGCCCTGCTGCTCAATGAGTTTATTCATCTCATCGTCGCTCATGGGCTCCGAGAATTTCAGGTTGATGGCTTCGTAGGCTTTGAGCAGGTCGACAATATCCTGCACGCCTTCTTCCACCACTTCGCGCACCGTCTTATCCGGATCGAGCTCCGGTTCCTGCTCCAGCATGCCGATCTTGTAGCTGCCGTCAAAGCTGATTTTGCCTTCGTAGTTCTCATCCTTGCCTGCAATGATCTTGAGCAGGGTAGACTTACCGGAGCCGTTGAGGCCAAGCACACCAATTTTGGCGCCGTAGAAGAAGCTCAGCCAGATATTATTTAGAACCTTTTTGGATGGAGGGAAGGTCTTGGAGACCCCTTCCATCGAAAAAATAATTTTTTCGTCAGACATAGGCGGTTTTTAAGTTGAGCGGATAAAGATAGCAGAACAGTTGGGTTCAGCAAACCCAAATCGCGTGCTTTTTAACAAGGCTTACCCATCCGCCAGCGTATCCGAGATGTCCATACCCTGCACCTGCAAAGCGGGTATCAATGCGGCTACCAAACCGATTAGCAGTGCGCCGCCCAGCAGGTAGGCTTCCTCAATCAGGAAGTTGGTCCAGGAGAAGGTGTATTGGTAGGTTTCCTTCATCTGATCTGCCAGCAGGTACATAGCGCCATGACTGAGCGCCATGCCCAGCAGGTATCCCAGCACTGCCAGCAGCAGCCCTTCCAGTATGATCAGCGCCAGCAGCCTGCCCCGGGAAGCCCCCATCACTCGCATCAGCGCCAGCTCGTAGCGCCGCTCCTTGAGGGAACTGTATAGCGAAATGAAAATACTCAGCCCGGAGACAATGATGATCACGATGGCCAGCCAGCGTAAGGCTTTTGTACCAGTGCCCATTAGGGCGTACAGGCGGTTGATTTCAATGGCAGGTGTGGCGGCCTGCATCTCGGTATTTTCGTTGATGGCGCGCTGCATATTGAGCGCCTGTATGTTGTGCCCCTTGAACTTTACCAGGATGGAGGTGATTTGCTTGTCTTTGTAGGCCAGCAGGTCTTCAGGGTAGGGTTCGGCGTTGCCGGAACTGTGGTCGTGACGGTGTTCGCTATCGCCATGATCGTGCCCCTCGTGGTCATGATCTTCGTGGCTGTGCCCTTCATGATCGGGATCGTCTTCTTCGTGGTTATGCCCTTCTTCATCCTCGTGCCCATGCTCGTGCACTGCCCAGGGGCTGGAGAAGCGGGTGAGCAACAGTTGGTCAATCACCGAACCCGTGGGTGCAAGGGTGCCCACAATAATAAACGACTCTGCGTCCTCGTGAATGAGGTCCTCATTTTGGTCAAAGCCGTGGGAGCTCTTAAAGGTATCCCCGATCTTAAGCCCCAGTTCATCGGCTACAGCAGCGCCGGCAACCACCTCCAGGGTCTTGTTCCACATTTGCCCTTCTGCTATCTGGGCATTGTACAGATCCAGTATTTCCGGTTCCGTGCCTACCACCCGGAAACCGCGATGGCTGTCGCCCAATGACAAAGGGATACTGGTTTCGATAATGGGATGCCCTTCCCGCAGGAAAGGAGTCGCCGCTTTAATAGGGATATTCCCGGTGGGCGCATCAATATGGTACATGCTGCTGAGGATGAGCTGCAGGGGGCTGCCTTTGGCGCCGATGACCAGGTCGACGCCGGCCAGGTTTTTTTCAAACTTTTCCTGCAGTTGGTCATTCAGCACGAGTAGAAGGGAGATAAGGCCCACGCCCAGCCCGAAGAGGACGAGGCTGAGGAGCATATTTAGCGGTTTATTAGTCAGGTTTTTCCAGCTCAGTTTTAAGAGGTTCATGCGCTAGTCGATTGAAATTTGGTGGGAAATGTGGTCTTTGAGGCGGGCGTCGTGGGTGACGACCAGGAGGGTGGCGTTTACGGCTTGTGCCTGTTCTTCCAGCAGCTCAATGACCTGTTTGCAGTTGCTGTCGTCCAGGGCTGAGGTTGGCTCATCGGCAAGGATGACCGCTGGTTGATTGATGATGGCCCGGGCTATGGATGCCCGCTGTTTTTCACCTACGCTCAATTGGGAAGGCTTGGACCGCAGTTTGTGCTCCAGCCCCAGCCGGCTAAGCAGTTCGCGAATGCGCTCCCGGTTGACCTTCATGCCCGCCAGGCTTTGGGCGAGTGCCAGGTTGTCGCCCACGCTGAGGCTCTGCACAAAGTGCGCCGTTTGGAAAATAATGCCGATGTGCTGCCCACGGAACTGATCAAGAGCACTGCGGGAAAGTTGGTTCATCTCTGTATCGCCCAGCACGATGCGGCCTTCCTTTGGGGAGAGCAGCCCGCCCAAAAGGTGGAGCAGGGTCGTTTTTCCACTGCCGGACTCGCCCAGCACCAGCCAGTGCTCGCCTTTGGCACATTCGATGTTTGGAAATCGGAGTGGCGGGCTGCCGGCATAGGCGTAGCCCAGGTTTTCGGTTTTGAGCATAGAGGTGTTGTTTATAAACTGGGAACAAAGATAAGGGGATTAGGATGGAAGGGAGATAGAGTTTTTCGGGATATATCGTGAAATGTCAGGGTGTCTGCCGGGGCTTAGCATTGCCTCCGCTGCCGGTTACTGCTTGAATGCGGTTCGGTCAAGCCGGTGCAAAACCTGCTTGCTTTTGTGCGTAAAAAATCTTAAGCTTGTAAAATAATCGTTTAGAACGTATGTATCAAGCCGCTATCATAATTATCAGCATTATTACCACTCCGGCTCATCCGCCAGGCTGCTGATGTTTTGTAACGCCTGATACATCAGGAAAGCGCTGTCGGATAAGGTTCGGCAGCGCTTTTTTTTTATTTTTGCGCCGGTAAAAACGAAAGGTGATGTACAAAGAATACAAAAAGCTCAACCTCCCTGAAATCGATCAGGATATCCTCAAATTCTGGGAGGACCATGATATCTTCAATAAAAGTGTGGAACAGCGCCCGGCTGAAAACAACTTCGTTTTCTACGAGGGGCCTCCTTCAGCCAACGGGAAGCCCGGTATCCACCACGTAATGGCCCGTACCGTAAAGGACCTTTTTTGTCGCTACCATAGTATGAAAGGGCAGCGCGTGGAGCGCAAAGGCGGATGGGACACCCACGGTCTGCCTATCGAACTGAATGTGGAGAAAGAGCTCGGCATCACCAAAGAGGATATCGGCACCAAAATCACAGTCGAGGAGTACAACGCCAAGTGCCGGGAAACGGTGATGCGCTACAAAGATATGTGGGACAACATCACCCGCAAAATGGGCTATTGGGTAGACCTCGATAACCCCTACATCACCTTCGAAAATGACTACATCGAAACGGTTTGGTGGTTGCTGCAGCAGCTGTACAACAAAGGCCTGCTTTACAAAGGCTTTACCATTCAGCCTTTCTCACCTGCTGCCGGTACCGGCCTGAGCTCCCACGAGCTGAATATGCCGGGCACCTATCAGGATATTAAGGATATCTCTGCCATCGCCCAATTCAAAATCAAGGGTACAGAAGACGAATACTTCCTGGCCTGGACCACTACGCCCTGGACGCTGCCTTCCAACACCGCCCTGGCGGTAGGCAAAAACATCACCTACGTCAAGGTGCGTGCCTACAACCGCTACACCGGTCAGCCGGGTACGGTTATCCTCGCCAAAGACCGCCTGAATAACTACTTCACGGAAGCCAATCCTGGCCTGAAACCAGAGGAGGTAAAGGCTGGCAATAAGCCCATCCCGTACCTGGAAATCCTTGGAGAGGTTAAAGGCAGCGAGCTGGAAGGCATGGAGTATGAGCAACTGATGCCCTATGTGCAGCCTGACAAGCCGGCTTTCAAAGTGCTGCTGGGCGACTTCGTCTCAACAGAGGATGGTACCGGTATCGTCCACATCGCGCCTACTTTTGGTGCGGATGACTTTCAGGTGGCGGCCAAGTACGGCATTCCACCACTGATGGTCAAAGACGAAGGTGGCAATAATATGCCTCTCGTGGACCGGCAGGGGCGCTTTGTACAGGAAGTGGCCGATTTTGCTGGCCGCTACGTTAAGGACTACGGGCAGGAGGAAGAACGCCCGGTCGATGCCGATATCGTCATCAAGCTCAAGGAAGAGAATAAGCTTTTCCACTCTGAAAAATACCTGCACTCCTACCCACACTGCTGGCGTACCGACCGCCCGGTGCTTTACTACCCGCTTGACAGCTGGTTTGTGAAAGCTACTGCAGCCAAGGAGCGTATGTACGAACTCAATAAAACGATCAACTGGAAGCCGGCCTCTACCGGTGAGAACCGCTTCGGCAAATGGCTGGAGAATCTGCAGGACTGGAACCTCTCCCGCTCCCGCTATTGGGGCATCCCACTCCCGATCTGGCGTACCGAAGATGCCAAAGAGGAGAAGTGCATCGGTTCTGTGGAAGAGTTGCGCAGGGAAATTGAGAAAGCCAATCAGGCACTCGGCCTAAGCCAGGAAGTGCCGGAAGACCTGCACCGCCCCTACATCGATGATGTTGTCCTGGTATCCGAAAGCGGGCAGGAAATGCGCCGCGAGCCAGACCTTATCGATGTGTGGTTCGACTCCGGCTCCATGCCCTACGCGCAGTGGCACTATCCGTTTGAGAACAAAGACGTATTTGAGCGCAAGTTCCCGGCTAACTTCATTGCCGAGGGCGTTGACCAAACCCGGGGCTGGTTCTATACCCTGCATGCCATCGCTACGATGGTCTTCGACAGTGTGGCGTATCAGAATGTCGTATCTAATGGGCTGGTACTCGATGCGGATGGCAACAAAATGTCCAAAAGTAAGGGCAATGTGGTTGACCCCTTCGGTGCGATTGAAGAGTACGGCGCGGATGCCGTACGCTGGTACATGATGGCGAATGCCAACCCCTGGGACAACCTCAAGTTTTCCCTCGATGGAGTAGGGGAGGTACAGCGGAAGTTCTTCGGCACCCTCTACAACACCTATTCCTTCTTTTCGCTTTACGCGAATATCGATCAGTTTGACAATAGTAAGCCACAGCTGCCACTAGCTGACCGTCAGGAAATCGATCGTTGGATCATCAGCCTGCTCAACAGCCTGGTGAAAGAGGTGGATGAGGACTACAGTAATTACGAGCCAACTCAGGCTGCCCGCAAGATTCAGACCTTTGTGGTCGACAATCTGAGCAACTGGTACGTCCGCTTGTGCCGCCGCCGGTTCTGGAAGCCTTCTCAGCAGCAGAACGGCAAAACCGCAGAGATGGATACTGATAAACTCGCGGCTTATCAGACCCTCTACGAATGTCTGGTAACCGTCTCGAAACTGCTATCGCCCATCTCCCCTTTCTTCGGCGACTGGCTCTACCGGAATCTCAATCAGGCCACTCAGCTGGAAAACCATGAGTCGGTCCATTTGGCGGATTTCCCAACTGCCGATACGTCCAAAATCGACAAACCCCTGGAGCAGCGCATGGACTACGCTCAGCGGATTTCCTCCCTGACTTTCGCTTTGCGCAAAAAAGAAGACCTCCGGGTACGGCAGCCCTTGCAAAAAATCATGCTGCCGGTGCTGGATAAGTCTTTCCAGGAGCAAGTGGACAAAGTCAAGCCGCTCATCGCCGGAGAGGTCAACGTGAAAGATATCGAGTACCTGGACGATACTTCGGGGGTTCTGAAAAAGCGCATCAAGCCGAACTTCAAAACCCTCGGCCGTCGCCTGGGCAAAGACATGAAAGTAGCTGCGCAGGAGATCAACGGCATGTCACAGGAGGATATCGCCAACATCGAGCAAACCGGCAAATACACGCTGGCTGCGAACGGCAATACCTATGAGCTAACGCTGGAGGATTTCGAAATCACCGCCGAGGATATCCCCGGGCTCCTCGTCGCCAACGACGGCCCGCTCACGGTAGCCCTGGACATTACCCTGACGCCTGAACTGGAAGCAGAAGGCATGGCACGTGATATCGTCAACCGGATCCAGAATATCCGCAAAGACAGCGGCTTCGAGGTGACCGATAAAATTAAGGTCGTGATGGAGCAAGCTGATGCCGTAGCCTCCGCCGTAGCGCAATTTGGCGACTACATCAAAGCCGAAACCCTGACGGCAGACCTGCAACTGTCAGCTGATGTGGCCAATGGGCAGGAAATTGAGCTTCCCGGAGAAGTGAAAGTGCAGATTCAGGTGGAGAAGGCCTAAGCTAGTTTATTCTAAAACTTAGCTAGAGTATGGTGGCGCCCTGAAATGGATCAAGGTGCCACCATTTTTTTTGAATGTGCCTCCTTCACTTCCAATCCTCCTCTTCCAGCTCGAAAAGGGCATTTACCGGTAATTCAAAGATTGCAGACAGGCGCAGTGCCAGAACCGTAGAAGGGACATACTTTCCGGATTCAATGGCATTGATCGTTTGCCGGCTCACTTTTGCCTTCTCGGCCAGGGCTGCCTGAGTGAGATTATGCCGGGCCCGTTCTATTTTCAGCTTATTCTTCATAGTTCATCTCTTTTTCGGCACGGTGCATCATCCAATGAAAACGGACTATAAAGAATAATAACAACGTAAACATATTGACCACGATGACCCAGAAAAACGGGAAACCGTAAATGAAAATAATTGCAAAAATAAGAACACCATAATTGGCATACGTCGCCCATACCAGGGATTCTAAACGGATCCGCTGCACAAACTCATCTTCCTGCGCCGACCCGGAAAACGCAACCATACCTGCACTGAAAATAATTAAGAGGCTCACCAACTCATCATATACGTTGTTCTCCATCCAGAAGAAAAACTTCCTTTCATCGTCAAAAAGTCCGATCCCTTCTTCAGTTGCAATGCAAAATACATTCCAATCCAGAAATGCAGGAGTCGGCTCCCAGATCAGATACGCTATGCCCAAAGCCAGGGAAGGGACTAGTGGTCTGTCAAGGCTAAAACTAGGGGTTGCCTGCGGCGACTTTTGAGGCTACTCTTCGTTGGATAACCCCTTACGTAGCGCTGCTATGCGCGGGAACATCCGCCTTGATTAGCCTCAAAATTCGCTCCCACTCAACCCATAAATTAACACTTGACAGACCACTAGGAGCGCCCAACCCATGCGCTTGAATCGGTGGGGCAGTAAAAAATTGTTGGTCCACATAGTTTTTTATTCAAATGTAATCTAAGATTTACTTAATGTCAAGTTTGTTTTACAAAAAGTAAATTTAGATTTACAAAAAATACGCTGCTGTATTAGTGTTTAATCCACACGAAGCTTGCCATAATGCTTTCGGTTTGCTACATTTGTTAGCATGAAGAAAACTCGTGCATTACTCGTAATCCTTGATGGTTGGGGCCATGGCCCGGACCCGAAAGTCAGCGCGATTGCCCAGGGCAATACGCCATTTGTAGACAGCCTTTATGATCAGTACCCTAATGCAGAACTGACGACCTTCGGTGAGCAGGTCGGTTTGCCGGAGGGGCAGATGGGTAATTCTGAAGTCGGTCACCTGAATATTGGCGCCGGCCGGATTGTATATCAGGAGCTCGCGCGTATCAATAAAGCCATTCGCGACGGAGAATTGCAGCAAAACGAAACGCTGGTCGAAGCCATGCAGTATGCCAAAAACAACGGCAAAGCGCTCCACTTCATGGGGTTGGTTTCTGATGGGGGCGTACATTCGCACCACCGTCACCTGATGGCACTTTGTGATGCTGCTGCTGACTTTGGATTGGAAAAAATCTACATCCACGCCTTCACCGATGGGCGGGATACAGACCCCAAGAGTGGAAAAGGCTTCCTAAAGGAGGTCCTGGACCACGTAAAGGGCAAGCCGGTACAGCTGGCTTCTGTAGTTGGGCGGTATTACGCTATGGACCGGGACAAGCGTTGGGAGCGTACCCGGATAGCCTATGATGCGCTTGTCAATGCAAAGGGAGAAGCTACGCAGGATGCCCTGACCACCATCCAAAACCGCTACGAGTCTGGTGAGACGGATGAGTTCCTGAAGCCAATCATCTGTTCCAAAGAGGATGGGAATCCGGTAGCCACCATTCAGGAGGATGACGCTGTGGTGTTTTTCAACTTCCGTACCGACCGCCCCCGTCAGTTGACGATTGCCCTTACACAGGAAGATTTGCCTGATCACGGCATGCATACGCTGCCGCTGCACTACGTCACGATGACCCGCTACGATGAGACCTACAAGGGCGTCAATGTGATGCTACACAAAAAAGACATCGAAAATACCCTGGGAGAAGTTATTTCCAAAGCCGGGCTTACCCAAACCCGCATTGCAGAAACGGAGAAATACCCCCACGTTACCTTCTTCTTCAACGGTGGCCGGGAGCAGGAATTTGAAGGAGAAAACCGCATTCTTATACCTTCCCCAAAAGTAGCTACCTACGACCTGAAGCCGGAAATGAGCGCAGTGGAAGTCACTGATGCCATCATTGCAGATATAGACGATAATCAACCGGACTTCATCTGCCTAAACTATGCCAACGCTGATATGGTTGGGCACACCGGTGACTTTGAAGCCGCGAAAATTGCTGTAGAAACGGTAGACAAAAGCCTGAGGCGCCTCATTGAGAAGGCACAGGAATACAACTACGAAGCCATAGTGATTGCGGACCATGGCAATTCCGACTTCATGGTCAACGCTGACGGCTCGCCCCACACGGCGCATACCACCAATCCGGTCCCGGTTTTCTACATCGCCGCCGACACGCACGGGCGCAAGGTCAGGGATGGAAAGCTGGGCGATATCGCGCCTACCATTTTGGAGATTTTGGGCCTGGGTGCTCCTGAGGATATGGATGGAGAGAGCCTGTTTGTATAAACCGATCTGAGCAGGCAAACAAAGAACGGGGCAGCGGATATCCGCTGCCCCGTTTTATATGTCGTACTAAGTCTGTTACAAATTAAGCGCCAAGGTAAGACTTCAACAGCTTGCTCCGGTTCGCGGAACGCAGCTTGTTGATGGCCTTGTCCTTGATTTGGCGGACACGCTCCCGTGTCAGGCCAAACTTCTCGCCGATATCTTCCAGTGACATAGGGTGCTCTACACCAATGCCAAAGTAAAGCTTGATCACGTCGCACTGACGCTCCGTTAGCGTACTCAGGGAGCGCTCAATTTCGCGGCGCAGTGATTCTTTATAATCCAGCTTGGAGTCTGTATTCGGAGTGCTGCTGTTCTCAAGCACATCGAGCAGGGAGTTGTCTTCCCCTTCCACGAAAGGTGCATCCATGGAAACGTGGCGGGCGGCTACCCCAAGGGTGGTTTCCACTTCCTCAGTAGCAATTTCCAGCGTTTCTGCCAGTTCGTCTGCGGATGGCTCGCGCTCGTATTCCTGCTCAAGCTCGGAGAAGGCTTTGTTGATCTTGTTTAGAGAACCCACTTTGTTTAGAGGCAGGCGAACAATACGGGACTGCTCTGCCAGTGCCTGCAGGATGGACTGCCGAATCCACCAAACGGCGTAGGAAATAAATTTGAAACCACGGGTCTCATCAAAACGCTGAGCGGCCTTGATCAGTCCCAGGTTACCTTCATTAATAAGGTCACTTAGAGAGAGACCTTGATTCTGATATTGCTTGGCTACGGATACAACGAAGCGCAAGTTGGCTTTGGTCAGCTTCTCCAGAGCTGCCTGATCGCCCTGCTTGATTCGTTTGGCGAGATCCACTTCCTCCTCTGGAGTCAACAAGTCTACCTTGCCAATCTCCTGAAGGTATTTTTCCAGGGATTGACTCTCACGATTAGTAATAGACTTAGTAATCTTAAGCTGTCTCATGTACGCTAAATTTAATTAATGTTTACAAAGGTAGTGTTCTGTACGGTGCAAACCGGAGTAGATATGGTGGGATTCAATCACGTAAGCCAGGCAGATGCCGTGGTCGGAAAAAAGTGTTGCTTGAATTACCTGCATAGTTTTTATGCCCTGCTTTACAAATGCCTTGGTTCTTAAACGGCTTACAGCCCACAAAAATAAGGCTTTTTTGCCTTGAAGTCAATAGCCTCTTAATATAGGCTTAACTTACATACAAGCAACGCCACAACGGCTAAGATAGTTTCCTGCAATCCAAAAACCTGAAAAGAGGATTGAAAATTTTGCTAAGGCAGGCTTCGTGCGCATGGTGTTTGGCTTTGGGTTGTTGCACCCTTATTTGTTATGGGGCGGGCATAGGAGGGGAGGAGCCTTTATTTTTGGAAAAATCATTTTTTTATTCTTTATTGTGGGGCAGCATAGGATGTGTAGCGGTATTTGAAGCAAAGCTTGTTGGCACAATCGAATGTTCAACAGGCCTTCCCCCTTCTCCGTCATTCTTCCTGCCTGATTTTCCAATAACCCTACTGCACATGGAAAGAGTTAAATTTACCTTAGAATTCATCTTCAAAGCTTCTCCGGCTATCGTCTACAAGTTCTTTACCACGCCTTCCTGCCTCGTCCGTTGGTTTTGTGATGAAGTAGACATTCAGGGAGAGACCTATACCTTCTCGTGGAGCGGATCCGAAGAAGAAGCCGAACTGATCGAAGACATCGAAAACGAAAAACTTCGCTTTCGGTGGGAGGAGGCAGAAGAAGAAGAATATCTTGAGTTTGATATCTCAAAGTCTCCGGTTACCGGCGAAACCATTTTAGTCATTACGGACTTCTGCGATGACGATGAAGTTGATGATCAAAAGCAGCTTTGGCATAGCCAAATGGAAGACCTGAGAAAGGAAATGGGGGGCTAAACAATCCCCAGCTTAATCTTCTGTTTGCTTATCTTTTTTCAAAAGCGCGAAAAGCAGCAGGATTACTGCGCCCACCAACAGAAGCCCCGCAAGGAAAAAGAAAAAGCCTCCTGCCGAACCACCAAAAGCAATAACACCCAATACGATACCGCCTACAAGCATTGCACTCCCTAAAATAAGGCTCAGGGTGCGCTTGCCGGCGTTGTTTTCGGAAGCTACCTTTCTTTGTGCTCGTTCTTTCCAACGTTCCACGCGCTTTTCCAATCGCTTTTGTTGCCGGTCAAACCGGCGAAGGGTGCGCTGTTCTTTTTGGGACAAAGCTGCCTCCGGAACTGCTACCGCTGCCTGAACCGGAGCAGCGGCTGTTAAGAAAATCAAGCTGATCAGCATAGCAAACAATGAAGTCTTCATGGCTATTTGTGTTATCTTTTCAAATAAAATGGAGGGGGTGAAAAATGGAGGGAATAAGGTCCAAAATAAGAAAAATTACACAGATTCACAGCGCTTTCTTCTGTAGAGAATACGTATATTTATTTTCAGTGGCTTTGCGGCGGTTGTGCCCTGTGGTCCGCAACAACCTTATTCGTAAACCTGATTTTACCATTTTAAGCCTTTAAAAAGATGATCGTAACCTTTGGGATGACCCTCGATGATGCGCCCTTGCCCGCCATAAGCACCAATCAGTCCGGTCAGGCAGTATTTGGGCCGCAGGGGCTGGTGCGCTATCTCGAAACCATATTAGGCCTGCCTGACATTCCCAAAGATAACGAGTACCTGCGCATTGAACAGTACCGTCAGCAATTGGGGCATTACCTGCGCTCAGCTCCTGGTGCCTTTTTCAGCGCCTCTTTTCAGACCGACCCTTTCGCCGTAGCTACTGATATGCTTGGGCGGCGGGATGAGTTGATGATGGCGGGCTGGGATTTTGAACGCCACCCCGGGATGCCGGAACGGCTAAAATGTATTGCCGAACTGGAAGCCCGGATAAAAGGCTTGTCCGTAGGGCTGGCCACTGGTTTTGCTGACCGGCTGATCGAAATCATTGCCGAAGTGGAAAAGGGGGAGCTGCCTTTCGAAAAACTAGTCTGCCAGGAACCTCAGGAATTGCTGCCGAATGGGATCCAAAGGCTGCTTGAAGCCCTGTACAGCCAAGGCCTTGAAATGGTTTGGAATGCCCCGCCTCAGGCAAATGGAGACAGTGACCTCGCCCGCCTGCAGAGTAGTCTGCTGGCGGATGTGAAGGGCAAACCTGAGAAAGTGCGTTTGAAGGGTGACGGCTCTCTCCTTTTGCTTCAGGGGAAAAGAGATACGGAGCTATCAGCCTATTTTGCCAGTTTGCTGCGTCAGAATGAAAGCTACCGCCCTGCTCTGGTAGTACCCGGTCAGTGTCAGTCCCTGGAGCACGCTCTTTCACAGGAAGGGCTCCCTGAACTGGGGCTGCTTTCGGCTTCTCTGGCCCGCCCAACCCTGCAAGTACTGAAGCTGGCCACGGTTTTTCTCTGGGAGCCGATCGACCCTTATAAAGTCATGGAGTTCGTTTCGTTGGCGGTGAAGCCCCTTGAAAGAGGGCTGGCTAATAAAATTGCCTTGCTGATGGCTGAACGGCCCGGGCTGTTCGGAGAAAAGTGGAGCACTACAATTGCAGCTTATTTTAGAGCACTTGAAGAGGAAGCCTCCGGCAGCCCCAGTGAAGATGACCCGGTGCGGGCAGGGCAGCAGTACAAATTCTGGTTCAAGCGGGATCGGTTTCCGGTATCCGGCCGGGTACCTAAGTCGCAGGCCATCGAGGTTTTCGATTATCTTGCGAACTGGGCGCAGGCCTATACAGAGGGGGAAAACAGCAATAACACTTCCTTCCTGGTATTGGCCGAACAGGCACGCCGGATTAGTGCCCTGCTTTATGCCCTGCCGGAAGAACAGCTGACTGCACTGGAATTGGAACGGGTGGTGCGCACGATTTACGAACCTGCTCCGGTACAGCTCAACCGCCGTGCTCAGGGCTTCCTGCGGTATACCAATAGAGCCGGCAGTGTTACAGGGCCGGTTAGTGACCTGGTTTGGTGGAACTTCGCTCAGGCAGAGAAAGCTTACTTTTTTTCCCGCTGGTACGAACCGGAACGTCAATACCTTACCAAGGAGGGCATAAAACTCACGGGGCCGGAGCAGGAAAATGCACTGCAGCTATGGCACCGGCTCAGGCCTTTGTTACATGCCACTGACCGGCTGATGCTTGTGGCACCTGAGCACATCAATGGGCAGGAAGTGAACCCGCACCCGATTATGGGAGACCTGGAAGCCCGTTGTGAAGGGCTGGAGCAGATCATTTGTACCCTGGAAGAAGGCGGGCTCGAAAGGTGGTTTGCCCCTCCTGCCACGACTTCCCTGCAGGTTCGTGGGCTCGGTCGCCCGGTACCGTTCATTCATATTATAAAAGGTGCAGGGCATTTGGCTAAGCCGGAAGAAAGGGCATCCTACAGCAGCCTGAGTGATTTGTTTTATTATCCACACAAATGGCTGTTCCGTTACAAGGCGGACCTCCGCCCTTCTGCTCTCCTAAGCATTGTAGATGAGCGGGCGTTGCAGGGCAATCTGGCGCACCGGTTTTTTGAAGAGCTGCTAAAGCAAGAATCGGCCCACCGATGGACGCAGGAGCAGGTAGTCCGCTACCTGGAGTCTATTGAGCAGGAGCTGCTAAAAAAAGAAGGTACCGTATTGCTGATGTACGGCAGAGAGCCGGAGCGGGTCCGTTTTATGGAACTGGTCAAGCGCTCGGCCTGGAATCTGATCCGGCATATTCAGGAAGGTGGCTGGGCTATTGCTGCTACCGAGCAAGCCCTGGAAGGTACTTTTGTGAGCGCTCATCTGAAAGGTTATGCTGACCTGGTGCTCAAGCGAGGCGAAGAGTACTGTATTCTCGATCTCAAATGGTCGGGTATGGGGTACCGGGAGGCCCTGTTGCGCAATGAAGAAGATTTACAGTTAGTATTGTACGCTAAGATGCTGGGGCAGGATAGAGGTTGGCCACACACCGCTTTCTACATCATCAATAAAGGGAAGATCCTTGCCCGGAACAATCATGCTTTTAAGGCAGCTGAAGCTATTATGCCTGACACCGATACGGGCGAGGTCAATCAGCGTATCTGGGACCGCATGATCAAAACCTACAACTGGAGATTGGCACAAATCCAAAACGGGCAGGTAGAAATCCGGTGTGAGGAAACCGCCGCTGACCTCGACGCACACTATGCAGATGCTCCATGGCTGGAAATGCTGGAAATGAAAGCAGAGAATGCCGCTTTCGATGACTATCAGGTGTTGATAAACTTATGTGATTGACCCCCAAATTTCGAACCGGAGCTTTTTTTATAGAAAAAATTATAATAACTTGTCAACGTATTCTGTAAAGAGCGCATTGCTAACGCTTTGGGAAACCTACTCTACGTATTTGCGTATACAAACCTGACGAATGACATGTGTTTTGCAGAATCGTCAGGACAAATTACCCCTCATTTGTTTTTTGATGGATTCATTATTACAGCATCAGTGCTATCTTGCGCAGCACTGAATGATTGAGTTCAGCTATTTCATAATTCCAAAATAACTAACAACTATTTTGGCAGCTGGTAAAAGCCTTTGATTTCAAACTAAAAGAAGCTGGCATCAGATTTGCAGCTGTCAGAATAAAAAGTAAAACCGCAATTATCTATGAAGGTCAAAAGTCTACTACTCGGGATACTGAGCCTGTTGTTCGCGTCCACAACGGCTTGGGCCCAATTCCCGGTCAATTGTATTGATTACGCAACCATTGAGCTGCGTGGAGGAGGAACGGAAATCGTCACCTGTGAAGGTGATGGGCTGGCAGAGACCTACGACTTCTCGACCAGTACCCTGGCGATGCCATTTGGTTTTCTCATCACGGATGAGGACAACACCATCCTGCAGGTAAGCATCGACAACACCCTGAGCTTCGAAGGGCTGGGTGCAGGCAACTTTCGGGTTTGGGCGTTTGCCTGGCTGGGGCAGGTTACCGCAGAGCCCGGACAGAATGCCGAAACGGCTGACCTCGCCTCCATTTGTGGCGCCCTGACCACCAACTTCATTCCGGTGATCAACTTCGTGCCCGATGGAGGAGACGTATCGCTCTCTGATGGCAGTACATCACAGTTCATTTGCCCGGAAGACGGCATCTCGGACGTGCTGTCCTTTACTTCTACAGGCGATATGACGGCAGGCTATGTTTACCTGCTCACGGACGAGAACAATATTATCATTGAAATCATTGATGGCGACAGCTATGACTTCGACCTTTTGCCGGAAGGCAATTACCGGGTCTGGGGCCTGGCTTACGCCGGAGGCTTGCTGGCTCAGCCCGGAGACGATGCCGCTGCCACACAACTGGCAGAAGAATGCTTTGGGCTTTCTGACAACTTTATTGAGATCGACCGTGCCTTACCTGATGGGGGCACCGTGGCCCTCGAAGATGGCAGCACAGAAGCACTGGTTTGTGTGAATGACGGGCAGGCTGATGTGTTGACCTTCACCAACCAAACCACCGCTACTGCTCCCTATGTTTATGTGGTGACTGATGAGAATAACGTCATCCTAAGTATTGTCAGTGGTGACAGCTTCGACTTTGAAGATGCTCCTGTCGGTATTTGCCGGGTTTGGGGGCTTTCCTATACGGGCAACCTTACCGCAATGGAAGGTATGGATGCTGCCGCAACTGACCTTTCGGACGGTTGCTTCAACCTTTCTGACAATTTTGTCACGGTAGATCGTCAGGAAGCGGATGGCGCTACTGTGCGGCTTGAAGATGGTGGCGATGAGACCTTCGTTTGTGTAGGTGACGGTGTAGCTGATATACTTGGATTTGTCAATACTTCAGCCGGAGCGGACGAATATACCTACCTGATAACAGATACCGATAACAATATCCTTGCGATAGCCCCTTCCGGGAGCTTCGATTTTGAAGGCACCGATGTGGGCGTTTGCCGGGTTTGGGGCCTGGCTTACGGTGGAACACTTCTGGCGGAGGTTGGCGATAACGCCGCTACTGCAGCATTGGCTGATGGCTGCTTTGGCTTATCAGAGAACTTCATCACTGTCCGGCGCGAAGCGGTGGAAGGAGGTACAGTGGCCGCAGTGAGCGGGCTTGACCCCATCATCGTATGCCCTGATGGCACGCCTAATGTGATCGGCTTTGAAACGACGGGTACTTCCACGGGTACTTACGCCTATGTCATCACTACTGATGAGCTAATCATCGTAGACCTGGCAGATGGAGACACTTACGATTTTGATGCACTCATAGAAGGCACTTACTATGCCTGGGGCCTGGCTTACACCGGCAACCTCACGGCCGGGGCAGGAGATGATGCCTCAGCAGTAATACTTTCTGATGAGTGTAATGATCTTTCTGATAATTTTGTCACCGTAATTGTGGAAACGCCTAATGGTGGCACCGTAGCCACCGAAGACGGAGAGACCACCGTCTTTACCTGCCCTGGTGATGGAGTGGCAGACGTCATTGAGTTCGATAGCGCCGGTACTTCTCAGGGCGCTTACACCTACGTGATTACGGATGAGAATAATGAAATCCTGGCCCTGCCGGGCGGCGACAGCTTTGATTTTGACGATGCCCCTGCTGGTACGTGCCGGGTTTGGGGCCTGGCTTACTCCGGCAACATCACTGCCGAAGTAGGTGATATTGCTTCCGATGTGGAACTGACCGATGAGTGTTTCAGCCTTTCTGAAAACTTCATAACGGTGATTCGTCAAACACCGGATGGTGGAACAATCAGCCTGGACGGTGGGATTACAGAGGCCTTTACCTGTCCTGGCGATGGGATGGCTGATGTCCTCACTTTTGAGCGCATGGGTACTTATCCGGGGCCATTTGCCTATGTCATCACAGACGAGGATAATGTGATCCTGGATTTTGTCAATGGTAACAGCTACGACTTTGAGACCAATCAGACTGGGATTGTTCGTGTTTGGGGGGTCGCTTATACGGGGGCAATATCGGCAATGATTGGCGACACCGCTTCCGTAGCGATGCTGAGCGATGATTGCTTTGATCTTTCCGACAACTTCATCACCGTTGTGCGTGAGGTACCCGTAGGTGGAACGGTGGAGCTGGAAGGCGGTGGTGACCTTGCCTTTATTTGCCCGGACGACAGCCTTTCCAATGTGTTGGCCTTTGACAGCGCCGGCGTGGTAGGGCCCAACTTCATTTATGTGGTTACAGACCAGCAAAACATTATCCTCGATGCCTTCCCGGTGGATGTCTACGACTTCGAGACCAATCAAACCGGTATTGTGCGGGTTTGGGGCCTGGCTTACACCGGCAACCTGATTGCCGAGCCGGGAGATACGGCTTCCACGGCAATGCTTAGCGACGACTGCTTCAGCCTTTCTGAAAACTTTGTGGACGTCATCCGCGAAGTGCCCTTTGGCGGCGAGATTACCACAGAAGATGGTGAAACAACCGTCTACACCTGCCCGGGTGATGGCGTGGCGGATATCGTCTCTGTGGACAGTATTCTGGCTGCAATTACGCCATTTACTTATGTGATTACGGATGAGAACAACGTCATCCTGGACTTGCCGGGTGGCGATACCTTCGACTTTGACGGTGCACCGGCCGGTAATTGCCGGATTTGGGGCTTGTCCTACGTTGGCAATATCACGGCAGAGGTTGGTGATACCGCGTCTGCTGTTGCACTGGCCGATCAGTGCTTTGATCTTTCTCAGAACTTCATCACTGTAGTTCGTGAAGTGCCGGAGGGCGGTACAGTAGCTATGCCAAATGGCGAGACTACAATTTACACCTGCCCTGGCGACGGTATGCCGGATATTATCATGGCGGACAGCGCCAATACTTCTGCCGGTTTATACACTTACGTGATTACAGACGACAACAATATCATTTTGGACTTGCCTTCCGGCGATGCCTTCGACCTGGACGGCGCTCCTGCGGGAACTTGCCGAATTTGGGGCTTGGCTTATACGGGTAATATCACCGCTAATGTAGGAGATGATGCCGCTGCAGTAGGGCTGAGCGATGACTGCTTCGATCTGTCCGACAACTTCATCACTGTACTGCGGGAAACTCCGGAGGGCGGTATGGTTTCGACAACCTCCGGCGCTGAAATGGTGACAACCTGCCCTGGCGACGGCAATGCCGATGTCGTGACTTTCGACAGCACAGGAACAGCCGGACAGTATGTTTATGTACTGACGGACACCAATAATGTAATCATCGATTTGATCACCTCCGATGCATTTGATTTTGATGCAGGCGGTATCGGCATCAGCCGTGTATGGGGACTGGCGTATACCGGAACCATCACTGCGGCGCCCGGCGATAATGCGGCGGATGTGCCATTGAGTGATGATTGCTTCGACCTTTCCGATAACTTTATCACTATAGTCCGTGAAGTGCCGAATGGTGGCATTGTTCGTATCGAAGGCGGTGCAACCGAACTGTATGTTTGCCCTGGCAATGGTGTGCAAGATATCGTTAGCCTTGACAGCGCAGGCGTGTCGGGCAGCTTTATCTACCTGCTCACTGATGAAAATGATATCATTCTGACGACCATTACTGAAGATCAGGTAGATTTCGATGAGTTTGCAGAGAATGATTACCGTATATATGGTCTGGCTTATGCCGGGAACCTGGCTACAATCCTAATTGGTGCAGATGTGAATACCGATGTGCTGGCGGATGACTGCTTCACTGTATCGGATAACTTTGTTTCCATTTTCAGTCAGGTACCGGATGGCGGTATGGTGGCGACTACGGATGGAGAAACCGAGGTCGTAACTTGTCCTGGTGACGGTATGGAAGATGTGCTTGTTTTTGACAGCACTGGCACAGCAGGTCTTTACACCTATGTCCTCACCGATGAGAACAATGTAATCCTTGATCTGATAGCAGGCGACAGCTACGATTTTGAGCCGCTGGGCGAGGGCGTGGCCCGCGTATGGGGGCTTGCCTACACGGGTAATATCACCGCACAAGTAGGAGATGACGCTGGCGTAGTCGAACTTAGCGATGACTGTTTTGACCTTTCCGATAACTTCATCACGATTATTCGTGTAGAGCCTAATGCTGGTTCTATCGGGACGGTTGCCGGCCCAATCAGCCTGGACCTTTGCGTCGGGGACGGTGTGGCGGACTCTGTGGCTTTTGAAGTTACCGGGGCTTCTGATAATCCCTATGCTTACCTGATTACGGATGAGAATGACTTCCTGGTAAGTGCGATTGATTCAGTCTTTGATTTTGAAAATATTCAGGAAGGGACTTACCGTATCTATGGTGTGTCCTATACTGGGCAGATTTCCGTCCTTCCGGGTGCTAATATCTTCATTGATCCACTTTCTGATGATTGCTACGACCTGACGGGGCAGTTTGTCGAGATCAATGCAGTAGGCGTGGACGGCGGTGTCATCTTCACTGACTTAGGCATTGGTCAGGATGTGATCAGCATCTGTCAGGGAGACGGAGAGCCTAATGTCATCACGTTCTCCAACAGCTCAACTGCCACGGGTGCCAACTACACCTACGCGCTGACGAATGATGCTGGCATTATCCTCGGTTTTGTTCCGGGCGGGAATCAGTTTGACTTTGAGACCTCCGGTAGCGGGGCGGCAAGGATTTATGGCATTTCCTACACCGGTAACCTACTGGCAGGACCGGGTCAGGTGGTGACCAATATTCAGCTTTCTGATGGCTGTGCAGACCTTTCGGACAACTTTGTTACGGTTCTCAGAGATGCACCCGAAGGCGGAAGCCTGACCACAGGTGGCGGCGAAACCGATCTCCTGGTTTGTCTTGGGCCAACTGATGGCACGGTGGAGTTTGTAACCACAAGCGGTTCTTTCAACAGCTACCTCTACCTGCTTACGGATGTCAACAACATCGTCATTGATACGATCGAAAGCAGCAGCTTCAACTTTGCTCAATTGCCGGAAGGCGTATTCCGCATCTGGGGCTTGTCCTACAGCGGCCTGCTTAATGACCTTTTCGGAGAGGATGCCGCCGCCATTGAGCTCTCTACGAGCTGCTACGAACTTTCTGATAACTTCCTGACGATCACCCGTGGCCCTGCTGTGGACGGCGGAGTTTTGTCTGAAGTTGGCGGTACAGATACCGTGTACATCTGCCCTGGCGGTAATGCGCCCGACTTTGTAGTGGTTTCCACGACCAGTCAGGATCCGATCTATCGTTACATCATTACGAACCAGAATAATCAGGTCATCGTAGATGATATCGAAATTGATGTGATTGACTTTGAGGGCGCGATGCCGGGTATCTACCACATTTGGGGCGTGAGTCTGGAAGGGGACCTGAGCCTTAATTTTGGGAATGAAATCCCAACTACGCCAGCATCAGCAGACTGCTTCGAGTATTCGGAGAATTACATTACTGTAGTGTACGAAGGGCCGGAAGCAGGCACCATTTTTACTGATAATGGTGAGGACGAAGTGACCGTAACGGTAGGGGATACCATGCCTGACTTGCTGTCCTTTATCAATTTGGGCGCAAGCCAGAACATACCTTATCTGTACCTGATTACGGATACCGATAACCATATCCTGGATATTTCCGTTGATGGGACTTACGACTTCGAGAATACCTCAGTGGGCGTAAGCCGGATTTGGGGGCTTTCCTATACCGGTGAGCTGTTTGCGTTCCCGGGCAGCAATGCCGGTACAGACATGCTGAGCGAAGATTGCTGGGACCTTTCCGGCAACTTTATCACGGTAAACCGGGTAGAGGCACCGACTCTAGGCGAGCTAACGGTGGAACGTACAGCCGGGCCTGATGCTATCCTCAGCCTGGCTGCTGCACCAAATCCAGCTACACAGTTCCTGAACGTGCAGTTCTTCCTGGAAGAGGCGGCGGCTCCGCAGAGTATCCTCCGGGTGCTGAACAGTCAGGGGCAACTCGTGGAAACGGTACGCCTAGAAACGGCCAAGGGGACCAACAACCACACCTTTGAGGTGGCCAACTGGGTACCAGGGCTGTACGTACTGCACCTGCAAAACGGTGATGCTGCCAAAGCTGTTAAGGTGATGGTCGGCGGCCGTTAAAATAGTTCGGTAAAAGGTATAGAAAAGCCGGTATCAGAGCAATTTGATACCGGCTTTTCGATTACTGAAAATGTCAGGAACGAAATACGATCACAGAAGAGCTTTCCCTTGAGGGACCTGGATGGTTAAGCGTATCTGCGATTCCATCCATTAGAAATTATAAGTCAGGCCGAAGCGAAACTCAATGGGTGGGCCAAGGCTGTTTTCCGGCGCTAATGTATTGTAGAGCAGGTAAATGTCATACCCCCAGATACCGTTCCCATCATTGTAACCTGCTCCAACGTAGGCATTGCTACGGATGGATCTTGTGCTGATGATTTCATCATTGAAACTATCATATTCGGTTACAAACTCTTCATTATCAGCCCCGTACTCTAAATGGATGAAGAAGCTGCGGAATACTTTATAACGCGTAAATGCCCCAATGCCATAATCAAAGAGATTGGTAGTCGTTACCCGGTCTAATCCGGTTTGTAGCCGGTAGTGGGTGTATATTAGTGAAAAGCGTGGCCCTACAGAAAAGTTATCAGTGATCTTATAACCAATGAGCGGAGTAGCCCCCAGAGAGAATGTACTTTCCCCATTGGCGCCAAAAAAGCCCAGGATGATTCCCCCCCCATACCAAAGCCGGTGTGTAAACCCCTGGCTTTCGTCGAAGTAGCGGTCTGTGTCGCTGCGCTGTGCTGTAGCTGTGTTTTGGGCGATAGCTAACAGCATGAATACAGGAAAGGCAAATTGCATTATCTTTTTCATAATTGGCAGTTTTTGCAAAGTTGATCGGTTGGTAAAAATAAATAAACAGTCGAGTCTTCTATCTAAAGTCGTAAAATTAGCGATGTTTCGTTGGGCCGGGCAGCAAAACTAGCCAACAGACTACAAAACGGGCTTTTTTACCTCCTTAAAACGACTAAAAGAACAGCTGTCTTTTCTGTTCAGTTTAGAAATTTTATTTTTGTGTTTAGTTCGATTTCCAAACGCCATTTCATTGCCGTACACTTTTATTTTACGGGAAGTTCTTTGAAAATTGGAAAGAAAGATTTAAAGCATGCCTGACATAAAATCGGACAGCCCTCAGTCCAATCTGAAACACGGACAAGCTATCGATTCGGTCTTTACGGCAGAATTTACCCAACTGGGCTGAGGTTCGGGCATCAAACTCGAACAAGATACAGATGATGAAAGCCAGGCTAGCCACGATCAAGAGATTGAACAAGGTTTGAGGCTCTTCAATCCTGGTTTTATGAATGTGGAATCCGCGAGATTTGATATCGCCGAAAAAGGTTTCAATGTGATACCTCTTTCGGTAATATGTTTCGGCTTGCGGGCCATATTCCAAGCTGGTCAACAGATACAAAGGTCGGTCATATCGGGTCCGGTCATGCCAGATGAAGATTTTGTCAGCGTAATTGT
>NZ_JPOS01000003.1 GCF_000759025.1 Phaeodactylibacter xiamenensis | reverse complement strand
GCCACGTGCATGTGTTCCGGGAAATGGCCTTTGGGAGCTTTACGAACTACCCAACAAATGGGAATGGCTCGCCTGCGCCAGATTACACTGACCATCAGCGCCATGCAGTCTTTGCCCACACAGGAGCCATCGATGGCCAGAACTAACTCTCCAGCCTTGCTCAGAGAGTGGAGAATCGGAAGAAGGTAGGGTATAAAGTGTACCGTGACATCGGTCCACTTATTTTGCAACCAACGCTTGGCCTTCTTGACCCGACTTTCCAGGTCAGTGGGGTCTTCCATATGGCGGCCCAACTCTGATAAAGATGCCCGGCCACCTTTGATTAAGGCACCTAATAAACCAGATAAGACGGTTAATCGACGCAAGGCGTTGCCTTGTGGAACCTCAGATTGATGCTTTATCAACCATTTTTTAGATCTTTGCAGAACGGCATTTTGAAAGGGTTTTCTGCAAAGATTTTTAAAATCTCAGAAAACCCTTATTTTTTCTGTCTCTCTTTCCAAACTTTCAATGAACTTTTTGCCGAGCTAAAAGTGTACGGCAATGAAAACGCCATTACCCCGCAACCACTATTTCAACACTTTTGGCTTCAAGATTTGTCTTGGGGATAACCACTTTTGCCAAGCGGTTTCCCATAATCTTGATGGGCATCAATTAAACCCAGGATATCTCTAACCAAACCCAGTTTGCAAAAACACAAAGAATAATGCAAAAACATCTACTGATTCTCCTGTTTTTTTCGCTTGCAGCCCTCACATCAAATGGGCAAAACCTCTTTGTACTTGAGTCATGGAATGATATGCCTTCTGAAACGCTCGATGAGCAGTTTTCTGAATACCAACTGACTAAAGCTCCGGTACAGGCCCTGCACAAAACCCTTCAGCATGGCGTGAACCAGGAAGTGCTCTTGTCCCTTCAGCTGGGCTCCCTGCAGCCGGTTGAGCTGAAACTAACCGCTCAAGACCTTCGGGCACCGGATTATCAGTTGGTTCTTGGTGATTCAAAGGGCAGGCGTGTACTGCCCAGGTCTGCCAACAAAACTTACCGGGGCTATGCTGCCGGAACACCGACGGACCAGGTTCGCCTGACTGTAGATCAGAATTTTCTATACGGCTTCATTGAGCACCGTGCAAAAACCTACTTTATTGAACCGGCCTGGTACCTCGACCCCTCACTCCCGGAAGGCACCTATGTGTGGTATGAAGCAGGAGCCGTTAAGGCCCCGGAAACGCCCCACACCTGTGGTACGGATCACGACCACCACTTCAAACCTGGTCCTGCTCCGGACCTCAGCCGTCAGATGATGCAGTGCTATTCCGTAGGAATGGGGCTGGCTGCCGATTTTCAGCTTTTCAATGCCCTGGGGTCAGAAACGGCTGTAGAGAACTTCATGTTGGGCGTTCTCAATAATGTAGGGACTAACTACGATGATGAATTCTCCAATCAAATCGAGTTTGTCGTCAATGGTACTTTTATCTCGACTTGTTCCGGATGCGACCCCTGGACAGGATCGAACGACGCGTCTACCGTTCTCAGCAGCTTTACCAACTGGGCCAACGGCGGGGGCTTTGGATTTAACCACAGCCTGGCTACACTCTGGACCGACCGCAATTTTAATGGTTCCACAATCGGTGTAGCCTGGCTGGGCGGGCTTTGCACTTCAAATCGCTACAACACCTGTGAGCGCTTCTCCTCTAATGCTGCCCTGCTTCGGGTCCTGCAAGCGCATGAAATCGGGCACAACTTTAACGCTTTTCACGATGCCAGTGGGGCTAATTTTATCATGGCACCCTCCGTTAACTCAAGTAATAACTGGTCCACGACCTCAATAAATACGATCAATAATTATATCAATGCACAGGCGGGTATACCTGGCTGCTTTGGCCCCTGTGGCTCACCTATTGCCCCACCGGTCGCTGAAATTGGTACTCCGGTAGAAGAAGCCTGCCCGGGCAGTTACATTCAATTTATTGACGAATCACAAAATAGCCCGACTTCCTGGTCATGGTCCTTTACGGGTGGTGTGCCGAACTCATCTACGGAGCAAAACCCGGTTGTGTTTTATCCAGATCCCGGAATTTATACGGCCACGCTCAACGCTACGAACAGCGCCGGTTCTTCCTTTGCCGTTTCCAATACTATCATCGTACAGGAAGGCAATACCAAATACCTGTTCTACGATGCTATGGAAGGCAACCTAAACAACTGGACGGTCGAAAACCCGGATAACAGCACCACCTGGACGATCACCAATGTAGGGGGAACGGTATCCGGGCAGCAGGCGGCCTACATGAATAACTATAACTATGATGCCGAGGGGCAGCGTGATGCGCTGATCACTCCAGTGCTTAATTTCTCACAGGAAGCAGGGATGCGCCTCAAAATAGACTATGCCTATCAGCGGTACAGCCTCGCGCTCAGAGACGAGCTGCGTATCCTGGTTTCCACCAACGGAGGCAACACTTATCCTGATGAAATCTTCTTCGGTGAAGAAGATGGCAGTGGCAATTTTGCGACGACTCCGGATGGGACGGATTTGTTCACCCCGAGCGTGCCGGCTGACTGGTGCTATGCTGGCAACTTTGGAGCCGATTGCCTCAACATTGACTTGTCTGCTTACGCCGGCGAGCCGGAGGTCCGGATCAAAATAGAAAACACCAACGGTTTCGGCAACAACCTTTACATTGATAATGTACGAATTACCTCCAACTGTTTTGTATTACAGCCGCCTGTCGCTGCTTTCGCTGCCGATGTGGAATCCGGTTGTGCCCCGCTGACCGTTCAGTTCTCAGACTTTAGCCTGGGGGATGTGGAGGTCTGGGAGTGGTCCTTCCCCGGTGGTGTGCCTTCCACTTCCAACGCACAAAACCCCACCGTAGAATACCCTGTGCCGGGCCAGTATCCGGTTACCCTAACGGTCTCCAATGCCGCAGGCAGCAATACCACCTCCCTCAATACAGACATTGAAGTGTTGGGCCCTCCTGAACCGTTTTTCCTTTACGATATCGATAGCTTCACGGTAGCCTTTGGGAATCTGACTGACAACTACACCGGCGTCAAATGGGAGTTTGGGGATGGCAATGAAACTGAAGTGGATGCTCCCACGCATACCTACGAAGAGCCTGGTACTTACACGGTTAGCCTATCCGCCCAGAATGAATGCGGTATGGCAGAATACACCGAAGAGATCACAATAGTACCGCCTCCCACTGCCACTTTCCAAAGCGAGTCACTATCGGGCTGTGCACCCGTGTTGATGCAATTTATCAATACGAGCTCCTTTGGAGAGACCTTCCATTGGACTTTCGAAAATGGCAATCCGGCGACGTCCACTGATCCGGACCCAATCTGTAGTTTTGCGACTGCCGGGACTTATGAAGTGACCTTAATCGCCTCCAATGGCGTCGGTACGGACACGCTTACGCAAATGATCACGGTCTCCGGGGCGCCTCAGAGTAGCTTTTTTGCAGATTATGTGCCCGGAACCTTCACCGTTTCCTTTCAGAATACCTCACTGGACGCTTTTTCCTTTGAGTGGGACTTTGGAGATGGTTCCCCGGTCAATACAGACTTTTATCCCACACACACCTACGATACCACTGGGATTTACACCGTTACTCTGATTGCCACCAACGAATGTGGCAGCGATACCGCTACCCAGGAAGTAGCGATTGTGCTGCCGCCTGTAGCAGGGTTCTCCATTCCGCAGGATACTGCCTGCGCGCCTTTTACGGTGCAGCCGGTGAACAATGCCGAAGGCATTGTCGAAAACTGGCTTTGGATTGCCAATGGCGCAAATCCGGATACTGCAACGGTGCCCAATCCTTCCTTTACCTTTGATGCACCAGGCACTTATGATATCGTACTGCAGGTCTCTAATGCTGCGGGAAGCAGCCTCGATACCGCTACTATTGTGATCGGAGGGCCGCCCAGCAGTGCGTTTACATTGATAGACACCCTTGGCTCCCCGCAAATTTCCACGGTCAACACCAGTGTAAATGCTGACCTCTACTTCTGGTCATTCGGGGATGGAAGTACTTCCAGCGCAATAGCGCCTGCACATACATATGCGGAGGACGGGGGCTACACCGTCACACTCATCACCGAAAATGCCTGCGGGGCCGACACACTGGAACAAACGGTGTCTATTGTAACCCCACCAACGGCAGGGATTGCCAATGCCGATACCTCAGGATGCTCGGTCTTTGTATTAACGCCTGAATATACGGGCGCCTCAAATTATGATACCATCAGCTGGTCTGCTCCGGGTAGTGTGGAACTTACCGCAGATCTGTTAGCACCGACCTTTACCTATGAGACAGCCGGGGTGTATGACCTGATGGTGACGGTAAGTAATGCGGCAGGCAGTAGCACGGATACCTTATCCGTAACGGTGATTGATGCTCCGGTTGCAGATTTTGAGCTGGCTTACACCACAGGTACGGACAGTATCGTCCTGACGAGCCTGAGCACAGGAGCAGATTCCCTGCAATGGGACTTTGGCGATGGCGAAACGAGCACAGCATTCAGCCCCACCCACCAATATGCCGAAGACGGCACCTACACCGTTCAGCTGGTCGTTTGGAATGCCTGTGGTACAGATACGCTGGAGCAGGTGGTTAACATTCTCACCCCACCGGCAGCTGGCTTTTCTTTGGATGCTAATTCAGGATGTGCGCCCTTTACTGTACAAATTTCGCCCGCTGACCCGGATGCCGATTACAATTATGTCTATACTGCAAATGGAGCTCAGCCATCCGTTGCATCGGTTCCTGATCCTACTTTCACCTACGGCAGCCCGGGTACCTATCAAATTATTCAAAAAGTCTCGAATGCAGCGGGCAGCAGTACAGACACCCTTCAGGTGGTCGTGGGCGCTTCGCCCGATGCTGCCTTCGAAGCTACGGTGGTACTTGGCAGCCTTAGCCTGGACCTGACCAATGATAGCGAGGATGCGGACGGCTTTACCTGGCATTTCGGCGATGGCAACAGCAGTACGGAGGCTGAGCCCAGCCACACTTATGCCGCCGATGGAGCATATACCATACTGCTGATCGCCAACAGTGCCTGTGGTACCGACACCGCTCAGCAAACGGTAAATGTGATAACCGCTCCTATGGCAGGGTTTGAGCTAAATGCCACAACAGGCTGTGCGCCCTTCACGGTAAGCCTAATCAATACGGCAAGCACCAATGCTGCTGATTTCAGCTATTTGGCGCCCGGCGCCACACCTGAGCAGTCTACGGACGCAGAGCCCTCCTTTACTTATGGTAGCCCCGGCACTTACGAGATTATCCAAACCGTGAGCAACGCCGCAGGCAGCAATAGTGATACCCTGCAGGTGACGGTAGGCGGTATACCAGTGGCAGACTTTGAAGCCAGTACCACACCTGGTAGCTTTGAACTAAATATTTCGGATAACAGCTCAGACGCCTCTGCCTATCTATGGAGCTTTGGCGATGGCAACGAAAGCACCGTATCCAATCCGGCGCATGCTTATGCCGAAGATGGGGTGTACACTGTGCAGCTGATCGTAAGCAACCAATGCGGCAATGACACCACCACTCAGGAAGTAGAGATCGTTACGGCTCCAACCGCTGGCTTTACAACTGAGCAGACAGAAGGGTGCGCCCCATTTACGCTTACGCTAAACAATACGGCGTCTGCAAACGCCACAGACTTCACATACACCGCTACCGGAGCGGTGCCGCCGGTTTCATCGAATCCTAACCCGACTTTCACCTTCCCTGCGGCGGGACAGTATACCATCATACAAATAGTGAGCAATGCCGCCGGAAGCAGTACGGATACCCTAACGATATCAGTAGGTGTTGCACCGGATGCAGAATTTGAAGGTATAGTCACGCTGGGCACCACACTGCTGGAGCTGACCAATAATACGCTCGGCGCTACAAATTTCGCCTGGGACTTCGGTGATGGCAATACGAGCACAGCATCAGCACCTTCCCATACTTACACCGCAGATGGCACTTATCAGGTCACCCTGATTGCTTCCAATGCCTGCGGAGCAGATACAGTGGCGCAGTCCTTTACCGTGGTTACCCCACCGGTTGCTGCGATTGATCTCGAAATGAGCAGTGGTTGTTTGCCATTTACTGTAAATCCGGTTAGTGTGGCTTCGGCTAATGCTGAGGAACTGCTTTGGACAGCACCGGGGGCTGCTCCGGAAACCGCAACTGGCGCGATGCCGGCCTTCACCTATACCGAAGCCGGTACCTACACCATCTACCTGGAAGCCAGCAACGCTGCCGGTGTCAGCATCGATTCCACGATTATTGAGGTAAAGGGGCTGCCAGATCCGGCATTTTCAGCAGAGGTGGATGGTTTTACCGTCAATCTGGCGAATGCTTCTACCTCAGCTCTGACTTTCGCATGGTCATTTGGGGATGGGAATAACAGCGACGCAGCCAACCCCGCGCATACATACGAGTCTCCCGGCGACTACGATATCACCCTGACTGCTGCCAATGAATGCGGACAGGCGGATACCACGCTGTCCGTAAGCATTGTACTACCACCACCCACCGCTGGTTTTGAAGTGGAAAGTACGAGTGGTTGTGCGCCGTTTGAAGTTACTTTTGTCAACACCTCGCAATTTGGTGAAAGTTTTGAGTGGGTTTTGCCCGGTGGTACTCCGGCCACAGCTACCACCGCCAACCCGGTAGTGGTGTATGAAACGCCTGGTGTTTTCAGTGCCACGCTAATTGTTAATAATACTTCCGGGTCGGATACGATTGAGCTTCCTGATCTGATTACAGTAGGCGCAGGCCCTCAGGCCGGCTTCGACTTTAGTATAGATCAGGCTACGGTAAGCTTTGTGAATACAGCCATCAATGCAGATGCTTTCCTTTGGTCGTTTGGCGATGGCAGCACAAGCACTGATTTGAATCCAGTGCACGACTACGATATGGCCGGGGTCTTTGACGTGACGCTAATTGCTGAAAATATATGCGGCACGGATACCCTGCAGCAAACCATTGAAATTGAAGGGCAGGCACCGGAGGCTACGATCAGCTTCGGCAATACTGCCGGGGCCTGCGCACCACAGACGCTTGAGCTGCTCGCTTCCAGTTCGGAAGGCGCACCTGCTGACAGCTGGCAGTGGTTGTTGCCCGGTGGTGCCCCGGAGACGGCGACCGGAGAGACTGTTGCCGTAACCTACGATGAGGCGGGCACCTACAGTATTACCTTGATTGGGGTCAATGCTTTTGGCGCAGATACCCTTACACTTACCGATACCATTCAGCTTGACGAGGTACCTGTGGCAGGATTTGACTACGAAACGCAAGAAGGGGACGTGGCATTTACCAATACGTCTACCGGTACGAATCTGTTCTTTCAGTGGGATTTTGGTGATGGCAGCACGAGTACGGAGGCTAGCCCCAACCACAGCTACACGGAGACCGGGCAGTACAACGTAACACTAACTGTAGGCAACAGTTGCGATACATTTACAGTGAGCCAGGTGTTGAATATTATGGTTTCCTCAACCGGCGACTGGGCAGACCTATCGGCTTTTGAAGTCTTTCCCAACCCCAACCGTGGCCTGTTTACAGTGAAAGTAAAGGCGGCACCGGCTGAAGCCATCCAATGTCAGCTCTACAACCTGATGGGGCAGCAACTCAAAGCATACGAGGCTGATTTCCGGTCGGGCTACTGGCAGCAGAACATAGATGGAACGGCATTGCCCGCAGGTGTCTATCTGCTTGAGCTGGGCATTGGGCAGCAGCGGGCCTACCGCAGAGTGGTGGTAGAATAGCCGGTTTGCACGGGCAAGTTCTTCTGGGAAGCTGCTCCTTTACTTCGGGGGCAGCTTTCTTTTTTGGCTTATTTTTTTAACAAAACCTCCTGGACATTTTGTCGTGTGGCTTCTAGCCCATTTGTTTTGGGGCTAAAGGATAAACCGCTGAAATAAATCATTTTTGTAAAATAGTTTGCATAAATGAAGTTCGTTTATATATTTGTTTATAAGAGAGCTCTAAACATATATTCGTATTTCCGTCATCCGATTTTACAGACTGAACACTAAGCGGCGTGCAGCCTGACTGCAGGCTCAACTTATATTCCCCCCGTCTAACGAAGACATTTTGATGCCATCTAAAGTCGAGCACGGCTTTTAGATGAGCTCGTTTATTCTCTTAACAAACCTATGTAACAATGAAGCATGTTTACTTTCCCAAACAGGCTCCGGCATGGAGTCTCGTATTATTCTTATTAGTTGGCTTTGGGTTTCCAAATCTTCGTGGGCAATGCGCCTTTGATTTTACCCCCTTTTCATCCAGCTCTGCTCCTACCGCCCCCGGAGTGACAACCCTACTAACAACCTGTCTTTATGGTGGTGAACACCGTCCGGTCACCAATATGCAAGCCGGCAACACTTACCGCTTCGAGACCTGTGGAGATTCGGATTTTGATACTCAGATCACCATTTTTAATGAGACTGGAACCACAGCATTGGCCTTCAATGATGACTTCTGCGGTCTTCAGTCCAGTGTGGAATTTACGCCTATTACCACCGGTACCTATCTGGTACAGGTGAATGAGTTTGACTGTGCTTCCAATTCTACCTGTATGACGCTTAGAGCCACTTTGTTATCAGCTGACTGCAATGAAAACGAAGTCGTCGTAGAAAATGTCTGACTCCTTCGGCGATGGCTGGAATGGCAACGAATTGGAAATCATTAACGATAATGGCGACGTGGTAGCTACGGCTACTATTACCGGGAGTGTTTCTTCAGGTACAGAAACTTTCTGTCTGCCCGATGGGTGCTACACCGTCGATGTGGATGGAGGTATTTTCCAAAGTGAGGTAAGCTGGGATATTTTCGTCAATGGTAGCCTGGCACTCTCCGGCGGCGCGCCGGAGTCGGGTTTGGAATTAGCGGTCAATTCTACATGTGGCGCGCCTCCTGCTCCTGAAAATACCATTTGCGTTAATGCTAAACCTGCAGCCCTGGGCATTAACGAAACGGAAACGGTCAACGTAGGCGATGGTGCAGAAAATGGTTGTTCCTTTCCAATCAGTAGCGGAAGTGCAGACCATGCCCGCTGGTTCACCTTCACGCCTGCGCAAAACGGTGAATACACCATAGGCTCTTCAGGATTCACAAGTGCAGACACCCGTCTTTCCATTTATACCGGCAACTGTGGCAGCCTTAGCTGCTTTGCCAGCAACGATGATATCAATGGGTTGGCAGACCAAGCCTCGGAAGTAACGACTTGCCTTCAGGCAGGCGTAACTTACTACATTGAGTGGGATAACCGCTGGTCTATTGCTTCTTTTGATTGGAGTATTTCCTTCAACGGTACAGGTGAGTGTGGCTCAGGTGGAGATCTGCCCGCACCCTGGACGGCTAACGATGTCGGAAGTGGCGCCAATGATTTTGGCTTTGATAATGGTGCTTTTACTGTAACTAACGGAGGCAGCAATGGCTATAGCAACAGTAATGATAACATTGCTTTTGCAAGCCAAACGATCTGTGGAAACGGCTCTATCACCGTTAAGATTGAGAGTGTTTCCGGTAGCGGTTTTGCTGGTGTTGCCCTTCGCGAAAGCACAGCTCCCGGTGCAAAGCAGGCAATGATCCTAACTAACCTGAACAGCTTAGTGCCCTGGGTGACCCGTACCGCAAATAATGCGCCCAACAACTTCACACCCCACTGGCGGGCACACACCTTCTGGTTGAAGTTGGAGCGCATCGGCAACTACATCCGCGGCTATACCAGCACAACTGGCAACAGCTTCTCCATAATTGCACAGACCTACCTGCCTATGGACGCCTGTTTGGAAATAGGCATGGTCACCGCTAATACAGGCGGCGGTCAGACGACTGCGGTTTTCAGCAATGTAACGGTTGAGGGGGGAGCGCCGCTGTTGGCTGCTGATGAGACGGCAATCACTGCAGCAACGGACCGTGAAAAATCTGCATCATCTGCTGGAGTACGTGGCTTTGAGCAGCCGGCTGCCGCCGGGGCTGCCCGCTTGTTCCCGAACCCGGCATCTGACCGTATTACAATAGATCTGCCTGCTACGCAACCAATGGACGCGACCCTTGTCCTGCGCAATCAACTGGGGCAGGTGCTCCAGTCACGTCAGGTAGAAGCGGGGCTATTCCGAACCGATTGGGATGTGAGCCAGCTCTCCGGAGGGGTTTACTATATGGAAGTCCGGTACGAAGGGCAGCAGCCTCAGGTACTGCGCTTCGTGAAAACACATTAACTGATATTTTGTAGTTTGGTAAAGAAGCCCTCTGATCGTGCAACACGGTCAGGGGGCTTTTTTTGTCGGCTGCCAACCCTTCCTGCATAGGAGTCGTCATTCCCAGTGTTAAGGTTTTCTGAATGCAGCAGCGAATGGGCAGCTGGTACGTTCTGAAATCATACTATACTGACGATTAAGTGGTTTGCCACAGCAAACCTACTCAATGTCAGTATTTACGCTGTGAAGTGGCTTGCGCCTGCCCTGACAAGCTATGCTTCGTCAGTGGCCGATGTCGCAAATCCAAGATTCCAGACGATGAATGTCTGGACTGTAAGCCCGACATTTATCGTCGCAAACCACTTCGTATTGCGTATAAAACCAAAATAACACCACACACCCGACTAAAAATGAAGCAACTCCTACTCTTGCTTGGGTTCCTGGCTTTGTCTTTGCCATGCCTCGCTCAAAAGCATACCATTAGTGGCTACCTTAGGGATGCCAACTCTGGTGAACCGCTCATCAGCGCTAATATTTACGACCGGTACTCGGATCAGGGGACCGTTACCAATGTGTACGGCTTCTACAGCCTGACGCTGCCTGCTGATTCTGTGCACATCAATTTTTCCTACATTGGCTATGAATCGGTCGAACATGCCTTTCTGCTTAAACAGGATACCACTTTAAATATCGACCTGGACGGTGCTGTACAGCTGGAAGAGGTCGTGGTACGGGCCTCTCGTCAGGGCGAACGCATCGAAGAGCGCAGTCAGATGAGCCAAATGACCGTACCGGTAGAGCAAATCAAAATGGCCCCGGTACTTCTCGGCGAAACTGATGTACTCAAAACCCTTCAGCTCTTGCCCGGCGTGCAGTCGGGTGGGGAAGGGCAGACCGGGCTCTACGTTCGCGGCGGCAGCCCTGATCAAAACCTGGTGCTGCTCGATGGGGTGCCCATCTACAATACTTCTCACCTGTTGGGTATCTTCTCGGTTTTCAACGCCGATGCCGTCAAGAACGTCACCCTGACTAAAGGCGGCTTCCCGGCGCGCTACGGTGGGCGCCTGTCTTCTATTCTGGAAATCAATATGAAGGAAGGCAACCTGCAGGAATGGCATGGGGAGGGCGCTATTGGCATGATCAGTTCCCGGCTGACTCTGGAAGGCCCCATCAAAAAAGATAAAACCTCCATTCTGGTCTCTGGCCGGCGGACGTACGCCGATTTGCTGTTTCGGCCTATTGTGGCTTTGGCCAATCAGCAGTCTGAGGAGGACGTCAAAATAAAGCTGCACTTCTATGACTTCAACGCCAAGTTGCAGCACAAATTCAATGATAAGCACCGCCTGTACCTTAGTGCCTACCTGGGGGCAGATGTGTTCTTTACAGATGTGACAGACGACGAAGACAGCTTCGGTGGCGGTATCGACTGGGGCAACAGTATTTCTGCTCTGCGCTGGAACTGGCAGATCAACAACAAGCTTTTTGCCAATACCACGCTGACCTACAGCCGTTTCCAGATTGATGTGATCGCCGAACAAAGCAGCCGCTATAATGATGGGTCAGAAGAAAGCTTTTCTGCCAACTACTTTTCCGGAATTGAAGACTGGGCGGGCCGGATTGACTTCGATTACCTGCCTGCCCCCGGGCATTATATCCGCTTTGGAGGGGGCGTGACCAATCACACCTACCGCCCGGGCGCACTTAGCCTCGATGTCGCTTTTGATCAGGAGCGTTTTGATACACTTATCGGCTCACAGAATGAGTTTTCGGATGAGCTTTTTATCTACGTGGAAGACGATATGCAGCTGGGCAAGCTCAAGGCCAACGTAGGCCTGCACGGCTCCGGCTTCAAGGTAGGCGATGAGTTTTACACTTCGCTGCAGCCGCGTATCGGGCTCAATTACCTGCTACCCAAAGATGTGGCCCTGAAAGCCTCTTTCGCCACGATGGCACAGTTCATCAACCTGCTGACGAGCGAGTCCTTCAGTTTGCCTACTGACTTGTGGGTGCCGAGCACGGAGCGCATCAAGCCACAGCAAAGCTGGCAGGTAGCTGCGGGCGCAGCCAAGACCTTTGGCGATGGTATAGAAGTCAGCCTGGAGGGGTATTACAAAAAGATGCACAATGTCATTTCCTACAAAGAGGGGGCAAGCTTCTTGTTTGGGCTGGAAAACGACTGGCAGGACAAAGTTACGCAGGGCGAAGGCGAAAGCTACGGCGCCGAGCTTTTCGTGCAGAAAAAATTTGGGCGCACCACCGGCTGGCTGGGCTATACGCTGAGTTGGAACTACCGGCAGTTTGACGAAATCAACGGCGGTCGGCGCTACCCCTTCCGCTACGACCGGCGGCATGACCTTTCTCTGGTGGTCAATCACGATTTTAATGAACGTATTTCCCTGTCCGGAGCATGGGTATATGGGACGGGCAATGCCGTTACGATCAATACCTTTGAGTACCCGATCAACTACTTTGGATCTGATTTTTTCAGTGGGTTTAGTACCATTCAAAGTGGAGGCGAGCGCAATGCCTTCCGCATGACGGACTACCACCGCCTGGACCTTAGCTTACGCATGACGAAACAGATGAAGCGTCACGTGCGAACCTGGGTATTCGGAGTGTACAATGCCTATTTTCATCGCAATCCCTACTTTATTCTCGCTGACCGGGACCTGGTACAGCAGCCGGACGGTAGCTTCGAGGAGCAGCCGGTTTTCCGCGAAGTGAGTATTCTGCCCATCATTCCATCCATTTCTTACCAGTTTAAATTCTAGAATCATGCGCTATAGCCTGTTTTTCGCAATCGGCCTGTTGACGGCAATGAGCTTTTCCTCCTGTGGAGAAGATGCTTTTACCCAAATCGTAGACATTGAGCTGCCGGAGCATGAGCCGCGCCTGGCTGTGCATGCCCTGGCATTTAGCGAAAGTGATGCCTTTGGTGTTCTGGTCTCCAACAGCCGTAGTGTCCTTTCAAAAGAGGAGTTCTCGGTCTTTCCGGACGCCGAAATCCAGTTTTCCGGCCCGAATGTAGAGGGTGTAACTTTTTCCTATGCTCCGGACGATGGCCGGCACTATACTGAGCTAAGTCAGGGTTGGGCCGCGGGAGATGAAGTGTACACCCTTGATATACAGCAAACGGATTACCCTTCAATCAGAGCACAACAACGAATGCCCAGGGCACCAATTGTTTTGGACGTTACCGTTGATGAAGAAGGGGCACTCAGCGAGAGCGGAGAGCGGCTGGATGAGATTGTCATTGAAATACAAGATGAGCCAGGTGAGCATTACTATGCGCTGCAAGGCGAGGTCGATTACCAGTATGTAGATGAAAACAATGATACTATTGCCGGCTATTACTCCGTCTGGCTGGAATCCAATGACCCCATACTCTCTTATGCCGAAGTAGACCGAAGAGGTGCGCTGATTTGTTCGGATGGCGCTTTCAATGGCAATACCTACCGCTTTGCTACCTACACCTGGGAGGATCTGCCAATCGGGCTTATGTCAGGGAGCAAGTTGCGGATACGGGTTACGAGCTTATCGCGGGATGCCTTCCTGTACTACCGCTCTCTGGACCAATACTGGGGGGCAGATGGCAATCCCTTCGCTGAACCCGTGACGGTCCACAGCAATATTGAGAACGGATACGGGATTTTCGGGCTGGGGCATACCACGATCTACGAAATAGACCTGTAAGGCGTTATTTTGCGTGTATAATAAAATGCACAAAACAGAAAGTGGCTACCGGCTACCAATACCAGGGGGCAACCCTCTGCTAAGTGCGATAGCTGCTGGGGTAGAGCTTCCCGCTCTGCTCCAGCTTATCTACGAATGCTGGCAGGCTATTCCAGTAGTGCAATTTACGATGCACACGGTTATTTCGGCACCCGGATCTCATACTCCTGTCCGGGGCGTACCGTAAGCCGGGAGTCGAGCAGCCAGGGGTTGTACACTTTGAGCATGCGGTAGGTCGTGCCCTGCTCAAGGGCAAAATCGCCGAGGTTATTAATGGTTTCGCTAACGACAATAGGTTCGTAATCATCCAGAGGTGGGTAACCATCTTCGTCCTCCAGGTAAAACCCGAACTCATCCGGGCGGCTGAGGATTTCCTTGATGGCGACCAGACGGAAAATGTAGCGTGCAGTTTCTGCGTTGAGGTTGAGGTCGTAGTAGGTCTCGGCCCGCTGCGTCTCTATTTCGTCTTTGATGTTGCCATAGCCGGCGTTGTAGGCTGCGGCAGCCATTGTCCAGGTTCCAAAACTGCGGTGGTATTGCTTCAGGACTTTGCAGGCGGCTTCGGTTGCTTTTTCGTAATGGTAGCGTTCATCCACTTCATTACTGACTTCCAGCCCATGTTCACGGGCTGTGGCGCTCATAATTTGCCAGAGCCCGCGGGCACCGGCCGGAGAGACTACATTGCGCAGGCTGCTTTCGGCAACGGCCAGGTATTTGAAGTCTTCCGGAATGCCGGCTTCGGCCAGCTTTTGCTCAATCATGGGGAAGAACTTGTACGCATTCTTCAGGTTGAGCAGGGTGCTGCTGTGCCAGTAGGTGTTGACCAGCAGTTCCCGGTCGAGGCGTTCGCGCACATCAAAATTATCCATAGGAAGGAGTTCCCCTGCAAAATCGAATTCCCGGTTAAGGTCCACGGGTTTGACCACTTGTGGGATATCCTTATCGGGCCGGTAACTGGGCTGGCCTTCGGGCTCATCGGTGGAGGTAAAGATGGCGATGCCCAGAAAGGCAGCTAAAGCAATATTCAGGTACTGCAGGTGACGACTGTTCATGGGTAATACGTTTTCAGCAAAGCAATACAAAAAGATACGGCTTTGCTATTAATTTTTCAAGAGGAATAGGATCCGGCGGTATAATTATTTATTCCGGGGGCGTTTGAAGATGGGCACGGTAGAGCAGGGCTCTCCAAACATAATGCTTTTGGCTACCGGCCTGAGACGCTTGGTCAATTCAAGGTAAGCCTGTGGGGGGATCGCCTTGCCGTCGGTGCAGCCCTTTAGGATGACCCGTTGATCCTGATACTTTTCGAGGTCAAGCGCATGAAGCTTCTGCGTGAAAAAAGTACGGTAGTAATCTTCAGGCCGCCCCTGGAATACATCCTGAGCATGTGGCGCGGCATGGGACGCGATAAGCATATAGGCCCACATTGGGATGATGGCATCCGTAGAGCAATAGACAAGGAGCACTTTGCCTTCGTACTGCGCCCAGTCGTGTTCTTTCATGGCTTCCCGGAAATCCTTCTCCCTGAGCAGGAGCTCCTTGAACAGGTAATCTTTAATATCCAGCTCTGCCAGTTCAACATTTGGCCAGAATTCTTCCAGCTTAAGGGTAATTAGCCCGCTGGCGGCTACTTTATTAACGAGTGGTGGATTGCTGTTACTCATAATTATTCCTCTTCTTCCCGGCTGTCACCTTCCGTGACATCCTCTTCAATAGGCGCTTTTTCGCCGATTTCAAAATCTGCTTCTTTAAACTCTTTGGGCTTGGGCAGGTCTTCCAGGCTCTTCAGGCCAAAGTAGTCCATGAATTTGGAACTTGTGCCGTAGAGCAATGGCCGGCCCGGACCTTCGTCCCGCCCTGTAATTTCAACAAGCTCCTTTTCCAATAGTTTTTGCACGGAGTAATCACAGCTTACGCCCCGGATTTTTTCCATGGTTGATTTGGTGATGGGCTGCCGGTAGGCGATGATGGAAAGGGTCTCCAGTGCAGCCCTCGAGAGCCGTTTGCGGGTCGTCTGCCGCAGGAAAGTGCCCACTGTGTTGTGGTAGGCGGGTTTGGTCAGAAACTGATAGCCCCCCGCAATCTCTGTCAGCTCAAAGCCGTAGCCTTCCTGCGCATAGCGTGCCTGCAGGGTAGTAATACCTTCCATGAGTTCTTCGTCTTTAAAGGTAGCCTCCAGTACTGTTTCCAGGCAGTCGCGGATTTCCTTTAGCGTGATCGGCTCATCCGAGGCAAAAATCAGGCTTTCGATATGTGGGATGATTGGGTCCAAACCGTATGTTTTTTGCGAAAATAGGAGAAACCTCGTTATTTACAAGCATTGCTGCTGCCGGGCATTCTGAAAATCGACGGAACGGATCAGCCGCTTGTAGGTCTGCTCATTGGCGAAGGGATTATCTGTCGTGGAGGCCGTTTGGGAAATGAATGCAGCATAGCCCGAAAGCCCCTGCTGAGCGTAGGCAATATCAAGCAGGCATTCGATGAGGGTTTCCGACTGATCGGGATGTTGGCGGGCCTGCTGCTGCCAGGCGAGCTTCCGGTAATACCGTATCTGTTCTTCCGTTGGGTTATCAAGCTGAATGCTATTCCATCCCGGGCGGTCGCCAACGTAGCGGACGGCAAACTGATCGCCCTCTTTCAGGGGCAAGCCGTTGGTCAGGACTATATTAGGCATGGGAGGAAGCGCCTCCCGCCCGCTGTAGGACTGCCCATTCACAATAAAGCTGTACCGAACGGTGGTTTGGTCCTCATGCTGGTAGATGCCTTCCACTTTGCCCTCTGCCATTTTACCATGCTGAAGAATGAGCTCTGCCCGCGCGGCAGGGTCCCCCTGATCCTCTTTCTGGCTGCGGCCTATGATGGTGACTACCGTGACCGCAAGGGCCAGCAAGGCTACAAAAATCAGCGTCTGTTTCCAGTGTTTTTTTTCGATCAGGCGGCGGGCCTGATTGCGGGGGGTATCGGCTTCTTTATCCATTTGGAAGCCGTAGAAGTACTTCCCGTTTTTGCGCTCTATGTTGACGTGGAAAAGCTCATCGTCCAGAAAAAGCGGGTAGGACCGGGTGTCAAAGACTTTAAAATCAATAAGGACCACCTTCTGATTGCAATAGACCATCAGGTGCCCTTCCCGCACGCTGTGGAAGAGCCCAACTGTATACCGCTGACCGGCATCGCTGACGTATGTCCAGGTGAATTGGTGTGGTGGCATCGTTCTAAAGATACGAAGCTGTCGGGAAAAATGCTACGGCATTGGGTGGTTTAGCCAGGGTTTAACAAATACCCTTACCGCACAAACAACGTCTTCAACGGCACATCCACACCAAAATTCAGGAAAAACCGGGTCGACTGCAGCGTAATCTGCTCGCCCTGCACTTCCCGGAACTGTGGCCCGTACTGCCCCCCTGCGCCAACATAAAAAGGCGAGTTTTTGATGTTGTAATGCAATTGCAATCCGGGCCGGAAGACATTCTTAAAAGTCAGGTCGGTTTCCCCGAACTGTGTGTCCCCGGGCACATAGGTGAAAAAGCTGCCCAGGTCAATAAGGCTGAGGAAAAGCGAAAGGGAATGCCCATCCATCTGCTTGGTTTGCAAAGTAGATTCGTTAATCACAATTCGCCGTTTGCCGAGTCGGCGGCTGACAGAAAAGCCGATAGGCATGGTAGGCATGATGTTGGTAAACGTTTCTTCGGTATTCGTGCTGTTCTGTTCCCAGTTTTCCTGCCCCGCAGAAACGCCCAGGTAGGCATTCAGCGCTACGGTGACTTTCTTTTTGCGCTTTAGGCGGGAACTGCCCGGTGGGTCGGCAATGCCCTCCATGAGGCTTTGGACTTCATTGGTGGACTGCGCATCGACCAAACCAGCGATGAAGTAGCCGTACTCGGTGAGGAAACTGAGAAACTGCGCCAGTTCCTCCTGCCCCGGTTCATCTCCCTGAAAAACAGGAGCTAATCCGGTAAACAAGCCCAGGGTAGCGCCAATGGCCTGACGATGGTCTCTCCGGTTGAGGTGGTAGACCATATCCAGCAGCTTTTGAGAAACCTCCGGCACCGGTTTCAGCCTGGGGTTGCTTTCCACCAGCGGCAACAGCTGCCCACTAGTGGTTTGATCTACTAAAAGCGGCAGCTCCAAAATGCGGTTCAGGGTATTCACCACAAATGCGGCTTTTCGGTAAAACCGAAGGCTGTCCTGTTCAGCCGAAACGGAATCCGCAGGGGTGAGATCAGGGAGGTCCGCTACAGTGAGTTGCACCAACTGCGCCAGCCCATCCGGGGCGATATTCCGGATTTGCTTCACCTGCCGCATGCGCTGATACAGCAGGCCCAGGAATGCGGGGCGGAGATCCGGATCATTCAGCGCACTGTCCAGCACCGGGCGGGCGATCCACATTTTGGCAGGGTCCGAAGAGCGCAGGCAGTAAGTGAGCTGCGACATAGATTCTGTGAGGAAGAGCATCGGCTCGGCATTGCGCTGTAGCTTGTAGGGCGTAGGGGCATAAGTGGTGTCCACCTCCTCGAGTTCTGCTTTTAAGGCGCGGAGCTCGCTTTTTAGCCTTTGCACCTTTACGACTAGCCCGGAGTAGGGGTGTGTAGGCTTTTGCCCCAGCAAATAGATACTGATTGGATGGGTAGGTGGTAGCTCGGCTTCCTCGCCCAGGACCCGTTCGTTGAGGTCGAGGAGTCGCTGCTCAATGTCCTGTAGTTCTTCTTTCCATTCCCTGACCAGTTGCTGCCGGGTTATTTTTCGGGCAGCCATCTCAATGCGGGTTGCGGGGCTGTTGATGTTGTAGGGGTCGACCAGCATATTCGAAAGGACCTGAAAGGCCAGTCCCTGCTGATAGCTCAGGCTGTCTGCCGCTGCCCAGTAGGTTCTGGTATCGCGGACGGCGGCCAGGAGCTGCTTTCGCTTCAGCTCAAGGTCTTGATAGACTTTTGCATCAAGTTCATCAGGCAAGACCTTGTATTTCCACTCTTCCAGCCGGCGGTGGTAAAGTGTCAGGTCGGCCACCCAGTTGTCCAGAATGTCCGCCAGGGTTTGGTCTTCGTACCAGGTGCCCCCCAGCCTTCGGGCGATTTCCAGCCCGGCAGCAATGAGCATGCGCTCGGTAGGCTCTTCGGCAAAGTACTGATCATAGCTGTCCACACTACGGATTTGCATGAGGTAGGCGCTGTCGAGCCGGCCCCGCAGCAGATAGGGCAGGAAGTTCAGGCGGTAGCCTTCTGCATCGTCGCTCATGAGCGTGGCCAGATTGTATTCCGGTTTGAACAGATAAGCAAAACCCGGTACAGACTTTTGCCGGTTAGTGGTATCGGGAATCGCCATCCATCTTTGCTCAATGGCCTGCAGGCTGTCTTCCAGTGTGTTTTCTGCATCATTCAGCGATACGTAGATGCCGCTCAGGAGGCTGGTGATGGTTTGCGTCCGCCCGTGCAGGTCCTCAAGAGTCGCTGCACCACTTTGTACCGTATCGGCCAGAGTGAAGTTGAGCTTTTTGCCGTTTTCCTGATAGTTGGTGAGGATATTGCGGTGCGTAGCCCCCATGATGTCGCTCAGGGGCATATCATTTTGCGAAAGCCCGATGATGGTGTAGACGGTTAGCAGGTTGTACATGATGGGGTCCGATTGCAGCGCCTCGAACCGGCCATCTTCCAGCAAGATAATGGGCAGACGTACGCTCAGCAATTGCAAGTCTTCATAAAAGGCGGTACGCACCCGCTCCAAAAAGGATTGTGAATAACTAAAACTGGTACTGCTGACCTCTTCGTAAACCGTAGGGAACAGCAGCCTGACCGGCGGTACTTCGTCTTCCAGGAACCGGTCCAGGAAATTGATGGCGACCTCCTGTTTTGCACGTTCCAGTACAAAATGGAAAACACCTTCGAGCAACATACTGGTATTGACCAGGCCGTTATCTATGTTTTGGTTGCTTGTTTTGGCGGCACTTTTTAGCGCTAAGCGGCTTTCCACGGGAGGAATAGTGTAGCGTTGCAATGCTTTGGAAATCGACAGAAAGTCGGCCATGCTTTGCCCTTCCGAACTTTTTAGCGCTCTTGCCATTCGCTCTCTCGGGGCTTGTTGCAGTCTTGTGCGTTGCGCCCTGTACCTGCTCATCGCCACACTGTCCGGCGCTTCAGCATAGCTTTTCAGTTGCCGGAGCGGCAGCCATTCAGACAGGACCTGATTGTCTTGGTAATGTTCAGCCGTTTCCAGCAGGTCAGCGGCTTTCTCGCCCTGTTCCAGCCCATCGGCATCGTATTGCCGGAGAATGGCCATGGCTTCGGCGAAAGCCATGCGCATGGAGTCTGTCTCCAGGCTGTCCGGCATTTGGGTGAGCATGCGTTTGGCCCTGACCAGCCTGGCAGCGTCTTCAATCAGGCTCTGCCCGGAAAGGACAAAAGGAAAGAGCCCTCCCAACAGGAAGGCCGCGAGTAATCTGTAAGTGTTTGGCATCGTGTTTCGCTTGGTCATTGGATAATAGGGGTTGAATCTTGTCTGACTCGGGCATAATCGCAGAACAACAAGAGGGCCTCTTGTAAATCTGCCGGTGTTTGGCCTCCTGCAACGAGTACATTGATGTACTCAAGCGTACTCACCTGAGCCTCATCAGCAACGGTGTTGCCGTAAAGGATACTATGGCGCAGGCTGTCGGTGAGCAGCCGGACTTCAGTGCGCAGCAGCAGAAAAGCAGAATCTTGCAGCACTGCCTGCCCGTTAGCCATCAGGCTGTCCTCCCGTACCCGGCAATTGACTTTGAAGTCATTGAGTTTTTCCAGTACCTGAGCCTCCCAGCCATCCACCTTAGACCGGAGGCTGTCCAGCAGGGTAAGGCTATCCCTTTGCAGGCTGCCTACAGTGGCTCCGGGGATGGGTTCTTTTTCCGGACCGCCTCCGCAGTTGGCCATCCCAAAGCAAAGACAAATAGCGATGAGTTTGGTCAGTAATGGTCTCATGCGTCTTTTTCTTCAGTGACAGGAATCTGGCTTTCCACGTAGTCGTTCAGCATTTGGTAGGAGGCTTTGAGCTTGGGGACATCCGTAGCGGCTTTGATCAAGCCAATCATGAGTTCCATGGTTTTGATCGCATTTTCGTCTGCCTGCACCGTGTTCTCCCGCAAATGCTTCCGGTAAACCGCCAGAAAAGCAGTGAACGCAGCCTCCTGCTCCAGAAATTCCGGATCGGCGGTGGGGTCTTGATCAGCAGCAATGAGTGCGTTTTTGGTTTCCCGCAGCGCCCGGCGGATTTTGAGGAGCTCGTCCAGCATTTTCTGATTCCACTGAGAGGGGGCAGCCTGCGCGGCTCTTTCCTGTAAGGGGGTTAAGATCATATCCCGGATCAACTGCTGCAGTTTGCTGAAATGCTCCAGAAAGGCATCCGGTGTACCTTCCGGAGCCAGTTTCAATGCCACTATAGCCTGCAATAGTTGGTGTTCGTCGTAGGAGAGTTCGTCTGCCCAGAGCAAGGCGCTGTGCAGATCGACTTCCAAATCTTCGATTTGTTGTTTGGCGTCCGTTGCAGCCTGATCGTTGATGAGCTGATTGTTCTGGAAGGTCTTCAGGCGTGCCAGACAGGATAGCTGTACGTCCCGGAGTTGGTGGATGAGTGTTTCTTTTTGAGACGGCATGGGGTTAGGTTTGATGATTGTAAGAGCTTGTTGGGGTTTTACACTTCGGGCTGCTCTTGCCAAATTTTGTCCTGCTCTTCGTTGCTCTTCGGTCACTTAGCTAAGGCTATGTTCCCTCATCGCGCCTTGATCAGAACAAAATTTGGCTGCGTTCGCTCCAAAAGCAAAATCCCAACAAGCTCTAAGTCCATTACCAATACCGAAAAATAGTCATTTTTTTGAAATTCTAATCGTTTAACCGCCGTGCCATGAACCAGACTTCTTCCTCATCACCGGGATGGCCGTTGTAATTGACGGTGATTTCCTCTCCCGCTTTCAGGTCGCGGAGTGCCATGAAGTGCAGGGCTTTACCCTCAAAATCGGGTAGGTAGAAGGCGTTGGGGCGGTAGCTGTGGTTGTACAGCGAGCCGTAGCCCAGGGCGATGGCACAAGCCTCTTCCTGTTGCCCCCAGATGAAGTAATAATCGTAAAGCCCCGTTTCGTCCAGGTATTTCAGATGCGCCTTCGGCATGACGATGACCGGGCAGATTTCCAGCAGAGCGCCTTCGGATATGTCGGCTGCGGTGAAAACGCCCCGTCCGCCCAGGTCGCTGTTGGCGAAGTATATGGATGGAATTCTTTGCATAAGCTATTCCGTCACCCGCGACAGCCCCATAGCTTTGATGATCCAGCGAGGGAGGGGCTTAGTGGGTTTGCGTTTCTTCAAGTTGAGATACCAACCCAACTTCTTCATTACCGGTACCTTGTGGGTTTCCACAAACTCAATGAGGGTGCCATCCGGGTCCTCCACATAACTAAACCGCCCGGCGGCCTCGCCCATGTCAAAGCTATTACTGCTGTCAACGGTGAAGGGGAAACCTGCCTTTGCGCATTGGGTTTTGAGCTCTTCCATGTTGCGAACATCAAAACACAGGTGGATGAAGCCCAAATCACCCCATAAGCGCTCGTCATAAATTTTGCGAGGCTCATGGCCGCCTTTCAATTGCACCAGTTCCAGCTCGCTCCTGCCAAACAATGGCGCAAACGCTCCGGCCCGCTCAGCTTTATGCCGTAGCAGCACCCGCCGCATGGGGTTCTTCTGGCCCGGTACCTGACCCAAACTGCTGAAGACCCCTTCCTCATCGGAAATGACCTCATCGTAACCCAGGACATCCCGGTAGAGCTTTAAGGCCGCATCAATATCAGAAACGCCAATTATGGCACCGTAAATACCACCGGTCAGTTGTTTGCGGTTTTGAAACCAATCGGTAGCTTCCACAATCTGGAAGACATTGCCATAGGGGTCTTGTGCAAAGAAGTTAAGCGAGCCCTGCCCAACGCGGTGTACACCAGACAAACATTTTACGCCATTGGCCTGATAGTAGTCATAAGCTTTCCGGGCATCAGGTGTCTTGATTTTTGCGGCGAAGATACCGTAGTCGCCCAATTGAATATCAAAAGTGGAAGGCTGAGGCTCCCGGCAGGTATACTGCCAGATTTCGAAACCACCACCGCCTTGCATATTCATAGCGAGGATAGCATAGCGGTTGCGGGGTTGACCACCGGTGTAGGGAAGCATTAGCCCGGCTTCTGCTTTTTCCGTGAAAACCGGCACATCTGTACCGAAGTATTTTCTGTACCACTTCCAGGCCTCATCTGCGTCTTTTACGCCTACCCCCATTTGCTGAATGCCACTAATAATATAGCTCATGTCTGTCCTTGATCGTTCTTGTTATCCGATAAATACTTTGGTCGGGGCTGGAAAAGAATGACGAAATTAAGTCAAAAATTCTGAACTCGGGTGATCAGGCAGCCATTTTTTACAGGTGCTCCAGCATGCGCTTCAGGTCCTTCTGCCAGTGCGGGATAGTGAGCCCGAATGCCGATTTGAATTTGGCTTTGTTGAGCAGGCTAAAGGGGGGGCGCTGCGCGGGCGTAGGGAAGTCTTTGGTCTCAATGGGTAGAATCTCGCATTCCAGCCCTTTCGCATCAATCGCTGCTTTCGCAAAATCGTACCAGCTGCAAATCCCTTCGTTGCTGTAGTGGTAGATGCCGTGCCACTTTTCCTGGCTTACCGTACCCATGCGGTGCAGTTGGATGACCTTGAGCATAGCATCGGCCAGGCTGCGGGCGTAGGTCGGACTGCCGATTTGGTCAAACACTACCGTCAGCCGGTCGCGCTCCCCGCCCAGGCGGAGCATCGTTTTGACAAAATTGTGCCCGAAGGTGGAGTACACCCAGGACGTGCGCACAATCATGCTGTGGTCGTGGGCCTCCAGGGCTGCTTTTTCTCCGTCCAGCTTGGTTTGGGCATAGACGCCTTTGGGCTCGGTGGGGTCGTCTTCCCGTAGCGGGCGGTTGAGGCTGTTGTGGTAGACGTAGTCGGTGGAGAAGTGGATAAAGGGGGCACCATGCTTGTGGCATTGAGTGGCCAGGTGCTGCACGGCGGTGACATTGACGGCTTTCGCCAAATCAGTCTCCGTTTCGGCTTTGTCCACGGCCGTGTAGGCGGCGCAATTGATACAGTAATCCGGCTGCTGCTCGTTGAAGAATTTTTCGACCGCATCACCATCGGTAATGTCCAGTAAGGTCCGGTTGGTGAAGATAAATTGTACATCGGAACGCTGTGCGGCCAGCACTTGCAGTTCGCGCCCTACCTGTCCGTTGGCGCCGGTGACGAGTATTTTTGCCATGGGGTTGTGCGTATTTGGTTTGAGATGCTAAAGATAGCGTAAGGTTGGGCAATTTTAGGTAAGGAATGCATCACATTCCGTACCTAAAGGCACGGGAAAGCCGCTTGTAAGGAGTGTTTTACCCATATTTAACCCCTAACGGGGTTGGAGATGCAAAGGAAAGTGGACCGCTTAATCCCTTGTTGCATGCCCGGCAAAGTACTAAAATGCGCCGGTGAAGAAAACCTACCGGGCAACCGGGCTCAGCGTTTTCCACAAAACCACCACGAAGGGGGCTGCAATGGCTACCCAGTAAATGAGTTGAAAGGTGCGGTGCCGGTAGGCAGAAGGGGAGGTGGGTTGTTGTGCCTGCTCCACAAATACGCCGATGTTGTACAGCAGATTGGCAATGCCCATATAGATCAGGTAAATCACGATGAGGAAGAGGACCTGCCGTGGCTGCACCTGAAAGGCTTCTCCGGTAAAGGCGGCTACCCGCCACCGCAAGAGCGCATAGTAGACAAGCAGGACCACCGCTCCCGAGGCGAGCAGGCTTCGGTTGAAGGTGCTGCGGCGGGCTTCCCACCATTCGATCGCTTCCGCGCCTTCGCCGGTGCGGGTCAGGTCTTCATCGAGGGGACCGGTGCCGTTGGTGCTTTCGCGCAGGCTGCGCAACAGATAAACCGACAACGGCAGTACGCCGATGATCAATATGAGGATTAGAAAGAGAAAGAAATTACCCATGTGTTGTTAACATCGACGGTTTGTTTTTGATCGCAGGCGGCTAAAAATATTGCCTTGTGCTTTGACGTGTATTGGTTATGTTTGTTGCTCGTTCCTGGTCCAACAGGGTTCGCCTAATGTTGACAAGATCACATTTCGCACCTAACGGCGCAGGGTAAAGGCTGCGGCTTTAGGTGACCTAGCTATTGCCCCTAGCGGTACATGCTGCACCATATCCAAATAATGCGCATTTCATCGTATAAAATCAGGAAAGGGGATGTAGGTTTCATCCCCCGGCACCTTGGGAAACTGCTTATCTACCCATTCGGCTCTGGCCTGCTTCAGGCGCTCCTTGCTGTGCGAAACAAAGTTCCACATTAGGAACCGCTCCTCAGGTAGCGGCTCGCCTCCAAAGAGCAGGATTTGCGAGTTGGCGTCGAGGCAGATCTCACATTCCTCGTCCGTTTTGCTGATCAGCATTTGGCCCGCCTCCACCTTTTGCCCTTGGCTGGTGATTGATCCTTTTACGATAACAAATGCGACTTCGCCTTTGAGGTGCCCGCTCAGGTCCAGCGTGGTTTCTTCTTCCGTGAAAATATCCACCATGAAAAGGGGGGAGTAGCCCTTCAGTGGAGCCGATTGGCCAAAAGCCTCTCCGGCTACCAGCTTGATCTGCAGCGGTCCTTGTGTCCAGGAAGGGATATCCGTACTTGGATAGTAATCAAACCGGGGCGTCATCTCTTCCTGTGCTTTAGGCAAGGCTACCCAGATTTGATAGCCGTGGAGGGTGGACCTCTTCCCGTCCCGTAGATCCTGCGGGGTCCTTTCGGTGTGCGTCACGCCCCTGCCCGAAGTCATGAATCCTACATCTCCTGGCCGGATGATCTGTACACTTCCAATACTATCCCGGTGTTCAATTTCTCCTTCAAAAAGATAGGTGAGCGTGCTTAGACCAATATGCGGATGCTGGTCCACATCCACATAATTGCCATCCCCTATCCGGGCAGGCCCCATGTGGTCGATGAACGTAAAGGGGCCTACCTGCCGTTTCTTACGGAAGGGCAGCAGCCGGCCGACCATGAAGTTGCCAAGGTCTTTCTGGCGTTCGTCTACGATGAGTTTGTTGTTGGCCATGTCATGTTTTGTTGAGTGCTTTTACAATGGGGTGTTACCCTGGGAATACTCTGTAGGAAAATAACGCCTCTCAAGATATTTTTCTTCTAAGCAAAAGCCTGAAAACAGTAGACGCTTTAACAACTGCTATCAGAGCCGCAGCAATACCTCTGAAGTAAGCGCCCCCGATTATAGCTATTTATTCACGAATGTCATAGATCAGAATCCCTTTGTAAGCCCCGATCTGTTTCTTTAAAAAAGGTTGGTACATGGGTTTTTCCAGATAGCTGCTGTCATTGATGATGAGGAATTCTGCCCCTACCTTTTGAAACCCGCCTACGGTATAGTCACCGCCGTTGAAAGCCTCTGAGTATCCCGGGTTATTCATCAGGTAAAGCGTGATATTGGGGCTTTTGTCCCGAACGCTTACCACCTTGGCATGGCGGCTCACCCCAATGGAGCGTAGGTAGGGTTCCAGTTCGTAGGAGCCTTCGGGCAGTCCGCTCCGGAACCGGTCATCGGTGTAGCGCACTTTTTGAATCTCGCGGTTCTGCATCAGCCCCAGGATACTTAGCGCGAAAAGACCGGCTACCGGGACAGCCTTGATGAGCCAATGTCGCCCCTGAAACGCCCGAACGCCCCATTCCAGCAAGGTGATCAGCAGGAATGGCGGATACATGGCAAAGGTCAGCCAGTAATAATCATGCATGGGAAAGGCTTTCAAAAAGAGCAGCCCGTAGCCTCCACACCCCACAAGCAGAAGGAGTGTGATCCAGCGCAACAGTTCATGCGTCCTCAGGAAGAGCCCCAGGAACAAAAGCGTCATAGCGCCCAGCGTATACAACCATACCGGGTGCATCAAATGAGGAAGCCATACGTCCTCTACCATGTATTCCAGCAGTTGCCAGTCGTTCTTATTCATATCCCAGAAGGGTAAAATGCCGATCAGGCTTTGGTTGTTGCCGTATACGTCGTTGTAATAACGGGCGTATTCGTACCAGGCTATATTCAAAGCGATAACGGCCACGGCAATTCCAACCCAGTGCAGCAGGTGATTTCGGGGTATGAAAGCGTTGGGGAATAACCTTCCCGGCAGCAAGCTGAGCAAACCAACCGCAAGAATGGCAATGAAACTAATCCCTTCTGAAAACTTGAGCAGGCAGGCGATGAGCATGAAAAACGCCATCAAGTAAAGCCATACCAGTTTTGGTTGCTCCCGGTATCTGAAGAAAGCATACCATCCGATCAAAACCAGCCCTATTGCCGGGGCATTAGGCAGAAAGTTGTTGCTGTAATAAAAGAAGACCAGAAAGGTGCTCATCAGGGCTACCGGAAACAGGGCGAGCCCACCACTACCCGTCAACCGCTTCCCGATCAGGAACAAAAACCACCAGCCCACCATAACGATCAGGAGGTGTGTCCCCCGGTGGAGCACTTCGTGGACGCCAAACCAATCATACAAAATGCTGATAAAGTAATAGGTGACCGGGAACTCTGCTATTGCGTAGCCATTTTGCCCCGCCTGATTGTGCAGCTGCGGTGTCCAGAAAGAAACCTCATTTTGATGAAAATTCAGTGATTAGCTGGCACTGTCTGCCCGCCGCCACTGATGCACGCTGCGCGGGCGGTAGAACAGACTTTCGTGGGCATTTGCGGAGAAGAGCAATATCAGTAAGTAGCCCAGGAAAATAAAAATCCAGGTGCTATTTTGTTGGCGGTTAAGCTGGCGCGTTGTCATACGCTTCCATTGTTTAAAACTGGTAAGATGCCTGTGAGATCCCAAATATAGCTGAAAGATGGTTTAGGTTCCTGATTTTGAGTAGGAATCATGAATTCGACTTGATCCTTTTTGCTGCACCTATCAGAAGGATAGAAAACTTAACATTGACTTAATCCGCCTTTCTCCAGAACACCGGGAAAGATTCCGATATTGACATTGTGCTTATCCAGCGCCCTGAACTATGCTTTCTTTACCTATTAAATCCAAATATCGATGAATGTTTTAAATCCCCCGCGCTTGCTCAATTGGCTTGCCATGCTGCTCCTGACCACCGCTTCGCCCCTTTCCGCACAGCTTTTGCTGCAAGAAGGGTTTGAGGTGGAAACTTGTGTGCCTGTTACGTTGCCCTGCACTAACGGGCAGCTGATCGATGGAAACAATTGCATGCCAGGATGGAGCCCTTGGTTTGGGCGCCCAGCTATTGCGGCTAATGCCTCCCCTCCACAGGGGATAAATGCAGCATTGCTCGATTGCTATGTTGCAGAATCGAATAATATTCCCGCTATCTTCTCAGAGGGATTAATTGCAGCACTTGATGTACCTGCAAATGCGGGGGATGAAGTCCGTTTGAAGTTTAGCATTAATCCCTCAAATAATTATTTGTTCGCAAATCCTACTATTGAATTTTTTCTATCCTCCGGAGTACAAACGATTCCTATCGCAAACCCGGTTTGTCTGCAAGCACCTCCATTGGTGGCAGGTGCACAGCAGATAGCTTCAATACCTGGAAATACTTTGAACCCTGGCTGGCAGACGATAGAAGTTCCTTGTGTGACTGTCAATAATGCCTATGATCAATTGTTAGTGAGAATAAACATTGGAGTATCATCAAATGATGATTCGAATGCGGCCTGCGTAATAGACGACATCCAACTCCAAAAAGAGCCCACCTTCACTGAGCCCACCGCTACCATCACCAATGTAACCGGCGACCTGTGCAGCGGCGATGCCCTGTCGGTGACTTACGAGATATGTTCAGACGAAGACGTAATCCTGAATTTCGCCCCTTTTGCCAGCCCTGCCAGCATATCGGTGATACCGCCCAGCCAAAGTGCCAGTGTCAGTTCTGGAATGTGTAAGACCTTCACTTTTACCTATAATGAAACAACAGAACTGCCTTTAGGGGCGCCTATTACGCTGGGGCTGAACTATACAGTAAGCTATGACGGTTCCGTTTGCGACCATACCTCTACGGGGACGCTCAGCCAGTCTTTGGAAAAGTACTGCTTTGCCGAGGAGGCATGCTTGCCGGATGGCCAGCCATTTTATGCCCTTTCCGGAGGCAATTTCAGTGCACTATTGAGTGAAGGGCTGCTGCCGCCTGTGCAAGCGGCTACCACTCCGCAGTTTTTGTACTTTGAAGGGGATGCGGTGGTGGATTTTGCCAGTTATACTTTTGCGCAAGGCTCCATATTGTATTTTGACGAAGGTGTGGAACTTACCGTACCTAATGGGAACAGTCTGGAGGGCCTCAAATCAGAGTTCAATGGGTGTGAGCGTATGTGGAAGGGGATTACTGTGGAGGGAGGAGGTTCTTTATCCATAGAATCCAGTACGGTATCGGGTGCCCAATACGCCGTGCAAGCCTTGCATAATTCTACCTTGCTCATTGCGAACAACGTCTTTCAGGACAATTACATCGGGATTTACAAGCCTAATACCATGACAGCCTCGCCCGAGCAGGTCAATCAACCACTTCCGATTGCAGGGAATACCTTCGAGGGTACTGCGGCTGGCTTATTGCCGCCCTATCCCGGACAGGCACCTGCACCGGGCACAAGTGGGCTGGCAGGTATCGTAGCATCCAATTGCAACCTGCTGGAAGTGGGGATAGGGAGTACACCCAATAGTAACTTTTTCCGGGAGGTGCGCAATGGTCTGATCACCTTCAATACCGGCTTAAGGCTTAGAGGGGCTAATATCTCAGACCTGTCCGGTAGCTTTAACCCCACTACTATTGCGTTCCCTTCTGCCTTTGCCAACTTCCACAACTTAAGGGGGCATGGTGTCTTTTCGGGGCTTAACGACAACAGCGCTGCTCTGGTTTTTATTGGCTACAGCCACTTTGAGGGACTGACGCGCTGTACCCATATCGAGAACCAATCGGGTATTGCAACTGTAAATTTTGCTTTGAATTCTTCCATAGATACAAAGGATGGGCTGATAGTAGCCAACCACAGTGGGTCTACAGTTTTGAAGGAAGTATTCGATAATAACCTGGAATTTGAGCAGTATGGGATTGCCGGGCTGAACAGCACAGGGGCTATCCCTTTCTTCGTTGTGCGCAGTAATACCCTGGCTCAACTGAACAATAACAACTACCCTTTCACAGTTGGTGTGCTTTTTTCCAATACCATTAGCCCTTCGAGCTCTGGTGCCGTAAAGGATAACGTTATAGGTATGACGGACGATAACGGGCATGGCGTGTCCCTGACTTTTGTAGACAGGGTGGAAGTGGAGCGCAACCTGGTCGCCCATACCGGTAGCTCCACGCTGATTAAGCAAGAAGGTGCCGGGATCCATCTTAGCGAAAGCGGGGATCACAACAATATCCGGGAAAACACTGTCACTTTCAATATGCAAGCTGAGCGCCACAATACCCGGGGCATTGAAGTGCTGAACACTGCCTACACATACCTCTGCTGCAATACGACCGACGGGCACCGCACCGGGCTGCGCTTCAAAGGGGCCTGCCCTGACACCCGCTACCGGCAGAATGATTTCTTCGACCACGATACCGGGTTGCGCTGTGAGTCTGATGCCGTGACAAGCCTGCAAGTCCACCCTGGCAATGAATGGCTGGGGAGTTACGGCACTCAGAAGGCACTTCATTTGGGAGCATTATCTGAAGTCCTTAATTCATTATACTTAGTTGATTTCAGTACAAACCCTCCAATGACACCTAAAAACCCTCTACCTGATGTAAGCACTCCAAATACGACTCAACCATGGATAGTACCCGACGATGGCTTCGAAGCAGGAAACTGCGAAGCCGACCAGGTTTGTGGGGAAACCCGCAACCCCAAACTTTCCCGCTACGATAGCACGGCTGTAGAAGGGGGATACCTGGAGGCCGGGGAATATGGCCCCACCCGGGACTGGAGGGGCAGGCGGTCGGTTTACCAAAAACTGCAAGCTCATCCGGAACTGCTGAATGACAATGCACTAATGACCGCTTTTTGGGAAGAGGCAGCCAACACCCCCGTTGCGACGGTAGGGGAAATGGAAAGCGGCACTCAGCGTTTGTTTGCACTGGATAGCCAGGCAGAAGCCCAGCTTGCTGAAAGCGATGTGCAATTGGAAGAGTACCTGCTTAGCCTAGCTCAAATAGACAGTATTTTGAATACCGAGCTTTCTCCGATAGATTCAATAGCCTATCAAGCGGAGCGGGCCGAGCTTCGGGAGATGCTGGAAGGGGCTTTAGCGCAGCGCTCCGGGTGGGTCGCAGATTGGTATAGTAGTGTGCCGGCCGAAGCTTCTGGCCTGCTCAACGCCGGTGGAGCAATAGCTACAGAGTTACAGGCTGCTGCTAACGAATGGGCTGTATTCCAGATACTGCTGGAAATGACAGCCACGACATCCCCTGCGTTTTCCGGTGAGCAATGGCAAACCCTCCTGCAAATTGCTCAGCAGTGCCCAGACGAAGGCGGCAAAGGCGTGCAGCACGCCCGTACAGTGTTGGCAGCCTATGAGTCCATGGCGTACGATGATGAAGCACTTTGCAATCCCGAGCAGCCCTTCCAGGCACCAAGCTCTGGTAGCACCACTGCCAGCGAATTGCGCGCCTATCCCAATCCGGTACAAAACAGCGTGACCCTACAGTGGCAGGATGCTGCTCAGGAGCTGAGCCTGTACAGAGCGGACGGGCAGCGCGTAGCCCAATTCAATCTGCAAGCCACTGATCGCTTCCTGGAGGCGGATTTGAGCACTTACCCAAAAGGGCTGTACATTGCTGTGGTTCATTTGATAGACGGCAGCACTCAAAGCGTAAAAGTCATTAAATAATTCTTCCTGAAAAGCCATGCCACTTGAATTTTTCAGATGGCATGGCTTTCTAATACCTTTTTTATGCGATACTTTATTGTTTACTTGCTCCTGCTCTGCAGCTCTTTCCTGCACGCCCAACTCCACGACTATAACTGGATGATGGGATACAGCGGTGGGGAGGGTACAGATACAACGAATGAGTTTGGGCTGATGTGGTGGAGGTTTGAAGACGAAAGCCTTGAGATTATTGATCACCAAGCGGTAGGAGAAGCTACACTTTGGGTTAATAACGTGACTTTTAGTGATAGTTGTGGAAGATTATTTTGTTATTATGATGGAGAGAATATTTATAATCAAGTTCATCTCACCATGGATAGTGGTGCCAATTGGCATGAAACTGAATATCCAACTGGGTGGATAGCACCACAACTCGGTTTAGCTCTCCCAATTCCTAATTCAGAGCATTCTATGTCCATTATTAATTCTACTACGAACTCATTTCCTGATTTAACTCCAATCTCAAATATTGCAGGAGAAGATTTACTGTTTTCAGTTATTGATCTTTTGGAAAATAATGGCTTGGGTAAAGTCATACTTCGAAAAGAAGAAGCCTTACAAGATACTCTGGATTTTGGCAAATTGAGCGCCTGCCGACATGCGAATGGTCGTGATTGGTGGATAATTGTAGCCAGGTATACTTTTAATGAATTTCACCGGTTTCTTTTGACTCCAACCGGGCTTGAATGGGTGGGCACTCAACAAATCGGGGATAAAGTGATTATTGGAGGTGGACAAGCCTTCTTTACGCCAGATGGCAATAAGCATATCCGGTATAACAGCGTAGGAGGAGGAGAACAGGACAACTTGAGTATTTTCGATTTTGACCGATGCACTGGATTGCTCAGCAATCCCCGTCAGGAAGCTTTTGATCAGTTTGGTGGTGGCGGTGGGGCTGCGGTAGCAAAAGGCTCCCGGTATTTATATCTTGGAGCAGGTATTCATCTTTACCAATATGACCTATGGGCAGCAGATATTCTTTCAAGCCGCACCTTGGTAGCAGAATACGACGGTTTTATTGATTTTAACCCGACCACTTTCCATTCCTCCCAACGCGGTCCAGATGGTAAAATCTACATTTGCGGAGGTTTTGGAACTCGCTATATGCACGTTATCCACAATCCCAATGCCCCCTGCCCAGATTGCCGCATAGAGCAACGTGGCATAGAGCTGCCCACCTTCAATTTAGGCTCCGTCCCCAACTACCCCAACTATCGCCTCGGCCCTATAGACGGCAGCCCCTGCGATACCCTCGGCATCGACAACCTCCCGCTCTCCCGCTGGCGCTATGAGCAGGATACGCTCACGCCCTTCATGGTGCAGTTTTATGACCTGAGCGACTACGAGCCGGCCACCTGGTCCTGGGACTTCGGCGAGGGCAGCAGCAGTATGGATACCCTGCCCGCTCATACGTTCCCCGGCCCCGGCACCTACGAGGTCTGCCTCACCGTCAGCAACGCCAATGGCAGTGACACAAAATGCAAAACGCTGGAGTTTACAGAGCCCGTCATAGCCACCCAGCAAGCGGAAACTTTCCCACTTGCCACCGCTTTTCCCAACCCCTTCCGGCAGCGCTTCAGCCTTTCGCTGCGGGCGGGTTGGCTGCCCGTACAAGCCAATGCGATGGTATACGATGCGATGGGCAGGCCCGTCCTCAACCAGCGCCTTTCCGCGGGCTTCAACACGCTGGATTTGAGCGGGCACCCGGCGGGCGTCTACACCTGGCGGGTGGAGGAGCAGGGGCGCGTACTGGAGGTGGGGAAGGTGGTGAAGATTGGAAATCGGTAAAACTATTTTCTTATGCGGTATTTTATTGGTTTTTTACTTCTGTTCGGTAACCCTCTTTTACACGCCCAATTACACGACTACAATTGGATGATGGGATATAGTGGTGGAGAAGGAACAGACACATCGAACGATTTCGGTTTAGTACGGCTGGCTTTTGCAGGAGAACGCTTAGAGGTCATTGATCAACAAGCCCTTGGAGAGGCTTACTTTTGGGAGAACAACGTCACTTATAGTGATGATGAAGGACAACTATTTTGTTATTATGATGGTCAAAACATTTATAATCGCCAACATTTAATAATGGATGGCGGAGCAAACTGGCTGGAATCAGACTATTCTACTGGCTGGATATCTGCTCAATCAGGGTTAATTATTTCTATACCTAACTCAGACTCCTTGCTCGCATTCATGAATACTCAGATTAATAATTTTGAGTTTCCTGCTTCAGGATCTTCAATAGCGGGAGAAAACCTTTATTACTCAATAATCAACAAAAACCAAAACGATGGTTTAGGTGCTGTAATTCTAAGGAGAGAGCAAATTTTAGAGGACACTTTAGATTATGGCAAACTTAGTGCCTGCCGCCACGCAAATGGACGGGATTGGTGGGTTATTGCAGCTCGGCATACTTTAAATGAATTCCACCGTTTTCTACTTACGCCTATTGGAGTAGAGTACATTGGGGCACAAAAGATAGGTGATGAATTGCCAATAGGAGGGGGACAGGCTTTTTTTTCTCCAAATGGCAACAAGCACATTAGGTACAATTCTGTTAGTAACGCCGTTGGCGACCATTTGACAATATACGAGTTTGACCGTTGTACAGGCCTGTTTGATAATTACGTGAAAATAATCCTTGACATTCCAGCCCTCAGAGGAGGAGGCGCAGTTTCTCGAAACTCAAAATACTTATATACTGCATCGGGTAACTTTTTATATCAATATGACTTGCTTGACAGCAATTTGCTTGAAACTCAAAATGTTGTCGCAAACTATGATGGGTTTATAGATTTCAATCCAACAACCTTTTATTTATCACAGCTCGGTCCTGATGGGAAAATTTACATTTGTGGAGGGCTATCTAATCGATTCATGCACGTTATCCATAATCCCGGTGCCCCATGCCCGGACTGCCGCATAGAGCAACGTGGCCTAGAGCTGCCCACCTTCAATTTAGGCTCCGTCCCTAACTACCCCAACTACCGCCTCGGCCCTATAGACGGCAGCCCCTGCGATACCCTCGGCATCGACAACCTCCCGCTCTCCCGCTGGCGCTACGAGCAGGATACGCTCACGCCCTTCACCGTGCAGTTTTATGACCTGAGCGATTACGAGCCGGCCACCTGGTCCTGGGACTTCGGCGAGGGCAGCAGCAGTATGGATACCCTGCCCGCTCATACGTTCCCCGGTCCCGGCACTTACGAGGTCTGCCTCACCGTCAGCAACGCCAATGGCAGTGATACGAAGTGCAAAACGCTGGAGTTTACAGAGCCCGTCACGGTCTCCCAGCAAGTGGAAACAGCCCCACTTGCCACTGCTTTCCCCAACCCCTTCCGGAAGCGCTTCAGCCTGTCGCTGCGGGCGGGTTGGCTGCCCGTACAAGCCAATGCCGTGGTATACGATGTTATGGGCAGGCCCGTCCTCACGCAGCGCCTGTCGGCCGGCTTCAACACACTGGATTTGAGCGGGCATCCGGCGGGCGTCTACACCTGGCGGTTGGAGGAACAGGGGCGTGTCCTGGAAGCGGGAAAGGTGGTGAAGATTGGTAATCGTTGATCCTTAAAACGGCTACATTATGGGATATTCTTTCGCTATTATGTTGTTGTACTTTAGTCCGGCGGCGACTTTGGAGTCGCGGCCGGACAGGACAACTCAGGTCGTGACTCCACAATCGCCACCGGGGTCTTCCCTGAAGGTTGGATGTCGTCAGTAGAGAGAACCCAATAGGTTCCAGTTGAATCAGGCCATCGAAAGTTAAAATTGCCGATCCCACCCGTAGGTAAGACCGGCAATCCTGGGAAAGTTGGGTTGATGCTTATGAGATTACAGCCCCACACTCAGCCCCACCAAAAAGTTCCGCCCTGCCTGCGGGAAGAAGCCCTGATCCAGGGCCGGGCTCCCGTCAAACTGATAGCGGTAGGACCAGGCATTGGTCTCGTACCGGGCGTCAAAGACATTCTGCACCAAAAGCTTGAGCGACAGCTCCCTCAGAAAGCCCGGTCGCCAGTTGAAGTTGATGCGGAAGTCGCTGAAGGTGTAGGCGTCGAGGGTATTATTCTCATCGGAGGTATTGTCGATGTACTGCTGCCCGACGTACTTGGTCTGCAGGGTGAAGATGAGGTCGGTCTTGTCCTTTAGGCGCAGCGTCTCGTAGGATAAGCCGCCTGCCGCAATAACGTCAGGGGAAAAAGAGAGGTCTGTTTCCTCATAAGTGAAAGCCTCCTGCCCCAGGTAGGTAAAGTTCTCATCGTACACATCCACGAACTCGGTATAGCTTGCAATGCGGTTGCGACTAAGCGTAAAGTTGCCATCCAGGCGCAGCCCATCGGCAAGCTGAGCGCCACCGGCCACTTCCAGCCCCAGGCGGTAGCTGCGGTCTACATTCACACGCGTAAAGGCGCCCACATCATTGACCTCGCCATTCAGGACCAGTTGATCCCGGTAGAGCATATAGTAGCCGGTCAGGTGGATGGCTGCCCGGTCCCAGCGGTATTCGTAGCCGATTTCGGTATCATAGAGGCGCTCCGGGTCCGGCCGGCTGTCGGCGGTGGATTCCACAAAGTCATTGCGGTTGGGCTCCCGGTTGGCCACGGCAAAGGAGGCAAAGGCTTCCGAGCGGTTATTGATCAGGTAGAACAGGCCGGCTTTGGGGTTGAAAAAGTCGAGTGTTTCCGTTCGATCAACGTTGTTGCCCTGCCGGTCAAAACCGAGGAATTCGTAGCCTACGCGCCGGTATTGCAGGTCGAGATAGGCGTGCAGCCCGTCCAGCAGCTCGTAGTTGAACTTGGCGTAAATGTTAAAGTCCGTTTTGGTGGCATCATTCTGGTAGTATTGGAAGTCCTTCTCGCTATTTGAGGCAAACTCAGCCCAGATGACCTCCCCGAAGTGGTCGCCAAAGTAGTGGTGGTAGCCGCCGCCGAGGGTGGCATCCAGCCGGTTGTCATCGCTGATGTAGTTGAGGCTGTACACGCCCCCGTAAAAGTCGTTGTCCAGCCACAATCGCCGGATAAGGTCGGTCTGCGTAATCACTGTATCCACCAGGTCTACCGGCATCAGGCCATAGTCTGCCAGCGATTCGCCTGCCTTGTACTGCTCGAAGTAGCCTGCGCCCCGGGTGTAGTGCAGGGCGGTATTGAAGCTCCAGTTGCGGCTGATTTGGTTGTTGTAGATCAACTGATAGTGGTCCTGCCCGTAGTTGTCCACCTCGTTTTCGTAAGGCTCGCCCTCCTTTTCTGTACCGGAAGGATTGAACGTGCGCAGGCTGTCCACCTCCAGAAAATCCTTAGGCACCCCATACCACGCCTGATAGGTCCGCTCCCGGCCGGAGAAGGTCACGAAGCGCAGGCTGCTGCTTTCGCCCAGGTAGGCTGCCGATAGGTAGTAGGAGGAAAGGTCAGAAGAGGCCCGGTCGATAAACCCATCCGAGGTAATACTGGACAGGCGCCCGTCGAGGGTAAACTTGCCGTTGAGCAGGCCGGAGCCAAATTCCACATTCGCCCACTGTGTATTGAAGGAACCTACGGAGCCGTTCAGCGTAGCGTAGGCTTCGGGTCTCAGCTCTGTGGTATTGATGTTAATGGTCGCGCCAAAGGCACCGGCACCATTGGTAGACGTCCCCACGCCCCGCTGTATCTGAATGTCAGAAGCAGAGCTGGCAAAGTCCGGCATATTCACCCAGAACACGCCCTGCGATTCCGCATCGTTGATGGGGATGCCATTCACGGTGACATTAATGCGGGTAGGGTCGGTGCCCCGGATGCGGATACCGGTATAGCCCACACCCGCGCCAGCATCAGAAGTGGAGACCACGGAGGGCGTCCACCGCAGCAAAAAGGGCAGGTCTTGTGCCAGGTTGACCGGCTCGATGTCTTCCTCGTCCACATTGAGGAACGCCATGGGGGTCGTCGCTCCGGCGCGGGTAGCCCGCACGGTCAGCTCTTCGGCCGTGAACGCGCGGGGCTCCAGGGTGAGCTGTAGGCTGACTTCGCCTTGCCCGTCTGCAATTTGGAGGGGCCTGCGCAGGGTTTCGTACCCCACATAGCTCACGCGCAGGGTATAGTTGCCTGCTGCTACGTTTGGAATGGAAAATTGCCCGTCCGCATCACTTGCCGCACCCTGATCGCCCGGCAATAGCAAAAGATTAGCCCCGGTAAGCGGGACGCCCGCCGGGTCGGTAACGGTACCTTGGATAGTCGTCTGTGCTGTCAATGAGCCCAGGAGCCCAAGCAGCAGCAACGTAGAAAAAACAGATTGGTAAAACATGAGAAAACAGATGAAAATTGAAAGAATCACTCCACCCAGGGGCCGGGCGAGTGTTTGCCTTCAGGGCCACCGTTGGGCAGCCTTTCATCCCATAAGAAAAGAACGGTAAGGCATGAATGCCTGATGCTTTGATAAGGATATGCTATGTGGTGAATTATGAGAGACTTCGGAGAAGTCATACGTTACTATCCCAGGCAACTCCCTGCTGCCCGACTTCGTAGAAGTCGCATGTTATTTCCGTTAGTAGGGTAACATACGCTTTCTTTGTCCTAACTACCTTCTCACAACCTTTCAAAAGCACTTTTACTCGTCTCCCTTCCCGGCATTACCCGGGCAGGTTCTATGGGTATGATCTCAGAATCCCGGCATTAACCGGGAAACACCCCGAACAGCAACGGTAAATCTCACCGCTGCCATCAACTGACAGGCAAAGGTAGGTAAAATGCAGGGGGTGGGCAAGGGGGCTTTTGTGCTAATCTGACTGTCCTTGTCATGATTTTACTTCCAATTCCGCTATCGCATCAAGCTCCACACTTTTCCTGTTGCGTTCTTCCTCAATATCATAGTCGTCCTGAAGCCCAAGCCAGAATTTGGCTGAAGTGCCAAAGTATTTGCTGAGGCGAAGGGCAGTATCGGCAGTTACCCTGCGCTTCCCCTTGATGATGGCTGAAATCCGGGTTTGCGGTATATGCAAATCTTTTGAAAGCCGGTAAGCTGTAATTTCCAGCGGCTCCATGAATTCAAAAAACAGGATTTCTCCCGGGTGGATATTGGCTAGCTTTTCCATTGGCATGTGTTAATGATAGTCAATTATACCGACGATAAAGTGGTTTGCCACAGCAAACCTACTTGATGTCGGCATAAACGCTGGAAAGTGGCCTGCGCCTGCCCTGACAAGGTATGCTTCGTCAGTGGCCGATGTCGCAAACCACTTTGTTAAGCGTATATTTCTACTTCACTTGCGTTTCCGCTATCCCATTTGAAAATGATTCTCCATTGTTTGTTGATTCGGATACTGTAAAAACCTTTTAGATTTCCAATTAGCTTTTCAAGTCTGTTGGATGGTGGAATTCTGAGGTCGTTGATATTCTGAGCGTTGTTCAACATCCTTAATTTCCGCCGTCCGATATTTTGTATTTCAAGCGGTATCTTTTTGATTCGGATTCCATCCCAAATCCGTTCCGTGTCTTTTGATCCAAATGAGATAATCATGATTCCGCTTTGCGTTACTAACGCTAAAGATAAGTAATTGGTTTGTGTTTTCTGTAAACGAGCAAGGTTTATATGTAGGAGTAAACGCACCAAAAATAGTTTCCCGATAAAAATGGGCGCCCGTCTGAAGACTTTAGTTATGATTTTACTTCCAATTCCACTATCGCATCAAGCTCAACACTTTTCTGCTTCTGCCTGTCCTATTAATATTGCTTCCTGTCCGTCACATTAGTTAAAGCTAATAAAGGCAGCGTACTGACTAAATTTAGCTAAAAATAGCATTCATACTGACTAAATTTAGCTAAAAATGGTCAGTTTATGTATATTAGGGTACAAATAGACAAACGATGCTGCTAAAAAGAGCGATTGAGGATGAAGTCCTAAAGTATTTGCGCCCAAACAAAGTAGTTGTGCTTCTGGGACCGCGAAGAGTTGGAAAAACGGTACTGATCCAACAAATTCTAAATAGAATATCCGAACCCTATCTGCTTTTGCACGGAGAGGATCAGGATGTCAGAAGGCAGTTGGAGTATAGGAGTACTCAAAGGTATAAAAACATCATAGGGGGAAAGTCATTACTGATTATTGACGAAGCCCAAAAAATTCCGGAGATAGGCAATGTGCTAAAACTAATGGTAGACACGATAGCGGGTATAAAAATACTGGCTACGGGCTCCTCTGCCTTTGATTTAGAAAAGTTTACCGGAGAGCCACTGACTGGGAGAAAGCACACTTTTTATCTTTTTGGATTGTCAGAAAAGGAACTGAACCAGACGGAAAGTATTTTTGAAAAGGAGGCAAATCTCAGGAACAGATTGGTTTACGGGAATTACCCTGAACTGATCCATTTGGAAGACTTACAGGAACGAAAAGCCTACCTGGATGAATTGATTAAGTCTTACCTGCTGAAAGATATCCTGGAATTTGATTTGATCCGGAATTCAGAAAAGATACTTCAGTTATTACGGCTGATTGCCTATCAAATAGGAAGTGAAGTGAGTTTTACTGAATTGGGCAAGCAATTGGGGATCAGTAAAAACACGGTAGAGCGATACCTGGACTTATTGAGCAAGGTATACATCATCCATTCAGTAGGCGCCTGGAGTAGAAACCTGAGAAAAGAAATTGTCAAAGGCAAGAAGTGGTATTTTTTTGATAATGGGATCAGGAATGCATTGATAGGGGATATGAAGCCGATCGAAAACAGAAACGATGTGGGCTTATTATGGGAAAACTACATCATAAGCGAGCGCATCAAATATCAGCAATACGAAAAAATGCTGGTGTACAACTACTTTTGGAGAACGTACGATCAGCAGGAAATAGATTGGATTGAGGATAGGGAAGGGAAGCTTCATGCTTATGAGTTCAAATGGAACCCTAATAAAAAAGCTAAACTTCCGAACCTATTTAAGGAGACTTATCCCAATTCCGAATTTGAGGTGATCAGCCGGGAAAATTTCCTGGAGTGGGTCAGTTGACCTCGCCTAAAATCCTCCATTTTCCCTATCTTCTACCCAAATTTACCAACCCACAGATCATGCAACGGATACTAACCACCACCTTGCTGCTAAGTCTACTGACGACTACGCTGCACGCCCTAAGCATCTACGGCTTACAATGCGAGCACAAAACTAACCCCATCGGCATCGACGCCCAAAAGCCCCGGCTGAGCTGGAAACTCAGAGGCGATGACCCCGGGCTGATGCAGGCAGCCTACGCGATTCAGGTGGCTACTGATCCTGATTTTAAAAAGAGCAACCTGGTCTGGGACACTGGCAAAATCACCTCAGGTGCTTCGGTACTCCTGCCTTATGAAGGTAAAGCCCTGGCCTCGGGGCAACGATATTACTGGCGGGTGAAAGTCTGGAGCAATCAGGGCAAGGTATCGGATTGGTCCGCTCCTGCCTTTTGGGAAATGGGGCTGCTGCGTGCTGACGACTGGCAGGCCAAATGGATAGAACCGGTGCAGGTGGAGGAAAAAGATGGTCCCGCTTACCTGCTGCGGAAGGCATTCCAACTAAAGGGCAAGATTGCCCGTGCCCGGGCTTATGTTTCTGCCCGTGGGCTATACGAGTTTTTTCTGAACGGGCAGCAGGTGGGCAATCAGGTCTTCACGCCGGGCTGGACCGCCTACGATGACCACATTCAGTATCAGGTGTACGATGTGACCGACCTGCTGGTACGCGGGGACAATGCCGTGGGCCTGCACCTGGGCGACGGCTGGTTCCGGGGGGCGATGGGTTGGATGGACAATTGGGGGCTCTATGGCAAAAGGGTAGGGGTGATTGCCCAAATTGAGATCACCTACGAAAACGGTCAGCGGGACATGATCCTGACGGATGGTAGCTGGACAGGCACAAGCGAAGGCCCCATCCGCATGAACAGCATCTACAATGGCGAAACCTACGACGCCCGTATGGAACCCACCGGATGGAGCCGACCGGGCTTTGACGACCAAAACTGGCAGCCGGTAACGGTGGCGGGGCATTCCAAGTCCAACCTCATTGGCGCTGTTTCCGTACCGGTGCAGCAAGTGGAGGAACTGGCTCCGGATACCATCTTCCGCACTCCATCCGGTACATTGGTCGCCGACTTTGGTCAAAACCTGGTAGGCTGGGTCCGCCTGAAGGTCGCGGGCAAAGCAGGTACCACCGTGACCATCCGTCACGCCGAAGTGCTCGACAAGGAAGGAGAATTCTACACCGCTAACCTACGTGCCGCCAAAGCTACACTGGTGTATACCCTCAAAGGGGGAGCGACGGAAGTGTACGAGCCAAGCTTCACCTTCATGGGCTTCCGCTATATCGCCGTGGAGGGCTTCCCGGGGGAGTTGAAGCCCGAAAACGTGACCGCTGTGGTTATTCATTCCGCCATGGAACCGACTGGTACTTTTGAATGCTCCGATTCTCTGATTAATCAGCTGCAGCACAACATCGTCTGGGGGCAAAAAGGAAACTTCCTGGATGTCCCGACCGATTGCCCGCAGCGGGACGAGCGCCTCGGCTGGACGGGCGATGCGCAGGCGTTCTGCCGCACGGCTGCCTTCAATATGGACGTAGCCGCCTTCTTCACCAAATGGCTGAAAGACCTGCACGCGGATCAGTTAGAGAACGGAGGAGTACCATTCGTGATTCCTGACGTGCTGCGTAATAATGGTGTATCCGCCGGCTGGGGCGATGCGGCGACGATCATCCCCTGGGATTTGTACCAGGTGTATGGCGATACGAGCCTGCTATCCGTGCAGTATCCCTCGATGAAGGCCTACGTAGAGTACATCCGGGAGCAGGCTGGTGATGCATTGATGTGGAAAGGTGGGAGCGTTTTTGGTGACTGGCTGTTTTACAAGCCCCACGGCAATAACCATACTGCCCCCGATGGCTACACCGATCCGGATATGATTGCCACGATGTTTTTTGCGTACTCCGCTCATTTGCTGTCTCAGGCGGCGGGCGTATTGGGGAAAACGGAAGAGGAGATGGAGTACCGGGCCGTCTACGAAGCGGTCAAAGCCATTTTCCAGAAAGCATATGTTACCCCATCCGGCCGTATTGCCTCCGATTCCCAAACGGCTTATGTGCTGGCATTACAGTTTGGGCTGTTGCCGGAGCCCCTGCGCGCCAAAGCTGCCGCCCATCTGGTTGACGATATCCGCAGGCGTAAAAATCACCTGTCTACGGGCTTCCTGGGCACGCCTTATCTGTGCCACGTCCTCTCCGATCACGGCTACACGGAAGTTGCCTATGATCTGCTGCTGCAAAAATCCTACCCTTCCTGGCTGTATCCGGTGACGATGGGCGCCACCACCATCTGGGAGCGTTGGGACGGGCAGCGCCCCGACAGCACCTTTCAGGATGTCGGCATGAATTCTTTCAACCACTATGCCTACGGCGCTATCGGCGACTGGATGTACCGGGTAGTGGCCGGCATTGAGCTGCTGGAGCCTGGCTACCGAAAAATCCGCATCCAACCTCAGCCTGATGCCCGGTTAGGATACGCCAAAGCTTCCCTGGATTCCCCCTACGGCAGGATTGCCTCCGGTTGGTCCTTAATGGCGGGCGAACTGGTACTTAACGTAGCCATTCCACCCAATACCACAGCGGTAATCGAGCTGCCTAATGCCAATCTTTCTGCGGTCGAAGCCGATGGAGGTCCGCTGCTGTCTCACTCTGATTTTTCGAACGTTCAGCAGGTCAATGAGGCTGTGACTTTTGAGGCGGTGCCGGGAGCTTATGAGTTTAGATATCGGTATGAGTAAGTAGTTCCTGCATCCGCGCCACCCGCTCTTCCCGGCTGCCCCAGAGTTCAATAAAGGGTACGCCTAGCTGTTGCAGTTCCTGCCGGTAGATGCCGTACAGGGCTTCCCGCTCGTTGGGGTTTTCCCGCATGGGACCAGGCTCCCATGGAATGTCAATACCGCAGAGCACCCATAGGTCGTACTGCCGGCGTTGCAGTTGCTCCAGAATCCAGGGATGGCAGCGGTTGTACTTGAATTCCGACCAGACTTTCATCACCAGCATACCGGTATCAATAAAAAGAAAGTCAGTTGCCTTTTCGGCGTATTGGTCTTCCCATTGCAGTTGCCCTTTGGCGATGTTTAGAAGATCCGCTTCGTTGTAAGGGCGGCCGAGTTGCTCCAGATAGGTACGGGCGTATTCCGGCACCCAAACGGTGTCCCATTCCTCTGCCAGCCGTGTAGCGAGGGCGGATTTGCCTGTAGATTCCGGCCCGGTAAAGAGTATGCGCTTCATGGCGCAAATGTAACAATTCTCAGTTCTGATCCCGCATCCTCACCATAGTCAGAATAGTGCCAATCGCCACCGTCTCGCCGGTTTCATCGTACACATCCACCATCCATTTGACGATGCCTTTGCGGATGTCCTCCTCGTCCCGCTTTTCCTGACGGATTTTCTCCTTGCAGCTGAACCGCACGCCGATGGTCGCGCCCGGATAAACCGGTTTGGTAAAACGGAAGTCTTCAATACCGTAATTGAGCAAAACGGGGCCCTTCCGTCCGTCCACAAACAGGCCGGCTGCTTTGGACAACAGATAATACCCATGTGCGACCCGCCGCTCGAAGATCGTCCCTTCCAGTGAGGTCTCATCTACGTGGGCGTAAAAGTGGTCGCCGCTCACATTCGCAAAGTTGACGATGTCCGCTTCGGTAACGGTATGTTTGGCGGTAATGAGCGTCTCACCGACTTCCAAATCTTCAAAATGCTGCTGGAAAGGGTGGATGGCTTTTTCTTTGTAGGCTGCACCTTTTTGGTACTGTCCCGTCACTGCTGTTATCATCGTAGGGTGCCCCTGAATGGCCGTGCGCTGCAGGTAGTGCTTGACGCCCCGCACGCCGCCCATTTCCTCTCCGCCACCAGCCCGGCCTGGCCCGCCGTGCACCAGCAGAGGCATAGGGGAGCCATGCCCGGTGCTCTCTTTGGCACTTTCCTCATTAAGGATGAGAATGCGCCCGTGGTAAGCCGCTGCGCCCATCACGTAGTCGGTTGCGATACGCTCATCGGCTGTGGCTACGGTGCTTACGAGTGAGCCTTTGCCCATATTCGCCAGCTCGATGGCCTCTTCAAGGCCTTTATAGGGCATAAGCGTGCTTACGGGGCCAAAGGCTTCAATATTATGAGCGCCCTGCTTGTTGAACGGATCGTCATTGAGCAGCAGGATAGGGGAGCAGAAGGCGCCCTTGTTCTGATCGGCGCCCATGACTTCAAAGCCGTCGGTCTGCCCGTATACGATATTGGTTTCTCCGGCCAGTTCCTGTATGCGCTGCCGCAGGGTTTCGAGTTGCTTTTTGCTGACTAGTGCCCCCATGCGCACCCCTTCCACTGTAGGGTTGCCGATGGTCGTCTTCTGCAATTGCTGGCTTAGGGCCAACTGTACATCTTCCACCAGGTTTTCCGGTACGATGATGCGCCGTATGGCCGTACACTTCTGCCCGCACTTGACCGTCATTTCCCGCCGCACCTCCTTGATGAACAGGTCGAAAGTGGGGGAGCCGGGCACCGCATCCTCGCCCAGAATGGCTGCATTTAGGCTGTCAGCTTCCATATTGAAAGCGACGGCATTTTCGATGATATTAGGCAGGGCTTTCAGCTTGCGCCCAGTAGAGGCAGAGCCGGTGAACGTGACGGTGTCCTGTTCGCCCAGGGTGTCCAGAATGCCGTGGCCTTTTCCGCATACCAGTTGAACGGCACCTTCCGGTAAAATACCAGAGTCGATGATATCGCGCACCATAGCTTCGGTAAGGAAGGACGTAATTTCAGAGGGCTTGACCACGGCAGGCACGCCGGCCAGCAGATTGACGGAGAGCTTCTCCAGCATCCCCCAGATGGGGAAGTTGAAGGCATTGATATGCACAGCAACGCCATGCTTAGGCACCATGATATGATGGCCGATGAAAGTCCCTTCTTTGGACAGCCCCACCGCCTCTCCATCAATATGGAAAGGCTTGTCCGGAAATTGCCGGCGCAGGCTGGCGTAAGCAAATAAGGTGCCAATACCGCCATCGATATCAATCCAGCTATCGCCCTTGGTCGCGCCGGTACGGTAGCTGAGCGGATAGTATTTTTTGCGGATACTGTGCAGGTAGAGCGCCAGCTTTTTGAGCATCTGCCCACGCTCGCGGAAGGTCATTTTCCGCAAATTGGGGCCACCCACCCGGCGGGCATAATCCATAATGGCGGCATAGTCGAGCCCTTCGCTTCCGCAGGTGGCAATAAGCTCACCGGTGACAGCATCGTACTGTGGGAATCCGTCCCCATCGTGGGGCGTCCATTGTCCCAGCAGGTAGTTGTGAAGATTGGTATTGGGCATGGTTGGTTTTATTTGGATGTACTAACGATCGTTCGTTCGCGAATTTACGAAAAATGTGGGAAAGCAAGATTTAGAGGATATACTTTGCTATTTTCATTTCCTGACTAATGGACCAGCGAATCTGCATTACTCGTTTTGAGAACTTTTCGATAATTCGAGCAGAAAGTCGTCAATATTAACAACTTCTACTGCGGGGAAATTAATATCATGGAGCGCCTTAAAATGGGTATCATTGGATACGATGAAACTTGTTAGAAAGAATATTTAGTCCGCATATGTTCTTTAGACCATTCCTCGATGGTTTTTTCGTTCCATTGATTTTCTTCCCATAGTCTATCCATTTCCGCTGTAGCCTTCTCAGCAAAGTAGTTGGCTAAAAGGTTTCTGATTTCAATAATCTGATGGTCTTCGAGGTCGAAGCTAAACACTTTTAGGAGCTCAAGTTGAAGATTGGACATTTTCTTGGTGGTTTCCATGTGTACGCAAATTTATACACAATATGAAGTGGTCACCGACGATAAATGTCGGGATCTTGGATTTGCGACATCGGCCACTGACGAAGCATAGCTTGTCAGGGCAAGCGCAAGCCACTTCCCAGCGTAAATACTGACATTGAGTAGGTTTGCTATGGAAAACCACTTAATCGTCAGTATAATCTGCTGAAAATTAATATATCTGCGTTTAAAAAACGCGTCAATGGCAATAATCGTTCTTTTATCTGCCATGAAGGGCTCAATAAATATGCGGCTTTGGCTGCTAAAGAAAGCCTTAAACCACTACAACTCAAACCGCATCCCCTCCCGGCTGATCCCAAACCCTGCCTGTTCCACCTCCCTCTGTGCTGCACTGCCCGCTTGCAGCAAAGGATTGGAGTGGTTGAAGTGAATAAAATAAATCCGCCTGCGGATGCTGTCCGGTAAAGGGGCAAAGCGTTTTAGGCTTTCCTGCACAAAAGGGTGGGGGATTTCCGACATGTCCCGCCCGGGCAGCTCGGCTCCGGAGTAAAAAGTGGCATCAAGAAAAGCGAGGTCATGAACCTCTATCATGGAGTCGATGGGCACTTCCCAGCGGCCCCATTTGTCGATATCCGGCAGGAACATCAGCTGGTGGTTAGGGCCCTGCACGCTAAAGCCTACTGTTTCCGAAAACTCATCGCGGTGGGGCACTGGGAAAGGGGTGATGGTAAGGTTTGGGCTAAGTGCTACGGCTTGTCCTGCCTGCAGGGTGCGTAGTTCGATGTTGCCGAGGTCAGCAAGCTGACTCCATGGGCCGTTCTCCCGGAGAAAACTATCCATACGGGGCATGACATACACGGGGACGCCTTGAGCGCCCATCACTTCCCTGCCCAGGTACATCAGGCCGGTGTAATGGCCTATGTGGGCATGGGTGAGCAAAATACCTCCCAGTTCCAATCCCAGGCTGTCCCGGATGAACTGCAGCTGCTCCGGGAAGTCGGGCGTGGCATCCAGCAGCCAGGCTTTGCCTGCTTGCCGGTCGCTGATGGCCAGGCAGCTGACCATTCGCCTTTTTGCGGGATTGTCCCAGGCCGGGCGGCAGCAGGCTTTCTGGCAATTGGCTTGAGGGTAGCCAGCATCTTGTGCAATGCCTAAAACGGTTGCTTCCACTGCCGAAACGGGTTCATCAGAGGCGGGCTGAGGTGCTGAGCTTCCGCAACCACCCGATATTAGCAAAAAAGTGGGGCATAAAATGCAGAGAAACAGTTGTATTTTGATTTTTGGCACGGTACTTGCAGTTAGTAAGACAGGTTAAAAAATCATAAGGTCACGATTTGTAATTTGCCCGCCTTCGAGCGGGCTTTTTTTATGTTACGTCCAAAATTTCATCTTCCTGCCCGTTGAAGACGATCTTGTCCCCTTTCGATTTCCCAAGCATTTGCTGTGCGAGCGGTGCCTGAGTGGAGATGCAGTAGAATACTGTTCCATCCACCATAGCTTTGCCCATGCTAACCGATAAAAAGTAGCAGCCCTTTTGGGTACGCACAAGGCTTCCGGAACTAATGGTGGTGCCGCTGTAAGCGGGGATCTGCCGGAGCTGTTGCAACTGAAACTGCGCCTGATCGAGCTGCGCCATGACCTTGTCCTCTTCCATTTGCATCATCGCCCGACCGGTTTCGTATTTATCGCCGGCGCTGCTTTTGGTTTCGTTGTTACGGGCTGCCTGAATGGTTTCCACAGACCGCTGCAGGGTGGCTATCCGGGCTTGCAATTGTGCCCGGCACTGATCAGTCAGGTTTTCTTTGATGGTCTTTCCCAATTTTTATCGGATTAAGTGGTGGTTGATGTAAATCATGGCTTGTTGAATTGCAAAGATTGCCAATGCTTTGTAAATTAATGGCAGACAAAACCAAATAAAATTCAAAATGAAAAAACCAACCGTTCTGAATGCAGCCCTGAGAGTATTAGCCCTCTGCGGACTCCCCTTACTGTTGGCGCAGTGTGTCAATACCGCCGAAAAGAATGAGGCAGACACTTCACAGGAAGAGGCCGTAACAGAGGCTCCGGTCCACAAAGCGGCGGACCCCCTGGAGCGGGGCGAGGAGCTATACATTTCTTACTGTAAAATCTGCCACGGTGAAGAAGGTGTTGCCGGGCCCATGTCGGACTTGCTCAAAGTCACCCCTCCTGACTTGACTAAGATCGCTGCCCGTCGCAATGGCGAATATCCGGAGGCCCTGATCTTTGATATTGTCAAAGGCAACAAAGAGCTCAAGGGGCATGGTGGCGCTATGCCCGTTTGGGGCGAGACCTTCCGGGAATCTGAAAACCTGGAGACCGAAGCTGAAGTGGATGCGGAAATCCGTAAAGTGGTCGCTTACCTGAAAACGCTTCAGGAAAGTTAGAGCTTGTTGGGGTTTTGCTTTTGGAGCGGACGCAGCCAAATTTTATTCTGATCAAGGCATGATGAGGGAACATCCGTACGGACGTGACCGAAGAATAACGAAGAGCAGGACAAAATTTGGCAAGAGCAGCCCGAAGTGTAAAATCCCAATAAGCTCTTTATTATTCTTCCCGTTTGATCGCCTCCCAGGTTGCGTACAACGCTTCCTGCCGGGGGCGGTCAGCCGGGATTTCCCGAAGGGGCTCAACCGGCTTCAGCGTGGCGTGGCAGTCGCCCGGCAGGGTCTGATACAGCTGTGTGCCTTTGGTCTTCCAGGCGATCATTTCGTCGCTTACGGTCTTGATGACTTTGCCCGGATTGCCCACCACCAGGCTGCGGGGCGGGATTGCTGCTTTAGCTTTCACGAAAGTGAGGGCCCCGATTATAGACTCCGCCCCGATGACGGCATTGTCCATGATGACGCTGTTCATGCCTACCATGCAGTTCCGGCCAATATGCGCTCCGTGGATAATGGCACCGTGCCCGATATGTGCCGATGCTTCCAGGCGCACCGTCACCCCAGGGAACATGTGGATGGTGCAGTTTTCCTGCACATTGCAGCCGTCTTCGATCACGATGCCGCCCCAGTCGCCCCGGATCGCTGCGCCGGGCCCGATATACACATCCCTGCCTATGATAACATTACCGGTCACAGCCGCCTGAGGGTGGACGAAAGCCGATTCGTGGACAACGGGAATGAAGCCTTTGAAAGCGTAGATCATGTAGTGGTTGAATTGGTTGTGGGTAAAAATAAAAAAAGGCTACCCTTCCGTAAAGAAGCGGTAGCCTTATTGTTGTGGAGACGGCGAGAGTCGAACTCGCGTCCAGCGAAAGCACTCATAAGCCTTCTACATGCTTAGTACCACATTGAGGTTTTCGAGCTTGGGGGAGGTCGCGGTACCCACCTATGACCAAGCCTTAGCTCCTTAATTTCGCAGTCTGTTCGGAGCAGGGCAGACCACTAGCCTAAAGGGTTGGTTGATATGCGGCACGCTGTGTATTAGGCGTCAAGCGTACGGCACAAAGGCTTTCTAAGACCTAGTCTTAGGCAGCCATGGCATACTGTGTATTGCCATGTAAAAGTGTTAATAGCCATTTGTTAACGGAGTGAACTATCGTGCTCCGGCATGCTTACTTACCAGTTTACTTCCCTGTCGATTCCAGTACGTCCCCATTCTGTAGCCAGGCTTGTTAAGCCTTGGCTGATTGTACTGAAGCGCCATCGGCACCATCAGCAGTTTTGACATTTTGTTATGGGAAAACTGAATCTTTCAGCTTTCAAAGAACTATACCCATAACATCTCAAAGCCTGCCATTAGTTCAATCGGTAGCAAAAAAAGTAAAAACTGACTATTCACCGCCAGACATTTTAAGCTTGCTAAATAGCGAATAAAATCTATTTTTGCACCGCAAAAAGACTTTAATAATCAGAGCCTCAGCCGATAACACCCTAACACATGCAAGCGAAAATCACAGCCATCGGTGCCTATGCACCAGAGCAAATTATTGATAACCACTACTTTGAAGGCTTCATTGAGACCTCCGATGAATGGATTCAGTCCCGTACCGGCATAAAAACCCGCCACTTTGCCCGCCAAAATGAGTACACCGGAGACCTCAGCGAAAAAGCCGCCCTCAACCTGGCTAAAACCTACGGTAAAGACCTGAGCGATGTGGACTTCATCCTGCTCGCTACAGTATCCCATGACCACGTCATGCCCAGCGTGGCAGCAGTCTTACAGCACCGGCTGGGTATCCGGCAGGCAGGAGCGCTTGATATTGCAGCGGCTTGTGCAGGGTTCGGCTATGGTATTGCTTTAGCGAAAAGCATGATCGAGTCCGGCATGCAGCGCAAAGTACTCGTTATTGGAGCGGAAGTGCTTTCAAAAGTCATCGATTTTTCTGACCGCACATCCTGCATCCTGTTTGGTGATGGCGCCGGGGCGGTATTGGTGGAGGCATCGGAACAAGGCAACATAGGAGCCTGTATTGTGGGCGCCGAAGGCAGCGGAGGTCAGGACCTCTACCTGTCCAATCAATCTACGATGATCAATGGCGAGCCCATCAAAGCCAGCGGCAAAATCTACCAAAACGGCCGCAAGGTCTTCAAATGGGCGGTCAACCGCATGACTGAGCAGGTCAAAGTATTGCTGGAAAAGAACAACCTGACGATCAATGACATCGACTGGTTCGTACCCCACAGCGCCAATATGCGCATCATTGAGGCGATCTGCAAAGGCATCGGCCTGTCGGTGGAAAAAGCCCTCGAAAGCCTATCCGTCTATGGCAACACCTCCTCCGCTTCCATCCCACTGGCCCTGAACGAAGGCGTCAAAGCCGGCAAGGTCAAAAAAGGCGATAAAGTGATGCTGCTCGGCTTTGGTGGCGGGCTTTCCTATGCGGGGACTGTTGTGGAGTGGGGCATGTAGAATCGGTACTTTGTCTATCTGCCTTTAGGTTGTAATTAATTAGCTTTTGATGCACGGAGGCTGTTGTGTGCTCACCGGGTGCATCAAGTCGGGCCATGCCCCGGGCATTCACCCGATGCGTATTTCGTGTGCTCATGGCAGTACGCCGGGCGAAAGTACCGACTTCGTTCCCAAACTACGTCGGACGGAGAGCGCGCCCGGCGAGGCAGCCTCACCGGGTGCACTACGTCCAGCCATTGCCGGGGGATTCACCCGGTGCGCTTTTAGTTGGCTCGTATTCAAACTACCCAAGACGGAGAGAGCACCGGGCGAGAAGAGGACGCCCGGCGATGACTTCCGCAGGTGTACCCACTCCAACCAGATACTCTGCCTGTCATTGCCAAAAGCCTGATTAACAGCCGACAGCCTGTTCCCCTTCCATAGATTCTATTCTTACCGCCCCAAAGTTCGGATTTACCACACACGTTCAGGATTTCATTTCCGGACGATTGCCCGCACAATGCCCTGCATCTTTGTGCTGTTGTTAGTTTCAAATGATTTAGAAATCACCCGTTTTTAAGAAATCACCCACTTTTTACACCCGACAAAATTGAAGTCACCTATGAAAAACCTGTTTTTCTTTTTTCCAATCCTCCTGTCTATTGTCATTCTGTTTACTTCCTGTGAAGACGATGACATGGTGGTGCCGACCCCCACCCCTTCTTACACCAATGCCCTGGATTATGCCCAAGCCTCCGGGTTTCAGGGCAGCATGTTGCTGCGCAAGGGCGATGAGGACCTCATCCGTCAGGGCTTTGGAGAGGCAAGGGCAGGGGAGGGCATCATGAATGCCACAGACACCAAATTCCGTATTGGCTCCATGTCTAAGGCATTCACCGTGCTGGGCATTTTGCAACTGCAAAGAACAGGGCTGATCGAAAGCCTCGACCAAACCATCAGTGCATTTGCGCCCGATTTTCCTTACGGCAGTCAGATCACCCTGCGGCACCTTATGTCGCATACTTCCGGATTGCCGGACCACGTTGCGACCTTTGAAGAATTGTACGAGCAACAAAATGCCTTCCTCACACCAGAGGACATCGTGGATGCCTATACAGAGGCCTTACAGGAAGAAGAATTGCTCTTTGAGCCTGGTAGCAATTTCCACTATTGCAACGCCAATTACCTACTTCTGGCCACACTTGTGGAAGCACTTTCAGGCCAGCCCTACCACGAGTACCTGCAATCTACCGCGCTGGAGTACCTGAATATGTCAGACACTTATCCCAGCGCCAACGACTTCGGTAAAATAGGCGAAGCGGTGGGCTACCTGAACGGTGCACCGGTGGAGCCCTACCCCATGTCGGTTGCCTTCGGTGCGGGCGACTGGGCCAGTACGATAGGAGATATGGAAAAATGGGGTGATGCCTGGATGGGCGATTTGCTCACCGGCCTGGAGCAGGCAGCCGTCTTCCCTGCTCCCGCACAGGATGATGCCACCTCCATTGGGCTGGGCTGGTTTGCCATCCGCATACAGGGAGAACTGGTTTATTTCCACGGCGGAGATGTGGACGGCTTCACTTCGCTCATTGCCTTGTTCCCTGAGTCCGATGGGCTGTTCATTGCCCTAAGCAATCAGGAAGGGCAGCGCAGTACCCTGGATCAGATGATGGAAACCTACGCGATACATGAATTTTAAGCATTAGGGGCCGGAGGAAAAATAGCCATATCAAATGGGGAAGTTATTCTTCTCCGGGCCCTTAGCATTTTGGGATATGCCTGGCCCGCGCTTCGATGAGGTGCGGGCTTTTGCTCATGTCCCGGGCAATGAGGTTAACAATAAACAACAGAATCCCCTCCCGCTCACTTCCATTCCGGCGTTTTTTCATTACCTTACCAGTTGTAACCAAAACTCCTTCCAATGGCTAGCTTTACACTCCAAATTAACGGTAAACCTCAAACGGTAGAGGTAGCACCAGAGACACCACTGCTTTGGGTATTGCGCGACCATCTCCAAATGACCGGCACGAAGTACGGTTGTGGCATCGGTCAGTGTGGCGCTTGCACGGTTCATCTCAATGGCACTGCTATGCGATCCTGCTCCCTGCCTGTATCAGCGGTGGGCGACAAGTCCATCACCACCATCGAAGGTCTTTCCGAAAAAGGCGATCATCCGGTACAGCAGGCATGGCTCGAGCACGATGTGCCGCAATGTGGTTATTGCCAGGCGGGCCAGATTATGACGGCCTCTGCCTTCCTCGCCAATACGCCCAAGCCCACCGATGCGCAAATCGAAGCGGCTATGAATGGCAATCTCTGCCGGTGCGGTACCTACACCCGCGTAAAAGCAGCGGTCAAAACAGCTTCTGCTAAAATGGGCTAAGTGACGGAGAATCAAAATTATATCATTTATTCCCGTCAAACTACTAAGCATTTGCGCCTTCAACCTTATTCCTAAATCGAACTTCTCAATTATGTCTACTATAAAAACTGCAGTTAACCGCAGATCCTTCCTGAAAGTCTCCGCTGCTGCCGGCGGCGGCATGCTCCTGGGCTTTGGCTGGCTGTCTTCCTGCGCCCGCGAGCCCGAAACCGGACTGGAAATCCCGGAATCCTGGACCGATATCAACGCTTTTCTGAAAATCGGGGATAATGGCGTGGTGACCATCATGTCGCCCAATCCGGAAATCGGCCAGAATGTCAAGACCTCCATGCCCATGATCGTGGCTGAGGAACTCGATGTCGACTGGCAAAAAGTCGTGGTGGAACAGGCCGGGCTGGATACCGAAAAATTCACCCGTCAGGTGGCGGGCGGCAGCCAATCCATCCGTCAAAGCTGGAAAAGCCTCCGTACTGCCGGTGCTACCGCCCGGCGTATGCTTATGGAAGCAGCGGCCAAAGAATGGGATGTGCCTGTATCCGAACTGACCACTGAGCAGGGCACCATTCACCACAAAAGCAGTGGCAAATCCATTGATTACGGTGCCGTGGCGACTGCAGCGGCTACCCTGGAAGTGCCCGAAGAAGTGGAACTAAAAGACCCTAAAGATTTCAAAATAATCGGCACCAGCCGCAAAAATGTGGACGCCCAAGAAATCGTGACCGGTAAGCCGCTCTTCGGACTGGATGTACAGAAAGAAGGCATGCGCATCGCCATGATTGCCCATCCGCCGGCCTTTGGGCAAAAGCTCAAATCGTTTAATGCAGAGGAGGTCCTTAATATGCCTGGCGTGGAGCAGGTCTTTGCCATTAATGCTGCACCGGAGGGGATCGAACTGCAGTGGTCGGATACCAATGCTTTCCCGGAACTGGTGGCTATTGTCGGCCGCTCTACCTGGGAGGTCATGCAGGCGAAGAAAGCCCTCAGCGTAGAGTGGGAAACTGCGGAATCGCCGGAGTCTTCGGTCGGCCATGAAGCCGCCCTGTCTGAGCTCATGGACAAAGCCGCCGATGAGCCCGCCCGCCGCGATGGCGATCCGGGCAAAGCTTTCCAGGGCGCTGCCAAAGTGATTGAGCGGACCTACGCCGCACCATTCCTGGCGCACAATACCCTGGAGCCGATGAACTTCTACGCTAATGTGACGGCTGACAAGGCTGAACTCGAAGGCCCTATCCAAACCCCGGCTTCCCTGCGCAAGACCGTAGCGGCGCTGTTGGGCATGGAAGAAGCACAGGTCTCCATAATGCTGACCCGGATGGGTGGTGGTTTTGGCCGGCGCCTGTACGGCAACTTTGGCTCTGAAGCTGCGCTGATTTCCCAAAAAGCCGGCGTACCGGTCAAGCTCGTGTACACCCGTGAGGATGATATGACGCAGGGCACCTACCGCCCGGCCTACAAAGTGAAGTACCGTGCGGCGCTCGATGCGGACAATAACCTGTTGGCCTTCCACGTGCGTGGGGCAGGGGTGCATGGCAGCCCGGTCTTCGAAAACCGTTTTCCTGCCGGTGCCGTAGCCCACTATCTGGCAGAGCACCACGACCTGGGCTCCAATATCTCCACCGGTGCCTGGCGGGCGCCCCGTTCCAACTTTATGGCCTACGCTGAGCAGGCGTTTATCGATGAGATAGCGGAAGTCACCGGGCAGGACCCCATTGATTTCCGTTTGCAGCTGTTTGAAAAAGCACAGCAGTCGCCGGTTGGGGAGAATAACGATTACGATGCTGCCCGCTATGCCGGCGTACTAAAGCTGGTGAAGGAGAAAGCAGGCTGGGGCAAGCCCACACCGGGCCTGCACCGGGGCGTTTCGGCCTACTACTGCCATAACAGCTACGTGGCGCAGGTGGTGGATGTGGAAATGCAAGGCAGCACCCCCCGGATCAAAAAAGTATGGTGCGCGGTAGACTGCGGTATTGTGGTCAACCCTGATGCCGCCCGCAACCAAATTGAAGGCGGCATCGTCGATGGCATCGGGCATGCGATGTACAGCGCCATCACCTTCAAAAACGGCAGCCCAGAGCAGCAAAACTTTGACCGTTACCGGCTGATCCGCAACTCGGAGGCCCCACTGGAGATCGAAACCTTCTTTGTGGATAATGGTATTGATCCAACCGGGCTGGGCGAACCTTCTCTGCCACCCATTCAGTCGGCTCTGGCTAATGCCCTTTACCGGGCTACCGGGCAGCGCATCTACCGGCAGCCTTTTGTTTCAGAGAATGAAGTACTGGGGTAACAAAACGGGCACCGGCGGGACCGGTGCCCTTCTACGAATTAAAACAAAAAATAAAACTCAGGCGTGTGGGGTACCATGCGCCTTTTTCTTTGAGCGGGGAGCGCAGGAGCATAGCCTGCACCGCGCCCCCTTTAACTCAAAATAGTATGCTTTACCGCCGGGTGAGCAATATCTGCGCCTGCTCGAAATCAAGGATAGCATGGTTGCGGTGAAAAAAATCTGCGCCCAGTATGCCCGATATCTTATACCGTTTGGGAAGCTTGAAATCCTGAAGCAGGCTCAGGTCTGTGGTATAGAACCGGCAACCCCGCAGCCGTTCGCCCTGATAAGATACCCGGATATTCGAGGTGACCATGAACCGTGCCGTTCCGCCCAGGCCGTAGATTTTGCCCTGCCTGTTTTCCGGGTGGAAGGCAAAGTCAAGCCTTTCTGCCTCCTGCTGGTCGATCAGAGAAATACCGGAACCGGTATCGACAAGAAAGTAGGCATCCTGCCCATTTACCGGCAGATGGGTAAGCAGTACCCGCCTGACCTGGTCTAATGCCAGCCTGAGGGTGTCCTGCTGCCCCTTGAGTACGGCAGTACTGCTAAACAGGAATAAGAGGAGAACGAGGAAAAGGTCTTTCATAGTCAATGAGTCTGATGGTGATGGGCACGAAATTACAGTCCTTCAGAAGCCCGGGAAATAGTCAGTTCGGCGCTTTTTGAGCATATCAGTTTCAAAAGCCCGGAAATACAGTGTTCACGGTAATACTGGAGGAGCAAAGCTTTAGGATCTGGCCTGCACGATTTTTAGGCCTTCATTGTTAAATGGCAAAGATGATTTAACCTATTAGCTATGATCAGTGACAAACGATACCTCTACGAAGACATCTACCTACAGATCAAAACCCATATTCAACACGGTAATTACCGCCCCGGGGACAAGCTCAAATCAGTCCGGGTGTTTAGCCGGGAATTGGGTGTGAGCCCGACTACGATTTTCAATGCCTATTACAAGCTGGAGGCAGAAGGGCTGATTACGGCCCGGCCCAAACAAGGCTATTTTGTACAGGAACAACTGCCAAAGGCGGCTCCCGGTAATGGGGACGGAAGCCGAGCGGTAGCTAAGAAATCCCTGATTCAGGAGGTGGTGGAAGCATCCCGGCAACCGGGGTTGATTGACTTTTCCACGGGTGTGCCTGGCCCTGATCTGTTGCCGGGAGACCGGATTCATAAAAGCATCCGGAAGGCTTGTCAGGCGCATCCGGAAGTCTGTACCCGCTATCCAGACAGCCGTGGGTTGCCGGAGCTACGCCGCAATATTTGCAAACTGGCGCTAAGCTGGGGGCAGGCTTTTCACGAGTCGGAGGTACTAATCACTGCCGGTTGTATGGAAGCCATGGCACTCAGCCTGCGCGCACTGACCCGGCCTGGAGATACCGTGGCCATAAGCGATCCGGCATACTTTGGTACCCTGCGCCTCATGGAAGTACTCGGGTTGAAGGTACTGCCAATGCCCTCTGATGGACGGTCAGGAACAATGACGCATGCACTCCGGGAAGCGATGGCATCAGGGCGCGTCAAAGCAGTAGTGCTTATCCCCAATTTCAATAATCCCAACGGAGCGTTGCTTTCCACATCGGATAAGGAAACCATTGCCGGTATGGCCGCGAGGTATCAGGTGCCGGTGATTGAGGATGACATCTACGGCGAACTGTTCTACGAGGGGCAGCGCCCGGTCAACATCAAGACCTTTGATAAGGAAGGGTGGGTGATTTATTGCAACTCGTTATCAAAAACCCTGACGCCGGGGCTGCGCATCGGCTGGGTAATCCCTGGGCGCTTTTACGAGGCCGTGTACGAACAGAAAATCGTACACAATCTGTCTACTTCCGGCTTATCCCAGGCGGCGCTTTCGCACTTTCTGGCAAAAGGCCGCTACGATAGCCACATGCGCCGCTTACGCCGGGAGATGCGGATACGGGTGGCACAACATTTTAAGCTGGTTGAAGAGTATATGGGGGACGTAGTTGATACCCATTTGCCGCCGGGTGGCTTGGTCGGTTGGCTGTCACTCCGGAACGGCAAAAACGGGATGGAGATTTACCGGAAGGCCCGGGCAGCAGGCATAGGCATCGTTCCCGGTACGGTTTTTTCTCCAGGTGACCGGTACGATACCTTCCTGCGGATCAGCCTGGGGCTGCCCCTGACCGATGAACGTATATCGGCACTGGCGCAGCTTGGAAGGATCATCAGGGAGTATTGATCATATCGCCGGGTTTGTTTCTAAATTACAAACGAAAATTGAAACCACAACGATATTTCCGGACTGGCCTGCCTGGTTTTTGCCGTACTGGTTGGGACGATATAAGGGCTATATTCTTAATTTTGGAGTATGAAAAAGCACCATTACCAACTCCACCTCCAATGGACCGGCAACACCGGCAGCGGCACCCGGAACTACACCGCTTACAGCCGGGATTACGAAATCAACGCGCCTGGCAAGCCCACCCTGTATGGCAGTGCCGACCCTGCATTCCGTGGCAACCCGGAACGCTACAACCCGGAGGAGATGCTCGTTGCTTCCCTTTCAGCCTGCCATAAGCTCTGGTACCTACACCTTTGCGCCGAAGCGGGCATTACCGTTGTGGCATATGAAGACGAGCCGTCCGGGCAAATGCTGCAAACGCCCGATGGAGGCGGGCATTTTGAATGGGTAGAGCTGCGCCCGTTGGTGACCATTCTCGAAACTGCCAAACAGGAACAAGCGGAGGCACTGCACGAGCGGGCACATCAGCTGTGCTTTATTGCGAATTCCTGTAATTTCAAGGTAAGTTGTAAGGCAAAAATCCAGGTGCAATGAGAGGAGTGATCATCGTAGGCAGTGCCCGCCGGGATGGGGATACCGCCCGATTGGTCCAAATGCTGGCTCAATTGTCCGGCTGGCCAGTCATCGACCTTAATGATTACAACATCAGCCACTACGATTACGAGCATGCCAACCGGGAGGACGACTACCTAGAGTTGATGCGGGCGCTTATCGGGCAGTATGAGCTATTTTTACTGGCAACTCCTGTGTATTGGTATGCTATGAGCGGTGTGATGAAAGTTTTCTTCGACCGGCTCACCGACCTGCTCACCATTGAGCAAGACCTTGGGCGGCAGCTCAGAGGTAAAGCTATGGCTGCCATTGCCGTTTCCATTGGCAATAATCTGGGTGAGGATTTCTGGCTGCCCTTTTCGAAGACCGCAGGATACCTGGGGATGGAATACCGGGGGCATCTGCATACCCTTGCTGATGAGCTCCGGGAGGAGGAGTTGAACCGGTTCTTAAACGGCTTAGGAAGCTGACGTATTGCGCTTTAGTTAGCTATTTAAAAAGTGGTTTTGTGTTCTTTCTGATTTTAGCAACCTGACATATGCCCGCAATCCGGTTCGCGCCCGGCGGGGAATGCGGCTATCTTGGCACCAATTCCGGACGCAGTAAAGTTACTGCCCGGTGAAAATGATTAGCTATGAAAACAAAACTACTGGCCCTGCTGGCCCTGTTGGTACTGGCCCTGCCCCTTATCAGCCAAACCTCCCTGTCCGGAAGGGTGACCGATGATACTGGTGAGCCGGTTATTTTCGCTTCAGTAGCACTTTATAAACACGGTGTGCTTATCACCGGTACGGAAACGGACATCGATGGCTACTATCGCTTTGCAAGCCTCGATCCCGGCACCTACGCCGTTGAGACGTCCTACATAGGGTACACCAAGCAGCGTGTCGAAAGGGTGCTCGTCTATGCAGGCAAAGCCAATAAGCTGGATATCGAAATGACTGCAGATGCGGTCAACCTGGATGAAGTAGTGGTGACGAGCTATAAAGTCCCTTTGGTGACTCAGGACAATTGCACGCAGGGAGCGACAATAGTCAGTGATCAAATAAGAAATTTGCCCACCCGCAACCTCAACAGCCTTGCTGCCACAACTGCGGGTGTTTCGGGTGCCAAGGCTTCTAATGAATTGAAAATCCGCGGCTCCCGCAGCAATGCCACCGATTATTATGTGGATGGCACCCGGGTGCAGGGCAATGCCATCCCCGAACAAGCTCCAACAGCTGCCGGTGAAGGCTACGCCGAGATCGTGGAAAACGAGTTTATTGCTGCGGGAACAGAAGCCTTTTCCACCTTCTCCATCGACGTTGACAAAGCCGCATACAGCAATGTCCGCCGGTTTATTGCAGCCGGGCAATTGCCTCCCGCTGATGCTGTGCGCACGGAAGAACTCATCAATTACTTTGACTATGCCTACCCACTGCCGGAGGCGGGCAATGCATTCGCCGTGGAGACCGAGCTAGGCCCTTGCCCCTGGAAGGAAGGGCATCAGCTGCTGCACATTGGCATCAAGGGGTTTGAAGCCAGCCCGGTGGATGCGCCTCCTGCCAACCTGGTTTTCCTAATTGATGTCTCTGGTTCTATGGGCAGCCCTAACAAGCTCCCACTGGTCAAGCAGGCCCTGGGGTTGCTCACGGAAGAACTGAGGGCGCAGGACCGGGTCTCCATCGTCACCTACGCAGGGGGCTTTCAGGTGGCACTGTTGCCCACGTCCGGCGACCAAAAGGAAAAGATCATGAACGTTGTCAATGGGCTGGGCTCTGGCGGAGGCACAGCTGGGGGAGCCGCTTTGCAGCGTGCGTACGAACTGGCCAGGCAGTACTTTCAGCCCAATGGCAGCAACCGGGTCATCCTGGCGACTGATGGCGATTTCAATGTCGGTATTTCCAGCCCGGAGGAACTGGAGGCCTTCATTGCTGAAAAGCGGGCTACGGGCATCTACCTCAGCGTGCTGGGCTTTGGCACCGGCAACTACAAAGACGATCGCCTGGAGATACTGGCCAATAAAGGCAACGGCAACTACGCCTATATTGATGGCATCAAGGAAGCCGAAAAAGTCCTGGTCACTGAGATGGCAGGCACTTTATTTGCGATTGCGAAGGATGTGAAGCTGCAGGTGGAGTTTGATTCTGCTACCGTGCAAACGTACCGCCTCATCGGTTACGAAAACCGCCTGCTGGACAAAGAAGATTTTGAAGACGACTCCAAGGATGCCGGGGAGCTGGGGGCAGGGCATACGGTAACCGCCCTTTACGAAATTGTGCCCCAACCGGGTGCGGAAGGCGAACCTTTAGGCACGCTCCATCTCCGCTACAAAGAGCCGGCCGAGTCCCAGAGCCGCTACCTGAAACACGAATTGCCAGGCGATGCCCAACTGCTTGAACAAACCTCTGAAAACTTCCGCTTCGCAGCCGCAGTAGCGACTTATGCACATTGCCTGCGGGATTCCAAACACAAAGGGCTGGCTACCCTTAGCCTGGCCCGGGAACTGGCCGATCAGGCCCGTCAGGATGACCTGGAAAACTACCGGGCAGACTTCGTTGAACTGATCAAACAAACCGAAAACCTGACGGCACAGCTGGCAAAGGCCGGGCAGAAATAAATCTCATCCTCCAAAATTAATGGCTATGAAAAAGACGATTTTGAATCTTGCACTACTGCTTTTTGCTCTGGCTCACTTCGCCACTACCGGTCACGCAGGGCAGGCAAATCAGCCTCTGGACACCCTGCCCCTTTCCAGCTGGGCGGCTCTACCCTCTATGGAGGCCTGGCAGGCTACCCTTAAAAATGATTTTAAGGCTTATGAAAAGTACTGGCAATTGAATTACGCCCGGCCATTTCCGGTGAAGGTCCTGAACAAGCAAGGGCAGCCTGTAGCCAATGCTCAGGTGCGCCTCAATGATGAGGATGGGGCAACCCTGTGGAGTAGTTGGTCAAACCTAAATGGAACCGCTGTAGCGTGGGTACCGGGCACCGGAGCGGCTAAACAACTGGTGGTCAGCCTGGGCAACCGGGAAATGGCCGTAGCGATTGACGGCAACCGCTCTTCCGGAGGAACGACAACACTGGTTTTGGACGTGCCCTGCCAGGAACTTAAGGGAGCGGACATCCGCTTTTTGCTGGATGCCACCCATTCCATGCGAGATGAGTTCGAGGGGCTGTTGAATTCACTCACCGCTCAGGAGCATCCCATCTATCTTGCCAGAGATGCAGGCGAGCGCTTCCTCATTCAGGATATCAGTAGCGGGTCAGCCCCGGCATTCACCATTCAGGCGGCTGGCGGCGGCCCCGATGAGGAAGCTATGGATACGCTCTTGCTCTCCGCTTTGGCGCATGCGGATTGGGATACCGCTGCCCCAGCCCGGGTACTCGTCTACCTCACGGACGCAAAACCTGCCCGGACGCCTGAGGCTGCAGAAAGAATGCGCCGTGCCATTCAATGGGCTGCGCAGAAAGGAGTCGCTTTGTGGCCCATTGCCTGTAGTGGACTGAATGCAGAGGGAGAGTACCTCCTGCAAAGTATGGCTCTGCAAACTGGTGGGCAGTACGCCTGGCTGGAAGATACGCCGGGCAGTACCGAGCTGCACCGCCAGCCTATCCTGACTGGTGATGCCGTGCGCTCGGATTTGAGCACCTGGCTACAAATGCAAACTAAAAAGATCGACGATTTCTACAGTTGTACCTCAGATCAGCCGGAGGCACCGGCCGCTGCTCAGGCAGTACCGGTTGCTTTCGGTTGTTTTCCGAATCCGGCCCGTACGGAGGTTACGCTTAAGGTACCTGCCTTTGCAGAGCGTATCACCCTTTATAACGCTGCTGGTCAGCCAGTCAGGGACTGGAAAGCGGTTGAGATGGGGGAGACCACCTTTAGCGTTGCCCAATTGCCCGCAGGCTCCTACCGCCTGGAGGCTGCCGCCGGACCGGAGCGCTGGGGGGCTAGCCTTTTGGTGGTACATTGAAAGTCGCCTTTTTACTATCCGCCCCACTATCCGCAAGCTAGCTTTGAGGAAAAACACGATGAAGTACATTCTCCATCTAATCCTCCTCTCCTGGCTCACAGCCTGCCAAACGCCCTGGTTGCCTTCGAAGGCCGCCGAACGCCAGATTATACAAACCCTGAAAGATGAGACCCGTTATTTTTGCGAACGCAACCTTTCAAAATGGGCCGCCCAATGGGCGCACGTCAGTTACGCCTCCAAAATGTATGGAGGCGATACTGATTTTGTAGTGTTTTCAGGTTGGGAGGCGATCCGGCAGCATACCGTTGATCACATTCGCGAGCATCCCGAGCCCATTGAAGTACCGGAAGTGGAAGTAGATTACCACATCGAGTACTTTGGCAAGACCGCTTGGGTTTTTTACACTAAAAAAATCCCACAAGGACTGGCCCGTGAAGCCCGCTTTATGGTTCAGGAAAAGGGCGTATGGAAGATCGCTCGTATGCAGACGATTTACTTAATAACTGACCTTTCGCACGCGAAAGGTTATGATAATTGAAAAAATTAGCAGTATTCAGGGTGCTTGGCACAGCAATCCCACTCAGTGCATGGCACTGAAAAAGCACTCGCATGAACAAGTTAATCAAAGCCTTACCCCAAAAGAGGGGTGGCTAGCCCGTTTGGCGGCCCAATTGCAGGGACATAGGCTTTGAGCCTTTGCACCTCTTGAAAAGCCGCCCTGAGGGCATTGACATAAATTTTGGTTTTTAGGGCAAAGTGGTTGGTCTGCTCTTTTGCAGACAGCAGTTCGAGTTTAGTCCAGGCAATCATGGCAGCAAAAACATGGTTGCACTGGGATGTCTCGTGCTTGGTGGGGGACTTTTCCAGCCCCACGTTTTGTTTGAGCGATTTGTGGAATACCTCCACTCCCCAGCGTGTCCCGTAGGTTGTGCAGATAGCTGGGCCGCTTAGCTCCAGATCGTTGGTGACCAGGTACAAGTCTCCAGTTGAGCCGTCTTGGTTTATAAAGACCTGTTTGACCAGCTGGACTTGGAAGTCCAGCCCTTTAAGGTAAACAGTAATGGCCTGGCCTGCTTGCAGTTCTAGCCCGTCGACTCGGTGGAACTTGCCTTCCAGTTTGTCTTCCATGGTAAGGGCAGCCTTGCGGTTGCTCTTTAAGGCACTGATAAAATGCTTGCCCAGCTCATAGTGCACGAACTCAAAGTTCTCCTTGGCAGCAAACCAAGTGTCCCAGACCACATAGCGGAAGGGCACGCGGTTGTATTTGACAAGTGCAAAAAGCTGGTCGCGCAGCATCTCGTTCTTGCTGCGGGGGCTGCGCTTCTTTACCTGCCCGCTTTTGGTATCCACGTATTCTTGCGACTTGCGCACGATCTCAAAAGCAACAGGCAGCTCTATGCCCTGTGGGCTCTGGTAAAGGAAATTCAGGATGTTGATCCCTTTGGTGTGCCCCGCTTTCGGCTTCTTGGAGTGGTCCCAGTGCCAAGTGACCACTTCATTCTCCGTAGAGTGCGGCTTCTCCTCGATCGTGTCATCTATCTTGATGACCGCGTCCGGGTGCTCCACTTTACGTACCAAAGGCTTTATGCAACGCCAATAGTCCTTTGCCGTGAAGGCTTCCTGCCCTAAAAAACGGCTGATCTTGTCATGGCTCAGTGCCTGATCGGTCAGCTCGGACAAGCCGGTGGCTGTCGCCATGCGAAACGATGCCAGCAGGTAGTCCGAATACAAGTCTAGTAACTTTGGGTCTTTCATCTTTCGCTCCTTTGAGCTGCAAGATAACTGCCCTGACATTATTAATCAATTTTCCAAATATTTCGCGTGCGAAAGGTCAGTTAATAACCGAACAGCACCAAGGATCGCACTTATAACCCAATCACATAAAACGCCGAACAGGCACTGTGCCCGGTTGCCCCAACTGAAATGGTGATTTTTAGGGAAACCTGCCGGATCTCAGAAAAGACCGGGAGAAAGCTCCTCGACAGGACGTTAGTAAGCTGGTGTAGAGCTTAAGCCTGGACATTTCCAAGAGCTCTGCCCCAGCTTTGCATGGGACATTGAAATGGTGATTTTAGGAAAACCTGCCGGAGAGTCTGTAAGGGGCCAGGAGAAAGCTCTAGTGGATTGATCCGTAAATGCTTGACCATTTAAAGTGCAGCAATGGCAAGGGCTACAGGGGTGAAAAACCAGCAGGTAATTCGGTCTAGTCGCACTAGCCAGGCCCTAACCCAGGCAGCCTGCTTCCAAAATAACAACCGGCCGCTTTGCCTGAACCCTTCCCAGTAGCCCCGTAAATGCTGCGCCGTTACAGCAAACCCCATTGCAGCTTACATCCCTTGCCACCTGATTTGTACCAGCCACAATGTTTTTTTGAAAAAGAAGCCCAAAAAATTTGGAAATATCGCGGGGGGGTAAATTTGTTCATCGCTCAAATAAAAAAGCACATAATAAACCGAAAAATTGATTCTTCGCAGAATTAGTTTTGATTTCAAAACCCTATGTCGTTCGGGCGCTCCGTTCATTTCGAGTAATTGTACCGAGTTTTCTTATTCTTTGCGCTAATAACGGTCTCGTGTAGAGGGGAGTATGTGCAATTTCGGACAAGATTGAAACCAAATTTTAATCAAAGACAGTCATATTATGAAAATCGAAAATAGAACTCTCAAGTATTTCATTTTAGTAGGGTTGATTGCCTTGACAAACATTTCGGAATCTTTTGGTCAGGTTATCACAAGAGTGCTACCACCAGAAGACAAAATCGAGAACTATATCCCGTGGTATAACCCTGACGAAGAGATTCCGATAGTCAACGCACCATATGTAGATGTTGAAGCAGTGCTTCAGGAGGATCGACAAACTGGAAAAGAAATGCAAAAAATAGGCATCAAGCAAGATATTGATATTGTTACAGAAGATGGTAAGATATCCCGTAAGGATAATTTTATTATTTGGAGCCTGGAGATAGAGAGTTTTGGTGCTAAAGCTATAGGTCTTAAATTTGAAAATACTGAGATCCACGAAGACGGAATCATGTACATTTATAACGAGAAATCCCGATTTTTAGTTGGTCCAGTTTCATCAAGAGACTTATACGATAAAAAGTTTAGATCAGATTACGTTAAGGGTAGTAAAGTACATATTACCATTTTCATTCCAAGTTATGAAGAGCCTAAAATTCAGATTAGCTCCTTTTATCATGGAATCGACGATCAATCTTTTAATACAGCTTTTGGAACATCTGCGGATTGCAACAGAAATGTAGCCTGTGAAGAAGGCAATGATTGGGGGTGCCAAATAGAATCTATCTGTAGGGTATTGGCAGATAATGGAGGAACATGTACAGGGGCTGTTGTTAATAATGATTGTTGCGATCTTTCAGCGTATGTGCTTACTGCTAATCATTGCATAAGGGAAAACCTAGATGACTATCTTTTTGGATTTAATTGGCAATCTCCCGAGTGTGCAAACGGTAGCAATCCTCCTACAGGTTGGGTAACATACATGGGCGCGGAATTGCGTTCAAGCTGGGGAGGTACTGATTTTAGCTTGCTTGAGTTGATTCAGAATATAAGACCTGTGGATAGAGTATCATTTACAGGATGGGATAGAAGCGGTAATGCTAGTCAAACTACCACAGTGTTGCATCATCCTCGTGGAGATATTAAGAAAATTACTTTTGATAATGAAGTGGCAGTCATTGAAAACGATGAAACTTTGAATTATCCGCCAAATATCGTCGCGGGCAGATACGTAAGGGTAGAAATATCAAATGGAGTAGATGGTGATTATGGAATTTTAGAAGGAGGATCTTCAGGGGCTCCTTATTTTGGGGATAGTGGTAGAGTTTTTGCCCAACACCGAGGAGGTCCTATTTTAACATGTACAAATATAGAGAATAAATGGGCTGGCAGAGTTAATGCTTCGTGGGAAGGAAATGGTACGCCAGACTCAAGACTAAGAGACTGGCTGGGAGCTTCCACAAACCCGAATACTATGGATTGTATGGAGCATCCATTTATCCAAGGTCCAGAAGTTTTATGCACTGATCCTCAAACTTATACCTTGATAAACAATATGCCTTGTGCCAAGACAGTCACTTGGCGAGTCGAACCAGCGAATTTATTTGCATCACCGGGTAGTGGAAACGGAGTCACAGCTTCACTTTGGGGAAATGCTACTTCTTCAGGGCCTGCAACTCTTATTTATACACTATCAGCCGAGGGATGCAATGATGCCGAAGTAGAGTACGACTTATTTGTAGGAAGGCCGTGCACTTTTGAATTACACTCATTTCCAACTGAAATATGTGTGGGCGAACAAGGGGAGACATTGTCAGGAGCAGCGAAATTTAAAGCGGATGTTTTTCCTAACCCAGCAAATGAGTTTATTGAGGTAGCATGTTCGGGATATATGTCTGGCACAAGAATAGCCGCCAGCCTTATTTCTATAGATGGAAAAGTGGTGAAAATGATTGAAGAGCCCTCCCATCACTTCAAAGTGAACATGGCTGATTTGCCATCTGACCTTTACGTGCTGCAATTGAATGTGAATGGAACGATTCTTCACGAAAAAATAGTAAAGCTATGAAAAAGATGGTTTTAACTGTTGGTGTTTTATTTGTCATTCAATCGGTATACTGCCAAATAGAAACCATTGGTGATTGGATAGTCAGTGTAAATGCCGGTATTGAAGCGCATGACAAAAGACTGTTCGATTATGCAAGGCCAGAAAAGGAAGCTTTGTTAAGAAAGCAGCCAGAGTTTTGGGGCACCTACCATTTTGGAGTAAAGGCGAGAAGAAAAGTTTGGCAAGGCAAGAGGTTCAGCAATCTTATAGGACTGGGAGTGAATTATGAAAACTCTACTTTCTTAAGACCTTTTGATCAAGGACACTTTGGGGACTTTAGAGAGATATTACTAGTAGCTGACAATTATGAAAAGATTTTAGCACCTTTGTCTATATCAGCTTTCTACGAATTAGGAGGTCATTGGTTGATTTCAGTGGAATTAGCAAACAATCTTCTTGTTTTTAGAAGCATTGACAATACTACTTCGAATAACTCCATTTCTTTTCCTTATACAGAAAGCACTTTTGAATTAGATGATATCCAGTTGAGGCTTGGGGTGAATTACAGGAGTGGGAACTTCATTATAGGCCTCCGTTCAAGGGTAGCCAACTTTCAAAAGATTGACAGGGTTATTTTCAATCGAATTGTCAAAGACCCCAGAACGGATCAAACATGGGAGTGTTATAATCCATTACGTTTTGACTTGACCGTAGGATACACCTGGTGAAGCTTGGAATGAACTGAACATAACACGGCATAAAACGGCAAGTGGGGCTAAAAATGTTTTGCCTTACCGTTACAACTCCATCACATAAAACGCCGAACAGGCACTGTGCCCGGTTGCCCCCGCTGGAATGGTAATTTTTAGGAAAACCTGCCGGCTCCCAGCAAAGACCGGGAGAAAACTCCCCGACAGGACGTCTGCTAGCTGGTGTAGAGCTTAAGCCTGGGCATTTCCAGGAGCTCTGCCCCAGCTTTACATGGGAAAACCTGCCGAAGAGCCTGTAAGGGGCCAGGAGAAAGCTCTTGCAAGGCTCTAACCCAGGCAGCCTGCCTCCAAATTCACAACCGATCGCTTTGCCTGAACCCTGATCAGCACCCCCACAAATGCTGCGCCGCTACAGCAAAACCATTAGATTTTATTAAAGTAAATTTTGTATGCCCCTGAATTGCCTTTTTCGCCAGCTCTGCATCACGTCCTCACCTTCGTAGCTAAGGCTGCGAGGTTCCGGGCGCTCTTTGATCTGACAAAAAATCCTAATCCATGGTCTATACAAAACCTACATTAATAAAATCTATTGTAGCTTACATCCCTTGCCACCAGATTTATACCAGCTACAATGTTTTTTCTCAAAAAAAAGCCCAAAAATTTTGAAATGTCGCGGGGGAGGGGGGTAAATTTGATCATCGCTCAAACATAAAAGTAAAAATACAGAACAAGAGAGTAGTTTACTGTCAAACCGGTAATTGCTGTAGCTATTCTGGCGCTCAGTTCAGCTTTCAAATAGTCTTGTAAGTATTTCACTATTCATTTTTTGCGAAAAAAAAGATGAACTATGAAAAAGGAGATTTTAACGCTCGGAGTTTTATTCGCCATCCAGGCAGTATGCTGCCAAGCCCAGGGCTTGGGTGACTGGATAGTCAGTGCAAATATCGGAATAGAAGCACATGACAAAAGACTGTTCGACTATGCAAGGCCAGAAAGAGAAACTTTATTGAGAACCCAGCCAGAATTTTGGGGCACCTATCACTTTGGATTAAATGCAAGAAGAAAAGTCTGTCATAACAGGAGATTTAGCAGTTTTTTAGGGCTAGGATTAGGTTATGAAAAAGCAACATTTATTCGGCCTTTTGATCATAAATTTTTTTTAGAGCCGGGTGAATTTGATACAGACTTTTTAAAGCTCCTAAATAGGTATAAAAAGGTTCTTACACCACTGTCTCTATTGGCTTTCTATGAGTTAGGAGATCACTGGTTCATTTCAGGGGAATTAGCCTCCAGCTTTCTTGTGTTTAGGAGCATTGATCATACGGAGCGGTCCAGAGCAGTTTTTCCTTACTCAGAGGGTACTTTCGAGTTGGACGATATACAATTGAGGCTTGGGGTAAATAACAGACTTGGTAAATTCATAATAGGTCTGCACTCCAGAGTAGCCAACTTTCAGAAGATTGACCGGGCTATTCTCAATCGTATTGTCAAAGACCCCAGAACGGATCAAACATGGGAATGGGACAATCCATTGCGTTTTGACTTGACTGTGGGGTATACATGGTGAAGAGAAGAATGAACTGGACATAACACGGCATAAAACGGTAAGTGGGGCTAAAAATGTTTTGCCTTACCGTTACAACTCCATCACATAAAACGCCGAACAGGCACTGTGCCCCGTTGCCCCCATCGGCCCGTCCAGGGCCCTGAACCCATACCGTTGGTAAAACCGGTTGGCAGCAGCCATCTCGGTAATGGTCTCCAGGTAACAACGCTGATAACCGAAGGAACGGGCAGCGTCCAGGCAACGGTCTGCGATGGCAACGGCCAGCCCCTTGCCACGGGCTTCGGGCAGGAAGTACATCTTCTTCAATTCGCAGGTGTGTTCGTCGCCACCGAGCAGTGGGGCAATACCAGCACCACCGTAGATGATCCCCTCCCGCTCAATCACAAAGTAGGCCGACCGGTCAGCCTGATAAGCCGTGTACATATCGTCCACTTCAGCATCGTGGATGGAGAAACCTTCTCCGGAAGCCCCGTGGGCGGTCATCACTTCTCGGATGATGTAGGCCATGCGGGCAGTATCCTCCGGCCGTATGGGGCGAATGGTGAAATTATTTACTTTCATAAATTAGCTTTTATCGGTAAGGGCAATGACCTGATGCCCTTCAAAAACAAAAACAGATTGCCCGCTGAGCCTGAGCGTATCCCCGGCCTTAAGTCCGTTCGGCAGGTCAACGGCCAGCTGCCCCTCGTAGTCAATCTCAATGGTGACGGTATCTCCGCTGAATTTCCAGGCTGTGATGGTTTGCCGGCGGTGACTGAAGTATTGTTTTGCCTGTTCCGCCTGCTGACGAAAGGCGGGTAAGCCTTCGGTCTGAAGGCCGGTCTGTCCGTTGGTGATGTTTTTGAAGACTACGGAAGGGTGCAGGTGCTGAACCATTCCGTCTACATCGAAGCGGTTGTAAGCCTGAATGTAGTCTTCAATTACGCGCTTTTGTTCGGTTTGCATAGGTAGCTGTTGGCAACTGATGAGTAGAAACATGGGCAGTGCCCAAAACCATTTTTTCATGTACAGATTTATATGAAAAGCTTCAAACGGTACAAATGAGTTCCCGTTGAAGCAAAGGAAGTGCAGTTGGGGCTACTTATCGAGCAGGCCGTTAAGCTGAGCATACTGTAGGAGTAATATGGTTTTGGCATCCCGGATGGCTCCGGTTTGAATCATCTGGCAGGCCTCGTCGAAGTTCATTTCCAGCACTTCGATGTGTTCCTGCTCGGCCGCTACGCCTCCGCCTTCTCCTACTTTCATGTCATCGTTGTAGGGGGCCACAAAGAAGTGGACGATTTCCGTAACAGAGCCGGGAGACATGTAGGCCTCGAATATTTTCTGTGGTGCCTCTACCCGGTAGCCGGTCTCTTCCTCCGTTTCCCGTTGTATGCCCGCAGCCGCCCCTTCTGCATCGAGCAGCCCGGCACAGGCTTCAATGAGGAGGCCTTCCGGATTGCCATTGACGTAAGTGGGCATTCGAAATTGACGGGTCAGGATAACGGTACGGCGGGCTTTGTTGTAGAGCAGGATGGTAGCGCCGTTGCCCCGGTCGTAGGCCTCGCGTTCCTGTCGTTCCCATTGCCCGTCCGCCCGGCGCAGGTCAAAGGTAATCTTGCGCAGGGTGTACCAGTTGTCAGAGAGTAATTCGTTTTTGATGATTTTTACTTCGGGTGACATAGTTAAGCTTTTGCGTAAAGATTAAGGATTTTGTACAAATATTCGTGGCTTTGAAGCCTGCATTTCCAACAGACTGCTTCTCAGGATTTGAAAGGCACGGGAGATTTCATCTGTATTCAATGCGGCGAAGCCCAGGCGGCAGGCATTCCAGTCGGTACCGGGTGGATTGTAAACTTTGCCGTCAGAAATCAGGAGCCCTTTTTCGCGGCAGCGGGCAGCAATTTCGGGCAGGGGAAATTGGGGTTTGAACCGGACCCATACCGCCATGCCGCCTTCCGGCACCTGGAAGTCGACGGCAAAGTTAAGTTCTTCCTGTAGTAGTTTGCAAAGATGGTCGCGGCGCTGCCGGTAAGCATGGAGTGCCTTTTTACCATAGCGGCGCATAGTGCCCAGCTCGATCAGCCGGGCGATGGCCCGCTCCTGAATGGGGTCCCCGGGATCGCCAATGAGCTGCCGGACCTGCATCAACCGCTGTATCAGGTCATCCGGAGCAAGGATGAACCCCGCCCGTGCTACCGGGAATAACTTCTTGGAGTAGGAGCCAATGTAAATTACATACCCTTCGCAATCCGCACTCGCAATAGGCAGCAGGGGCTTATGCTGGTAATGGTAATCATAGTCGTAGTCGTCTTCCAAAATGGCGAAGTGGTACTGCCGGGCCAGTTCCAGCAGTTGTACCCTCCGCTCCGGAGACAAGGCTACGGTAGTCGGCCAGTAGTGGTGGGAAGGCACATAGACCAGCCGGATGGCTTGCCGTTCGAGCCGTTGGCTTAGGGCATCCGTATCAAGCCCCTTCTCATCTACCGGGAGGCGTAGCAGGCGGGCGCCGGCTTTCCGGAAGGCCTGATTGGCGATTTCATAACTGCTCTCCCCAACTACCACGGTATCACCGGGCTTAAGGAGCGTATGCGACAGCAGGAAGATGGCCTGCGTAGCGCCCCGGGTCAGGATCATCTGATTGGGTTGGACATTCAGCCCCCGGTACTGATTGAGCAGCGGCGCATAAATTTCCCGAAGCCTGCGGTCGCCGAGGGGGGAAACCTGCTCCAGCAGCCGCCCAAGCCTCAGGCTTTGCAGAACGGAAGCATACTCCCGGGCGTACTCCTGCAGTGGGGCCAGCCGGGGATCCGATGAGCCGTCATCAAAAGCCAAAGGTGCACGTGGGGATTGCTGATACTCCAGCTCGGGCAGTGCCGGCTCGTACAGCGCAAAACCGGTCGTTTCCGGGTAGCAGCAGGCCATGCCCAGATCCCCGTTGACCGACCGGGGCGTGACCACCGGCAGGTCTTTATTGATATACCACCCGCTGCGGTTCCGGCTGTAAATCCAGCCTTCTGCTTCCAGCTCACTAAGGGCGGCTACCACCGTATTCCGGTTGACTGCCAGGTGGCTGGCTATGGTGCGGGTGCCGGGCAGCTTAAAACCGGGTTTGAGAATGCCGCGCTTGATCAGCCGGGCCAGATTGTTGGACAACTGTATGTACAGCGCTACTTCCGAGTGGCGGTCCAGCGTGATTTCATTGAAAAATGGGTAATTCGGCATAGCTTACAGTTGAATCGGTTCGTTGATGGACAATGCGCCCATGCTTTCCTCAATTTGGTGCACTTTGCTACCGGAAATCAGGGGCAGGATTGGCACTTCCTGTGCCATCATCCAGACCAGCACCAGTTGATTGGCCGTGTACCCGGTAGTCTGTGCCATGTTATGTAGGCGTTGCAGGCGCTCCCGATTTTCGGGCAGGTCGTACTCGGGCGGCAGTTCGGCATCCGGGCCTTTGGCGTACAGGCCGGCAAGCAGTGTGGAATAGGCCAGCAGCGTAATGTTGGGGCGCTGACGGGCGTACTGCAGCATTCCATCATCAATGAGGCGCTGCACCCAGAAATCGGCATCCGGCTTTGGGCGCAGATAGGAATACTTTTGCTGTACAGCACAGTAGGTTGGCAGGTCTTTTTCCCGGCTTAGTTGCAAGCTTTCCTCTACCCGCCAGGCCCAGGTATTGCTGATGCCAAATGCACGTACTTTGCCACTTTTTTTCAGGGTGGCAAAGGCCTCCAGGCGTTCTTCCACCGGGTATTCCAGAAAGTCGATATGCCCGTAGAGGAGATCAATATAGTCGGTGTGCAGCCTGCGGAGACTGTCTTCCACGGCTTGTATGATTGTCGCTTTGCGCAGGCCCTCCAATTCGATTTGATCCAGGCTGCCGGTGTAAGCCCTGGGACGGGCCCCGCACTTGGTGGCCAGCACAATGCGGTCGCGGGACTGTCGCTGCAGCCAGTGTCCAAGCACGGTTTCACTTTCGTCCCCTACGCCCTGCTCCATCCAAAATGCATAATTGTTGGAGGTATCAATGAAGTTGCCACCGTTGCTCAGGTAGGCGTCCAACAGGAGCTCCGACTGTGTTTGATCAGTTTTGGTACCGAAGTACATGGTGCCCAGGCAGATGGGGCTGACTTTGAGGCTGCTGTTTCCGAGTGGTCGTAATTCCATAGGTGTTTTTGATGGCAAAACTATAATCTGTTGTGCCTGCCCGATAGTAAAAAAGCGTCAGGACCGGCTGATCCGGGCCATTTCGTTCTGTAGCTGAAAGTCCCGGTCGGCTACAGCGGTTGGGGTGATGCCCAGGTGCGCCTTGAAGTCTTTGATAAAGTGCATCTGATCGAAGTAGCCGTATTGAAAGTAGTTGCCGGGCTGCACTTCCCGAATTACGCTGTCCTTGTACAGTGCCTTGAACCGGATGAGCCGGGCAAATTGCTTGGGGGTAATTCCGGTGTATTGCTTGAAGTAGCGTTGCAGTTGGCGGATGCTGCGGTGATGCTGCCGGGCCAGCTCCTGAATGGGAATTTGCCCTTGCTCCTGCAATTGCGCCTCAATACAACGCTGCACGATCGCCAGCCCATCCGGCATCTGTATGCATTGTAAAGGCAGGGTGCCTTGCAGATGGTCCAGGATTTCGGCAGCGGTGTGCAGAGCCTTAAGCTGCGTTTCCAGCTGTTGCAGCCATGGAATCCTGAGTTGGGCTATGGGAAGGTTTTGCTGTGCCGCTTCGGCAGCCACTTTGGGAAAAAGCCGGTAAAACCCGGCAGGCTTAAGCTTGAGGCCCACAATATGCACCGGGCTGACCCGCGTGACCAACTGGGTCTGGGTTTGCAAGCCCACCAGGCAGGATTCTGTAACCCGTTGGCTGACTTCCGGTTGATGAAGGGCCACTTTACGGTACCCGCCCTGATAGACAAAGATGACTTCCGGACATCCATCCGGGATCAGCAAGTCTGGTACCGTTTGCCGGTCTTCGGCGCTGCTGCGCATGACCCAGCAGGACTTCAGCACTTTGCTCAAGGGGGCAGGGGCGGCTGCCGAATCGAATTGGAGTTTTTGCATGGGGTTGGGTGTGTTATTTGACCCTTTAACAATCAAAAACTTCCTTTCGGTTGGCGGAAAACCCAATTTTCAGGACTGGACCACCTCAACGTACGAATCTGGCTGGTCTGATTAGCTCAGTACAGGCACGAACTGATCTGCAAACCACTAGACAAATAAGGCGTCATGAATAAAAGGGATTATTTTTTGTGCGCTGGGGTTCCCGACTTTAGGGGGAAAGGGGGCGTGCGGAGGCTGAAAAATCAATCCCTTTTGAAAAATGTCTGGTAGTATAACTGATCTGCAAGACTATCGGGCCAGCTCCATTTTGATGATCGGATTGCCCTCGCCCTTATTCAGCGTCAGGCTCAGCCCGTCTTTGCTCAGGGTATAGTGGTTGACCTGTTGGAGTGCTTTGGTCAGTATGGCGTTGATGTCCCCGTTTTCCGGGCAGGCACGCCGGGTAAAGGCGACTTTGGAGAAACTGATTGTGCCATGGTCCCCTACATCATAGCCGCCCATCAGGTTGTTGCAGCCATCACTGCCGCTCAGGCGGAAGCCCTCTGCCTCCCCGGTAAGCCGCAGGAAAGGCGTAACGGCGAGGCGGAGCTTCCGGACATCCTGACCTGAAACTTCTGTAATATCCCATTTGCGGTTGACCAGGGAAGGGCGTTGTTTAGGCGTCATGGTGGTTTCGGATTTGGTAGTGGCAGTATCAGCAGGTGCGGTAGTCTTGGAGGTACTGTTGCAGGCGGCCATTAGCGCCAACCCAACGACGAGGATAAAAAATTGGCTTTTCATAGGTAGGTTTTTTAAACATAACGCAAATGGGCGATGATATCTTATGCCATTCCGGCAGACGGGGCGCAAAGCCGCTAAAATTTCCCACCTTTGCACAAAATTCCGAGCATGCTGAAAGCCATCCAACAAGCTGACCCCAAACGCCTGTCTTTGCTGGCCATCCTGCTGCTGTGCTTCATCTGGGGCACCACGCACATCGCGGTGAAGTATGCCATTCAGACCATTCCGGTCTTCTTCATGGCGGGTATCCGGGAGCTGATGGCCAGCCTGATCTTCCTCGGGTTGTCGCTGGGACTGGAAAAACCGAAGGCAATAGACTGGAAAGAGGTCCTGAGGCAGGGGCTCTTCGGGCTGGGCTTTTTTGCCTTTGCCCGCGGTCTGATGGTGCTGGGTTTGGACTATGCGCCGGCCGGACTGGTCGCCCTGGTGTTTTCCCTGATCCCGGTGTACGTGCTCCTCATCAATTTGCTGATGGGGCAGGGGCGCATGAACCGCCGTATCGTCACAGGGCTTTTGCTGGGGGCTTTGGGCATGTTCCTGGTCTTCCGGGAAAGCCTGTTCAACCTGGAAGGTACGGATGCGCTCATTGGTATGGGCATCGCCCTGGGCGGTGCGATTTGCTGGGCAGGTACGAGCGTGTTGTTGTCCGATGGGCGGGACGGTGATTTGCCCGCTATGTTCCGGTCGGCCGTACAATTGTTCTTCGGTGCTATGGGGCTGTTGCTGATCAGTGGGGTTTTGCTGGAGCCCGTGGACTTTGCTGCCATCTCCGGTACCTCTATGCTTGGGGTGGCCTATCTTGTGCTGTTTGGATCTATTGCCGGTTTTGGGAGTTACGTTTACGCCATACGGCACCTGCCGGTAGCTCAGGTCACGCTTTATGCCTACATCAACCCATTTGTAGCCCTCTTTTTTGGCTGGCTATTGCTGGACGAGTTGTTGACCCTGGAGCTTCTGCTGAGCTTTGGGGTGACGCTGGCCGGGGTGTGGTTACTGAGTCGGGGGCGCTAAATTTTCCGTTCAATCAATTCCCATCGGTTGCCATATAAGTCCTGAAAAATAGCGCCGGTGCCAAATGCTTCCTGCCGGGGCGTTTCCTCAAAGTGGACGCCTGCTGCCCGGTATTGCTCATAGTCCCGTTGGATGTCATCAGTGTGAAGAAATAAGAAGACCCGCCCACCGCCTTGTTTACCAATGTACTGTACCTGTTCCTCGTCTTTGGCTTTCGCCAACAGCAGGGAGCATTCCGGCTGACCCGGCGGGGCAACGGCCACCCATCGTTTGGTGGGAGAGCGTGGCGTATCTTCCAATAGAGTGAATCCCATTTTCTGCACGAAAAATTCGATGGCTTCATCGTAATCGCGTACCAGCAGGGCAATGCGGGCGAGGTGTTGCTTCATGTTTTTGCGGAAAGTTAGAGGTTTTAATGGTGTTATTCCTGTACTGATTTAAATTGTAACTATTCAGCATAGTCTGTGAATCGCATTTTCTGCCTTTGTTTGCCCCAACCCTATCTCCTATGCGCCATAGCCGCTTCGGCGACGGGGCATAGGGTGCAAAGCCAGAAAATGCACTGGCTCCCTTCAGGGATGGGGCAAAACAGGGCATTTTCTGCTTATTTTTCCATGTATGCTGAACAGTTACTTTAAATTTTGTAAGGTTCTGTCTAAAGCAGTATGGTCTTCATATTGCTCTTGCCCAGACTCCGTTACAGAAAGCCAAGCGCAAGAACCTGAGCCCATTCCAATTTAACCTGCCCTCCGGCATTACTCCACAGGTATACTTGAACACGATCCCCTGCCCGAAGCCCCTCCGGCCATCGAAAATAAAGTGTTGCGGTTTGAACAGGCTGCCCGGTCTGGTGGTAATCATCGAGCGGTTGCCCCTTCCAGTGGATGGTCTCTCCGTCCCGGTTGATATCGAAAACGAGGGTGCCGCCCTGCCCGGCTTCGAAACGGGCTTCGAGGTCAATACGCAGCCATTCCGGGGTGTGGTTGGCCATGGTATCCGATAGTGTGGCGGCCCATAGGTTAGCGTACGGATTTTCGCCATCAGCTTCCTGTGCCTGTTGGGATGACCAAACCTGCGTCCTTTCCAAGAGGCGGGGCTGTGCATAATAGGTGTGGTAACTGCCCAGGCTGTCGCGAAAATCAAACGTGTATTCCATTCCAGCCAGCGGCAGGCTTTCCGGGCCTAATGAGTCGGGTTGCAACAGGACAAAGGGCTGCTGCTGCCGAAGGAAGGTGCTCAGGTCTCCGAGCTTAGCTGGCTTGGCTTTCAGAGACAGGGCAGGCTGGTCCGGTGGCAGGCTGCCCGGCAAAAGCCCCTGAGCAATAACTTGGGTGGAGGTATCTGGCAGTAATTGTTGGATATTGACCCGAATAGAGGGATCAATGCTCAATCGGATAGCCGTGTGGTAGGACAATTGACCGCGCCAACTAATGATTTGATTGTTTGCGTAAGCGGCCTCCCGCATCACGCGCAGGGGGCGGCGGCTAAAAATATCTACCGTATCGTGCCGGCTCAGGAGGGAGTCCACATCTGCATCCTGCAGATAGGGAATGCCCTTAGCTTCCAGAAAGTAACGCAGCCCATGTGGTTCGCAGCCCACAATACCCACGGGTATGCCAGGGTCAAAATTATGGTCCTTATACCAATCTGCCTCCAGCTGCGGCCGGTAATGCCAGGAGTAGTATTGATGGGTGAGCCCCTGTGAGCGCCCGCCGAGTTTGATGTCGGCCATCATCTGCGCACTGCTCTCGCTCCAGCCCTGGAAGACTTGGAAAACGCCATACCCCGCCACCAAAAGCACGGCTACGACCCCTTGCCAGCGAAACCGCGGCAGTTCTCTGACTTCTGCGGCAATACCGACGGACAACAACAGGGCAAAAACCGGTACCAACGGGATGAAGATCCGCTTTGGAGCGGCGTTGCCCAGGATGTACACCAGCAAAAAGGGTAGGATAAGCACCGTGAGTAACAGCAGGGCGCTTTGAGCCTGAGGCAGCCAATGCCTGCGCCCCAGTGCATACCCCAGTACCGCAAAGGGCAACAGCCACCATCTGCCACCCATAAAATCGCCCAGCACTACCGGGGCATAGTAGGTCAGGTTGCTCCACTTGAAGGGCTCGTAGGTGACATAGGGATTATTGAAGACCTGCCCGAAAACCGGTACGTAGGCCAGCAGGGCGAGCTTCAGCCCAACGGCGGTGAGCAGGGCAACCTGAAAAGCTTTATTGCGCAAATGCAGCCCGTTGTGGAGCATTTGCCGTACCCAGAATATCCCCCAAAACAGCCCAACCGCCAGGATGAAGTACAGGTTGGACGGTACCGTATACATCAGGGCACCCGCTGAGCCTATGATGCCAAAAGGAGCCCCCCGGCTCCTTTTTTCGTGAAAGCTAAGTGTACTGTACAACAACCCCACAAGCCAGAGTGCACTTAAACCATACCCACGGATTTGAAGCGCAAAATTGAGATAGGGCAGGGTAGTAGCGGTAATGACTACGGCAAGCAGCCCGGTCAGCGGGCTGAAAAAGCGCGCGCCCAGCTTCCATGTGCCCCAAAGTGTTAGCCCGGCGTAGACGAACATCAGCCCGCGCAGCTTTTCGGGGCTTTGCAGCAGGGTGGGAAAGTCCGTTTCGCCAATCAGCAGGAGGTAGAGGCGGTTGAGCGCATTGAAGAGGATGTGGTTGTTGGGTACGTGATAGTCCGTTAGTATAGCCGTGAAGGATGCACAGGCAAAGTAGCGGAGGGTGTAGAGTTCGTCGTTCCAGAAGTCAAGGGCTACGTAGCGCCATTGCAATACGGTGTATAGCAGCAACAGTAGCATGAAAATTCCCGCGGACGTCCCCTTCTTTAGCATGTGGTCAAGTTGTTGAACCCACAAATTACTAACTTCCCGGCAGACCAAAAGAGCGGATTGGCAAACAGAAAACCGGAGCCCCACCCTTAGGTAGAACTCCGGTCTCGTAACCTAAATTCTTATGGTGTATTAGTCCTTATTCGGCTGCGGTGTCATGCGTAGGTAAGGCTTGATTTCCTTGAAGCCTTTCGGGAATTTGTCTTTCGCATCTTCACTGGAAATGGCAGGCGAGATCACCACTTCCTGCCCATCTTCCCAATCTACCGGCGTGGCTACGCTGTAGTTGTCGGTCAGTTGCAGAGAGTCGATCACGCGCAGGATTTCGTGGAAGTTCCGGCCGGTTGATGGCGGGTAAGTCAGCGTCAGGCGGATCTTTTTATTCGGATCGATTACAAAAACAGAACGGACCGTGAATTTCTGGTCTGCTTCCGGGTGGATCATATCGTAGGCCACAGCAACTTTTTTGTCGGAGTCTGCGATGATGGGGAAGTTCATCTTTACATTCTGCGTTTCCTCAATATCGCTGAGCCACTTCATGTGGTCTTCAATCGGATCCACGCTCAGGGCGATCACCTTGGCATTACGCTTGGCAAATTCTTCCTTGAGCGCTGCGGTACGGCCCAGTTCGGTCGTACAAACCGGCGTAAAGTCTGCGGGGTGAGAATAGAGTACACCCCAGCTATCTCCGAGCCATTCGTGAAAGTCAATTTCACCTTCGGTAGTTTTAGCTTTGAAGTTAGGTGCTTCTTCTCCTAATCTGAGTGACATAGGTTATATCGTTTTTGGTGGTTAAGAGTTACGTTTGCAAAATAAAATAAAAGCAGAGGCTATTTCAGTGATGCCAGTCACGACCAGGTCATAATCTTTCCGTTCCCGGCAGGGCCTCCACCGGGCGGAAGCCGAAGCCATTTTTGGACTGCTCCCGCAGGCGGTATTTCCGCTTCTTATCAATAGCAACGGTTCCTTCCAGGAAGGGTTGAGCCAGGCGGCCGATTTCGGCAAATTCAATGAGAAAACCATCGTGGCCGTAGGTGCTGTCGATGAGCTCGAGCTGTGCCTGTGGTATGTGCATGGCCAGCGTCGCCTGCTCTTCGACCGGGAACAATACATCGGAGTGGATGCCAATGACCAGCGCTTTGGCTTTGATGCGCTCCAGTGCCTGCTCGATACCGCCCCGTCCGCGCCCCAGATTGTGGCTGTCCATCGCCCGGCTGAGGGTCAGGTAAGACAGGACATCAAAGCGGTCCACCAGCTTCTGTCCCTGATAGCGTTGGTAGGAAGCGGCTTTGAAGCCATTGCGAACCTCATCGCTGTCCTCTTCCTGAGAATTCTGATAGGTCCGGTAATTACGGTAGGAAAGCATGGCTACCGCCCGTGCCGCTGCCAAACCAGCCGCGCCGGCATTTTCCGTATCGGTATAAAGCGTGGGGTCTGCCTCGATGGCCATACGTTGGGCCTCATTGAAGGCAATGCCCCAGGGAGAATGTTTCGCGTTGGTAGCCAGGACACAGATGCTACGGAATAGATCAGGTTCGGCCACTGCCCATTCCAGTAACTGCTGCCCGCCCATTGAGCCGCCAATGCCAAACTGAATCCGGCTGATGCCCAGATGCTTCTGCAAATGTTGGTGAGCTTTGACCATATCCCGGACGGTCAGATGAGGGAAGTCTTTGCCGTAAGGTGCGCCGGTTGCCGGGTTGATGCTGCGGGCATTGGTGGAGCCGTAGCAGGAGCCCAGCATATTGGCACATACGATAAAGTAACGGTCGGGGTCTAGCAGCTTGCCCGAGCCAAACAGGCCCGGCCACCATTCTTCTACCGCCGCATTAGCCGTGAGGGCATGAAAGACCCAGATGACGTTGTCCTTTTTTTTCGAAAGCGTGCCGTAGGTTGTATAGCCGATTTGGACGCCCTCAAGTTGGGCGCCGTTTTCCAGTTTCAGTGGTTCCGCGATGGTCAGGTAGTTCAAGGTCGTGTTGTTTTGCATCAGGAAAAAAGAGGTGGGGGCGCATGGCCCCCAAAATAAATTATGCCAGCACCGGGTCGCCTGCTTCGATTTTGGCGAAAGCCTGCTCGAAATCGCCCCGGATGTCGTCAATGTGCTCAATGCCCACTGAAACGCGCAGCAAGTTGGGCAGTACGCCCGCCGCCAGTTGCGCTTCCTCGCTCAGCTGTTGGTGCGTCGTGGCAGAGGGCTGAATAATGAGCGTCTTGGCATCACCCACATTGGCCAGGTGGCTGACCAGTTGCAGGCTGTCCACAAACTTCGTTGCATTCTCCTTGCTGCCTTTGATGGTAAAGGACAGAACGCCGCCAAAGCCATTCTGCAGGTATTTTTTCGCATTTGCATGTGAAGGGCTGCTCTCCAGGCCAGCGTAGTTGACATGGGCTACCTTAGGGTGTTTTTCCAGCCATTGGGCGAGCTCCAGAGCATTGTCTACGGTGCGCTGTACGCGCAGGCTCAGCGTTTCCAGGCCTTGCAGCAACAGGAAGGCATTGAACGGGCTAAGTGCCGGGCCATAGTCGCGAAGCCCTTCCACCCGCGCCCGGATCGCGAACGCGATATTACCGAAAGGTCCTTCTGCACCGAAGACGTCTCCAAAGACCAGCCCGTGGTAGCCTTCGCTCGGCTCAGAAAACTGCGGGTACTTGCCGTTGCTCCAGTTGTAGTTGCCGCCGTCGACGATCACACCGCCAATGCTTGTGCCGTGCCCGCCAATCCACTTGGTCGCTGACTGTACCACGATGTTTGCGCCGTGGTCGAGGGGCCGGAAGATGTACCCACAAGCGCCAAAGGTATTGTCTACCACGAGTGGGATGTCATACTTCTTCGCTACCGCCGCGATGCCCTCAAAGTCCGGCACGTTGAAGCTGGGATTGCCAATCGCCTCCACGTATAGCGCCTTGGTATTTTCATCGATCAGCTTTTCGTAAGCTTCCGGCGATTCATCGGCAACAAAGCGGGCCTCGATGCCCAGGCGCTTGAAGTTGACCTTGAATTGATTGTAGGTGCCGCCGTAGAGGTTGGCGCTGCTGACCAGGTTGTCGCCGGCTTCCAGGATATTGGACAATGCAATGAACTGAGCGGCCTGCCCGGAGGCTACCGCAACCGCAGCCACGCCACCTTCGAGCGCTGCGATGCGCTTCTCCAGCACATCCACCGTAGGGTTCATAATGCGGGAATAGATATTGCCGAACTCCTTGAGTGCAAACAAATTGGCTCCGTGCTCAGAGTCTTTAAACGTATAGGACGTGGTCTGATAAATCGGTACTGCGCGGGAGCGGGTGGTACCTTCTACTTCTTCCTGCCCAGCGTGGAGCTGAAGCGTTTCATAACGATAGTCTGACATGGCTAATGCAAATTTTATAGCGTAATGGTAATATTTGAAAACAAACAGATAAAGCCAGCCGGGACTGCCCGGAAGGCAGCACAGCAGTAGCGGTTCATCCTGTACAGGGATACAGGATCAACAACAACACATACAACAGCGCATCAAAGGGTGCACAGGTGTAAGGTTCGGTACAGTAGCAGGTAGTAATGTGGAAATGTGAAATGAAGACATTGGATACTCTGATTTTATTTTTCCAATCGCTGCCAGGGGCAACATTTTTTGGCGGGAATTGGCACCTTTCACTTTCGTGCGGTTGCCAGGGTTTCACAGAGCCCGATCTCTCCACCCTTCTTCATAAAATCGCTTCCAAACAGAGGGCTTTCCTCTTAGAAGAGATTGTTGAATGCAAATCTATGTAAAATTTTGGTACGATGCCAGTGTTTTTTGAGGTCAACCGTCTAATCAGCTCATTATCAGGGATAAAAAATAAAATAAAATCTATGGGATTTGTAGGTTTTTATTTTTATGCTGCTCTTTGTAATTAATAGTTGGGTTTTGATGTTGTTTAGGAGAGCGATGCGGCCGTCTACGCAGAACCCCATAATTAATTGAAAAAGAACTAAATGTAGGTTGAGAACCTACAAGAATACCAGATGAAGGCAACTGGTTTGAGCTATCTTCAGAAAGATATCAATAGGAATTATCAATAAAATTGACTTTTTATGTTAACTTTTTTATTTTTAAGTGATGAAAGTGCGTCATAAATCATCTGGAGAGCTCATTGAGGCAAGAGTAGAACCAGTAGAAGGAAAAGATTGGGCAAATATCGAGAAAAACAATGCATTCCAATTTGACTGGACCCTCGAAAAGCGCCATGAAACCTATAAAGTCAGATTGGATTCAGATGAAGAGATACTCGGCTTAATTTCATTTAAAGACATTCCGGGAGAGTTTAGAATCCACATTTGTTTGATTGAAGTGAACCGCAGAGACGTGGGAAGGAAGAAAAGATACGATCACCTGGCTGGTTGTCTTCTTGCATTTGCTTGTGAACAGTCCTTCAAGAGGGATTATGAAGGATACGTTTCTTTGCGGCCAAAAACAGAGTTAATCGGACATTATGTGTCCAAATACGGCTTCCGGCAATTAGGAAAAAACTTGTTTGTTGAACTGGCAGATGCTGAGCGTTTAATTAATGAATATCTAAATAATGGAAGATAAACAAAAAGAATACTACAAAAGCCTGTATGAAAAACTCTTAAGCGAGTATACCAAAGAAGAACTGGCAGAGGCTTTTGTGTTTCCTCCTGATCTTAATGCCGAAGAGGAAGAAGAAGCGGAACGGCAACTGAAAGAAGACAGGTTAAAGAGATTGGCAAACAGGACACCTGAAGAGCGCGTACTTTCGGGTATACTGCGGATAAAATACCAGATGAAGGAATACATTGACCAGGCCCAGTTTGATCAAAATAAAACAACCATCTATTTTTTAAAGGAATATTTGAAAGCAACGGACAAGAAGCAACAAGAATTAGCCGCAGACATAGGGCTTCATGTCGCTCGGTTGAGTAGGATACTAAACGGTAAAGAGCGGTTAAGTTTATCCATTGCCTACCGCCTGGAAGCTCATTCCGGGGACTTGATACCTGCGATCATGTGGTGGAAAGTCGTTCAAAAAGAAGTAGAACAGGAAATCAGGACCGACGAAGAAAAAAGGAAAGAAGAGCAAAAAAAGGTGGTCAACGTGGGATATCAAAGGGCTTAAAAATCGCTTCTCACCGCTGACCGGTAAACCTCCAGCAACCGCTCCTCCTCCCTTTCCCAGGTCAATTCCACTGCAGCAGTCCGGCAGGCTTCCCGGAGCTGATTGTACAACACCTCGTCCTGTAGTATCCGGTTAAGGGTGGCAGCGAGTGCATCAGGGGACAGCTTGTCGAGCAGTAAGAAGCCAGGGTGCGCCCGGTGCAGCGCCTCGTATTCCGGGAACGCCATGTGGATGGCGGGCACGCCTGCCTGCAGATAGTCAAAGGCTTTATTGGCGAGGGAGTAGTAGTAGCTCAGCCCCCTGTTTTCCAGCAGATTGAGCCCGATGTAGGCTTTGGGCGTGATGCCGCGCAGTTCCTCCGGTTGCAGATAGCCCAAAAAACGCACCTTGTCCTCCAGCCCCAGCACCTGTACCTGCTCTCTGAGCGCCTGCGAACGGTCGCCTTCTCCGGCCAGCCAGAGGACGGCATTGTCCACCTGCTGCATGGCGGCGATGGCGGTCTCCAGCCCCCGGCCTTCGTTTAGCGCACCTTGGTAAAGGATAATGCGGGGATGAGGTTTGGGCGTGTCCGGGAATTCCGCCCGGGCGAAGGGTACATTGCGGACTACGGCAAAGGGCGTGCCATAGCGTTCCTCAAAAATACGGGCCAGCTCAGGCCCCACGGTATAGGCATAGCGCAGGCGCGGGATCGTCAGGCGGGCCACCGCCGACCAAATCCGCTGCACCATCGGTCGGCGTACCACCTCAGGCACTTCTGTAAAGTATTCATGTGCATCGTACACACAGGGCTTGCCCTTCAGGCGGCACCAGAAAAAGGCCGGCAAGATGGTATCCAAATCCACCGCGCACGCGGCATCGAAGCGCTGCCATGCCAGCCACCACCAAAGCCGGAGGTTGTACTCCAGGTAAAACAGCTTGCCGGCATCAAAACGGCACCGCAGCCGCACTTGCTCAAACGGGCGCTCCGTAAGCGGCACCGAGCCCGGGCGCTGCCGCCCCACAAGCGTCACTTTATACCCTGCCCGGCTCAGGCTCGTGCAGATCCGGATCATACGCTGATCGTAGGTCAGGTCGTTGGTGACGGTGCAAATCAGGCGTTCCAATGCAGTCGGTCTTCGGTTTGGTCAATAAAGCCTTCGTCCAGAAGGTATTCCAATGCTTTAAGCACCTGCTCTTCGCGCCGGGGCGGGAAAGATTCCATCAGGGCTTTCAGGCTCAGGGGTTCGCGCCTCAGCAGTTGCTCAATTTTAGTTTTGTACTTTTCGTAATCTTCGGTGCTGAGGTCGGCTTTGGTACGGCCGGTGCAGACATCGCAGATGCCGCACTTCTCACTGTCGGTTTCCCCAAAGTAGGCGAGCAGTTGGCGGGAGCGGCAGACGGGCGTCTCGGCGTAGGTGATGGCCTGCTGAATGCGCTCGTACTGCCGGTTTTTTCGAAAATTATGCAATTGATGGTCGATGAGGAGGTTGTCGGCATCCACCCGCTCCTTCAGAAAGAGGACCTGCGGCATGTCCTTTTGCTCCTGATAGTCCACGATCTCATCCTGATGCAGCTTGCGGAGCATTTGCTGAAGCTGATCGCGGGTGATATTGAGAAAGTTGGCCAGTTGCCCCTCCCGCAGTTTGATGGGGTACTGAAAGGCGCCCTGATAGGTACGGAGGATCACCTTCAGAAGCTTGTCGAGCTTGGCGTGCCGCAGCTGATAGTCGTACAAAACCTCTTTGCCTACAATAATCTGTAGGCGGGAAGGAATAAAGACGGCTTCTGTCAGGGCAATCCAGCCTGACTGCTCCAGGATCCGAAGGGCGCTGTAGGTGGTGAAAATATTGAGCTGAAAGTTCTGGGTAAACGTCACGATGTCAAAGTCAAAGCTTTCTCCCTCTCCGCTGCCCACCGCCAGTTGGAAATAGCTGCCAAGCGCCCGGTAGACCCGCCTCACCTCCTCCAGTGGAGGGAAAGCCTGCTCAAACTGTTTAAGCAGCCGCTGCCCGTCCTGCGATTGGTAGAGCAGGACGGCGTAGGCTTTTTCTCCATCCCGCCCAGCCCGGCCCGCTTCCTGAAAGTAGGCCTCCAGGCTATCCGGGAGTTCCAGGTGGGCAACCGCCCGCACATCCGGTTTGTCGATGCCCATGCCAAAGGCGTTGGTGCAGGCCATAACCCGGCATTTCCCGCTCATCCAGGCTTCCTGCTTTTGGCTCCGCTCTTCGCTCGTCAGCCCGGCGTGGTAGTAATCGGCTGAGATGCCGTGGCGGCGCAGCAACATAGCTGCCTCCTTGGTCTTCCGGCGGTTGCGTACGTACACAATGCCCGAGCCCTTTACCCGCCTAAAGATATCCACCAGCTTCTGGTCTTTGCCTTCTTCGTAGAGGACGGAGTAGGACAGGTTGGAGCGGCTGAAGCTCTTTTGCAAGACGTTGGGCTCCGGGAATTCCAGCTTTTCCTGAATGTCGCGCACGACTTCCGGAGTGGCGGTGGCGGTGAGGGCGAGGACAGGCACTTGCTCCGGCAAGAGTTCCCTGATGCTGGCAATATCCAGATAGGGCGGCCGGAAATCGTACCCCCACTGCGAGATACAGTGCGCTTCGTCCACCGCCAGCAGATTGACGGGCATACGGCTGATGCGCACCCGGGCGATCTCGGTGGTCAGGCGTTCCGGGGAGAGGTAGAGGAATTTGGTCTTGCCATAGATGCAGTTGTCCAGGATGCGGTCGATATCGCTTTTGCGCATGCCGGAGTAGATGGCTTCCGCCAAAATGCCCCGCTTGCGCAGGTTTTCTACCTGATCTTTCATCAGCGCGATGAGGGGGGAGACCACAATGCAGATGCCTTCCCGTGCCAGCGCGGGCACCTGAAAGCAGATAGACTTGCCCCCGCCGGTCGGAAGCAGGGCCAGCGTATCTTTCCCATCAAGGACCGACTGTATGATGTCTTCCTGCAGGGGGCGGAAGCGGTCGTACCCCCAGTATTGCTGCAATATCTCGATGGGTGCGGTACTCAATCGTGCGCTGTTTTGGTGTGGCGGGAAATTACGAACTCGCGGTGGATATACAAAGGGGAAGAATGGAGTGCACGCAAAGAACGCAGAGGTTGAGGTCGCGAAGGTCGCGAAGTTTTCAGGCTGAAATAGGCGGTTATGAAGTGGTTACAGTGTAGCCTCCTTTTGGCTCTCAGGCAGGTTCTTCCATGGGAAAAGCTGGAGCAGAGCTCTTGGGTAGGCCTTGGTTTAAGCTCTACACCAGCAAGCCCAGGCATCCTGTCGGGGAGCTTTTCCCAGTCTTTACCGGAATCCGGCAGGTTCTTTCTAGGTATAAGCTGGGGCAGGGCTCCTGGAATGGTCCTGGATTAAGCTCTACACCAGCAGGCCGGGCTTTCTATCTGGATCCGGCAGGTTAGAAAAAGCAGTCAAAGGGCTTTCGCCTTCTGCTTTCCGGGCGAAATTCCGGGAGGCGATGAATTAATGGAGTCCCAAAAAAAGAGGAGCCTACCCAACGGGCAGGCTCCTCCGGGAAATCTCAAATCGTTAACTTTTATATGATCGTTGACATCTGCTGATTGGCCTTGTCCTCCCGCACCAGGATTTCCTCCTCCGGGTCGGCGACGAGGTGGGCGATGAGGTCGCCAATCTTACTGCAACCATAAACAATATTCGGTTTAAGCTCGGGCGTACCGATGCCTTTTTCCAATACGTACTGCACCGTGGTGCGGATGCTCTTTGCCGCTTCGGTCATGCCGAGCGATTCCACCAGCATCGCAGCAGAAAGAATGGCTGCCATGGGGTTGGCAATGTCCTGCCCCGCTGCCTGCGGGAAGGAACCGTGGATGGGCTCAAACATGGAAGTGTGCACGCCCACCGAAGCCGAGGGCAACAGGCCCATAGAACCTGCCAAAACGCTCGCCTCATCACTGAGGATATCCCCAAACATATTGCTGGTCAGGATGACATCAAACTGACTGGGGTACTGAATCAGCTGCATGGCGGCATTGTCCACAAACATGAAGTCCAGCTCCACTTCCGGGTATTCGGGGGCAATCGCCTGCACGGCCCGCCGCCACAATCGGGAGGTTTCGAGCACATTGGCTTTGTCCACCAGTGTGACTTTCCGGCGGCGCAGCATCGCCTGCTCAAAGGCCAGGCGGGTGATGCGGTCGATCTCGTCTACCTGATAGGAGCAAGTGTCGTAGGCCGACTGCCCGTCCTCGGCAGTGTTTTTCTCTCCGAAGTAAATGCCGCCTGTGAGCTCCCGGAAAATCACCATATCGGTACCCTTGATGCGGTCTTCCCGTAAAGGGGAGAGGTGCAGGAGCTTTTCATAGGTGGTTACCGGGCGGATATTGGCGTACAGCCCCAGCGACTTCCGCAGTTGCAGCAGCCCCTGTTCCGGGCGTACCTTGGCGGAAGGGTCATTATCATATTTTGGGTGGCCGATGGCACCGAAGAACACGGCATCGGCATTGAGGCAGGCTTCCAGCGTCTCCTCCGGCAGCGGGCTGCCGTGGCGGTCGATGGCAATGGCCCCGACGTCGGCATGGCAGTATTCAAAATGCTGATCGAAACGCTCGGCTACCGCATCCATCACTTTGATGGCTTGTTCGGTGACCTCCGGACCGATGCCGTCACCGGGCAGGAGGGCGATTTTTGTCTTGGGTGTGTTAGACAAGTTCATGGTCTTTAACGATTTGAGTTATACGGCAGCAGCCTGTCGCTGTTGCTCGTAGGTTTCAATTTTGTCTTTAATGCTGAGCAGGAAGTCGATGTCGTCCTGCCCGTTCAGCAGGCAGTGCTTTTTGTAGGCATCGATTTCGAAACCGGTGGACTGCCCCGTTGCATCAATGGTAAACTTTTGCTGCTCCAGGTCGATGGTGAAGGTTGCCTGCGGGTCTTGCTCAATGGCAGAGAAGATATCGTGCAGGAAGGCTTCGCTCACCTGTACCGGCAGCAGGCCATTATTCAGTGCATTGCCCCGAAAAATATCCGCAAAAAAGCTGGAAACCACCGCCCGGAAACCGTAGTCGTACAAGGCCCAGGCTGCATGCTCCCGGCTTGAGCCACAACCGAAGTTGCGCCCGGCCACCAGAATTGTACCATCGTAGGCCGGATTGTTGAGCACAAAATCAGGCTTGGGCGTATCGTCGTTCTGATAGCGCCAGTCGCGGAAGAGGTTATCACCAAAGCCTTTCCGGGTCGTCGCTTTCAGGAAGCGGGCGGGAATGATCTGATCGGTGTCCACCTCCTCAATGGGCAGGGGTACAGCGCTACTATGTAAGGTTTGGAATTTTTCCATGGTACGTTCTAATTCTGATTGAGCAATTCGCGGACATCCACCAGCTCGCCGTAAATGGCTGTAGCTGCCGCCATGAGCGGACTGGCCAGAATGGTGCGGGCGCCGGGCCCCTGCCGCCCTTCGAAATTGCGGTTGGAGGTGGACACGCAGTACTCGCCAGCGGGCACTTTATCCTCATTCATGCCCAGGCAGGCCGAACAACCGGGCTCCCGGAAATCAAAACCGGCAGCGGTGAGGATGTCGTGCAGCCCTTCCGCTTTCGCCTGAGCTTCTACCTGTTTGGAGCCGGGCACCACCATCACGTTCACGTGGTCGGCCTTCTTCCTGCCTTTTACAAAAGCAGCCACCGCACGCAGGTCCTCAATCCGGGAATTGGTGCAGCTGCCGATGAAGACGTGGTTGATTTTCTGACCTTTCATGGCCTGCCCGCCTTGTAGTCCCATGTACTTCAGGGAGTTCTCAAAGGTGACGTTGCCAGCGGGCACTTCGGGTACCGCCTGACTGATGCCGATGCCCATGCCCGGGTTGGTACCGTAGGTGATCATGGGTTCAATATCTTCGGCCAGGAAGTGGTATTCCTGATCAAAGGTCGCATCCTCATCCGTGTACAGTAGAGACCAACGCTCTACCGCTGTATCGAAATCAGCTCCCTTGGGCGCAAATTCCCGCCCTTTGATGTACTCGAAAGTGGTGTCGTCCGGTGCAATCATGCCGCCCCGGGCGCCCATCTCTATGCTCATATTGCAGATGGTCATTCGGCCTTCCATGCTCAGGGCGCGGATAGCTGAACCTGCATACTCCACAAAGTGCCCGGTGCCGCCACTTGCGGTCAGCTGGGAGATGATGTAGAGGATAATGTCTTTAGCCGTCACGCCGGGCTGCAATTCCCCGTCCACGTTGATGCGCATCCGCTTAGGCTTGCGCTGCAGGACGCACTGAGTAGCTAAGGTTTGTTCCACCTGACTCGTGCCAATGCCGAATGCGATACAGCCAAAGGCCCCGTGGGTGGAGGTGTGGCTGTCGCCGCAAACGATGGTCATGCCGGGTTGGGTGATGCCGAGCTCCGGCCCGATGACGTGCACAATGCCCTGATAGGGGTGCCCCAGGCCGTAGAGTTCCACACCAAACTTTTCGCAGTTCTCGGTCAGTTTATCCACCTGAAAGCGGGACAGTTCCTCCCGGATGGGCAGGTGCTGATCTTTGGTGGGCACGTTGTGGTCGGCCGTAGCCACGGTTTGCTGTGGGCGGAAGACCGGAATGCCCCGTTTTTCCAAACCCGCAAACGCCTGCGGGCTCGTCACCTCGTGTATGAAGTGGCGGTCGATGTAGAGGACCTGTGTATCCTCACCTACCTGAGAGACGAGGTGGTTATCCCAGATTTTATCGAATAAGGTTTTGCCCATTGGTTAAGCGGTTTGAGCTACGTGTTCTGTTTTTCTGACAATGATTTGCTCCAGCGCAGCATCGTCTACTTCTTTCATAGTATCTGCCACGATCAGGAACTCAGCGTAAACGATGTCCAATTCATCTTTAGTCAGGTTATGGCCGATATTCTTGGCGCGGTAGGCGATTGCCGCCCGGCCGGAGCGTGCCGTGAGCACAATTTTGGAATGGTCAACACCGACTTCAAGGGGGTCGATGATCTCGTACGTATCCCGCCGTTTGATCACCCCATCCTGATGGATACCGGAAGAGTGGGCAAAGGCGTTGGCGCCAACGATGGCTTTATTGGGTTGTACGGGCATGCCCATACGCTCGCTCACGAGGCGGCTCGTGGAATAGATGAGTTTGGAGTTAATATTGCTGAAGTAGGGCAGGTCCGGGCGCTGCTTCAGAATCATTACGGTCTCTTCCAGTGAAGTATTGCCTGCCCGTTCACCAATACCATTGATAGTGCATTCGATTTGGCGTGCCCCGTTTTGCACACCGGCAATGGAATTGGCTGTGGCCAGCCCCAGGTCATTGTGACAGTGGGTGGAAAGGATGGCTTTTTCTATGCCCTTTACATTTTCGCGCAGGTAGCGGATTTTAGCGCCATACTCTTCCGGCAGACAGTAGCCGGTGGTATCCGGGATGTTGAGGGTGGTGGCCCCTGCTTTGATGACCGCTTCCAGCACGCGAGCGAGGTATTCATTGTCTGTACGGCCGGCATCTTCGGCATAGAATTCTACGTCCTCCACAAAAGACTTCGCGTATTTAACCGCTGCTACTGCCCGCTCCAGAATCTCCTCCTGCGTACTGCGCAGCTTGTATTTGATGTGCGAATCAGAAGTGCCAATACCGGTATGTATCCTTGGGCGTTTAGCGTATTGCAGGGCTTCGGCCGCTGTTTTGATGTCATTTTCCACTGCTCGTGATAAGCCGCAGACTGTAGGCTCCGTAACCGCCCGGCACACTTCCTGCACCGCCTGGAAATCACCAGGTGAGGAAACGGGGAAGCCGGCCTCTATAATGTCAACGCCCAGCTTTTCGAGCTGCCGGGCGATTTCCACTTTCTGGTCCATATTGAGCTTACAGCCCGGTACCTGTTCTCCATCGCGGAGCGTTGTATCAAATATGAATACCTGGTTGTCAGTCATAATCCATTTTTTTGGGTGCAAAAGTGTATTTTTGCTTACTTCGGTTTAATTTGGCAAAGCCAAGCCTCATCGACCGATTGCTTTAGCCGAACGGCAAATATGGGAGCTTCCGTACGGCTCCTAAAACCAGAATCGGTTGCTACTACTATGCGGGAATGGATGGTTTCAGCTTTCAAGTTGTTGATACATAGTGAATTAGATAAGAACAAATTACAATGCCCAAGCAGAAGACTGATGACCTGCTCGCCCTTATCAAATCCCTGACCCGTGCTGAAAAGCGGCACTTTCGGCTGTTTGTCCGCCGCAATCAGGCATCGGATGATATCCTTTTTCTGAAGCTTTTCGACTTTATGGATAAGCATAAGGCTTATGATGAGTCGCAGATCCTGAAAAAAATACCGGCCATCAAGAAGCGGCAGTTGTCTAACCTGAAGGCACATTTGTACAAGCAGTTGCTGGTCAGCCTTCGCCTGCTCAATGCCAACCACAACGAGGATATCCAACTGCGGGAAATGGTGGACTACGCGCGGGTGCTGTACGATAAAGGGCTGTACCGGCAGGCGCTTGACATGCTGGCGAAAGCCAAGGAGCGCGCCTATGAGTGCCGCCTCATGACACTGGCAATGGAGATCGTGGAGTTCGAGAAGCTGATTGAAGGCCAGTACATTACCCGGAGTATCGAGGGCCGGGCAGAAGCATTGACCGCCGAGGCCCTGCAACTCTCCGAGCGTCTCAACCATACCAATCAGTTTTCCAACCTCTCCCTGCAGCTGTACGGGCTTTACCTGAAGGTGGGCTATGTGCGCAATGAAAAAGACTATTTCTACGTGCGGGAATTTTTCCAGTCCAACCTGCCTAAAGCGGATTATCAGGAGCTGGATTTCTTTGGGAAGCTTTACTTCTGTCAGTCACATGTCTGGTATTATCATATGACGCAGGAGTTTGCGCTTTGCTACCGCTATGCGCAAAAGTGGGTGGATTTATTTACTGAGCACCCGGAATACCGCTCGATTTATGCGCCGCTTTACCTTAAGGGGCTGCATAACCTGCTCAATTCCCTGTTTAACACCCTTCAGTACAATCGCTTTGGAGAGGCACTAAAGGAACTCCGGGCCTTCAAAGGTAAATACGGGCTTAGTCAGAGCAAGAATATCGAAGGGCTTTATTACCTCTACCACTACATCCATTCCATTAAGCAGCATTTCCTGACCGGTACCTTTAGCAAGGGGCTGGAGTTGGTGCCTGACCTGATGAAAGCCATCGAAGAGGACCGCTACAACTGGGATGAACGCCGGGAGATGGTCTTCTACTACCGGATTGCCTGCCTGTATTTTGGTAGCGGCGACAATGATAAAGCCATTGACTACCTCAACCTGATCATCAATCAGAAAAACCCGGACTACCGGGCCGATATACAGTGCTTTGCGCGCATTCTCAACCTCATCGCCCACTACGAACTGGGCAATGCGCAGCTGGTGGAGTATCAGGTAAAGTCGGTGTACCGTTTTCTATCAAAAATGGAGGAGCTGCACGCCGTACAGAAGGAGATTTTCCGCTTCATCCGCCGGGTGCCCCGGATTATGGAGGAAGACCTGAAGGAGGAGTTTAGCAATCTGCGTGACCGCCTGCTGAAGCACGAGTCAGACCCCTACGAGCGCCGCCCATTCCTGTACCTGGATATCATTTCCTGGCTGGAGGCCAAAGTGTCGGACTGTACGGTAGAGGCCGTGGCGCAGGAAAAAGCGCAGGCGCGCTACGCGATTGAGCCGGAAGGGTAGTGCCTCAAGCCATAAATCCTTGACACCCCAAGTTTCGTTATTTTCCGCCTACTCTTCGTTGAAGAACCGCTCCTTTAGCTCGGGCTAAAGTCGCGAACCTTCGCCTTGATTAGTCGAAAAATAACTTCAACTTAAGTATCAGAGATCTATGACTTGAGGCACTAGGGGTAAGGGCTAAACCGGCTCCTCTCCGCTGAAATCGGTACGTGCGAGGTAAATCATCACGATACCGCTAATGATCATCAGGAGCTTGATGACAAAGCCGGGCAGTGCGCCAAAATCATCAATCCAAACCAGAAAGGAGAGCTTGGCGCCCACAAGGCTGAGGATGATGGAAGAAAAGCCAAGCCCGGCAATAATAAAGCCAACCAATGTGTAAATCGCCTTGTTCTTATTCATGTTTTTAGTGCTTATATTAGCGTTAACGTTTTTGGCTCAGAACAGTTTTCGAGGTGCAAACATAGCATCTCTTAGCGCCGCACCCTAACCAAAACCCGTCCATGGTCAAAATTATAGAATGCCCGCGGGATGCCATGCAAGGCATCAAGCCTTTCATTCCAACAGAAACAAAAGCCGCTTACCTCAATCAGCTGCTGCAAGTGGGGTTTGATACCCTGGACTTCGGCAGTTTTGTATCGCCCAAAGCCATTCCCCAAATGCGGGATACGGCGGAGGTGCTCGGTCAGCTCGACCGCTCAAAGACGAAGACCAAACTACTGGCTATCGTGGCTAACCGCCGGGGCGCGAATGATGCTGCCCAATTTGAACAAATCGATTACCTGGGCTATCCGTTCTCCATCTCAGAAACCTTTCAGCTTCGAAATACCAACGCCACTATAGAAGAGTCTATCGAGCGGGTGGCACAAATCCAGGATATCTGCACCGCCAGCAGTAAGGAGCTTGTGGTCTACATTTCCATGGGCTTCGGCAATCCCTACGGCGACCCCTGGAATGTGGAGATTGTCGAGCAGTGGACCGACCGCCTTGTGGATATGGGCATCCGCATTTTACAGCTTTCGGATACCATTGGCGTGGCCAGCCCGGAGAGCATCAGCTACCTGTTCAGCAATATTACGCCCCATTACCCGGATATTGAATTCGGGGCGCATTTCCACACCACCCCCACGGCCTGGAAAGAGAAAGTCGCCACGGCCTATGAGCACGGCTGCCGGCGTTTTGACGGTGCCATTCGCGGTTACGGCGGCTGCCCCATGGCCAAGGATGACCTGACGGGGAATATGCCTACCGAAAACATGGTGTACTACTTCCGCGATATTGGCGCAGATACAGGGGTGGATATTGACCGTTTCGGGAAGTCGGTGGAAATGGCGGGGGAGGTTTTTCCAATTTAAAAGTTCAACAGGCGCAAGTCAAACTCAAAGTCCGGCAGAATAGGTGAGGCATCTATAGTTTGATCAAATCCATCAATAATAAGGGGCGTTCTTTCTGGGCTGTAAACGACCACCTGCTGTGCCTGAGGGTCGATTAGCCAAGCGAGTTGTACGCCGTTGGCGATCCAGGTTTCCTGCATTTTTTGCTCCAAAGCAGAACGGGCATCGGTTTTAGACCGGATTTCAATAACAAAAGCGGGGACTATTGGCGGGAAGGTCTGCCGCTGCGCCTGTGTCAGTTGGCTGAGCTGTTCATTTGATACCCAGGAGGCATCTGCTGCCCGGGTGGAGCCATCAGGAAGTTGGAATCCGGTCGAGGGGCTGAACGCTTTCCCGTTGCGGGTGCGAAGACAGTAATTGCGCAGTTCTCCAAAGACTTCGCCTTCGTAATAGCCCGATTCTAAGTTTACAGGAGCCATAATCCAGACTTTCCCATCCGCAGAGCGCTCCGCACGAATATCCGGATTTGCTGCACAAAACTGCTCGAAATCAGTAACGGACATGGGGTCCGTCAGACTGATTTGCAGCCCTTCCTGTTCGGGGAGTGATAGGGTGATATCCCTGGTGAGCGTCATGGAGGAATGATTATTTAATTTTGACTCTTAAATTAGAAAATCTATTTGGGATTTGCAACAAAGTATTGCCGGGCAAGCCCCTTTAAGGTTATCCGGCAATCAAAAGCCTACTCCCCAATCCACTCATATAAAGCCTCCAGCTTCGGCGTCAGAATAATTTCCGTGCGCCGGTTTTGGGCTTTGCCTTTGGCCGTATCATTGGAGGCAACGGGGTAAAACTCTCCACGCCCGGCAGCGGTAATACGCTCCGGATCCACCCCATTGGCAGTAAGTACCTTGACGACAGAAGTGGCCCGGCCCACGCTCAGGTCCCAATTGAAGGCGGCATCCCCATCGGTATCGGTATGGCCTTCTACCGTGATGGCAATATCCGGGTTATTTTTGAGTACTTCCGCTACTTTCTGAATGGCATCTTTGCCCGCGCTGTTGATGGTTTTGCTGCCGGACGGGAAGAGCAGGTTCTGGCTTAAGGAGACGTAAACTTTGCCGTTTTGCTCCCGTACGGTTAGGTCGGCATCTGAAAAGCCAAGCAGGGCCTGATTGATGCGTTCCCGCAGGGCGTTAAGTTTTTGCTCTTTCTCGGCGATGGCGGATTCCAGTTCGTTCACCCGGGCTTCGCGTTCCACCAGGCTTTTGCGGAGGGCTTCGGTTTCGGTTTCCCGTTGCTCGATTTCAGATTCGAGTTGTTGCAGCTGCCGCTCCCGGCGGTCGAGCTCCTGCTCTTTGAGGGTGAGCTGCGCCATGAGTTTTTGCCGTTCATCAGAAGAGGATTCCAGCATCTTTTCGTTTTGCTCCAGCATGCGGTCGTAGCGCTTGAGCAGATCCTGATTGGCCTTGTCGAGTTGTTCGTAACGGTTTTGAAGGGTGCGGAGGTCCTCCCGGGTGTTTGCCAGGTCTTTTTCTAAATCCTCCTTTTGTTCCCGGAGTATTTTGTTTTGCCCCTGAGCCGTTTCCAACTGGGTTTCGAGGTCATTGTAATTGGCCTGCAGCTTATCGCGGTCGGCAAGGGCGTCTTCGTACTTTTGGTAGCTTACACAGCTGCTCAGCGACAGTGCCAGTGCTAAAATGGGAAACAGGTAGCGTTGCATAGGAATCTTTGCTTTAGGATTATGAATAAAAAAGCCTTCTTACCTATAAGGGAGGCAAGAAGGCTTATGTTGTATCCGCTGCAGCAAAAATCAGGAGCTGCGAGCGTTACTTTTACGGATTCATGATTACATCATGCCCGGCATACCACCTGGCATTCCGCCTGGCATACCTGCACCAGCGCCTTCCGGCTCTGGCTTGTCGCTGATCACACACTCGGTAGTCAACAGCATGCCTGAGATAGAAGCGGCGTTCTCCAGCGCAATGCGTGTCACCTTAGTCGGGTCGATCACACCGGCTTGCTTCAGGTCCTCGAAGACATCAGTGCGGGCATTGTAGCCGAAGCTGCCTTCGCCTTCCTTCACCCGCTGGAAGATCACAGAGCCTTCCATACCTGCGTTGTCCGCGATGGTGCGCAGTGGTGCTTCCAGAGCTTTACGAACGATTTGGATACCAATGGTCTCGTCCTCGTTGGCACCCTTCATGTTTTCGATTGCAGCGATCGCACGAACGAGTGCCACGCCACCACCGGCAACGATACCTTCTTCCACGGCCGCACGGGTCGCATGCAGGGCATCATCCACACGGTCTTTTTTCTCTTTCATTTCCACCTCAGTGGCAGCACCTACGTACAGTACGGCTACACCGCCTGACAGTTTGGCAAGGCGCTCCTGCAGCTTCTCCCGGTCGTAGTCGGAAGTGGTGGCTTCGATTTGCTGCTTGATCTGATTGATACGAGCCTGAATCTGGCTCTCGTCACCGCTACCGTTTACGATAGTCGTGTTGTCTTTGTCAACGGTGATCTTCTCCGCAGAGCCCAGGTGCTCCATGCCCACATTCTCGAGCTTGTAGCCTTTCTCTTCGCTGATCACGGTACCACCGGTCAGGATGGCGATGTCTTCCAGCATAGCTTTGCGGCGGTCACCGAAACCTGGCGCTTTGACGGCAACAACCTTCAGCTGCGCACGCAGGCGGTTCACAACGAGTACGCCCAGTGCCTGACTCTCAATGTCCTCTGCGATAATCAGCAGCGGGCGGCCAGCCTGCACCACTTGCTCCAGTACAGGCACGATGTCCTGCATGTTGGAGATTTTCTTATCGTGGATCAGGATGTATGGGTTTTCGTACTCCGTCACCATATTCTCGGTGTCGGTTACGAAGTAAGGAGACAGGTAGCCGCGGTCGAACTGCATACCCAGTACTTCGTCTACATACGTATCCGTACCTTTAGCTTCTTCCACAGTGATGACACCGTCCTTGGACACGCGCTTCATCGCGTCAGCGATCAGTGTACCAATTTCCTCGTCGTTGTTGGCAGAGATGGAACCGACCTGCTTTACTTTCTCGAAGTCGTCGCCTACTACCTCAGACTGCTCCTTCAGGTTGGCAATCACAGCCTGAGTAGCGGCATCAATACCACGCTTCAGGTCCATTGGGTTAGCACCTGCGGTTACGTTCTTCAGGCCGGCAGTCACCATAGCCTGAGCGAGGATGGTAGCCGTAGTGGTACCGTCACCAGCGATATCTGCTGTCTTAGACGCGACTTCCTTAACCATCTGAGCGCCCATGTTCTGTACGGCGTCTTCCAGTTCGATTTCTTTCGCTACCGTCACACCGTCCTTCGTTACCTGAGGTGCGCCGAAGCTTTTTTGGATGACCACATTACGGCCTTTAGGGCCCAGGGTTACTTTTACTGCATTGGCCAGAGCGTCTACGCCTTTGCGCAGTCCTTCCCGGGCATTTCTATCAAAGCTAATTTCTTTAGCCATTGTAAGCTTGATTTTTTTGTTTTGTAAAAAAGGTTAGGATTGGGATGTAAGAGCGGAAAGGCTTATTCGTTGCCTTCCAGGATGACAAGGATGTCGTCTTCGCGCATGATCAGGTAATCCTGGCCCTGATACTGCAGCTCCTGGCCTGCATATTTACCGTAGAGTACGATATCGCCAGCCTTAACGGTCATGGCATTGCCGTCTTTGCCGGGGCCTACTGCAACTACTTCGCCACGCTGTGGCTTTTCCTTGGCTGTATCAGGAATAATGATGCCGCCCTGTGTCTTTTCTTCTGCCTGGGCGGGCTTGACCACAACTCTGTCATTGATGGGCTTCATAATCTTTAGAATCCGTTTTGTTAAACAATGATATAGCGAGCCCACAGGCTCATCTATGTCCTATCACAGGACGTGCCAAAACGGTTTTCCTGACAATATTGCAGAAATGGCAGGGGGGTGGCAGGTCTTTTGGCGGGTGTTAGGAGCAGAATTGTCAGTTTTCTAGTTGGTATGGCGGGAGGAGAGAAGCATTTGGAATCAATCGAGCGGTTGCCAGGGCAAAAGTTGACAAAAGTTACTGTTAAAAAGGGGGTTTCTGCTTCGGCAATGTTCGGACATTTGCTAACTTTATAGTGTCGTAAACCAGCGTTCTATTTCAACCTATTTACTTGAATCCCCATACTTCGGAAGCCTTCCTGTGGTATGAAAGAAAACTAAAACATGAAAAAATACGCTTTTCTCTTTTCTGCTTTTTTCTTCACTGGTATTATTGTATCCGTTCAGGCAGATACAATTCCTGACCTTGCTTTGATTCCAACGGGAAGCGATTGCAATACTTACGAGGTGAGCATGTCCAACCCCCCAACGGGCGCTTTGGAACATTTAAAAATTACAGTTTCTATTTCCCCTAATGGGAGCAATCTCAATGCCACGTTAGGCAGTGCGCTTGAGGCAGATGACTATGATTTGGAGGTTACATCAATAAATTCAATTACAATAAGCAGGCTGAGCACTTCTGCTGCTACTAACTTTCAATTGCCGTCCATGCCCGATACAAGCCTGACACTTTTTGCCTTTGAGTTTTTTGGGCAATTGGGGGATACTGTTACAGCAGAAATCGATTCTTTAGTGATGATAACGTTGGCAACTGAAGATTCAATAGGAATAGATAACCCCTATACCATATCAAGTTCTAGTGCTTCTTGTATCTTTAACGAGGGGGCTGTGCTTTCCGGGACTATAACGTCGCTCCAGAACTGCATGGGGGCCATTAATCATAGTATAGCAAATGCTACGGTCGTTATTTCAAGCACCAATATGCCAGATTTTACGCCTGTTTATACTCAAACGGATGCTGCTGGAGATTTTTCTGGTATTGTTCCTGGCGGAGGAGATTATCTGGTGAGCCCTGGGTTTAACCTGTCTGAGCCTGATTGTGGCTTAGATGATCTGGATATTGCACTGGTATCAGGCTATAATTTGGGTGTCGCTCCTTTTACCAGCCCATGGTCGGTTGTTTCGGCTGATTTCAACTTAAGCAACTCTATAAGCCTCCTTGACCAAATTGGGATGAGGAGGGCAATTCTGTTTGATGTTTACCCGGAAGGCTTTCAATCTTGGCGGATAGTTAATGCTGGCGTCTTAAATGGCGGCAGCTTAAATGAAAACGCCTTAAGTTTAATTACAGAGACGGCAACTGTGGCTGATGTCCCGTTGTCAGGCGTGTCAAACATCAATTTTATTGCGGTTAAAACAGGAGATGTAAAGGTATCCTGCAATCAATGCATCACTACCAACAGTTCCGCAAACAGCGTTCCGCTAGCCGGCTTGAAATCAAAAATAAGAGGGGATCTATCGGAAGGCGGAATAATCGAGCTTCGATTATCACCGGAGGAAGCGTATAAACAGCTATGGTTAATTGGGCTTGAGTTTATACTTTCTCCCGAGCACCTTGAAATACTGGAAATCCGTGGGGAAGGAGGTTTCAGGTTACAGGAAGAGGGATATGCCGTGAATGCTCAAACCGGTCGCTTTCATGGCATCTGGCTTCCATTAGAACAGCAATTCCTGGAACTTGGAAAAGGCGACCAATTGACCGTAAGGGCGAAAGTAAAGCGCTCTTTCTCAACCATAGCTGAAGTATTTTCGCTATTGAGCGGTGCGAATATTTACCCGGACGGGAATAAGCGCAGTTGGTCAATATCCCCGCAACAGCACTCAAAAATTGTGGTTTTCCCTAATCCATTTGGAGCGCAATTTACAATTAGTGGGACAGTGGAAGTAGGTCAACTCCGCGTATTTAACGCTGCGGGGCAGTTGATCCATCAGCAGCAGCTTCAGCCTTTAGTAGAGCATCAGATCATAGCCCGCAATTGGCAGCCCGGCGTCTATTTCTACCGGGTGGAGACCCCTTCTGCTACGACTTCCGGTAAGCTCATCCGTAAGTAGTTCTGTTTCTAAAATCAAAACATGGCTCAGCTTTCTCTTTATGGAGAGCTGAGCTTTCTTCCTATTCCCAAATCCTAATCCCATGGCGCATTCTAAACTTCTATTGCTGCTTGGCTTTGCCCTAGTTTCACTTTCCGTTTCGGCTCAAGAGTTGTATTTTTCAGCAGGCTCAGACGATGATTCACTGAACAGTTATATTGGAATTATTGATTTGTCAACCTGTGATACTGCACATGTCATAGAGCCGGAACGCCCGATTGGCAATTGCACCTTTGACCGGGATACGAACCTTTACACTGCAATAGCAGATACGATATATCAGGTGGATTTGGAGACCGGAACATTATCCTATGTTACAGATTTTGGAGTAATACCAGGAGAGTTTGGTGCTGTAGTTTTTGGCTTAGAAGTCATTGGAGAGACCTTGTTTGCTGTGTTTTATTCACCAGGGGTTGCTTTGGGGAAATATAACCTAATTACCGGGGAGCAAGAAATACTGAACCCCAGTTTCGGAGAGGTAGACCCTATTGCTGCGGCTTCCGGATTAACTGTGATTAACGGACATCTGGTGGCTAGTACTTGGAAAGATGGATTTTATCAGTTAGATACCAATGATTTGTCCAATAGCCAATTGCTTTTTCCGCATCCTTCTTTTGAACCTTTTTCCAATGGTTTGGGTACGGTGTCCGTGGACTGCCAGAATAGCCGTACTTTTGTGACTGATGCGGTATTAGAGCAAACAGACGAAATTCTAGAAGTTAACTTTGAAGCACAAACCCTTGAATTCGTTTGTAGTGTGGATTTTCGAATTATCAGTCTTTTTGCCCTCGAAGAATCCCTCCCCCCGCCCTGCGCGCTGGAAGTTAACCCAATAGGTGGTGCATTCCCCGGCAGCGCCTATCAGGCCGACACGGCTTGTACGGGTGCCCCACAGCCCATCCTGCCGCCAAGCCTGGAGCTGCTCTCCGAGATTGGGTTTATAGATTCTATCCGGGTTACGCTGTCAGGCCCGGGCGGTATGGGTGAGCAACTGGCCAGTACCGGCACTGATAGCATTGTAGTGCTTGGCAGTGGCAGCGCCCAGCTGCGCTTCCTACCGCAACAGGGCCAGCCTTCATTGCCTGCCTGGGAGGCCGTGCTGGGTGCAGCCCAGTACACCTACGGAGGCCCCGGCCTTCCACCGGAGGGCACCCGGGAAATCAGAGTGGTTGCTTATGCGGCAGGCAATGTGAGCGATACTGCCTTTGCATACCTCCCCATTTTCCCATATCCGCCTTCAGCGGGAGAAGATGCAGCGGTGGCCCTCTGTCCGGGCAGTGCCCCGGTAGACTTATTTGCTCAGCTCGGCGGCAGCCCGGCTCCCGGTGGGCAATGGCAACCGGGCAGTGGCAGTTTCGACCCGGAAGCAGATGCGCCGGGCGCTTATTTTTACATTCAGTCTGGTGCGCCTGGTTGCCCCGGTGATACCGCTGTGGCTACAGTCAGCCTGCTTCCCCCGCCGGTGTTCAGCCTGGGTGCAGACACGGCCTTATGCCAGGGCGAGACCATACTGCTGGAAGCCCCGGCGGGCCTTCAGGTGGGCCAGTGGCAGGATGGCAGCACGGGTTCGTCCTTCACGGTTGCACAGGCAGGAGATTATGCCCTGCAAGCCAGCAACAGCGAAGGCTGCACCAGTTCGGATACGATAACAATCGCTTATTCGGATTTCTCGGGCTTGCTGCTTGAAACTACGGATGTTGTCTGCTTTGGGGACAGTACCGGTGTGTTGGAAGCAGTACCCTCCGGCGGCTTGCCACCGTATGCGTACAACTGGCAGCCTGTTGGCTTTGGAGCAACAGTTACCGGTCTGCCTGCGGGCACTTACAGCGTTACGGCCACAGATTCAGCAGGCTGTGCGTTCTCTTCGGCAGCTATCATTGAACAGCCTGAGTCACCGATAGCAGTCACCGACACCCTGCGCCGCTGCGCCGGGGAGCCTTTCTTTTGGGAAGGGGAGCCGGTCCTTTCGGATACCTTGCTGCAAGGGGTTTACAGCAGTGTTGCGGGATGTGATTCGCTGTATGAGCTGCATTTGTACTTCTCAGATACAGTCTGGAGCAGTTTGCAGGCTGATATTTGTGCGGGGGATACATTTAGCTGGGAAGGGCAGGTGTGGGAGCAGGATACAAGCGTTTGTATGACTTACAATACGGTGGCTGGCTGTGATTCTCTTACCTGTCTTGAACTTGCTGTAGCGCCGCCTGTGATGGTGAGCGCAGGAGCAGATCAGGAAGCGTTGCCGGGGCAGCCGGTCACGTTGTCGGGCAGCAGCAGCGCAGCAATGGTGCAATGGCTCCCCGAAGAGGGATTAAGCTGCCCAACTTGTTTGTCCACCGATGTAGAGCTGATGGCTACCCAAGTGTACCTGCTGTTAGCCACAGATAGCCTGGGCTGCACGGCGATGGATGAGGTGCAAGTCACCGTCCTGCCCGCTTCCGCTTACTACCTGCCCAATGCTTTTTCTCCTAATGGGGACGGCAGTAACGATACCTTTGGCCCGCTGCCTGCGCGCCCGGGCATTGAGGCGGCACAGTTCCGGGTATTTGACCGCTGGGGCGGGCTGGTTTTTGAGCGTAGCAATCTGCCTCTGGAAGACGGGCGCCTCTTTTGGGACGGGCAGGTCAGGGGCGAAAGCGCCCCGGCTGGTGTTTACGTCTGGATGCTACAGGTAAGGCTGCCAAATGGCAGGGTGGAGCAAGTGCAGGGGGAGGTGTTGCTGCTGCGTTAAAGAGCGCTTGATACGAAAGTTAGTAAAAAATAGAAACCCGGATTGCCTTCCTAATCGAAAGTAATCCGGGTTTTATTCAATCTGTAGCTCTGCTTACACCTGAGCCTCTCGTACCTGAGCCTCCAGCTCCGGCAGCACGCTCATATCCTCAATGGTAGAGGGGGGATTATACGGCTTGCCATCCACAATATGGCGCATAATCCGACGCAGGATTTTGCCCGAGCGGGTCTTGGGCAGTCGCTGCACTACGGTAGCCTTTTTGAAGGAAGCGACCGGGCCGACCTGATCACGTACCATCTTAATCAGTTCATGTTCCAGTTCAGCATCCGCAATGTCAGCTCCGGCTTTGAGCACCACAAAACCCACGGGGATCTGCCCCTTGAGGTCATCATGCACCCCAATGACGGCGCACTCGGCAACCAACGGATGAGCCGCTACCACCTCCTCCATCTCTGCCGTCGACAAACGGTGGCCGGCCACGTTGATGATATCGTCAATGCGCCCGGTAATGAATACATAGCCATCCTCATCAATATACCCGCCGTCACCGGTGAAGTAGTAGCCGGGGTAGGGGCTGAGGTAAGAATCGATGAAGCGGGCGGTATCCTGCCAGAGATTGGGCAAGGTGCCGGGCGCTAAGGGCAAGCGGATCACGACAGCGCCCTCTGTATTCGGCGGCACCGGTTCTCCATCGGGGCCAACGACTTTCAGATCGTACCCGCAGACTGGCTTGCCTGCTGAGCCCGGCTTGACAGGCAAGAGTTCCACACCTGCCATATTGGCGAGCATGGGCCAGCCCGATTCGGTCTGCCACCAGTGGTCAATGACAGGCACCTGCAGGACATCCTGGCACCATTCCAGGGTAGACACATCGCAGCGCTCGCCTGCCAAAAAGAGGTAGCGGAGTTTGCTCGTGTCGTACTGCGCTTTAAGCTTCGCTTCGGAGTCTTCTTTTTTGATGGCCCGGAAAGCGGTGGGCGCGGTGAAAAACACACTTACGCCATATTCTTCCAGCACGCGCCAGAAGGCGCCGGCGTCGGGCGTGCGTACGGGCTTGCCTTCGTACAATACCGTGGTACAACCGTGGATGAGCGGCGCATACACAATGTAGGAATGGCCGACCACCCACCCAACATCAGAGGCAGCCCAGTAGACCTCGCCCGGCTCTACGCCGTAGATGTACTTCATGCTGAACTTCATGGCCACGGCATGGCCGCCGTTGTCGCGTACAATGCCTTTAGGCTTGCCAGTGGTGCCGGAGGTATACAAAATGTACAGCGGGTCCGTGCTCTCCACCGGGACACAGTCAGCTGGTTCGGCATCCGCCAGCAGCACATCCCAGTCAAAATCCCGCCCCTCTTTGAGCGGGGCCTCCAGGATATCCCGCTGATAAACAATCACCCCCTGCACCTGATGCTCGGCTTCGTCCAGTGCCGGATTGACAATCTTCATATAGTCGATCACCCGGTTGATTTCCTTGCCCGCGCTGGCGGTAAGGATGAGCTTGGGCTTGGCGTCATTAATACGGATGGCAAGTTCATGAGCCGCAAAGCCCCCGAAGACCACGGAGTGGATAGCGCCCAGTCTCGCACAGGCAAGCATGGCTACTACGGTCTGCGGGATCATGGGCATATAAATGATGACCGTATCACCCTTCTCTACCCCCTGTGCTTTGAGCACGCCGGCAAATCTGGCCACGCGGTCCAGCAACTGCGCATAGGTGATGGTCTCCTTGGTATCCGTTACCGGAGAGTCATAAAAAATGGCAGGCTGATCGCCCCGTCCATTGGCTACATGGTAGTCGAGCGCCAGGTGGGAAGTGTTCAGTTGGCCGCCCTTGTACCAGCGGTAGAGGCTGTTTTCGTCCTTGAAGGAAATATCGGACGGTTTTTCAAACCAGTCGATGGCGTCCGCCTGAGCTTTCCAGAAAGCCGTGGGGTCCGCCATGCTGTTGTTGTAGAATTCCTGATAAGTCATAATGGTTTTTGTTTGCAGGGTGCGCAGGGCTTACCCAAGAATAGAGAACTGGCCAGTGGTGAGGCCATTGAAATGGTAAGTTGAGGCTTTTGAAGAAGATTAGGAATGACAAAGGTCACGGGATAAAAAATGGCGGGCCACTCCATCCGGAGCCATACCCGCCATTCTATTGACTTATGTCATTCACAATTCAAATCTAACTTTATACCAATGCCGTGTCTTTGATTTCATCAACGACTTCCGGATTGAGCAGGGTAGAGGTGTCGCCCAGGTTGGACGTATCTCCGCTTGCTACTTTACGCAGTATACGGCGCATGATTTTGCCGGAGCGGGTCTTCGGCAGCCCGGAGACGATCTGAATCTTGTCGGGCTTGGCAATCGGTCCAATCTCCTTGACCACGACCTGAATCAGCTCCTTGCGGAAAGCATCTTCATCTTCGATATCGCCAGAGACAATCACGTAAGCGTAGATGCCCTGACCCTTGATATCGTGCGGATAGCCCACTACGGCTGACTCGACAACGAGCTCGTGCTCATTGATGGCGTTTTCCACTTCCGCGGTGCCCATACGGTGGCCGGAAACGTTGATCACGTCATCCACGCGGCCGATAATACGGTACATGCCATCCTTATCGCGGCGGGCACCATCACCGGTGAAGTAGAGGTTCTCAAAAGCGGAGAAGTAGGTCTGACGGCAGCGCTCGTGGTCGCCGTAGGTGGTCCGCAGCATAGATGGCCAGGGGTATTTCACGCAAAGCAATCCTTCGATGTCGTTACCTTCCAGCTCTTTCCCATCGGCATCCATCAGGCAGGGCTGAATGCCCGGCAGCGGATACCCGGCGTGTGCCGGCTTCATCGGGCTATGCTCGCCCAGCCCGCCGATCATAATGCCGCCGGTCTCGGTCTGCCACCAGGTGTCTACGATCGGGCAGTTCTTTTTGCCCACCAGCTCGTGGTACCATTCCCAGGCTTCCTCGTTGATGGGCTCGCCCACGCTGCCCAGTACTTTCAGGGAGCTGAGGTCGTACTTGGTCACATGTTGGTCGCCCTGAGCCATGAGGGCACGGATGGCAGTAGGAGCCGTATAGAATTGGTTGACTTTTAGTTTTTCGCAGGTTTGCCAGAAGCGGCCGGCATCCGGATAGGTGGGGACGCCCTCAAACATCACGGTAGTCGCACCGGCCAGCAGAGGGCCGTACACGATGTAAGAGTGGCCGGTAATCCAGCCGATGTCAGCCGTACACCAGTAGATATCGCCCTCCTGATACTGGAAGACATTCTCAAAAGAATACTTGGTGTACACCATATAGCCACCGCAAGTGTGTACCACGCCCTTAGGCTTACCGGTAGAACCAGAAGTGTAAAGGATGAAGAGCATATCTTCGGAGTCCATTTCCTCTGCCTCGCAGGCTGTACTTTGCCCGTCTACCTCATCGTGCCACCATTTGTCGCGGCCGCTTACCATATTCAGCTCCCCACCAGTATTTTTATGAACCAGCACCATCTCAATGCTGTCACAATCCATGGACAGAGCGTCGTCTACTACTTTTTTGACCGGGATGTTTTTTGTGCCACGGCTGTTGTAATCCGAGCAGATGACGGCTTTGCAAGTCGCGTCCTTGATACGGTCAGCCAGTGCCTGAGCCGAGAAGCCGGCAAAGACCACGGAGTGGATAGCCCCGATACGCGCACAGGCCAGCACACCAATTGCAAGTTCCGGCACCATAGGCATATAGAAACAGACGCGGTCGCCTTTGCCAATGCCGTTGGCTTTTAGTGCATTTGCTGCCTTGCATACCTCGGCATGCAATTCCTTATAAGTGTAAGTGATGTTCTCTGCGTCTGCATCGTTGGGCTCAAACAGGATGGCTACCTGATCGCCCCGGGTCTCCAGGTGGCGGTCCAGGCAGTTTTCTGTGATATTTAGCTTACCGCCCACAAACCAGTTGACATTAGGCTCTGTGAAATTCCAGTCCAGCACTTTATCCCACTGCTTGCGCCAGGTAAATGTTGAGGCCTGTTCTGCCCAGAATCCTTCCGGGTCTTCCACGCTCTTTTGGTAGACCGCTTTGTAGTCATCGAAGGACTTGATTTGCTGTGTCATAAGTCTTGTTTTTAGGCAAGCCTTTTTACTTGGTCAGGCAATAAAGGCTTTTAAATTTTTAAAATATCTAGATATTTAGATGTTTATATCTGTAAAGTAAAAAAATAGAATTCGGTTATCCAAATTCTACGACCTCATTTATTGTATTAATGAGCTCTTTGTTGTCAAAAGGTTTGGTGAGATAGACTTCGCCCCCGGTGGCATAGCCCTGGAAGCGGTCTGCCTGAGTGCCTTTAGCGGTAAGGAAGATAATGCGGGTATCCTGATGCTCGGGCGTATTGCGAATGCGGCGGGCGACTTCGAAGCCGTCGATACCGGGCATCATAACGTCGAGCACTACAATTTGAGGGGACTGTTGCTGTACAAGGTCTAGCGCGCTTTCACCATCTGAAGCTTTGAAAACCTGATAGCCTTCCTGCTTGACCAGGTACTCCAGGGCGACCAGGATGTGCGGCTCATCGTCAACGAGTAGCACCTTAGTGGTTTGTTTATTCATGTCTGATCAGGGCGAATGAAATAATACTTTGCTGGTTTTATAATTAGCCTGCTAAAATTACAGATTTTTGGAAAATAAAAAAATTTCAGCACGGGTTCTTATTCAACAATTCTACTGCTCAGGAGGCGGTACACCATTGCTTTGTTTTTCAGAGTACAGAGGCAGGGTCACTTTAAAGGTGGCGCCCATGGCAGGTTCACTTTCCACCGAAAGCCTTCCCCGGTGCTGGCTTACGATGGTGTGGGTGATGAACAGGCCAAGCCCGCTGCCCTGTGGCTTGCCTTTGTCGCTATCACTGATCTGAGTAAATTTTTCAAAGATCAGTTCCTGGTCGCGGGGAGAAATGCCGGGGCCATTATCCTGCACCTCGATATAGCCGCCTTTGGCCCCCTGATAGCAGCGCAGGTGCACTTGCCCCTTTTCGTCATCGGCAAACTTGATGGCATTCGACAGCAGATTGACGACTACCTGCGTGAGGCGGTCAAAGTTGCCATACACCGGCACAGGGGCATCTTTGATGATAAGCTCCGGCACAATGCCTTTGTCCCGCATCAGTTGCCGTAAGCCATTGAAAGCCTGCCGGGCCACTTCAGCCAGGTCAAGCGGTTCAAGCTTCAGGTCTTCCGGCTGTGACTGTATTTTCTCCAGGTCGAGTACCTGATTGATCAGCCGGGTGAGGCGCTCGCTTTCCGTAACCACGATAGAGAGAAACTCTGCACGCTGTTCTTCAGGCATATTGCGGTTGTCCAGCATGATTTTGGACAGCGCTTTGATGGAAGTGATGGGGGTGCGCAGCTCGTGGGTTACGGTAGTGATAAAGTCGGCCTTGAGGCGGTCCAGTTCCTTAAGCTGCTCGTTAGCTTGTTTAAGCTGCAGAGTGGTGCGTTCGAGCTCGGCCGATTTTTTCTCCAGCGCCTTGCTGTACTCTACAATTTCCTTGGTTTGTTCAAGCACCTTGAACATTTCCTCCAGACTGATGGGGTCTTCTTTGGCAATGGAACCTATGATGATTTTCGCTGAAGCGGCCCCAATAGCACCAGCCAGATGGGTTTCTGCATAGTTGATCAGGTTGGCCTCTGCGGTTTGCTGCCGGGATAAATCCACGCGGTTGCGGTTTTCATAAGCGGTCAGTAAAGATTGAGACCGCGCTACGCCCAGGAAGCGATTCATCAAAATACGGATATCCCGTACTCTGGCCCGCCGCCGCATAACTTCGTACTCGCTACCACCGGAGCGGTACTTGTAAATGTCCACAAAAAGATCAGCCTGGGAAATCTCCAGCGGGCTCTGCTGAGTATTTAAAGATACAATAATGTAAGCAAAGGTATTCAGCGCCAGGCTCCAAAAAGCAGCATTAGCTACCGGGCTGTAGCCGCTTAGTCCAAAGAGGGCATAAGGTTGGAGCAGCCCCCAGCCGAAGAGCCCTTCCGCCATGACCCGGTCGTTGACCAGCCCCGTTTCCACCAGGGTGGGAAAAGGGAGGCAAAACGCCCAGATGAGAAACCCGATGCTCAGCCCCCAGATGGCCCCCTTCTTGGTGGCGCGCTTCCAGTAAATACCGCCCAGGACCGCCGGCACAAACTGCGCTATGGCCGTGAAGGAAATCAGCCCCACCGATACCAGGCTATACTGTTCGCCCACAGCTTTGAAATAGGCATAAGCCAGCAGCAAAACGAGGATGATGCATACCCGCCGAATGCCCAAAAGACTGCTGCTGATGCTGTACGGATTGTCCTGCCGGAAGTCCTGATTTCTGACAATGCCCGGCAAGACCAGGTTGTTGACGATCATGATGCTGAGCGCAATGACTGCGACGATCACCATGCTTGTGGCCGCCGAAAAGCCCCCAAGGGCCACAAACAAGGCCAGCGTTTCGTATCCTGCTGCCAGTGGGATGCTCAGCACGTAGCTGTCCGGCTCCACTCCGCCTTCCGGGAACATCATCAGCCCCGCTACTGCAATAGGCAGCACAAAGATATTGATTAGCAGCAGGTACAGTGGAAACATCCAGGATGCCCGGGACACATGTGCTGCATTAGTGTTCTCTACCACAGCTACATGAAACTGCCGCGGCAGCAGCATGACTGCCGACATGGACAGGAAAAGCAGCCAAAACCACTCCCAGCCATTCAGCCCGGCCGATTGCAGGGTAAACAGCGCCCGGATGGAAGGCACCGCTGCCCCTTTGCTGAAGATATCCCCAAACCCATCGTACAGCCCAAAAGTGACAAACAGGCCGATCGCAAGGAAGGCCACCAGCTTGAGCAGGGACTCAAAAGCGATTGCGGCTACCAGTCCGCCGTGGCGCTCATTGGGGTCGAGGTTGCGAGTGCCGAAAAGTATAGTGAAAGCTGCCAGGGCTATGGTGATGTAGAGGGCAGTGTCCAGGTAAAAAGGGACATTCGCATGGGAAGCTGTGGCTTGTCCAACCAAGAGATCAAAGCTGCTTGAAATCGCCTTAAGCTGAATGGAGATGTAAGGGATAATGCCCAGCACAGCAACCAACGTGGCAATCACCCCCAAAAAGGTGCTCTTCCCATAGCGGGAGGAGATGAAATCAGCAATGGAAGTAATACGTTGGGACTTGCTGATGAGAATGATTTTTTTGAGCAGCAGCCACCAAACCGGAGCCAGTAATGCCGGCCCGAGGTAAGTCGGCAAAAAGCCCAGCCCGGTAGTTGCCGCCCGGCCCACGCTCCCGTAAAACGTCCAGGCCGTACAGTAAACCGCCATAGACAAGGCATAGATAGCCGAGTTCTTCACGATGCTCTTGCCAGCTGCCTCCCGCTTGTCTGCTATCCAGGCGATGAAAAATAACAGCGCCACATAACCAATCGATATACTGATAATCGGGATGGGCTGCACCGTTAGTCCTTTTTAGTTTTCGCCGGGCGGGCCACCCAGGCGGTTAATACAATGATGCTGCCCCAAACTACAAAAAAGTACCAGTACAGCTTTGGCAGCCCAAGTAAGAGCCCCTCCCGGCTGAACAGGCTGACCAACGGAAAATTAAACAGCATTACTCCCAGTAGGAAGATGCTGATGAGTCTCAGGCTGCGGTCATTGGTGGTCATATCCGGCGGTTTGGGGGTAAGATAGGGAATTTTGGTTTTTTGACGCGCGCAGTTTCCCCTTCAGGGGCTGGGGGCGAGCGTGGGCAGGAGCGGTTTTTGATTGGTAAAAGGCTTTGCTGCCCCTCGATCCCCTAAAGGGGAAGGTTCGCCCGCGATTAAAAAAGAAATCATTTTTTGGAAGAGAAGGCTTGATGCGCGTGGCTCCCCCTTCAGGGGCTGGGGGCGAGCGTAGGCAGCCTTGATTCTTATACCTCTCCCAAACCTTACGCCCGCTCCACCTTTTCTCCCGGCCAAAGCCCGAAGAAAGAGGGGTTCAAAATTTTCGATTTGATCAGGGCCCAAAGGAAGAGCAGCCCGAATGCGCCCAGCGCTACAGAAATGATGAAGTGCCCGTTGAGCTGAGGCTCCAGCAGGATACGCAGGAAAAGGGTGCCGATGATGTAGATGGAAGCGATAATATCTGATGCCTTGCGGCCGAGTTGAAGTTTCATAGCAGGAATTTGGTTAAGATGAAAAATTGGGCAGCCACCCGGAGACAGCTGCCCGTAAATGGTTTGACTTTTTCTAGTGTACGTGCGCTTCGCCTGCACCACTTGGGAGACGAATATCCTCAACGATATCCTGAACATCCTGAGGTGGCGGAGTCGTCATACGGGACACAGCAAAGGAAACAATGAAATTGACGAACATCGCTACCGTGCCAAAGCCCTCCGGAGATATACCGAACCACCATTGCTCAGGCGTGCCGCCCCCGAAGCCGTCGAACTTGAATTTGATCATGTAAAAGAGCATCAGAGTGATACCGACAATCATGCCTGATACGGCTCCCTGCCGGTTCATCCGCTTATCGAAAATACCAAGGATGATAGCAGGGAAGAAGGAAGCCGCTGCAAGCCCGAAGGCCAGGGCGACTACCGCAGCCACAAATCCGGGAGGGTTAATACCAAAGTAACCAGCGACCATCACCGCGAATACCGCACCGATACGAGCTGAGAGGAGTTCTCCCTTTTCGGAAATATTCGGTCTGATCTGCATTTTGATCAGGTCACGGGCAATAGAGGTAGAGATCACGAGTAGCAAGCCCGCCGCAGTGGATAGTGCGGCAGCGAGGCCACCGGCAGCCACAAGGGCAATCACCCACGCGGGCAGGTCCGCAATTTCGGGATTCGCCAGTACCATAATATCGCGGTCAATCTTCAATTCATTGGTAGCAGCGTCAGCTACGTATTGAATGGTGCCGTCATTGTTTTTGTCGTCGAAAACAATGAGTCCGGTCTGTTCCCATTTGCTAAACCACTCCGGCATATCAGCGTATGGCTGATTGCTCACCGTCTCAATAAGGTTGGTACGGGCGAAGGCAGCGATAGCCGGTGCCGTAGTGTAGAGAATGGCGATGAAGACCAGGGCATACCCTGCAGAAACACGAGCGCCCTTCACATCAGGCACCGTAAAGAAGCGAACGATTACGTGGGGCAGTCCAGCGGTACCGACCATCAGCGCAAAGGTGATAGCGAATACGTCGATCATGCTTTTGGTGCCGCTTGTGTATTCGGCAAAACCCAAATCCCGGTGCAGTTGGTCCAGCTTGTCGAGCAAGGCCATATTGGAGCCATCGGTCATGGTGCCAATGAAGCCGAGCTGTGGAATTGGGTTGCCTGTCATGTTCATGGAAATAAAGATAGCTGGGACCATGAAAGCGAAAATCAGCACGCAGTACTGCGCTACCTGTGTGTAGGTGATGCCTTTCATGCCGCCGAGAACCGCGTAGAAGAAAACGATCGCCATACCGATATATACACCGGTATTAATGTCTACTTCGAGGAAGCGGGAGAATACCAGCCCCACGCCCCGCATCTGTCCGGCCACATAAGTGAAGGATACGATGAGCGCACAGATCACGGCTACCGTACGGGCTACATTAGAGTAATACCGGTCCCCGATAAAATCCGGGACCGTAAACTTTCCGAATTTCCTTAAGTAGGGGGCTAAGGTTAAAGCCAGGAGGACGTAGCCGCCCGTCCAGCCCATCAGGAAAACACCACCATCGTAACCCATAAAGGAAATCAGGCCCGCCATGGAGATGAAAGAAGCTGCCGACATCCAGTCCGCTGCTGTAGCCATACCGTTGGCAATCGGGGGGACACCGCCGCCCGCTACGTAAAATTCTGAAGTAGAACCGGCACGTGCCCAGATGGCTATGCCGATATACAGGGCAAAAGTGAGCCCCACTATGATGAAAGTCCAGGTTTGAACACTCATGTTATTGTTGTTTAATTATTCGCTAATTTGATAATAGATTAGGGCTGCTGGCCACTAATTGTCATACCCATATTTTTTATCGAGCTTATTCATTAAGCTAACGTAAACGAAAATGAGGATGACGAAAACGTAAATGGAGCCCTGCTGAGCGAACCAGAAGCCGAGCTTGGCACCGCCGATTTTGACCGTGTTCAGCGGCTCTACCAGAAAAATTCCAAATACATAAGAGACAAGGAACCATACGGCAAGCAGAATGCCCAGGTAAACCAGGTTCTCTTTCCAGTACTTTTGAGCTTTGTTGTCGTTGGACATAAGCCTGAGTTTTAAGATGATTGAATATAGTTATCTAAATATTTTGTTGCGTTTCGGCAAAAAAATAGTCTATAAGAAAATGTGTGCCTGCATACGGATTTGGCGCACATCCTGAATGTTGCCATTGGCATCAAGGCCGCCCTCGCGGATGTCGTTGCTGATCGTATGGTACTCCAGGGTCAGCTTGGCACTGTGCCCGTTGAGGAAATAGTTGAGCCCGATATCCAGTGCTGAGGTGTTCTCGTCAAAGCCGCCGTAGTTACCGGTTTGTGCAGCGATGTAAGGCATGAACCTTGAGTTAGGAAGTTTATACCCTACATGCCCGTACAGCACGCTTCCCGTTCCTGCCCAGCGGGCAACGTAGTTGTCGCCGTAGTTAAAGCTCATAAAAGAAGCGTAGGCATTGAGGCAGTCGCCATCCGTTACCGGCATATCCAGAAACGCATCAACTGCAAAGTGGGTCACGTTCTCGTGTTCGCCTGTTGCCTCATTGAACATACCATTGGGGTGGGCAAAAAAGCCGGTGCCCAAAGCGAAGATTTTCTTGGTGCCCAGGTAGCTGCCAACTGCATAAGGTAGTTTTACAGATTCGCTATCCATGAAGTTGTACCGGAAGTAACCTTCGATAATGTTATTTCCGGTTAGATTGCCATCCCTGTCAGGAGTGGAAACGCCGGTATAGGCAAGGCTGCTGCTGTTGCTGCCATAGCTTACGCCATTTCCGAGCGGTAAGCCGGCATTAGCATTTCGTCCCGGGTTGTTCAGTGCGATCCGATAGTCAAATTTTCCAATAACCCCCTTGGCATACAGGCCTAAGTGGCGTGCAAATTGGTCTGTAACCCCAAGCGAGTGCCAGTGCACAAACGGGCGGGGGTTGTCCAGCGTCATAAAATTGAGCGTACTCTGATTGGACAAACGGGTGAGGCCTTTCCAGTAGTGGAGCCCACCACCAATAAAGAAGGAGTTGTCGTTGCTGACTTTGAATTCTGTCCAGGCATCATGCAGGAAAAGCTGCGGGGCATCCCCGTTATTGCCCAGCGAGGTCATATTGCCCGGCGTCAGGTTGTTGAGCCCAAAGTGGGTCAGGATCAGAAAGCGCGGAGAAACCTGCGCAAAGGCCAAAAAGCGGGAGCGGCGGGCCAGGTGCGTCAGCTGCAGGTTGGCGTCTTCCACTGCCAGGTTGTTCGTGACCGTCCAGTGCTGATGCCAGACGATAAACCGGATATATTTGTTGCCACTTTCATCAAGCCTAAGCGTAAGTGGCTTATAGGAATGATCGATGTCATCCTCAATAATCTGTGCCTGCATACTTACTGCCAACAGCAGCAAGGCAAGGGTCAGGAATTTGGTAAAAAGTTTCATACTAACTGGAATTTGATTTGTTGATGAGCGTAGTTTACTTTGGCTAAAGTATATAGATATATATATGTATGCAAGTTTTCTTCTGCTTTTTTTCTGCATTTCTCAAAATCTTATTGCAAATGCTGTGGGGTTGACCAAAAAAATATGCGGAAAAATGAAGGGCAGCTTGTTGGTTCTATGGCAAGTGGAGGTGGCTGAACTATAGGCAGGAAGAAAAGTTGAGGGGGAGAAACTACCGATTGTCTACAGGCTTAAATGACTTTTTTCAGTGTCTTGATGATCTCATAGAATTCTGCCCGGGTCAGGGAATAGAGGGAGTTTTTGCCGTCGCGCTCGGCATTCACGACGTCCTTTCCTTTAAGGATGCGAAGATGGTGGGAGGCAATAGCCTGCTCAATATTCAGGTGTTGGTAGATATCCGTTACGGTCATTTGCCCGTTGTTGTACAGCAAGTCAATGATCGCAATGCGTATGGGGTGGGCAATTGCACGCAATGTCTCGGTCGAGTCCTCCAAAAAATTGACGTTGAAATGAGTTTTCATGGCTGTTTATACTTGGGTGGCAGGCTCAGGAAGCTTGCAAACAAAACTCCAAAATAGGGTTACCGGCTGATATAAACAAATATATACATCTAATTGCGTTAATATTTGGTGCCGTTGCTAAAAAGCAGGATATTCCGTTGTCCAAACCTGAATGCCATGGAAAACATTATTCCGCGCCGCATCTATGATTTTTTGAAAGCCTATCCACCCTTTAGTTTACTGCCCGATGATTTGCTGCTGAAGGTCTCACAGCGGGTGCTGGTACAGTACTATCAGCCCCGGCAGGAAATTTTTCATCAGGGTGATCAGCCAGGAACGCATATTTTTATCGTCCGGGAAGGCGCTGTCCAATTGTACCGGGAAACGGAGTCAGAAGCGTTTCTAGTTGAACAGTGCGATGAGGGTGACGTTTTTGGCATCCGCCCCATGCTGGCTGAAGAAACCTATGCCCTTACCGCCCGTGCTGCTGAGGAAACTTTGCTCTACGCCATTAATATTGAGGGCTTCCGCGAAGTGATGGAAGCTCACCCTCAGGTGGCATTTTATCTGGCAAGCAATTACGCAGCTGGTGTGGGGCAAAAGTACAAAACGGCAAACCCCTCTCAGCTTTTTCTGGACCGCTCTGACCGTACCACAGACAATTTTGCGCTTATGGAGGTGCAATCTCTGGAGCGGAGTAAGCTTCCGGTTACCTGCCCGCCGGAGACCACTATTCAGGAAGCGGCGCTCATTATGTCGGCGGAGGAAGTAGGGTCGATCATTGTGGTCAATCCCTCGGGCCAGCCGGTAGGCATTATGACTGACAAAGACCTGAGGCATAAAGTGGCAACCGGTAAAATGGAGCTGACCGCTTCCATCTCCGATATCATGTCCAGCCCGGTCATTACGATGCCCCCTACCGTTACTGTGGCGGATGTGCAAATGGAAATGGTCAAAAACCGGATCAACCACATTTGCCTGACGGAAGACGGGACGACCGATAGCCGGGTAGTCGGTGCGCTCTCGGAGCATGACTTGATGGTGATGCAGGGCAACAACCCCGCTATCCTTATTCGGGAAATCCGGCGCTGCAAGGCTGTGGAAGCCCTCCGGGATATCCGTGACCGTGCCGAGCAATTGCTCAAAAAATACATTTTCCAGGAGGTATCGATTGCCTTTATCTCAACGGTGATGACTGAGATCAATGATGAGATCATCGTCCGTTGCATCGAACTGGCAGAGGCAGATCTGGCATCAGAAGGACAGCAGCACCCCGGTGCGAAGTATTGCTGGCTGGCACTGGGCAGCGAGGGCAGGGGAGAGCAGCTGCTCCGGACTGATCAGGATAATGCGCTGGTCTTTGAGGACGTGCCGGAGGATGCCTATGAGCGCACAAAGAACTACTACCTGGATTTTGCCGGCCGGGTTACCCACCTGCTCAATGAGGTGGGCTTCGAGTATTGCCCGGCAGATATGATGGCGAGCAATCCTTCCTGGTGCCTGTCATTGAGTGAGTGGAAGCAGCAGTTCTCTACCTGGATCCACAAGCCGGAGCCTAAGGCGGTGATGTTCTGTACCATTTTCTTCGACTTCCGCCCTATACACGGTGACCGTTCCTTATCCTCAGCTCTGACAACACACATCTTCGAGGCACTTGACGATCAGGAGATTTTCCTCGTTTATCTGGGTAAGAATGCGCTGCAAAACCCACCACCCCTGACGTTCTTCCGCAACTTTGTGGTAGAAAGCAGTGGTGCCCATAAAGATGAGTTTGACATCAAAGCCCGGGCTATGATGCCCCTGGCGGACGCGGCACGCCTGTTGGTCCTGCACGCACGGGTAGGCATGATCAACAACACCTTTCGCCGGTTTGAGCGGCTGGCTGAACTGGAGCCTCAAAACAGGGAGCTCTACGAGCAAGCGGCTGATGCCTACGAAATCCTGATGCGCTACCGGGCCCTTCAGGGGCTGAAAAAGCAAAATTCCGGCCGGTATTTCAACCCTTCTGACCTGACAAAGATGGAGCGGATCAACCTGCGCAATTGTTTCCGCCCGATTAAAGAGTTGCAGTCCCTGTTGAATACCCGGTTCCGGCTTGCCCTGCTCAGTTAACCGCCCCATTCCCTAATCCATATAACCCCGCGCCTTATGTTCAGATGGTTCAAAAAAAAGCCACCCCCTCCGGACCCAAATGCCCCTGCTTTCTGGAAGGCTTACCTGGAAAGCATGGCTGCTACTGCCTACGACAAAAAGACGCCGATAGAAGAGATTGGCTTTGTGGTTTTTGATACCGAAACAACAGGCCTGGATGTACAGGAAGATCAGATCCTTTCCATAGGTGCCGTACGGGTAAAAAACTGGCAGATCAGTGTAGAGGACCGTTTGGAGTGTTATATTCATCAGGAGTATTATCCGGATGGGAAAACAGTAGCCGTACATGGTATTTTGCCAGGAGAAAAACGGCACAGTATCGCGGAGTCAGAGGGCGTGCGCCGTTTTTTGGAATTTGTTGGGGGCGATGTGCTGGTTGCTCACCACGCTGCCTTTGATGTTGCGATGCTCAACGCGGCAATCCATGCAGCAGGAGGCGGAAAATTGCAGAACACCGTCCTGGACACGGGGGTACTGGCCCGCAGAGCCGCGCGGAACCCTCAGCTAGCCCGCCCTGGTACATTCGGACTCGATCATCTTTGTGATACCTACCGGATTCCTCAAAGTGACCGGCATACGGCCCCGGGAGACGCTTTCATTACAGCACTATTGCTGCTCAAGCTGTTGCACCGGCTCCAAAAACGGGGAGTAGATACGCTGGGGGCTTTGCGGTCAGCGCCAGGAATGGGGCTGTGAGCATACGGTTGTGAATGGAGAGGTAGTTTTATCCGTCCATTCTGCACACCTAAAAGATAGTATCGCACTAAAATTTTGTAATTTCGCCCGCACAAGCACAGGTGGGGCCGAAGCGCCTGTCCTGCTGCGTAAAAGAATCTATTTCTAATAAACAAGATAGAAAATGAGAACGCTTTTGATGATGTTGCTGTCGTTCAGCCTGCTGGCTTGTGGCAGTGATGCTGCTCAGGAAGGAACAGAAGGAGGTACGAGTCAGGCTCCTGCCGCTCCGGCGGAGGCTGAGGTGTCACCTGTTGAAGATGCCAGCCTGATATCACCGGATTATGAGCCTGCTTTTCCTCAGGTGGAGGTGAAGAAGTGGTACCTGACAGAGTATGTTTACGATGGGCGGAGTGTGAAAATGGGAAAGGAGGACATCCCCATGATTACCATCGCTAACGGTAAAATCTCCGGTCATAGTGGCTGCAACAAGTTCAGCTCTACTATCACCCTTCAGGAAGACGGTACCCTTAATATCGGTGAACTGGCATCCACGAAAATGCTTTGCCAGGGTAAAATGACTCAGGAGTCCCGCTTTTTCGATTTGCTGAAGTCTGCAAATGCCTATAGCGTGAATAAAGTCTTTCTGGAAATCTCAGGCGGGCAGGGGCAACTGTCTTTCCGGGCAGAATACAAGCCTCAGCCCGATAACGCGGAGTAATCCCAAAGACACTTCTGTCAAAGGGCGTGATCTCGCGGTCTTTGACGCATCGTCAAAATCATGAAGGGGGTGCCTAAAGTCCGGGCGCCCCCTCTTTTTTAGTCCATGTCCAGATGGAGAATCAACAAGGGCGTTTCTGTAGCTAACACCATCTTTTTGGTCTGACTGCTGTGGAGTATATTTTCCCAAAAGCCCCGGTGACGGGTTGCCATTACGATGACCTGTGCACCGTGAGCAGCAGCATAAGCGCTCAGCCCCTCAACAACTGAGTCGCCTTTGACTTCTGCCATTTCGAAAGCAAAAGGCGGGTCGCCCTGCTCGAATAGCTCTTCAAACAATTTTCCCTGCTCTTTTTCAAACGGGATGTCCTTGTTGCGTTGTACATGCACAAAGTGGACGTGGGCATTGAAGAGCCGGTTAAAAGCGATAAGTTTTTTGACTACCGTCTCATGGTGGGCATCATAATGACTGGCGTAGACCATGTGTTTGATCGGGGCATAGCGCACATCTTTTGGGATCAGGAGCACCGGGCACCCGGCTCTTTGCGATACGCTGGAGGAGACGCTGCCAAACACACGCTCCAAAACGCCCCCATCACCGGTAGTACCCATCACTACAAGGTCGTAATCTTCACTCTTCGAGGCAATTTCATCAGCGGGGAATCCTACGAGCAGTTCCGTTTGTACATCCACAGGCAAGCCGCCCGGGCTTTCGCTGATCAGTTCTTCCAGGAAGTCATTCAGCAGCTTGTGGCGGGTCTCCATCAGGGCATTTACCGGTGGGATAAAGTCGGCTTCCCCACTTGATTCCGGGAGGAATACGTGGACCAGTTTGGCCTGTTCTGCACCAATACGGGCAGCCAGCTCCATGGCATACTGAAAGGCATTGCGGGAAGCATTGGAAAAATCAACGGGGATGAGTAGGTTTTTCATATGGTTAGGTTTTAGTATTGATTAATACCTGTATTAATAAAAAATGCTGCGGAGAACAAAAGTTCGCCCGCAGCATTCGAAAACCAAGCTATTGTCTAGTTGTCAGTCAGTATGCTGTAGTTGCTCACGCCGTTTCAATGACGCGTGGTGCTGCCGCCATCATTTCCTCATCCGCGCCTTCTTCAAACTTGCGGAAGTTGTTGATGAATGCTTCTGCCAGTTTGTTGGCTCTGCGGTCGTAGGCATCCTTGTCTGCCCAGGTGGTATTACGAGGGTTGAGCAGTTCAGAAGGTACGCCAGGGCACTCTTTTGGAATATGCAGGCCGAAGACCGGCTCCTGCTCATACTCAACGTTGTCAAGCCTGCCTTCCAATGCGTCGGTGATCATCGCCCGGGTGTACTTCAGTTTGATGCGGTTGCCCACACCATAAGGGCCACCGGTCCAGCCGGTATTGATCAGCCATACATTCACGCCGTATTTCTCCATGCGCTCACCCAGCATGCGGGCATACTCAGTAGGGTGCAGCGGCATGAATGGTGCGCCGAAGCAGGCGGAGAAAGTCTTCACCGGCTCATCGATGCCCACTTCTGTACCGGCAACCTTAGCGGTGTAACCAGAGATAAAGTGGTACATGGCCTGTCCGGGCGTCAGCTTGCTGATCGGAGGCAGTGCACCGAATGCATCAGCGGTCAGGAAGAAGATATTCTTCGGATGCCCGGCCATAGATGGCTCAACGATATTGTCGATGTGATAGATCGGATAGGATACCCGAGTGTTCAGCGTAACCGTGCTGTCTTCGTAGTCAACGGTTCGAGTATTGGGGAAGAACCCAATGTTTTCCAGAATCGCACCATGCTTGATGGCATCAAAGATTTCCGGTTCTTTTTCGCGGGTCAGGTCGATGGTCTTAGCGTAGCAGCCACCTTCGAAGTTGAAGATGCCATTCTCGCCCCAGCCGTGCTCATCGTCACCAATCAACAGACGGTTAGGATCGGCAGACAAGGTGGTTTTGCCGGTACCGCTCAGGCCGAAGAATACGGCTGCGTCGCCGTCTTTGCCTACGTTTGCAGAGCAGTGCATGGTCAGCAGGTCGCGGAAGGCGGGTAATTCAAAGTTGAGTACGGAGAATACGCCTTTCTTGATTTCGCCGGTATAGCCGGAGCCCCCTACGATCACCTCTTTCTTAGCGAAGTTGATGATTGAGAAGTTAGGCTGACGGGTACCGTCAATTTCGACATCCGCTTCAAAGCCTGGCGCGTTCAGCACGGTCCAGTCGGCTTCAAAGTTTTCGAGTTCTTCCTCGCTCATGCGCAGGAACATATTATAAACGAAGAGGTTACTCCATGGATATTCGGTAACGATCCGGATATTGGTCCGGTATTCGGGGTCAGCACACGCCTGTACATCGCGTACGTAAATTTCCTTGCCATCGTAGTACTTCACCAGCTTAGCGCGAAGGGTGTCATAAGCAGCGGCATCAAAAGGCTTGTTAATAGCGTTCCAGTCTACCCGGTCTTTGGATACCTCATCCTCAACAATGAAGCGGTCCTGTGGTGAGCGTCCGGTAAACTTGCCTGTGCTGACACAGAGCGCGCCGCTATCGGCCAATACGCCCTGATCCTTGCATAGGGTAGCTTCGACCAATTCCTCCGGTAGCAGGTTGTAGCGAACTGCTGCCGGGCTTTCTATGCCCAGATTCTTTAGGGCCGTTTCAATTGCTTTGGCGTTTTGCATGAATCCTAGTTTTTTGTTGTTGATTACGATTCAAATATGCGCCATATAATTAGCCTTGCAATTGAGATTGCTCACTTGAGCCGCTGACATTTATCAGGAGGGCAAAAAAATCAGCAGCCCCAAATTTGGAACTGCTGATGCATTGTTCTTTTAAACAGAATTTTATTTGGAATCCTAATCCTTGATAAAAGGATAGTCTTCCTGTAGGTAATTATCCGTGTAGAGTTCTGAAGGGTCAGGGTAGTCTGATTCTTCCGCAAACTTTACAGCTGCCTTGATTTCTTCCTTAATTTTATTCTCGATTTCCTTGAGTTCGTCTTCTGTCGCAATTTTATTGTCCAGAATCGTCCGCTCCGTAATCTTGATTGGGTCGCGGTCCTTGTACTCCTGTACTTCTTCCTTGGTACGGTACTTGGCCGGGTCGGAGACGGAGTGCCCTTTGTAGCGATAAGTCTGCACTTCAAGGAAGTAAGGGCCATTGCCGGCACGGATGTGCTCAGCAGCGCGGCTCACTGCTTCGTGAACAGCTTCCGGCTGCATGCCGTCTACGGCTTCACTGGGCATATCGTAGGCCAGCCCCATCTTGTAGAGCTCAGTTACGTTACTCGTCCGCTTTACGGAAGTACCCATGGCGTATCCATTGTTCTCCACGATATAAAGCACCGGTAGCTTCCACGCCATGGCCATATTAAAGGATTCGTGCAGGGCACCCTGACGGGCAGCACCATCACCAAACATCGTGACGCAGAGGTTGTCCGTCCCTTTGTACTTTTCCGCGAAAGCGATACCTGTACCGATTGGGATCTGAGCGCCCACAATGCCGTTGCCGCCAAAGTAGCGGTGCTCCTTCGAGAAGAAGTGCATGGAACCGCCTTTGCCTTTCACAATACCGGTTTCCTTACCAAAAAGCTCAGCCATACAGGCGTTGACGTCGCAGCCACGCCCCAGTGCCGTACCGTGCTGACGGTAAGCGGTAACAATGGCATCTTCGCGGCGGATGGCAGATTCCATACCCGCTGCAACCGCTTCCTGTCCAATATACACGTGGCAGAACCCGCGGATTTTCTGCTGACCGTACATCATCAATGCCCGCTCCTCAAATTTGCGGATGCGGAACATCAGTTCATACCACTGCAGGTACTGCTCTTTGCTGTACTTAGGCTTCTTAGACCGCGATTTGCGGGTGGTTTTTTTCTTTTCCGTCGCTGTATCCATACCTGAATTCTATGGTTAGTGTTCAATATTTGTCATTACAACACCTAAAGGTATACCTTGTTTGCGGCGCTGCTGTTTCGCGTGGGCAAATATACTCAGCTTGCAGGGTTTTGCCAATTTTTACACTAAGTGTTGTATGTTCGTACTTTAAGATTGCCGTTTTGGAAGCGGTGGTCAGCGCATGACTAAGCATAAATATGAGCCAGGAACTTCTAACCCTCATTGTCACGCACATTAGCCGGCCGGTGCCGGGGAGTGCGCATATTTTTTTTGATATGCAGGAGCAGCCAGTGCCGGATTATCAGGTCGGGCAGTTTTTGACCCTGCTCTTTCCTGATTTGGGGCCTGTGCCATTTCGGCGGTCTTATTCCCTTGCTTCCACTCCGGGGGTGGACCCTCAGTTGTCGATTTGCGTCAAGCGGACTGTCAATGGGCAGGCTTCGGCTTACCTGACTCAAAAGCTACAGGTGGGGGATATCCTTCAGGCTTTGCCGCCCGCTGGCCAGTTTGTGCTGCCCGAAACACCCTGCCCTTTGCTGCTCATTGCCGGGGGCAGTGGTTTTGTGCCGGTATTTGCCCTGCTAAAAGCCGCGCTGAACAGGCCGGGGAATGACAAAATCCAACTCTTGCTGGCCAACCGGAATGCGGAGTCCGTCTTTTTCCGCAAGGAACTGCAGCATCTGGAGCGCAGCCATGCTGACCGCCTGAAGGTTTTCCACCTGCTCAGCCAGGCCACAGCCACCTGCGAAGATGAACTGAAAGCCACCGCCCACACTGAAGTCCGGCAGGGGCGGATGAGCAACGCGTGGCTGGAGTTCTGGGCGGAGCAGGTTTTGGGCAAACAAATGCCGGAGGCTCATGCCTATGTCTGCGGCCCGCCGGGGCTCATGCTCAAAGCGTCTATGACCTTGCGGTTTCTTGGTTTTGGAGCAGACCGGCTGCATCAGGAAGATTTTATCATATACACGCCTTTCCGGCCGGAAGCCAGTCAGTTGCCGCATGCCACAATAGCACTACAGTTCAAAAACAAGACCCTGTCGTTTCCGGTAACGCCAGGGCAGACCCTGTTGGAAGGAGCATTAGCTGCCGGTATAGAATTGCCTTACAGTTGCCGGAGCGGGAGCTGCACAACCTGCTCCGCTCAACTGACCGGAGGGCGTGTCGAAATGTATACCCACAACAGCCGGGTGGACAGTGATGCCACCAATGGTCATATCTTCACCTGTGTAGCCTACCCGGTAACACCTCAGGTGCAGCTGACCATAAGATAAGTTTGTTAACTTTGGAGCAAATACTGACGTCTGTTGAAGTGTATCAATTGCCATACCGAATTACCTGATCATGCAAGGTTTTGCCATCAGTGCGGTACGCCGCAACCGCAGGAGCAGGGTGCTGTGGAAGCGGATGCTCAGCCAATTATTGATCTGAATGGCAACGTAAGCAAACAGTTGACAGAAGCGTTTTTCCGCCTAATGCGCCAAAAAGTTGAAGAAGAACAGCCCGGCACAGAAGTGGAAGCCTACCGGGAATTACTGTACGAATCCGGTTTTCGGGATATGCTTCACCGGCGGGAGACTCAGCTGGCCGATCAGCTAATGTATCTGCATGGAAAAGGCGAGCCGGCTGCTTTTCAAAATGTCAGGGTAAAGCGCCACCTGGAAGAACTCACCGATTATTTCCTCATTCATTACGCAAAGGACCTGAATGCCGTACCCCTTCCCGAAGCCATACTCCGGCATCAGGGCCCCGGCGCCGATGATCACCCGCTGGAAACGCTCATCTTTGACTACCTCGATTTCGGCAGCGAGCCCGATGAAGCGGTATACACGGATTTTATAAAAATGCCCGTACAGAAACTGCGCAATGCCGGCAAGTTCTTCCTGAAGCCGGAGCGCCGGGACGAGCGGATCTACTTCATCTGCGATCAAAGCCTGCTGGGCTCCTGCAAAGAAGGCTTTGCTATGACCGAGCGGGGCCTGTACTGGAAAGCGCAGTTGCAAACGCCACACTACGTGCTTTACGAAACCCTGGGCAATGTAAAGCGCGAAAAGGACTGGCTGCTCATCGATGAAAAGTTTTTCAACATCAACCTCCGATTCAATATCAAGATGCTCAAGTTGCTCAAGCGGCTGCAGCAACGTTTCAGAGCCGGTAAAAAATAGCAAGGTCATTAATCGGGCGGCCGTCAAATAGCGTGAATTCCGAAATGTTCACATCAAAGCGGTCCCCGTTTTCCGTGATATAGCTGGAGGTGCCGGTATGGTATAAAATAGGGAGCCCAAACTCCACACTGAAGGACAAGCGGTCGGTGATGGGGATATTGGTCCCGATGAATGGCGTCAGCCCTCCAAGAAAATGGGTGTGGTTGGCAGAGCCGACAATACTGCTGAAACCTGAAGGCATGCCTTCGAGCGGGCGGTCGTTGACGTAGGTGATGCGTTCCGTAAAAATCACACCGGCCTGAGCATCCACGCCGAGGTAGACGGGCAGCTTTTGGCTCAACCGGTAGGTAGAACGCCCTATGCTGAACAGGAGGCTGGCGCGCGGGAAAAGGTCGTTCTGCTGGTAGAGCTGCTCTTCCAGCGTGCTGCCCGGCAGCAGCTGGTCCGGATACGGAATAAAGCCTTCAAAGTAATTTTTGTTGTTGACCTCGATTTTGATCCGTAAATCGCCATTGGGCTGGTGTTCGCGGTACAGGGCTTCTATTTGGTAGTGCCCGAGCCTTCCGCCTCCCCCTGTAATGATGGCAGGCAGAAGATCCACGCCAATTTGGTTGTAGTAAGGCCCAAAGGTTGGGGAAGTGGGCAGCGTATCAGACTGAGCCTGAGCAGCGCATTGCAGCATCAATAGGGCAAAAAACAGGAGAATAGTCGTGCGCATGGGTGATTGATTTTTTGATTAAACGTGAAATCCTTATCCTTGAGGTGCCAGGAAATATTTTAACTTTCCGCTGCCCCAAAATATCCTGAAAACAAAAAGAGCGAATTGCCGTTTCCTTCAGAAAATCCAATGCCAAAGCAACGCAAAAAGGGAGACCTCCCCACCAAAGACTGCGTACAATGCGGCCGCCCCTTCACCTGGAGAAAAAAATGGGAAAAGGTCTGGGAGGAGGTCAAATACTGTAGCGAGCGTTGCCGGCGGGAGGCCAAACGGGACCGAAACTAAACTGTTCACTCAAAATTTCAGCTGGTAAGCAGCCAAATAATATGTCTGAAAATCCACCATCACAGCAAAGAGACCCCGCAGAGGAAGGGTACAACGAATATGGCAACTTTGCCTTTCACCCTTACAACGTATTGCTGATCTTGTCCCTGCTGGGCATTACCGCTATGTTCCTTGCGTTTACGGCCGCCTTTGTGTACACCCGGGTGCAAAGTGACCTGCCGCCGATCAGGCTGCCGAATATTTTTATTTTCAATACGCTGGTCTTACTGGCAAGTAGTGGCGCAATGGTCTGGGCAAAGCGCTGCTACAAATCTGATGATACGGAAAACTATCAGCGGGCGCTCATCGCTACCATGGCGATTTCCTTCATATTTATGATCCTGCAGGGCGTAGGCTGGTATCAGTTGTTTAGCAATCAGATTTACATCCACAGCGATAATTCTGCAGGATACCTTTATGTGATTTCAGCTCTGCATTTTGCTCACGTTATAGCTGGTCTCCCATTTCTGGGGTTGTTCCTCTGGACAGCCCGCAAGCGCATGAAAGAGCCGGTGAGCGTGCTGGTTTATTTTTCTGACCCCGAAAAGCGGCTCAAGCTCCGCCTGCTGACCATCTACTGGCATTTTTTGGACGGGCTATGGATTTATCTGGTCATCTTTTTCTACCTTAATTATTTGCTTCGGTAGTTTTCTTTCTGCTAATTTCGGGGCAAAGAACTACCCTAAGATGAAACATCTACTGCCTGCCTGCGCTATATTGATGCTACTGCTTAGCAGCTGCAAAGTGACGAAGCCCGTTCGCCCTATGGAAGAATACGAAGAGCTGTACCGAGATCAGGTTTCCATCATCAACATCCCCGTGGATGTACCGGTGCGGGACCTGGAGGCTGTGCTCAACAAACAACTGAGCGGCATCCTCTACGAAGACAACAACCTCCGGGATGGCGATAAAATGATGGTCCGGGCCGTCAAACAGGATGATATCCTCCTGGGGCTTGACTCCCAAGCTATTACCTACCGTATCCCACTCGACCTTTGGATCAAGTACGACCTCGGCATCAGTACCGTTGAAGCCAATGGGCAGATTTCGCTGGATTTCAAAACCGGCTTTGGAGTGAATACAGACTGGAGCATCTTTACCACGACCACGCTGGAAGGCCATCAATGGCAACAAAAACCGCGGGTAAAAATGGGCTTTGTGGACCTGCCGGTGGGTTTTATTGCAGACATCGTCCTGCGCAACAGTACCCGGCAGATTTCCAAAGCGATAGATGACCTGGTCCGGGAGCAGTTCGACCTGCGCAAGACCGTGGAGGAAGCCTGGCGGGAGATGTTTCAGCCGGCCCTGGTTTCTGAAGAATACAATACCTGGCTTACCGTGAACCCGCAGTATATCGGTATGAGCCCGGTCTCCACTGAGCGGGGGAGGATCGCGACCACCATCTACGTGGAGGGCAAACCCTCGGTGAAAATCGGTGAGCGGCCGGACCCCAAGTACATACAGCCCCTGCCGCCTCTGCGCATCAGCCCGGTGGAAGCCGAAGACTTTACCCTGCACATCAACGCTGAGATTTCCTACGATGAAGCCGAACGCCTTGCCAAAACCCAGTTGGTTGGTGAAACCTTCTCCTACGGCCGCCGGTCCGTGACGATTCAGGACCTGGAGTTTTTTGGTAAAGGCAGCAATATCGTGGTCAATACCACGCTGAGCGGCACCTACAACGGCAGCATTTACCTGGTCGGTCGCCCGGTCTTTAACCCCAAAAAGAATACCATCGATATCGAAGACCTGGAGTATACGCTCGATACCAAAAACTACCTCTTCCGGTCTGCCGGCTGGCTGATGAAAAGTACCATCAAAAACAAGATTGCCGAAAACCTCAACTTCCTGCTCGACTACAACATGAAGGACATGCAGGCCCAATTCCAGGAGCAGCTTCAGGATTATGAGCTGGCTACCGGCGTGGTGCTGAACGGCAACCTGGAAGCCCTCGACCTCCGCAATGCTTACCTCACGGTGGATGGCATGGTCGTTGACCTGGCCCTTACGGGCAACGTCAATGTGCGGGTGAAGGGGTTGAATAAATAAGCTACTGTTTGACCATCGTCAAGAGCCGCTCCTTATCCCCATCCATCATTTTGAGCTGAAGCGTGTCATTAACAAGCTTGAGGATTTCGACTGCCTTTTCGGTGCTGGCCTGATTGAGGGTGTCGCGGGTGAACAGGTAGGTGCCGTCTACGTAAAAGCTACCGGCTTCCCGGTAATTGAGCGTACTCCGGTAGGTATAACGGTCAGCGGGCGTGAATTGAAGTTCAATCTGACTGGGGTCAACCGCTAAAGGGGTGCCTTCTTCCGTGATAGCCACAGCTTGCCAGTTTCCCTGCAGGTCGGCAGGCTGATAGCCCGACTGGCAGGCAGGGAGGATGGTGAGCAGCGCAAAAACAACAATCGGTATTCTCATTCGCAATTCGGTATTGTTTGAATCCGTAGCAAAAGTACGAACTGTGGCTGGCCTGCCCAACTTGGATTTTCCATTGCTGCGACTGCCGGGCTGGCCAAAACCCGGCTTCTGATGGGAATTCCCTGTTTTTATTGCTCCAAAACCAATGGAACAAGTATATTCGCGCTGTTCAAAAAAATGACCATGGAGCAACGCAAACAAGTCCTTTCTGCTATTCAGCCCACCGGGCAAATGCACTTTGGCAACTACTTCGGGGCAGTGAAGAACTGGGTCGCCCTGCAGGAAAAGTACGATTGCACCTACGGGGTGGTGGATTACCATGCCATGACGATGCCCTACAATCCGAAAAAACTTCGGGAAAATACCTGGGAACTCCTTTTCAACCTGATGGCGGTTGGTGTTAAGCCGGAGTCCCTGTTTATTCAGTCCCTGGTGCCGGAGCATACAGAATTGTGCTGGATTTTCAATTGCTTCACTTCCTATGGGCAGCTGACCCGTATGACGCAGTTCAAGGACAAAAGCGCGCAGGTGGCAGAAACCGCTACCGACAGCTTCATCTCCGCTGGCTTGCTGGACTATCCCGTGCTACAGGCAGCGGATATCCTGATCTACCGGGCGGATTACGTGCCTGTAGGCAAAGATCAGGAGCAGCATTTGGAGCTCACCCGCAACATCGCGCAACGCTTCAATAATCAGATGGGCAAAGAATACTTCGTCCTGCCGGAGCCCCTATATACGGAAGTGCCTAAGGTCCGCTCCACCGCAGACCCCACCCGTAAGATGAGCAAAAGTGCAGGCGAGAAGCACTACATTGACGTGTTTGGAGATGATAACCGCATCCGCAAGCAAATCCGCTCCGCAGTGACCGATACCGGAGATACGCCTGCCGGCGAAATGAGCCCGGGCGTGGACAACCTCTTCACCCTGCTCAAGGCCGCTGAGTCTATGGAAGCCTACGAAAGCCTGATGAAGGACTACGAGGCCGGCGAATTAAAGTATGTGGACCTGAAAGATGCCGTAGCTGATGCCCTTGTGGGGCTGAGCGCTGATTTTAAAGCCCGTAAGGAAGCCCTGAAAGCCGATAAGAAGGAGATCAAGAATCAAATCAAGGCGTCTTCTGCTGAAATCCGTAAGAAAGCACAGGAGACCGTCCGTGCCGTAAAGGAAATGGCAGGGCTGTCCAATGTGAAGTTTTAAATCACGACTATGAAGATCATCTGCATCGGCCGCAACTACGCCGAACACGCCAAAGAGCTCAATAACCCGGTGCCGGGCAGCCCGGTGGTATTCATGAAGCCGCCCTCTGCCCTGCTGGTGAACAACAAGCCCTTCTACTACCCGGAATTCACCAAAGACCTGCACCATGAAATAGAGGTGGTGCTGAAAATTGGCAAAAACGGGCGGCACGTACAGCCGGAGTTTGCTGCTGATTACTACCCGGAAATTGGTTTGGGCATCGACTTTACGGCCCGCGATGTGCAGCAGCGGCTGAAAGACAAAGGCCATCCCTGGGAAATAGCCAAGGGCTTCGACGGCTCGGCAGTGATCAGTGATTTTCTGCCCATTGAGCAGTGCAACCGGGGCGCCATAGAATTTGAGCTGAAGAAAAACGGGGAGACGGTGCAGCACGGCAACACCAAAGACCTCCTCTTCTCCTTTGATGCCATCATTGTTTACGTATCGAAGTTCTTCAAATTGCAAATGGGCGACCTCATATACACCGGCACGCCTGCCGGAGTAGGGCCGGTACAAATTGGCGATCAGCTGGAGGGCTTCCTGCACACGAAGACGGAAGTTAAATCCATGTTCCGCTGCGAAATCAAATAAGGGCGCAACATATGCCTAAATATTGGGGCAAACCCAGTTGTGTATTTTATTTGTCGAGAAGCCCTGAAAAGCGAGCCATTTTGCGCTTTATTCCTATTTTTGCAGCGATTTTGCCGGGGCTATTTCCCGGCGTTAATCCGAAATAAACCGAATTTATGCCATACTTATTCACCTCTGAGTCTGTTTCCGAAGGGCACCCTGATAAAATCGCTGATCAGATTAGCGATGCCCTCGTTGATCATTTCATTGCTTTTGACCCTTCTTCAAAGGTCGCCTGTGAAACGCTGGTAACAACCGGTCAGGTGGTGCTTGCCGGTGAGGTCAAGTCTGACGTTTACCTCGATGTACAGCAAATTGCCCGCGATGTGATCGAGCGTATTGGGTATACCAAGTCTGAATACATGTTTGAGGCCCACTCCTGCGGTGTCCTTTCTGCCATCCACGAGCAATCGCCTGACATCAATCAGGGCGTGGAGCGGGAAAGCCCGGAAGAGCAGGGCGCCGGCGATCAGGGCATGATGTTCGGTTATGCCTCCAATGAGACGGAGAGCTTTATGCCACTGGCGCTTGCCATTTCTCACAAAATCCTGCAGGAACTGGCGGCAATCCGCAAGGCGGGCGAGCCGATGACTTACCTTCGTCCGGACTCTAAGTCGCAGGTGACGATCGAGTATGCAGACGACAACACGCCTCAGCGCATTGATACCATCGTCGTATCCACACAGCATGATGATTTCGATGAGGACGAGCGCATGCTGAATAAAATCCGTGAGGACATCATCAAGATTGTTATCCCACGGGTCAAAGCTCAGCTCAAGCCTGAACTTCAGAAGCTGTTTGATGATAATATTACCTACCACATCAACCCGACCGGTAAGTTTGTCATCGGTGGCCCGCACGGAGACGCCGGGCTAACGGGCCGCAAGATCATCGTAGATACTTATGGTGGCAAGGGGGCCCACGGTGGTGGTGCCTTCTCCGGCAAGGATCCTTCCAAGGTAGACCGTTCTGCGGCCTATGCGACCCGCCACATTGCGAAGAACCTCGTGGCTGCCGGTGTTTGTGATGAAGTCCTGGTGCAGGTGTCCTACGCGATCGGCGTGGCGGCACCTACCAATATTTACGTCAACACTTATGGCACTGCTAACGTGAAGTTGAGCGATGGCGAGATTGCGAAGAAAGTAGAGGAGGTGTTTGACATGCGCCCCTATGCAATTGAGCAGCGCCTAAAGCTGCGCACGCCGATCTACTCTGAGTCTGCCGCTTATGGCCACATGGGCCGTACGCCGGAGCAAAAGACAGTGAAGTTCGTCGATGGTGCCGGCCGCGTTAAGGAGATGCAGGTGGAGACCTTCACCTGGGAGAAACTCGACTACGTGGATAAGGTGAAAGCGGCATTTGGGCTGTAGGGCTTTGTTCAGTGAGGAGGTGAGGGAAGAGATGAGGCAGGCAGGGGAGCTTGCTGGTTTAACCTGCGACTTCTACGAAGTCGGTTTCCCGTGGTGTGCTGTTGATACTAACATACGACTTCTACGAAGTCGTGCAGCTTATACCGTTTGTCTTACGCTTTCCCAAAGGCTACTCAATAATGGAAATTCACAGCGCCAGCCTGTTGCCACGGGGTGGCGCTGTGTGGTATAGTAGATTGAGCCGCAAATGCCTGACCATTTAAAGTTCAGCATTTGCAAGGGCTTCAGGGGGCAAGAAACCTAGCAAATCATTCGGTCTGCTCGCATTAGTGCAGCAGCCAATCCTGGTAATTATCGGGGTTGATTACCTGATACGTTGCATCCGGGTAGGCGTTCTTCCATCCCCCGGGCGCCTTGGTTTTTTTTCGGGGGCTCCACTTGAATTCGTAGCCATATAGTGCTCCGCCCCGGTCTTCTATCCAGTCGATTTCCTGCTGATCGTAAGTTCGCCAGAAATAGTTATAGACAAGCAGGTCGTTGTAATGTTGATACTTTATGCGCTCTGCGATCATGTAGTTTTCCCATAAAATGCCCATATCGTTCCGCATATTTACGGGGTTAAGGTTGCCCGCCAGGATATTCCTGATGCCATTATCAAGAAAGTAATACCGGTGGCTTTTATTGACTTCCTTTCTCAAGTTCCTGCTAAAACCGCCCGTTTTGTACAGGATAAATACTTTGGTGAGCAAGTCAAGATACTTTTCTACAGTGTTTCTGCTGATTTGAAGCGAATTAGATAGCTCCGGTATGCTCACCTCCCCACCAACCTGAAAGGCAACCAACCTAAGCAAGTCAATGATTTTATCGCTGTTCCTGATGGTTTCGAAAGTCAGGATGTCTTTGAGCAGATAGGAGTTGAGCAGTTCACGGAGGTACAAGTGTTTTTCTTTGATGGTATCTAATTGCAGCAACTCGGGGTAATTGCCATAAATCAAGCGCTGATATAAACCATCTTTGCGCTCCCTGATGCTTTCTTTTTTTGCGATTTCTCCTTCCGATATGCCGAATAGTTTAAAAGTCATCTTCCTGCCGGTCAAAGGCTCTCCGGTATAGTTTTCAACATCAAAGGCAGATGATCCGGTGATGAGCACTTTCAACCCTGCGATTTCGTCTATCATGAGCTTTATAGCATTACCGATATCAGGTATCTTTTGGGCTTCATCAATAACAAGGAACTTTTTGCCTTCCAGAATTTGAGCAAGCGCTTTGACGCTTCTCCTTTCGAAGAGCTCTTTGGTAGCAATATCTTCCCCATTGAGCAATACGTAAGGCTCAGTGGCTTCTGATAATATCTTTTGGATTAACACCGTCTTTCCCACCCGGCGTGGGCCCAGAAGCACCACCACCTTGTTGGGCCGCAGGTATTCTTTTATCTGTACTTCTGTAAATCTTGGAATGAAGTCCATGACTGCTTTTGAATAAATTAACGTTAATTTATTCAGTTAGTTGAACGAATTAACGTTAATTCGTTCAGTTTAAGAGCTGTTCCATCCTGATTTACAGCAAAAACAGCCGGGCACAGTCGGCAAATCCTCAAAAAAATAAGGGCAAGGCGCGCAGTTCAGTGCCAGCTTGCCCCTGAGGGATTAAGACTATGTTGGGATTTCACCCTTTGGGCTGTATTTGCCAAATTTTATCCTGCACTTCGTTGCTCTTCAGTCGCTTAGCTTTGGCTAGGCTCCTTCATCGCGCCTTGTTCAGAATAAAATTTGACTGCATTCGCTCCAAAAGCGAATTCCCAACATAGTCTAATGGGATTATAATAATGGGGTAGAGGCCCTTATGGGTTGAGGTTGCCCATTTTTATCTGGTAAAAGTCGAAAGCAGGGGTATCGGTGTCCAAAAGCAGGGTCGAATTGCCATAGTTGATGCCTGAAAATGGGGAGTCAGGATTGATAAAACTTGCGTTTGTACGCAGGTACCTTACCGAAGGGCTGTTCTGGAAACTGTTATCAATACCAAGGATCAGCCGGCGCATCAGGACCAGGTCCAGTGTGGTCAGGCTACCACTGTTGTTGACATCCCCCGCCGCGTAAACAAATGGTGTTTCTGGTGGCTGTATTCCCAGAATAATTCGTGCCGCGATTACCACATCCAAGGTGGAAACGCCCTGCAGGTAGCTGACTTCCTGATTGTCCTGAGGCACAACGGTGTACTCCTGCCCGGTCGTGAGGTCACTGAAGGCATATGCACCTTGTGTATCAGTTGTATCCGCTGCGATAAGCCCCTCATTCCAGTTGAGGAGATGCACCAAGATACCGCTTACCGGGCTGTCATTCAGTCGGGTGATTTGGCCACTAATCGTAGCCGTTTGAGCATAGACGGTAGCTGAACATAAACATAGCACTACCAGAGTTATGACATTTTTCATAATAGTCGGGTTTTGAAAGGGGCTGCCCACCCGTAAGCAGGCAGCACCACTAATTCATCGAAAGGAAATTAAAGTTAACGCGCAATCATGATGCGATGGGTAGTCGCCCCCTCGCTGGTCAACACCTGAAGCAGGTACAAGCCTTCCGGTAAATGCTGCAGATTGACCTCAGACTGTCCGCCCTGGATTTGTTGTACGGTACGGCCATCAGTGGCCATCAGGCGGGCGCTTTCCAGTTGCGCACCCTCCACCAGGATGCTGATTTGATCCCTGGCTGGATTAGGGAAAGCCCGAACCTTAAACGCCTGAGCAGCTTCCGGCGCATTCACCAGGCCATCTTTGACTAATCCGGAAGTAGGCAGCCCTTCCAGCTGGAAGTCCATCTCTGCAGCATTGATCAGCCGTATATTCTCAATGCCAAAGTCGAGTGGATAGTCATTGCCTCGCATGAAAATGACGTCCTGAATGGTAATGTGCAGTTGGCCAATGGCACCGCTGCCTTCTGCGTTGAGGCCATCGGTACGGGTCAGGGCTACATCAATGCGGCCGTCGTCGTAGCGGTCTTTGGAAAGCCCGATCAGGTCTTCGTTGGTATTGCCAATCCAGGATTCCAGGAAGGAAGTGGAGGCGCTGCCCGGCGTTACAGCGGAAGTGTCGTATACGATGGTGAACGCCAGCCCATAGACTTCGGGTACGGTCGTGCCAGGCTCTCCAAGCATGATGTTGAAGGTAGCCGGGACGCCGAGGACCACCGTGTCGGGTTCGATATAGATGACTCCTGTCAGGGTGCGGTTTTCATCTTCCGGCAGGAAGTTTACCTCCTCGCCCCAGTTGTTCACCAGCGCCAGGGTATCTGCCGCATCAATGAAGCCGTCGCCATTGGTGTCCAGGTGCTTGTAGTTGACGTTGGAGGTTGGCGTGGCGTTCTGCCAGCCCGGTGCCACCTGCGCTTCCCATACAATCGTCGCATCGGTCCGCTCCGGGCCGACCGTGCCAAAGCCAAGCCCGATATTCAAGAGGTCGAAGTGGGTCACCAGCCCATCCACATCGGTGTCGCCGGGCCAGACTTCGGGCTGCAGCACATCCACGGTGCCGTTTTGGAGGACAACGGGAAGGATGTTTTCAAGGTCTGTCACTTCAATATTGACCGGGGTGGGGGAGAAGGTCACCGGAGTGGGCCCCTGCAGGGTGTCTGCCCGCAGGCAAAGCGTGAATAGCGGTGCGCCATCCGGAAGGGTCACGGTGTTAAGTCCGAGATCGAACCAGGACATGGCAATAATGCCTTCGTCTGTAAGATTAAGGTTGAAGTCTGTTGCCGGATTCAGCCCGGGTAGGTTACCGGCTAATATCAGAGTGTCAAAGCTGAGCCGGTCTTCGTCCCAGTTGATGGACAGCTGTACAGTACCGATATCCGTGAAGTTTTCAACGGTCACGTCGAGGCAAACCACCTCACCAGTGTCCACCATAGCGCTACCGATCTGCAGCATCACATCATCCGGTCCTCCGGAGCCCTGTATGAAAGCCCCGCCGTTGACCGGTGTGAATTCAATGCCTTCCACATTCTCTAATAGGAAGGGATGAGTGGACGCATTGAAGCTAATTCCGGTGGAACTGCCCGGATCCCCAATTGCATCGAAACACAATTCAAAGAGCACATCTCCGTCTTCAACAAAAATAGCATCAGGTGCGGTAGCATTCCAAATCAGGCTCAGTTGCCCAATATCCGAATCGCTGTCATCAATGGTGAAGGTGGTCGCATCGCCAAGAACGCCACCTGCAATCCCGGTATAGCTGAGTATACCTGGCAGCCAAGCCACTCCTGCTTCAAAACCAGTGACTTCAGCTGCACCTGAGACGGTTACGGGTACGCAGAAGTTGGTATTGGTATTCACTACCGCTTCCCCAATCGTTACGGTAGCGGAATTTCCTGTACCGCCGCAATTCGGTGTTATCGGAGCGGGGCTGTAGGTTGTACCTGCTGCATCTGTGATCGTGAGGCTGTAGGCAACATGCTCCGGCACATTCTCCAGGGTGGAAAAGAGCGTGTCCTGCTCTACGAATCCGGTACTCCATTCAAACGTGTAGGGCGGTACCCCGCCACTCCATACCGCACAGGATATGGAGGCTAAAAAAGTACCATCCGGGAATCCGGTACAACTGATGGAATGGCCGGTTAGGAATTCCCCCGTAACAGTACAACTGCCATTCTCAAAAGTAGCAGCTACCTCAGTCCCGCTTTCCAGGTAACTGGTCAGGATGCTGTCGTTAAAGGCAATGTCGGTTTGGCTGCCTTCAGGGCCTACCGCATCGAAGCAGATTTCAAAGAGCGTAGCATCCTCCTGTATCGGCAGACCTTCCGGGATGTCGATATCCCACTGCACGGTCAGTTGCCCATTGCCGGTTTGAGAAAGGTCAAGCCCATCGTCGAGTAAGGCGGTCAGCGCTCCTTCATTGACGCCTGTGAAGGACAGGACATCAGTGGACCAAGCCAGTGCAAAATCCAGCTGGGTAATAGGCGGGACCCCACTTGCTTTGACCGGAATACAGATGGAACCGCCCTCGGTTACCGTTTCATTGGCAACGTAAATAGTGGGGTCACCTCCCGTGCCCGGACACTCGGGCGTAGCCGGCCCCGGGATACTCGTACAGCCGTTCGCATCTGTAATCGTTACAGAATAAGACTGATCAGGGCTCACCCCGGCAAGCGTACTTATGATTTCATCGGTGGTCTCTGTATAGCCGGTGCTCCACTCGAATGTATAAGGGGTTTGCCCGTCTGACCACACAGCGCAGGAGATATCCACGATTGTGCTGCCATCCGGCATTACGGTGCACTCGTAGGCATAGCTGGTTTGCAGCGGTTCATCTTCCAGGCTAATGCCTACAGTAAAGTTGCAGCCCGTTTGAGTGTCCGTAACTGTAAGTGAGTAAGCACCAGCGGCCAGGCCGGAAATGCTGTATGCATCGGTTTGCCCGGTACTCCAGGTAAAGCTATAGTCGCCGGAGCCTCCGGTAACCTGTACTTGTATGCTGCCATCGCTATTGCTACAAGTAGGATGATTGAGTAGAATATTGCTGACCGCAATGCCTTCCTCAGGGGTTACATTAAACAAGCCGGAAATTTGGTCGCCGTTCGCATCGGAAACCTGAAGTTCATACAGGCCCGCAGGCGCATCGTTGAGATTGGCGGCATTGCCAAATTCTGCATTGCCCTGCAGCCACATATAATCGTAGGGAGGCGTCCCGCCAGCAACAACTACGGAGAGGCTGCTGCCTGTGGTACAATCGCCCAAATCCTGGCAGGCGCTGGCAAACCTTACCGGCTCTGCAAAACCATCTTCGATAGAGACTCCGCCCCCGAGCAGGCTGAAACTGGGCAGGATTTCTGAGTTGCCCAGGATGATTTCTGTGTTCGTGATATCACTGGCCGAAACGAATTGAAATCCACCATAGCCATCGTCCCCGATGACTTCGAAGCAAAAATCGAATATTGCGGTGCCGTCCATCAAATCCAGACCGGTAAAGTCTGTATTGAACCAAGCAAAAGTAGCTCGGCCTTCCCCAATATTTCCACCTTCTACGTTGAAATCCTGGATGATAAGCCCAGGCAGGTTGAAATTAGAAATTTCTATAAAGTCAAGTCGGGTGGTGTCCCATTGGAAAGCCGTTTGCAGGCCAAGGATGTTGTCGAAATTATTCACCCGCACCGATAAGCAAATCGTATCACCGGGCGATGCGGTCTGACTGTCTATGAAAAGGTTGAAACAGTTCTGCTGGGCATGCAGGGCAAAGGTGCTGAGCACAAGCGCGACTATGCCTAAGATCATTTTTTTCATGGAGATAATTGTTTTGTCTTTTTTCCGCAGGAGTATCCCGCGGGCGTTCCTGGAATTATTACGATACAAATGTAGCGGTACCCTGTCCCGGAAAAAAGTACATTATTCTTCAATTATAGATTTTTAAAGCTGATCTTTGATGCTGAAGTGCTTGTTTTTAATAGCTTAGCGTTAGGAAAATATAGATTTTTAGATGCAGCAATCTAAGTTAATCGACCTGCTACGGAGTTTTGATGCCAGAGAAACGGCCCGTTTTCGGGAGCTGGCAGCTTCCCCGTTTTTTAATAAGAACCAAAAGATACGGGCTTTGCTGGACTTTTGCCTGGGCTTTGGGCCGGATTACGATGCGGAAGGGCTGGACAAGCGGGCGGCGTACCGGCATATTTACAAGGAGGAAGGGTACGAGGAGCTACGCATTAACAACTTACTGTCGGACACCCTACAGCTAGGCTATCAGCTACTGGCCCAACTGGAACTGGAAGCCCGGCGCCCTTTTCAAAAGCGGCTGGAGCTGGGGGCGTTGCTCGACCGCCGGGCCGAAAAGCATCTGCGGCACAGCACGCAGCGGCTGCAACAGCTTACCGAGCGCCTGCCCCACCGGTCCCATCAGTATCAGCATGAGCGCTACGAGATGGCGCAGTTGCTGGACCGCTTTGCGCTGCAGCGTAACCCCCGCCGCTTTACGCCCCACCTGCAGCACCAAAGCGATGCCCTTGACCGCTACTACTGGTGCAACAAACTCCGCCTGGCTTGCGATATGGCCAGCCGCAACCGGGCGATTAATGCAACCTACACCTGCCATTTTCTGGACGAGCTATTGAGTTTATTCCGGCAACAACCGCCGTTACTGGCAGAATCACCGGCCCTGCAGACCTACTATCAGGCGCTTATGATGCTGAGTTCGGAAGAGGAAGCCCACTATCGGTCGCTGCGGCAACTGCTCAGTCAGCATCATAGCGTTTTTACGCTGGAAGAGCTGCAGGATTTATACGACTACGCCCAGAACTACTGCGTCAAGCGCATCAACTCCGGAGAAGCCGCTTTCTACCGGGATATTTTGGACCTTTACAAGGAAATGCTGGACCGCAGAGTGCTCCTGCGGCAGGGCTACCTCACGCAGTGGAGCTACATCAACATCGTCACTGCCGGTATCCGCCTCAAGGAATTCAAGTGGACCGAAGATTTCATCTACACTTACCGGTCTCAGCTGGCGCCGGAGGTACAGGAAAACGTCTTCACCTACAACCTGGCCGCCCTGCAGTTTGAACGCGCGCAGTACCAGGAAGCCCTGCAAACCCTTCAGGGTGTCGAGTTTTCTGACGCTTTCTACCACATGGCCGCCAAGATGATACAGCTCAAAAGCTATTACGAACTACAGGAGGAGGAAGCGCTCTACGCCCTGTTGGAAGCGTCCCGCAAATACATCAAGCGCAACCGGCAGCTCTCCACCTATCAGAAACAGTCCAACGGTAACTTCCTCAAGATGATCGCCCGCCTGCAAAAACTGCGCAGCCGTCAGGCACAGTACGGCAGCGCCCCGCCGGACAACCTTAATGCCCTGCTGCAGCGCATCGACGCCCAGCCCGAGCTGGCGAACCGGAGCTGGCTGCGGCGGAAGGTGAGCTTGCTGGCTTAGCGCTTGAGCCAAGACCTTGCCCAAGAGTTCTGCCCCAGCTTTTCTTGAGCAACCCCGCCAAATCCCGGTAGAAACCGGGACCCGACAGGAGCCCTTGCCCAGAGGTAGCCTACCTACAAAATGTTAACCAGCCGCTCCCCCCGGGCCGTGCTCAACAGCCCCACACCTTCTGCGCAGCCACAGCAAACCCATTGTAATCCGCGTCCCTGAATCACCAAGCTTTGTGCTTCCTACAATGTTTTTTTGATAAAAAAGCTCAAAAATTTGGAAATATTGCGGGGGGGTAAATTTGATCATCGCTAAAATATAAAAGCACATAATAAAACGGGAATTAGATTTTTCGCAGTATTAGTGTTGCTTGCAGCACGCTCTGTTGTTCGGGCGCTCCGTTCATTTCGATTAATTGCACCAGTTTTTTTATTCATGTTTTTGCACGACTAATCGGCTACAAGTCCGGCATTAAAAGATGGTTATGTATCCTGTGTACAGATTAGTACCTGGTCGTTCTATGCCTAATGGTGATGGCCGCTGTTGTTGTATTGAATACCGTCACCGGTGCGCCGGAAGTGCAAAAAAGTCAGTTTTGAATGAAAACGTTAAGCGTAGCTTTTTCAAACCAAAATATCATGTAGTATGAAAAAATCACTGTTGAATTTGCTCTACCTTCGTTTCGCATGCCAAAAGATTTTGTGCGGATTTTGCATGGTAGGTCTCGTGTTGCTGGCTACTTCCCAAAAAGGTTACACCCAGTGCAGTGTATACCCTAATCTTTTAACCGCCAATTTGAACAGCGCTAATTCGACGCTATCCATATCCGGGATAAGTTGTGAACCTTGCCGGGTTGGAGTTGGCGAGAACCGCAACAGATGCATCTGCCGGGAGGATTGTAAGCGCATGATTCCCCCGGAAACTGTTATTGATGAAATACAAAATGATTGTATCGAAGATTGTGCAGATGAGTTCCCTAATGATCCTAATTCATATCACCATTGTTTAGGTTATTGTGATGAATTGCCTTTTCAGGATTATTATGATTGTTTATCAGACTGTGGTAACTATAGTCAGTTGAGGCGCCCTGTGGCATATGATTATAGGATTAGGGTATGGTATACCACTGGATTTGTACCTTCGTTTACTGGGGATCCTGATGAAGTCTTTGATGTTGAAATAATCAATACGTCTCCTCCATCAGTCTTAAGCTTTAATTTATCTAACGCTCCCTTAAGCAGTTACAGCTATTGTTACAGAACCGATTTGGTAATTTACTACGATGATGGCACCTGCTGTTACTTTATCAATACAGAGTGCGTATCTATCGGTTAATTTACTAATTTAAAACCCACAAAACATGAAAAAGATAACACTTCTGGCAACACTCGCCATACTGATGCTTGCCGCTTGTGAAAAGGACACTGTGAGCACTGCTTGGAACAGTTCCAACGGTGAACTGGCAAACCTGACGATCGGCATCGTGAGAGATTACCTGCCGTTGGATTTGGTCAGGCAAAACAGCACTGTAGTCTTTAAGAATGCCGATGGAGAAGAAAAAAAGCTTCAGATTCACTTGCTGGAAGAAGAAAAGGAAAAGGCATACGGCAACCGTACTTACGAATCAGAGCACATCGCCATCTGGTATTTGGACGAAAGTGACCGGACCTACCAATTGAAAACCATTGCATCAGCAAACTATACGGAAGGAGGGGCACATCAATTTGTTTTGAGTGAAATATTGACAACAGTGAATGACGGCTTTTCCGGTGCTATATCCATATCAGCCGACAAGTCGCCATCAATATGTGATTTATTGCCATCAGCCGATATTCTGGGCAAGACTTTTACAGACGTTTACACTAATTGGGTGATCGATTCGGAGAATGTCACCTCTTTCTCCCGGCTATACTACACGATAGAGCTGGGTGTCGTAGGCTTCGAAGGCTGGGAGGGAGAAATGTGGGTGCTGGACCGTTTTGAGGAATAGAAACGGATGAAAACCCTCAAGGAAGTGGATATCGCCCGGATCAGTCAGGGCAAAGGGTGGCATGAACTGGGCGAAGCAGAGCTGAAAGCCCTGGAAGACATCGCGTACTACGCGAGCACCGGTGCAGGAGTCCGCGCCCAGAACATCCTGAATGCCTTTTACGGGGCGGGGTATTACCACGAGCCCATCCTCCCTACTGGCCTACAAGCCCTATCCACACCCGGTACCAACCGTCCCGAAACCAGAAAAGCGCTCAAAGTGCCGGCTCAGGTACAGGCATTCCCCAACCCGGCCCGGCAGTCGGTCACTTTCCGGTGTACTTTGCCGGAAGGCACAGAACAGGCAGAGCTTAGCATACAAGACGTAAACGGGCAGACTATAGCCGTGCTGCCCATCGTGGAGGGACAGGTGACGGCCTCCTGGGACAGCCGGCCTTACCCCGCCGGGCTGTACTTTTATACGCTCCATCTGCCCAACCGTCGTTTAGCGACCCAAAAATTGGTTATCTTACGGTAGGTTGAAGCAACTAAAGCATTAATACCCTGCCTGCCTGAGACAGGTAGGCAGGGCTATTTTCAATATAACAACGGCTTATCATGCAACTCAGATTTTTGCTATTTCTATTTCTGCTCAGCAGCGCTTCCTTGCTGCCTGCACAGGAGGAGTCTTTCAATAAGCGCTATTACTTTGGTTATGCTGCGGCTATTATCAATGGGGTCTACCCTACAGACAGCTGCATTTACATCACGGGGCTGGCCGCTGATACTATACCGCCCTTTTATCCTTCAGGCTTGTTTTTTGCTAAGCTGGACCTGAATGGGGAAGTCGAACATACGGCTTTTGCCCATCCGGAAGGGCAGATTATTACAAATTGGGGAGGAGGGTTAAAGCCATATGGAGAAGGCTTCCTTACTAGTGCAATGAAGCGGGATACTAGCGCGAGGGCTTCATTGCTTTTCCTGGATTCAATGGGGTATATTGACCATACGATTGAACTTCACAGTTTTTTCCCACCTCACGAACAGTCCTTCCTGACTACTTACGAGCCCATCGTCGGGCCAAATGGCATGATCTTGTTACCCACCCGCGACCGGAACGCTCAGGGTATTAACAATACAGAAACTGTACTGCAGTTATTTAGTGCAAGCGGTGAACTACTGTGGCGGAAAAACTTTGGTATTTTTGATTTTTGGGACGCGCCAGTGAGTGTGCAGTCTGTTGAAAACAAATTCATTATTGGTGGTGCACGGACAAACTCAAGTAGAGTCAGAAAAAATTATACTTACCAACACCACATCTACGCTATCGACACCCTCGGCAACGTCCAATGGAACTACCTCAGCCCGGTTGAGGAGCTGCTGAGCGAACAAATGGCGATCCATGCGGAGCCGGATGGCAGTGTCATTGCCGCCTGCTTCAAAGGCGAAGAGTTCTCCGTGAATGCGGTTTCGGGGGCGATTTGGTGGCACCCAGCTTATATCTATAAACTCAATGAGCAACATCAATTAGAATGGAGTGTCGAATTTCATGAGCCAATACAGACAATGTTTGGAAATGAGCTAAAAAAAATTGTCAAGGCTTCAGATCACAGCGGTTATGTAATTGCGGGCCACGCTCGTATGGCAGTAAGTTATAATCCTCCTGTGGCAGATAACGTAGGCTGGCTGCTTAAAGTATCTTTAGATGGAGATAGTCTTTGGAGCAGAAAACTACGCTTTTTTGACGAGGGGGTGGATGATGAAAGCCAAGAAATATTCGACCTAAAAGAAATGCCCGGCGGCGGCTACGTCATGGGCGGGCAGACCATATACGGCAATGAGCCTTCCGGGCCCATACAGCGCGGCTGGCTGCTGCGGGTGGATGAAGAAGGCTGCCTTGTGCCCGGCTGTCACCTGGTCAGTACGGAGGAGGAGGCTGCTGACCCGGCCTTGTCGCTCCACCTCTATCCCAACCCGGCGCAAGAGTACCTCTATGTGCTGCTCCGGGATGCAGGCATTGCCCGCCGCCGGGGCCCTGCCCTGCAATTGCTGGACCTGCAGGGGCGCATCTTGCAGTCGCACCCCGCCGGCCGCATTGATGAGGTGACCAGCATACTGCCGGTGCAGGGCCTGCCTGCCGGTGCCTACGTGCTGCGCTATATAGCGGACGGTCAGGTTTTGGCAGCTGAGCGGGTGGTGGTGCGGTAGAAAAAATCGTTTTGCAGTTTACCTTACCTACTACCGCAGGGTATATTTAGGAATCCTGCACCGCATGAGCTAAATTGACATTGTCGTTCATCATCAAACCCATTAACTACAAAACATGAAAAAGATAAAATGCGCCTACTCTCTATGGTCCCTGCTTCTTTTTATACTTATCGCCCCTAATCAGATGATGGGGCAGGCATTCGTCAGCCCCTCCAATAAATGGTACATAGACGACTGTTATGTTGCTCCTTTACAGATGACGACTATTTGCGATACAAAAAGCTATTGGTTTGAAGACACTGTGACCATCGATTCAACGGTTTACTATGAGCTGCGAACCAATGATCCCGAACCTGTCTTTGAAGTGGGGGCGTTCTACCGGGAGGAAGGCGGTGTTGTTTTCATGAAAATGGATGACAATTCAGAAGAATTTGCCATCTATGATTTCAATCTGGAAGTAGGCGACCTGTTCCTCATTGACGATTCCAATAACAGCATAGAACTGGAGGTCTTGTCCATAGATTCGGTGACCCTCAGTTCCGGGGAAAGGCGGAAAAGGCTGGAAATGGCAGATGCAATATCTCCCCACCGCACCACCTACTGGATTGAAGGCGTGGGGAGCGCCTTATCTCCCATGAACCCTGTATATACCTTTTTCGTAACTATTTAGGTCAATTTGCAAAATAACGAGAAAATAGCGAACTAGCACAGGTGAACAAGGACGAGATCATAGCGCAACAAGCTGAGCAAATAGCGAAGCTGGAATCACTGCTGGCAGCAGCGCTGGCTCGTATTGCAAAGCTGGAAGCTCAGTTGAAAGCCAACAGCCGGACTTCTTCGCGGCCTCCGAGCAGCGATGGGCTGAAGAAAGCCCCCGCGTTCCCGTGCAAGAAAGGCGGCAAGAAGGGAGGCCAGTCTGGGCATAAGGGGAAGACGCTTGAGATGGTCGCCCCGTCTGCAGCAGACCGCCTTGTTGTCCACCCGGTAGCTGAGCAAAAATGCAGCTGCGGCCAGAACCTGGAAAGCACTGTGCCAAGCATAAGCTTAGAGCGCCGCCAGGTTTTTGACCTCCCCCCGAAGCTTTTGCAAATAGAAGAGCACCGCCTGGAGGTCAAACATTGCCCTTGCTGTGGCGAGCAGCATACAGGCAGCTTCCCATCCGGCGTGCCAGCCCCCGTACAATACGGCGACAGGGTACATGCCTTAGTCAGCCTGCTGAATGTGGAGCAAAGCATGCCCGTAGGGCGCGTGGGGGAGCTCTTTGCCAGCCTGACGGGGTATGAGCTCAATGAGAATACAGTCTCCACTTCTGTACAGCGCATGTACGGGAAGCTGGCCGATGATGAGGCGGTTATCAAAGAGCAGGCATTGTGCAGCCCCGTAGCGCATGCCGACGAAAGCGGTGCCCGGGTGGCAGGCAAACTGCACTGGGCCCATAATTTTGTCTGTGGCCTGTTCACTTACCTGTTTGTGCACGAGAAAAGAGGCGCACAGGCGCTGTACAGCGGCCAAAGCATAGCCCAAAACTATACAGGCACGCTGGTGCACGACTGCTGGGCCAGCTATTTTAGGCTGCCAAACGCCCGCCATGCGCTTTGTGGGGCACACCTGCTGCGCGAGCTCAGAGGCCTAAGCGAAAACCATGGGCGCAAGTGGGCTGAAAAGATGCACAGTTTGTTAATGTACGCATACGAATTTAGCAGTGGCGGGAGCTCAGTGCTGCAGGCTAAAAAATATAAAACGGTCCTGTCCCGCTACCGGCAAATCTTGAAAGAAGCCAACCGTGAAGAGCCGCCGCCTGAGCCCCGCCCGAAAGGCCGGCCGAAGAAAACAAAAGGGAGGAACCTGCTCGAAAGGCTGGAACGATACGAAGAAGAAGTACTGAGGTTCACGCGGGAGCACGAAGTGCCGTTCACTAATAACCTGGCCGAACGTGATATCCGCCCGTTGAAAACGAAGCTAAAAGTCAGCGGCTGCTTCCGTACCCTACAGGGTGCGCGGCACTATGCAAGGATCAAAAGCTTTTGCAGCACGGCAAAAAAGCACGGCTTGTCTGCCTATGAAGAGCTGCTCAACGCCTGGCGGGGCGAGTCGTTCCTTCGAAGCTACGCTGCCGCGGGAAGCCCTACCTAAATAGTTACCCTTTTTCTTAGACACCTGGGTGGAATTGAACTGCTTTCATCAGGACGACATGGTGGAATGGCAGCTGGGGGATTGTATGTTGACGAATACCAAAACGGAAGAGGTGCCTGCGGAGGCGATTACCTGTTATCCCAACCCAGCTACCGATGCGCTTTTTCTTTTTACCACCCGTGATCACCTTATCGACCGGGTGGCCATTTTTAACCTGGGTGGGAGGCCTATTGCAGAAACTATATTGCAGGGTGGCCAACCCCTATCTGTGCGGGAGCTTTCGAAGGGGATATATGCAGTCACTGTTATCTTTGAAGACGGAGCAGTAGGGCGGACGAAGTTTGTGAAGCAATGATACTGCTGGCGTAGCGCTTAATCCAAGGCCTACCCGTGTACTCTGCCCCAGCTTTATATCGGGAAACCTGCCGGATCCCGGTAAAACCCGGGACCCGACAGGAGCCCTTGCCCAGAGGTAGTCTACCTGCAAAATATTAACCAGCCGCTTCTCCAAGCCGTACTCAGTAGCCCCGCACCTTCTGCACGGTCACAGAGAACCCATTGCGCCTTACGTCCCTGAATCACCAAGCTTTGTGCTTCCTACAATGTTTTTTTTGAAAAAGACGCACAAAAATTTGGAAATATCGCTGGGGGGGGGGGTAAATTTACACCTAATTAATAAGATCGACTCCTGAAAAGAATTGATTTTATACATAAACGAGGAGGCATCTAATATTTCTGCCTCCTGTACAAACAAGATATTTTCGCTCAGACAATAGCACAATTTTATTTAGACAGAAAATTTGGAAAAGATACGGCTTCTTTTGTCAGCATAGCATGCTATGTCTGATGAACGCTTGATCCTTCAAATGAAACAGGATTACCTAATCGCAGGTACAGGAATCTCTATTTGGCTAGTGGGGGAGCGGAGGATATTTTACCTTTCAGTTGGGCTGATTCTTAATTGATGATTCGGCGTGGCGAGGGAAAACAATGCATAAAATGTCAAAAAAACAACGTTAGCAGAGGTTGGTCTGTAGCAGTCCCAAATAAAAGCAAGGTTAAGAATTTGGAAAAGGTGAGTAAGTATTAGGAGGTTATTTGCTGCTTTATGTGGCTAAGCTTGGGCGGGTTGTATCTGTACACCACCTATATATTGCATGATTTTATAACATCTTTAAATACTGTTTTATGAAAACACCAATTTTACTTGGCATTGTTGCTACAGCACTATTTCTCTTCAGCTGTAAGAAAGATTCTATTTCCGAAGCGGATTTAAGCGGTCCTCAAACTACGTACATCAACTCAATTTCTAACTATTATGAAAATTGGGATTCTGACTTAGAATCAACAGATGGTATTCTGCAGTTCAAGTCATGGGATCACTTTAGTACAACCAATGAAGAAATCCTCTTGATGTCGTTTGAGGAAGTTAAAGATTTTGAGAATAGATTTGGGTTTTATTCTCAAAGAAGTATTCTCAAAGATATTATTTCAGCAGAAGAAGAATTAACAGAAGAGTTTTACGCGCCTTATTCACATTTGTCGGATGATGAAATTTATGCACTAAATCTTGAAGAACCAAAAAGCCAATTGTATAGAGAGGCAGTCGAAAATAATTTGATCACTGTTGAAGAAGATTCCCGGGAAGCGCACATTTACCACCTTAGTGTAGTAGATGGAACAGCAGCTCCTCTGATCAACGCCGAAGGGTTTGTAATGGTAGCAGATACACTATGGCAGTATACATCTAGTCAAATTAAGTTTTGTGCAAGTTGTACGATTAGTGAAAGGGCTATTTTAAATGAAGCATCGACAACAGACCATGACCTCGGCATTGTTACTTTTACCATCAAAACAATAAATCGTGATAATTGTAGTTGGGATGGAAACCTGAATAAGGGATGGAATTCTACCGGAAACAAAAGGAGAGCTAGGTTTGAAAGGCATGGTTACTCAAGTACATCTGATAATTGTGATAATTGTTTTATGATTGTAAAGTACTACCTGCATAATGAGGCTCAGCGCAAAAGATGGGGAAAGTGGAAATACAGAAACTCTTATAAGCCTTGGTTCCGGTGGGATGGTACTTGGAGTGGAAACGGTAATTTTTGGTACTGTACAAATGACCCTGGAGCACCTCCTTCTTTTCAAAATTTTACGTTCCCGCTAACAGGATTTAGTGTACCTATAGGCGTAACGAACACACCTATGTCGAACCGTCGGTATTCAGGGAATAATGATACTGCAGTGAAACTTCACCCCCATTCTGATGGTCAGTGGCCGCCTCCCCCAAATAGCTACCCGCCTTATAACGCCAGCAAATGTTGGGGGTCATGTTTGGATGTATACAATATATCCATTGATGGCAAGTTAGTTGAAAGCTATTCTAACCCTGTAACGACTTATCAGTTGACGGATGGTTGATCCTGAAAACCTGACTAAAAATTAAAAAAACCGGCGGAAGCAATTTCCTGCGCTTCTGCCGGTTTTCTTTTTACCCGATCGATTAAATTATTTCAAGCAAAAGTACTCTGCTACCTGAGTAACTGAAACACTGTGATAAAATGTCTATACAAAAGGGCGTTTTCCCCATTTTTTTAGCGGGCTCCATACTGATGAGCTGCACCAAACCACTTGATCTGCCCCTTGATGAAGAGAACGCGCAGGAGTTGATTCTGTCTTGTTTCTTCACTTCTGATAATTTTGAAGCATATTTGACCAAATTTCGATCTATTCTGCAACCCGAAGCTATTCCTGAAGAGGATGCTATAATTGAATTATGGCACCAGCATCAACTTATGGATACCTTGTCCTATCAGGGTAGTGGCCGTTATCGGTACACCGGTTCCAACCTGGTTTCCGGCGAGCTATACCAGCTTTTAGTAAAAACGGATTACCATGAAGTTCAGGCTTCTGCCATATTGCCTCCTGCAAAAGTAGAAATTGATCACGCAACGTACTTTTTTGTGGAAAGTGCAGATGGAAACGAATACATAGATATTAATCTGCATTTTTTCGATCCCGATAGCGAGAAGAATTACTACGAATTCGTGATTTTACATCCTTTCTATGATGAATTGAAAGACTCCACTTATCTAAGCTATTTGCATGACATAGCCATTCCTGATGCTGTCTTAAATAGAGAAGGGGATTTAGTATACGCCCCATCTTCCTTTGTATTTAGCGATGAGCTGATAAATGGAGGGCCTTATGAAATGCAATTGAGATTTGAACATAGTTCGGTTAGCGGTAATCGCTGGATTAAAGGCAAATACCGTAATAACCAGTCCGAATACTATCTCATTTTCCGTACGGTCAGCGAAGATTATTACCGCTTTCGAAAATCGTGGTTCAGACATCGGCACAATCAATCGACGGATAATCAGTTTGACAATGAACTGCAATTGTTATTTGGTGCGGAGCCTTTTACTTTATTTTCAAATGTATCTAATGGTTTTGGCATTTTCGCTGGCTACCACGAAGGCATTTTTCCAATACATGAACAATGAAAACAAGTATTTTCCGCTTATTCATTGCACTAATATTTATTTTTGCAGCCTGCTTGGCATTTGCCCAAACGATCCATATATCAGGAATCGTGACAGACTCAGGTAGCGGGGAATCCCTTATTGGCGCACTGGTAAGCAATCAAGATAAAACACTCGTTGAAGTGACCAATTCTAAAGGTTATTTCAACTTTTTCCTGCCTGCCAGGGACACACTCGTTTTGCAAGTCCAGTACGTTGGTTACGAAACAGCATCCCTGGGGTTAGAAGCTACAAAGGATACCGTTTTGAATATAGGCCTCCGTGCAGGAGTGTCCTTACAGACCGTTGAAGTAACGTCCCACTCAACACGGAATCAGCTTGAATTAGGTATGGCCACCCTTAGCCCTTCCGAAATAGAACGTATTCCTACCTTGTTTGGAGAAGCCGATGTACTAAGAGCACTACAGGTTCTGCCTGGAATTTCAGGAGGCAAGGAGGGGACCAGCCTTTTGTATGTAAGAGGGGGCACACCAGACCAAAATATTATTCTCCTTGATGACATTCCTATTTATTTCCCTGCACACCTGGGCGGGTTTTTATCTGTTTTTGAGCCCCGGTCTATCCAACAGCTGAAAGTGTATAAAGGAGGCTTTCCTGCTCGCTACGGAGGGCGTGTTTCCGGGGTGGTTGACATACAAATGAAAGATGGCAACCATAAGGAAGTTAAAAAAGAAATAGGCCTGGGCTTACTCTTTTCAAGGCTCTTTATAGAAGGGCCCCTCAGAAAGGAAAAGACGAGCTTTCACTTTTCTGCACGGCGCAGCTTTTTAGATTTACTTTACAGTAGTGCTCAACTCATCATTAATAGCCAGGATGAAAGGGTGAGTTACGGCATTTTAGATGCTAATCTCAAAATAAAGCATAAACTGGATAATAACAATCAGTTATACTTCTCTTACTACGGCGGTGGAGACAACATTCGGCTCAAATTCAGGGGAAGCAACCCACAGTATACCTCCAGAGAGACCACCAGGATCAGGTGGGGAAACCAACTGGCTGGTTTAAGGTGGCGCCATCTGCGCAAAAGATGGGTATGGAGTAACGCTGTGTCCTTCACGTCATTTGGTTATGGTACCCGATCGGAATTTGAACGTAAAGAAATAGTAACTGGAGACAAGACAAACGAAATCAATCAATTCCAATCGAAAATCGTTGATTTTATTTTTCATTCCAGTGCAGACTTTTCCTTAAGCAACCAAGTAAACGTAGTTTCCGGAATAAGGGCTACCAGGCACAACTTCCAACCCAGCATAGAGCGCTTCAAGGGGAGTATAGAAGGCAATAGTGTTGATACCTCTGTTTCGGTTAGCAATACGGTTAATCACGAGCTGAGTTTTTATACAGAAGCCAATATCCAGTTGCCCCGGAACTGGTCTGCCAATGTTGGGGTGCATGCCAATTGGTTTGTTTCCGACGTCCTCAGGGAAAGCTATCAGTTCCTTTCCGTCCAACCTCGATTGCTGCTAAATTACCAACCATCTCCCACTTGGAAACACAGCCTTTCGATAAGCCAAATGGTACAACCCCTGCACCTGCTTTCTAATAGTGGTGGTGGGTTGCCCGTAGACATTTGGGTGCCCGCATCCTCGGTTGCACCTGTAGAGCAATCATGGCTGTATGCTGCAGGAACAGGGTTTTACCATAAGGGTTGGGAAATACAGCTGGAAGCTTATTACAAAACACTCACCAACTTAATTGCCTTTCAGGAGGGAACTTCTTTCTTTAGAGGGGCTACAGACTGGGAATCCAAAATTGTTGCCGAAGGTAAGGGAGTAAGTTATGGATTGGAGTCTTTCATTAAAAAGCATTGGACTAAATGGGATTTAATGATTTCCTATACGCTATCAAGGCACCAGCGGACATTTCCACAACTCAACAATGGCCTTTCCTTTCCTTATCGTTACGATCGAAGGCATGATTTAGCACTCAGCATTTCCTTCAAGCCCAGAGACAACCAAAGGCTCTCTTTTCTATGGGTCTATCACTCAGGCGATGCCCTTTCGTTGGCCCAGGGGGGCTTTGATATTCTTACGCTGGGTTTTGGGAGTAGTCCCGGCAGCGGTTTTCATTTATCGGAAGATTATCACGAAGCCCATTACTACGGGAGCCGGAATAGCTTTAGAATGCCAGATTACCATCGCCTTGATTTAAGCTGGCAGGTAGAGAAAACAATGAAAAAAGGCATACGGAAATGGATAGTTGGGCTGTATAACTCTTATAACCGGATCAATCCGTACTATATTTATTTTGATGAAAATGAGAGAGGGGAAAGACAGCTTTACCAATTTGGGCTTTTTCCGGTATTGCCTGCAGTCTCGTGGGTGAGGAGCTGGTGATCACTGCATAGCTGCATACCTTGAATGGAACAGTAACCATGCCACTATATATCTGTGGGAAACCAACGGATCATGCTTTCTGTAGCCTAGTCGAGGCTGTTTTTTTTACGCTTGCCGCTTATGCCCCTCGCCCCTTCACCTGTCCAATCATCGTTTGGCGACCCAAAAATTGGTTATCTTACGGTAGGTTGAAGCATCCCCCGGCGCACTACTTTCGCCGGGGGGGCTTTTGCCTGGCAAATGCAATCTGCTAAGCAAGGTGCTCGCTTGGTGCGCTGCCCGAGCTCTTCCAAGCCTTGCTGGTGTAGAGCTTAATCCAGGGCCTTGCCAGGAGCTCTGCCCCAGCTTTACTTTGGGGAACCTATCGGATTCCAGTAAAGACTGGGACCCGACAGGGGGCTTTGGTATACTTTGTCTTCGGGGAAGAATTTTGTACAAATAAAAAGCTATCTGCTCGAAGTATACTCAGGCGGCGATTGTGGAATCGCGGCCTGAGCCTTGGGTAGTCCGGTCGCGGCTCCAAAGCCGCCACCGGACTCCAAAGAATGAAGCCTATCTTCCAGCCCAACTCATTTCCGGTAATCCTCATACCTCTCCGCTTCCAGTTTGGTATACTTCACCTTGACCCCTTCAGCGAGGTCCTGCTTGTAGGCCAAAATACGCCCCAGCACCGTCTCATCCTGCGCACCGATGATCTGAGCCGCGAGTATGCCCGCATTCTTAGCAGCATTGAGGGCTACCGTAGCTACTGGCACGCCATTGGGCATTTGCAGGATGGACAGGACTGAGTCCCAACCGTCAATAGAATTGGAGGATTTCACCGGTACGCCAATCACGGGTAGTGGCGACAGGGAGGCGACCATCCCGGGCAAGTGGGCTGCCCCACCAGCTCCGGCAATAATGACTTTGATGCCCCTGCCGTGGGCCTGTTTGGCAAACTCAAACATCCGCTCCGGCGTCCGGTGGGCCGAAACGATGGTAACTTCAAAGGGGATGTCCAGTTCCTTTAGCACATCGGCGGCCTGCCGCATAACGGGCAAGTCGGAGTCTGATCCCATAATAATGCTAATCATATCTTTGGTTTTGTTTTTTCCTGTCAAAATTATCGTCCCGGTGCCAGCCCCTCGGAGAAATCTCTTACATCCTGAAAGTTGGTGGGGATCGCAATCGCTCCGGTCGTGTCGATGAAGGCCATGCCGTTGCGGGTGGCGACCCGTGCCAGCCCCTCCGAAAAGCCCCAGGCCAGAAAGAACTCAGGGGGGGTAATGACCCGCCCGTCCTGATGCAGGTACCCCCAGCGCCGCCCCATCCGGTAGGGGATGAGCCCTTCGCTAAAGGACATCAGCTGGTCAAACTGTGCCGGCACGATCTCCTCGCCGTTACGATCTAGGAAGCCGTAACGCCCTTCCTGCTCAAAGGCCCAGAAGCTTTCACCTACGTACCAGAGCTGCTGGTAAGCGGTGGCTGTGATGAGCTGCCCGTTGGGGTCAATGAGTTGGTACAGGCTATCCCGGCTGACTACCGCCCGGTCATTCGCAAAGTCCCGGGCATCCAGCCATTCAAAAGGGACGGCTGTGCTGCCATCCGGGCGCAGGAAGCCATAATACCCCTCCTGCCGTGCCCGTATGCGCCGGTTTGACATGGGGTCCGTTTTCGCGTAAGCGGCGGGTATCATCCATTGCCCCAAGGTATCAATAAGTCCGTATTTGCCTCCAGACCTCACTGCGGCTGTGCCATTCTGAAAATCAGAAGCCCGATCAAAGGTCGGTTCAATGATAAGGGCGCCTTGACCATTAAGATAACCATATTGTGCTCCAACGCGCACCCTGGCCCGCCCTTCTTCAAAGTCATTCAGCTGATCGTAGGCCTGATCGATCACCCATTCGCCACTCCGGTTGATGAAGCCCATTTTGCTGTCGGGGTAGGTCAGCACCCGTGCCAGGCCTTCCCGAAAAGGGAAAGCAGCCTGAAACTGCGGTTCAATGGCCATTCGCCCTTCCAGATCAATATAGCCCCAGTATCCGCCGAGGCGTACCGCCGCCAGCCCTTCTGAAAAAGCCCGTACTTCGTCAAAGCGGGGCGGGATGCGGAAACGCCCGTTTCGCCCAATAAAGCCCCAGGGCTGTTCTGCTTTGTCAAAGTCCTCTGCCCGGCCGGGCAAGGTTGCTGTCGAATCCTGAGCGGGCTTTTCCGCAGGTGGCGGGTCCTCCTTGCAACCTGGCAAAAGCAAAAGGCTACTGAGCAAAATCATGGTAGAAGTACCGGTGAAGAAACGTGCGGCAGGCATAGCAGGCAGTTCGGCTGAATCAATTTATATTTCGAAGTCTACTCCCCGGCGGAGTAAGTCGTCGTACCGCTCCCGGAAGAGTTGCTCGTAGGCTTCCTTGTCAAAACTATACAACTTGGCAGGGCGGTGGGCCACGTTTTCCTGTTTGCCCACTTCGCGCAGCACGCCCATTTTGAGAATGCGGGTGCGGAAGTTGCGCTTGTTGAGCTCGTCCACGCCCAGTACCGTCTCATACAATTGCTGCAACTGAGAAAGGGTAAACTGCTCGGGCAGCAGCTCGAAGCCAATGGGCTGATAGCGTACCTTGGCCCGCAGGCGGTTGGTCGCCATCTGCAGGATTTTGTCATGGTCAAACGCCAGTGGCGGGAGCTCCTGCACCGGGAACCACTCTACCCGCCGGGCATCAGAAGCCGCCTCAACGGGGTGCTCGCTCAGGTTGACCAGCGCGTAGTAAGCCACGCTGACCACCCGGCCCCGGGGGTCGCGCTCCGGCGCACCAAAGGTGAAAAGCTGCTCAATGAACACATCCCGGACGCCGGTCTCTTCCTCCAGCTCGCGCAGGGCAGCCGCCTCCAGGCTCTCGTCCATATCCACAAAGCCGCCCGGCAGGGCCCAGCGCCCGGCAAACGGGTCGTTCTTGCGCTGTATCAGCAGCACTTTCAGCTGATGGCTCTCATCCAGTCCGAAAATCACACAGTCCACGGTCAGGGCCGGCCGTGGGTACTCATAAGTATAAGCCATGCCAACGGGTTGTTTACGCTTAACAAAGTGGTTTGCGACATCGGCCACTGACGAAGCATAGCTTGTCAGGACAGAAGCAGGCCACTTTCCGGCGTTAATGCCGACATCAAGTCGGTTTGCTATGGCAAACCACTTTATCGTCGGTATATTACGTTGGGTGAAATTAAGGAAATTAATTTGCCGCTATCAAACTTTACCTTATTTTTGCCCAGCTTTTCAAAAACTGTAAGTTATAATGGCAAGAAGAAAAAGAAATCAGAAGCAGTCAGACGAGACGTTGGTAGATATTGTGGAGGTGCGCGATCAGGCGCAGGGCTTCATGGACGCCAATCAGAATTATATCTTTGGTGGCCTGGTGGCGCTCGTTCTCATCGTGGGCGGCTTCCTCGCCTATAAGAATTTTTATCAGAAGCCGAAGCAGCAGGAAGCGGTGGAGCAGATGTTCCGGGCGCAGCAGCGCTTCGAGCAGGATTCCTTTGCACTGGCACTCACCAATCCTGGTGGTGGCTACATGGGCTTCCTCGATGTAATCGATAACTACGGCGGTACCGATGCCGGTAATATGGCTAAGTACTACGCTGGCGTTTCTTACCTGCACCTGGGCAAGTACGAGGCTGCACTCGACTACCTGAAGGACTACAGCCCGGCGGGTGAAGTGACACCGGTTATGAAGCACGGCGCCCTGGGCGATGCGTACTCCGAACTGGGTGACTTTGACGCAGCAATGAAGCAGTACAAAAAGGCAGTCAGTGCCGGCGACAACGAAGTGCTGACCCCTTATTACCTGAAGAAGATTGGAATGTTGCACGAGCGTAACGGCAACATGGCCGATGCCAAGGCTTCCTACGAGCGCATCAAGGAAGAATACCCCGGGTCTCCGGTAAGCCGCGATATCGAAAAGTATATCGTCCGCGCTTCTCAGGGATAATTTCCTGCTGCATTAAACTACTATCGGAAAGGTAAGGTTCTTCTTTGATGAGAGCCTTACCTTTTCTAATTTGTCCCCTAATTCACATCAATTATGGCAAGTGCATTAAAGAACCTTTCCACCTACGACGAAGCGCAATTGCCCTCCGCAGAGGAGTTTGCCTTTGGCATCGTAGTGGCCGACTGGAACCCCGAAATTACCCACGCGCTCTACGAGGGCTGCTATGACACCCTGATCAAGCACGGCGCGAAGGAAGCCAATATCCATACCGCTCAGGTGCCCGGCTCCTTTGAGCTGCCGGCTGGCGCCAAAATGATGATCGACAAGCACAAACTCGATGCTGTCATCTGCCTTGGCTGCGTCATTAAAGGCGAAACTTCCCACAATGAGTACATCAATCAGGCGGTGGCCAGCGGGCTCACCAACCTAAGCATGGTATACGGCAAGCCTTTCATTTTTGGGGTGCTGACGCCAAATACCGAGGAGCAGGCCCGGGACCGCGCGGGCGGCAAGCATGGCAATAAGGGCGTGGAAGCGGCCGTAACTGCTATCCGTATGGCGGCTTTGAAGGACTCTTTGAAAGCTGGGCAGTCCCGTATTGGTTTTTCTTAGTGCTCTTTTACTGATTACACCCAAAACACCATATAATGACTATCCATATCATAGAAACCGGGTATTTCAAGCTGGACGGCGGCGCCATGTTCGGCGTGGTGCCCAAGACCCTCTGGCAAAAGAAAAACAAGCCCGACGAAAATAACCTTTGCACCTGGTCTATGCGCTGCCTGCTCATTGAGCACGGGGAGCGCCGTATACTGGTAGACACCGGTATTGGCGATAAGCAGGACGAGAAATTTCGCTCCCACTTTGAGCCGCACGGAGAAGCTTCCCTTATGGGCAGCCTTCAGCAGGCAGGCTTCGAGCCCGAGTCCATCACCGATGTATTGCTCACCCACCTGCACTTTGACCATGTGGGCGGAGCGGTGAAGTACGATGCGGATAAGAACCTGGTGCCAACCTTCCCCAATGCCACCTACTGGTCGAATGAGGTGCACTACAACTGGGCGTACTACCCCAATCCGCGGGAAAAGGCTTCCTTCCTGAAAGAAAACTTTGTGCCCCTGAAAAAGGCGGGCGTCCTTAAATTCATCGACGTGCAGAAAGATGACCTGGAGTGGCTGCCCGGTATCGATATCCGCTTCGTCTACGGGCATACGGAAGCGATGATGGTGCCGATTTTCCATCAGGGCGATCATACCCTCGTCTACTGTGCGGATGTGATCCCATCCTCCTTCCATATCGGTATGCCCTACGTGATGAGCTACGACCTGCGCCCCCTCGATACCATGCGGGAAAAGGGGCGTATCCTGGAAGATGGCGTAGACCGGGGGCATTACCTGTTCTTCGAGCATGACCCCGCCACTGCCTGCGTGCAGGTAGAACGCAACGACCGGGGCCGCATCGCCAAAGGGGCGGATGTGGATGTGGAGGCTTTGTTCCAATAGACTTGTTCAGGCCCAGTTGAACAAGTCTAATAATTTTTGATTTTCTGACAACCGGGTGACAGCCGGAATACCGCTTTGGCTGTTCACTCCAAATAAACGCTACAAAAACATCAACCAATGATTCTGAACGGTACTTCAAAGATAGGTTACGCCCTCGCTTTAGCCCTTGTACTGGGGCTTTCGCCAATGACTTCAACCGCGCAGCACGATCCTGCCCTCCAACTGCAGGTCGATGTCGTTTACCTGGCTTCCGACTTGCTGCAGGGCAGGGAGACCGGCAAAAAGGGCGAGCGCATGGCCGCCGATTACATCGCCTATCGCTTCGAAGAAATAGGGCTGGAGCCCAAAGGGTACGGGGGCGAATGGTATCAGGATTTTGAGGTGCAGTACAAAGCGCACCCTCATGCTAAAGAGACCGAAGAACGTACCGCCCGCAACGTTATTGGCTACCTCGGCAACGGCGCAGATTACACCATCGTCATCGGCGCGCACTACGACCACCTGGGGCACGGCATCATGGGGTCCCGCCACACAGGCGACCCGGCCATCCACAATGGGGCAGACGATAACGCAAGTGGCGTGGCGGGGATTTTCCGCCTGGCAGAGGTGCTCTCTGAAGGCAAATCCACCAACAACAACTACCTTTTTATCGCTTTTTCGGGTGAGGAAATGGGCTTATTTGGCTCGAAATATTACGTCCAAAACCCCACCATCAACCTGAAGAAAGTCAACTACATGCTCAATCTCGACATGGTGGGCCGCCTGAATGAAGAAAAGACCCTGTCCGTCAACGGTGCCGGTACTTCACCCGAATGGGATGGATTGCTCGCAGATTTATCCGTCGGAGGTATTTCCACGGTCGTTTCAGAGTCTGGCATTGGGCCAAGCGATCATACTTCCTTCTACCTGGAGGATATTCCCGTGCTGCATTTCTTCACCGGTCAGCATGAAGACTACCACAAGCCGGAAGACGACTCCGAGCTGGTCAACTACAAAGGGCTGCTGCTCACCACGGATTACATCCTGGCACTGATCGAGGAGCTGGACGATGCAGGTAAAATTGCATTCACCAAAACCAAGGACGAGCAGGAAAGCCGCCGCCCGGCAGCATACAAAGTGACGCTTGGTGTCATGCCGGATTATGTCTTTCAGGGCACCGGCATGCGCATCGATGGTGTGATGGAGGGGCGCACAGCGGACAATGCGGGCATGAAGAAAGGAGACATCATTCTGAAAATCGGTGATACAGCAGTCAAAGACATCTACGGCTACATGGAAGGCCTGGGCCAATTTGAGAAAGGCGACAAGACTAATGTGGTCGTCAAGCGGGGCGAAGAGACCCTGGAACTGGAAGTCGAGTTTTAAAAACACCCCAATGACCAACAAAGAAATCGCACAACACTTCCGGCAGCTCGGGCAACTGATGGAACTGCACGGGGAGAATCCGTTCAAAATCCGTTCCTATCAGAGTGCCTACCGCAATCTGCGCGCCTATGAGCAACCCCTCTCGGAGCTCAGTCCCGAGGAGATCGGCAGCATCAAGGGCGTAGGCAAAGCCATCAGCGGCAAAATTCAGGAGCTGCTGGACGCCGGGCAGATGGCTACCCTGGAAAAATACCGGGCCAAGACACCGGAGGGCATTCAGGAAATGCTCAACATCAAAGGCTTCGGCCCCAAGAAAATCATGGCGGTCTGGGAAGGGCTTGGCGTAGAGTCTGTTGGCGAACTCCTTTACGCAGTCAATGAAAACCGCCTGGTGGAACTCAAAGGCTTCGGGGCCAAGACGCAGGAAGAACTCCGCAAAAAGCTGGAATACTACCAAAAGTCTAAAAACCGGTTCCACTACGCCGCCATCGAGGCGGAAGCGGAGCAACTACTCGCAGCCATCCAAAAAGCCCTACCTGATGTGCCGGCAGACTGGTGCGGTGCGATTCGCCGCAGGTCGGTGGTCATCGATGAAATAGAGATCCTGGTAGGGCAGGAGGGAGCCGCTGAAGTACTGGCTGACCTGGGCGTGCTAAAGGAGGTAAGCTCCGAAGCTAACGCACATGCCGCCAAAACCACTACCGAAGCGGAAGTACCCGTTAAGGTTTACACCTGCCCGGCAGCCGAATTTGGCACTCAGCTCTTCACGCTTACCGCCAGTGATACCTTCCTGGAAGCTGTAACTGCAAAAGCCCCCGCCGCAGACTGGGCGGGGCAAGCCGACGAGCCCGCTGTTTTCAATATCCTGAAACTACCCTTCATCGCCCCGGAGCTGCGCGAGCAGGCCTGGGCACTGGAGCGCGCCCGCAGCAACGACCTGCCCGAGCTCATCACCGAGGCGGACATCAAGGGCATCGTACACGCCCACACGACCTACAGCGATGGGGCCCACACCTTACGGGAAATGGCGGAATACGCCAAAGCCCGGGGCTTTCAGTACCTCGGCCTGACCGACCACTCCAAGTCTGCGTTCTACGCCAACGGGCTGAAGCCGGAGCGTGTATTCGAACAAATGGAGGAAGTGGATGCCCTGAATCAGGAGCTCGCGCCCTTCCGCATCTTCAAAGGCATAGAAAGTGATATCCTCAACGATGGCAGCCTGGACTACGAGGAAGATGTGCTTAGAGCCTTCGACTTCATCATTGCCTCCGTCCATAGTAATCTGCGTATGGACGAAGACAAAGCCACGCAGCGCCTCATCACGGCGATTGAAAATCCGTACACCACGATGCTTGGCCACCCCACTGGCCGGCTGCTGTTGTCCCGCCCCGGCTATCCTATCGACCATCAAAAGGTCCTGGATGCCTGTGCGGCCAATGGCGTAAGCGTGGAAATCAATGCCAACCCTTACCGGCTGGACCTGGACTGGACCTGGGTGCCCTATGCGCTGGAGAAAGGCATACGGCTCAGCATCAATCCCGATGCCCATAGCACCAGCGGTATACACGACATCCGCTATGGCGTCTTAGCCGGCAGGAAGGGCGGGCTGACCGCTGCGGAGTGTATGAACGCACTGGACACGGAAGGCTTTGCGGCAGCGATCAGAAAGGGATAAGGCACCAGGGCAAACGCACCAAACTAAGTTTTCATTATCCAAAAATAGGGCCACACCCACCGGCACCGCTCGCTCCTTTTACATTTAACATTAAGTATTTTGCTGTTCTACATTTCCACAGCCAGCACGCCCGGCGAAAGGAGAGCGCCGGGCGTGCCAGCCACACCCACCGGCACCGCTCGCAACCCAAGACCGCTCCTACGGCACCGCTCGCTCCTTTTACATTTAACATTAAGCATTTTGCTGTTCTACATTTCCACAGCCAGCACGCCCGGCGAAAGGACAGCGCCGGGCGTGCCAGCCACACCCACCGGTACCGCTCGCAACCCAAGACCGCTCCTACGGCACCGCTCGCTCCTTTTACATTTAACATTAAGCATTTTACTGTTCTACATTTCCACAGCCAGCACGCCCGGCGAAAGGACCGACTTCGTTTCATACTACGTCGGACAGCGAGAGCGCCGGGCGAGGTTGAGCGCCCAGGTGCCGCCTACCAAGGGCACGGCCGATTTGCGGGACTCCTCCGTCGAACATACAATTTCGGCAGCCGCCACCCGCTCTTACGAGTTTCGCGACATGTTCCAAAATTGCTCCAATTACATTCAAATTGTGGTGCGTTTGCCCTATGAAAATGTAGGCCTTGCTGTTAGATACCGGACATTCCGGTAAACAAGTACGGTAGCCTGGCTATTTGTAAGTAGATTGTTTTGTAACTTACGTGGTGCCGTATTTTTCATTGGCAATTCCATGAATACCTGAAATGACTGCTCATGAAGCCCAGACTTTTACCCATATTTGTCCTCCTGCTGACCGGATGTACCGCCCTGCAGGCGCAAGTCGAATTTCGCGTAATCGGTGCCGCTCAGCGCATCGATAAAGTAATGGAAAGCGATTTTTACATTGCCGAAATCCGGGATGAGCGCAATTTCACCGCCAACCTCGGTATCGTAAACCGGGGAGCCGACTGTGATATCAAGCGCCCGCTGATTGCCGAATCCGAATTTTTCTCCAACCTTAAGGCCCGCATGAATGGTTGGCTCATGCACGATGCCGAAGCCGTACCTGTGGTTTTGCGGGTAAAGCAACTCTACCTTTGGGAGGACTTACGCCGCGAGCTGGAGGATGGTGAGGGTTACATCCGCCTGCACTTGTTGTTTGACGCCCCTGGCAAGCCCACACAGGAAGTGGCGGTGACCCTTTCCGGCGATCAGCTCACCGTAGCCAAAGGGCACTCCCCACGTATGGAGGACGCCTTCTTTCGTTGCCTGCAGCACTATCAGGAGCGTTGGGAGAATCAAGATTTCCGTGAAATGAGCCGAACAGAGGCCTGGGCATCAGATTCCCGGGGCTTGCAAACGGCCAGCAACTTCCTGGACCTCAAGCAGGGGCGGACGAACGCCTTCCCTGGCAAGCTTAAGCGATTGATGGGCAGGCTGGAGCGCTACCGGCTGCGCAACCGCGATCAGCATGAGCGCCATAATTTTTATGCCCTTAAAGATGGCAATGAGCTTTTTATTCGCGGCAATGCCTACCCCGGAGGCGCCCACTACTATACCCGCGTGCTGGAGAAAGGCCGCTACCTTTTTCTGGTCGACCGGGTCCACTTCCCCATTAAGTCTACCTTTGTGGACGCTGGTATCCCCTCTGGCAAGACCGTCGGCATCCTCATCGATATGCAGACCGGCATGCCCCAAATCGTGACTGATGAACTGATCGCAGAAGTACTGAAGCCCTACCCGGACCTCAAAAAGCAGTACCTGTTTCAGAATATCCTGGACTACCCGGTGCAGCTCGACCGGGTGCGCAAGGTGATTGCGGAGGTGAATAGCCGGAGTTAGATTGTAAACCCACCATCCGCCGTATACACCCCGCCGGTACAATAACTACTGGCGGGCGCCGCCAGGAAAAGTGCCAGTCCGGCCACTTCCTCCACCGAGCCCACCCGTGGAATAGGCAGTTGCGCCAGGGCATACTTCAGGATTTTCTCGTTGCTCCACAACGCTTCGCTGAATTTGGTTTTTATCAGCCCGGGGCAGATGACATTCGCCCGGACGCCCTGCGGGCCCCATTCTTTAGCCATTACCTTCGTCAGGGAAATCAGTGCAGCCTTACTTACGCTGTAAATGCCCAGCTGATGCTCCGGGCTCAGTCCGCCCACACTGCTAATATTGATAATGGAGCCCCCGCCAGCTTTCAGGTGTGGCAGTGCCCGCTTGCACAGCTCAAACGGGCCCCTGACGTTGACGTCCATAATCTTGTCGTACGCCCAGGTCTCCGTATTTTCCACCGGCCCGAATACCGGATTGGCAGCAGCGTTATTGACGATGATATCAATCCCGCCAAACGCTTCAAGGGTACGGTCGATCAGGGCTTGGAGCTCTTCGGGCTTACCGGCATTGGCGGCAACGGGCAGGCTTCGTTCCCCCAGCGCCTGAGCCACCTGGTCCACGGCTTCCTGTTTGCGGCTGGAGACGACGACGTTGGCCCCTGCTTCGTGCAGGGCATGGGCAATAGCTTCCCCAATGCCTTTGCTGGCACCGGTGATGATGGCAGTTTTGCCGTTGAGCTGAAATTGGTCCTGGATGGGCATGTTTTTAGGACTCAATGTAGTGAAAATCTTCAATTATCACCCGAGAGCTGTTCCAGCAAACGATTACACTGCTGCAACGCGTAGCCCCGGAAATACCCTTCAGGTGGCAGCAGCAACAGCTGAGCTTTAGCAGTTTCCAAAATGGCCACAGTAGCCTCCGCATCAGCAGACAAAGGATGCCCATCCGGAAGTTGATACCGCCCAATCGCCTGATTGAGCAGCAACTGTGCGTAAAGCTCGCGCTGCCAGGTCTGTGGTTCGCTTAGATCCAGTGCTGTTTCGGCGTTTTCAATGGCTTGCTGCCTGAGCCGGACGATCGTATTGGCACTATCAGGGTAGGGGAGGCCTTCGGTTTGTTCATCAAAAGCCACGGCCTGATCGAATAGCGCAGCCGCCCACTGCTTTTTGGTGTAAGACGTAGTGTTAAATGCATAACTCTGACGGGCAAGGGCAAGCCGGCGCGCGGCAGGAGGCAGGCTAAGGGTGGCGGCAATGGAGTCCATGGCCGACCAGCAGGTATCCTGTTGGGTAACCTGACGATAGAGCATAGTGTGAGATTGAGCAAAATCCTCCACGGAAACCGGGCAGGGCAGCAGTTGCCACATCGGCTGCTCGGGAAGATGCGTGAGTATGAAAACTTCCGGAGGGGTGAAGAAGTAGGACGTGCTGTAAGTCAGATGAGACTCATCCTGCACCTCGCCCCAGGTAACATCGAGCAGATGCCATCGCCCATCTGCCCAAACGGCATTCCAGGCATGATCTGCCTTTTCCGGAACCTGCCGCCCCTCAGCAAGCCTGGGCGCAGCATAGCCATCGACTTTCTCGCACTGCAGGCCTGCATAACGGCAAATGGCCTGATATAATAAAGCGTAGTCCATACACAGGCCCCGCCGCCGGTCAAGGATGTCCCGCAGGTTCTGATTGATGCGCTGCCCCTTGCGCTCAGCCTGATGGTCGTACTGCAAATACCCGGACACCCAGGTGTAGACTGCCCGGGCTTTTTCCGTTTCATTTTGAGCTTCTTGCGTCAGATAGACCGCTAACCGCGGTAAGTCACTGCTAAGACTGTCCGGTGCCTGCCGGGCATGCCGGTCAATAGCCCCATATTGCGCTAGGGCTGGCCAAACGCTAAAAACAAAAAGTACAACCAATAAAAAGAGCCGGTTGAATGGTCTTGAAAAGCCGTTGTGCATTGCAATTCAGGTTCAATTCTGTGAACATAACAACCCTTTCGCTAAAAAGGTCCATAATCCTGCCTGCTGGAAAGCGTACCTCCTTAAATAATTTTTTGCGTTAAAGCCAAAACATTTGTCACCCCTCAGCGTAATTAATGTCATTGGTGCAACAAAGCCAAATGTAATTTATGACCATTTTACTCAGCGTACTGATTAGCTGTTCGCTTTTTGTAGCGGGAGATGCCGTTCCTCCCAAGGTAAAAGATGCATTCAGCCGTCAGTACATGGACGTGCCAACTGCTACAGTGACCTGGGGCGTGGAAGAGGAAGACTTCGTTGCGACTTTCCTCGATGCCCGTGACCGCCTGGCTAAAGCTTTTTTCTCTGCCGAAGGTGAGTGGGAGGAGACCCACACCCGCCTTTATCCGTCCCAGTTGCCCCGCCCCGTGCGCCTGTACTACGAAGCGAATCATGAAGACAAGGACGTTTCCTTCATCGGCAGCGTACAGTATGCCGATGGCTCAGAATCCTACCGTATTGAGTGGGAAACTTACGAAGCCGTACACATTGAAGAAATCAGCCCGGAAGGTGCCCTGCTGGAATCCAAGCGCTTGTCTTTTACAGAAGGGCTTGATATCTGGTAGGTCTATTCCACATATTCCTGCCTGACCACCAGCGTCAGGAAGCCATTATCCTTTTCGATATACCCCTGATCGTAGCAAAAGCGGTAGACCTTGCCTGCTTTGGTGACATATTCGTTCGTGAAATAAGCGAACTTAAATCCCTGCTCCAACAGCTTATCGCGGTGGACGTATGCCTTGCCATTAGGGTTTAAATCTGCCATAATGCGGCGGTTCTTGCGCAGAATGTTGTTGATATTGCGCATGAAGTTGTTGAAGTCGCGGTTGAGCCGGTTGTTATGGCTGCTGCGGCAGTGGGCCGAGCAAAATTTCTTGTCCGCCCGTCCGTGAAAGGATTCTCCACACTCCACACACTTTTTCTTCATATCTCTATTGGCTTTGGCTTTGGGGTCAGTAAATGATTGTAAATTTCGGCAATCCGTGGCATATCATCAAATCGGTAGCCTTTCTGTCCTATCTTTTCTGCCAGTGCTGGCGTTTTCGGTTTAAGTAAACGCCTCAGCTTGCGCCGGAATCCCCAGCGTGAAACCTTCACCATTGTCTCCTCTCCCTGCAGCCGGATCCAGTACGACCGCTGAATACTGGGCAGCGTCTGCAACGTGTAAGCCCAGCTGGCTCCCGAGTCATAAGTGAGTACAAACAGTTCCATCGGCCCATTCTTGTGCAAAATCCGCAAAAACCGGTGTGCATGCTGTAGGTCTTTGCTCTCAAAGGCAAACAGCCTGCCCTCAGCTTCAAAGGCAAACCCCTTGATGCGTTCGGCTTCAATCTCATAAGTATCGCCAAACCCATTGATGAATACGATGGTACTGGTCCTGGACTGATGCTGCATGACCCCGATATGGCCAGTCAGCTTTTTCCCGTTTTTACTCACAATGTAACCTGGCCATGGCATGCCTTGCACCAGGAGCGGACAGCAAATAAGCAGGAAAACGTAGAATTTATGCATAACTCATAAGATTGCCTATGCGAAAATAAGATACAAAAAATCCAACATCTCCGAGTAAAAAACGGGTCACGGCAGGAGTTAAAATAGCAGGATAGTGCAAGCCAGACATATTCTCCCTTAATTCCGTATTTTGAAACCCGCAAAACAGAGCACCTAATGGAACTCACGGACGCCCTTTACGAAAACTACAGCAAAGCCGGGATGGAGCACATCGCCACTCAGGTCACCAAAGGCGCCTGGCCTTTCAAAGCGCTGTGGCACATCATCAAAACCGGTGAACCTCCACTGCCCCAACGGGCCGCCTGGGCCATGGACCACACCCTGGATCGCCAACCGGAGCTGCTGCATACCATCCTGGATGATGCCGTCGCTGCACTCCTGCAGCCACAGCACGATGCAGTGTACCGAATGTTGCTCAAGGGCTTCGACCGTCTGCCTGATATCCCCGAGGACCATCAGGGCGTGCTTTACGACCGGGCCATCCGCTGGATACTCGACCCCAAAGCTGGCGTAGCTGTGCGTGTGTTCTCCATCTCGCTTGCCGCCAAAATAGCAGCGGGTATTCCTGAATTGCAGGAAGAAGTCTGCCTGACCATCGAGAGCCAGCTAGAGTTTGGCTCTGCCGGCTTTCGCAACCGGGGCGGTAAGGTGCTGAGGCGGTTTCGTAAACCCAAGAGCGCAAAATGACTGCCCTTTTCCGATGGAGGGGTAAAGTTCGTCGAAAAAAAACGGTTCTGTTCAGAAAGAAACACGAGCTTAACCCTATGATCCGAAAAGATTACTTCCTCAAAGTCCTGCAACAACTTACGCAGGTCATCGCCCGGGCGCTCAAATTATCGCATAGCGGCGACGCCAAAGCTGCTCTGGAATTACTGGACGGGCAGTACCAAAAGCAGCTTCAGGAGCAAAGTGAAATACTGGTCAAATACCCGGTGGAAGTACTGGCACAGCGCTACGACGAAGGGCAACTCACCCTGCTTGCCGATCTGCTCACGGCGGAAGGGGAAATCCTAATGAGCGCCACTGAAGCAGAAGCCGCCCGGGCAAGGTTAAGCAAAGCCTTGTCGCTATACCAACACCTGAATCAGGTGCAGCAGGTGTATGACTTTGAGCGGGAAGGGAAGATGCAGCAGATCAGAGCATGGCTGGAAGCATAGCAATAACCTAAAACCTCACGATATGAAAATGCAACCCCTCGCTCTCGCAATTATCCTGGCAGGGCTCTTTAACGCCTGCAGCACTCCCGGGCCAATCCATCAGGAACAGCGCCTGGTATCCGCCGATATCGACCGGTTTTGGTCGGCTTATGATCAGATTCTGGCAGAACCCGATACCGCCCGGCACCTCCAAATCCTCAAAGACGTATTCATCAGCCCGGCCAGCGAAGGGCAGCAGCAATTGTTCGCCATACGCAACTATACCCCGGAGGAGTACCTGGCCAACATCCGGGCTTACCCCAAATTTTATGCCTCCCTGCGGCCTTACTGGAACAGCGTGCGCCTATCGAAGCAGACATCCGTGCTGCACTGGACAAATTCCGGCAGTTGTACCCACCCATGCAGCGTGGGAAAATCTATCTCGGCATGGGCAACTTTCGGACCAACGGCACTACCGTCGATTCCATGGTGTTGTTTGGGGCGGAGATGGCCTTCACAGACTCCACTGTCTATACTTCTGAGTTCCCTCCCTCCTACCAATATTTCAAAGACTATATCAGGGATTACGACCCCATTCACAATGTCCGATTTCTGGCGGCGCACGAATTTGTACATACGCAGCAGGTAGAGGCTTACAATACGAGCCTGCTTGCGATCGTCCTGCGGGAAGGCAGCGCCGAGTTTATTGCATCGCTTTGTATGGAGTCGCCATCGGTGGTGCCTGCTATTGCCTACGGGGATGCTAATCGCGATACCGTCTTTCAGCGCTTTCAGCAGGAGCTTTTCAACCAGCATCCGGGATGGTGGGTATGGTCGGGTGCTCCCAATCCCTTCGGGCAGCGGGACATGGGCTACTACATCGGCTATGCATTGTCTGAACACTACTACAATCAAGCCCCTGACAAACAACAAGCCATCGCCGACCTGATTGAACTGGATTACAGCGATGCTGCTGCCGTGGCGTCTTTCGTAGATCAGATGGGGTACTTCAAACAACCCTTAGCAAAGCTCAAAGAAGCCTACGAGGCTGCCCGCCCAACTGTCACGAAGGTGGAACAAAATGACCATCGCTTCACCGTCCATTTTTCAGAGCCTATGGACACCCTGTACCGGGGCTTCGACTATGGTCCTTTGGGAGAAACGCATGTGCTGCGGATCGATCAATATCTGGGTTTCAGTCCGGATGGGCAGCGCTTGTCCTTTACGGCAACGCTAAAGCCGGAAAAGATTCAGCAACTGGAACTTTCCCGCCGCTTTCGCAATCTCAAGGGCATAGAGCTGCGCCCTTATCTGGTTACAACTGAAAGGGACTAAGCGCAGAGCCGGCAGGCATTGGTCTGTATGTAAGCTCCTGCCAATTTTCTCCTTTGCAGAACATGGCTCTCAAAATCCGGTTAAAAAAGAAAAGCAAACCCCGCTTTTCCAGGATCGTAAAATAAATCCATGAAGTATATTTTTCCTATGCTGCTTTTAGCCATGTTATTTACACAATGCCGGGATGACGTACCCACCCTGAACCCCGATGGTAGTATGAAAGCTGTCATTGACGGCAGCTCCTGGCAGGCTGATGTATTGGAGGCAGCTTACGTAGATGGCGAGCTGACCCTCAGTGGCAGCACTCTGGACGAACGCGCCATCGTCATGGGGGCTACCATTGGCGATTTAAAGCCCCTAACCGTAGCTTTCCTCCCCGGCAGCCCGGATGGCCTGACGTACACCTCTGTGGGAGGGGCACGCACTTATGTGTCTAACACAGCGGGTGGCGATGGCTTTCTGCGCATTACTGCAGTAGACACTGCCCGGGAATGGATCAGTGGCCGCTTCGAAGCCCGCTGCTATCGCCTGCAGGAAGGTGGTGGCGTTGAAATTACAGAAGGGGTTTTCACTAAAGTCCCTTACACGGACAGCCTTCCGCCCATTTTCAGTAGTGGTGTGCGGGCAGTTATTGATGGGGCAACCTGGACTTCCGATTCCGTCGCCACGGCGCTTGGCGATGGGCAAATTCGGGTACAATCACTGGGTGAAAATGGCCGGCAGATCCGTTTCCGGATTCCGGAAAATGCAGACCATGGCACCTATGACCTGGACCCCACCGGAGCATTTAGCGCTATTTTCATCACAATGCAGAGTGATACACTGAGTGCCGAATCAGGAACCATTAGTATTGATCTGCTCAATGAAGACCGGCGCAGGCTGGAAGGCACCTTCAACTTCGAAGCTACCGGCAGTCAGCAAGTGGTCTCCCTTGCCGATGGCCGCTTCGAGATCAACTACTGATGTTCGCCCGGATATACCAGCCCAATCTCTGCCCGGATGCGGTCCAGCGTTTCCATAAGTTCCAGGGTACGGCTCAGGGGCCAGAGCGGGCTCTCCGTCAGCCCTTCGTTCAGGCACCGCATCACTTCCTGTGCTTCGTAGGAATAGCCATTGGTGTCATAGTCAAAGTGGAAATTCTGTGGCCGCCTGTCCTCTCCAATCAGGCTGAAGTGCGTAGGCTCGTGCCATCGGGTATGTATGTGAATGGTCCCCTTTTCCCCGTAGATGAAAGCTTCTGTCTTGGTGTGCGCCAGCAGGGTCGCATGCAAATGAGCCATACGTCCGTCTCCCATTTGGAACAGTACGCCCAGCTCTTCGTCTACCCCCGTCTGCCCCATGCGGGCAATGGCATGTACACGTTCCGGCCGCCCCATCATCAGGTAAGCAATGAATACCGGATAAATGCCAATATCCAGCAGTGCGCCACCTGCCAGTTCCGGGTTGAACAGTCGGCTTTGGGGATTATAATCCGCTTTAAATCCAAAGTCAGCTTTCACAGAAACCACCCGCCCGATGGCATCGGACTGAATGAGCTCCAGTATCTTCTGAGTGGTGGGCAAAAACCGGGTCCAGAGGGCTTCCATGAGGAAAACCTCTTTGCGCTGCGCCAGTGCTGCCATTTCCCTTGCTTCGGTGGTATTGAATGCAAAAGCCTTCTCACAAAGCACCGGTATCCCAGCCTCAATACAAGCCATGGTATTGCGATAGTGCTCACTATGAGGAGTAGCAATGTAAACAACGTCTAATTCGGGGCATTTCAGCAAGGCCTCGTAGCTATCGTAAGCGTAGGGGGCACCGTACTGCCGGGCAAATTGGTCGGCCCGGTCCTGAGAGCGGCTGGCCACGGCACTCAGGCGCGCATTGTCCAGTTTGGCAATGTCCTGTGCAAATTTATGGGCGATCTTCCCGGGACCGATGATGCCCCAATTCCAGGTTTTACTCATGGTGTTATCTTTTTTGATAGCGCTTTTTAATTCGGTTCAGTCCCTGCTTCTTGACGATCTTTCCAATTTTCGCCCCCAGGCCGGGAAAGGCGCTCCCGATTTTCGCCAGCCATCCACGGCTCGAGGGCAGGCAGTATTCGCGCGGTTTTTGGCGTAAGACCTGGTAGAAAGCCCGTTCCACATCCTGCACGGTAAGCGGTTGGGCGCCGCCGGAAAAGCTCAAGGCACTTTCCTCCGGGTATTGCAGTTGCACATCCAGCATATTGGTGTGCACCAGGTCCGGCGAAAGCAGGCTGACGTGGACGCCCTTGTCTTCCAGCTCATATCCGGCAGCAAGGCTGAAGCCGCGTACTGCAAATTTCGACCCTGAATATAAGCTCAGCCCCTGCACGGGCGCGATACTCGCCAGAGAAGCCATATTGATGATGTGCCCGTGCCCCTGTCGCGCCATTACCCTGGCCGAAAAGTGGGTGCCGTACATAACCCCAAGCGCATTGACTTCCATATGGTAGCGGATATGCTCCGGCGTGCTGTCCAACAGGAACCCCGGGCGGATGACCCCGGCGTTGTTCACGCAATAGTCAAGCTGCCCGAAAGCCTTCACTGCCGTCTCCACCAATTCCGCCCAGTCTGCCTCCGAGGTGACGTCCATTTGCCGGAGCAACAGGTCATCGCTTTCGCTAAAAGCAGCTCGCAGGGCCTCAATATTCAGGTCCGCCAACAGCAACCGGGCGCCTTGCTGTGCTAATCCGGTAGCCAGCTGCCTGCCAATGCCACTCGCAGCACCGGTGATGATAAAAGACTTTCCGTAAACTTGGGCGGCAGGCATAGGCAAGCGTTTTAAAAAATAGACATTTCGGTCATCGTCGTGAAGAGCTCCAGGGCTTTGATACCCGCCTGTGAGTTGCCGTGCTCGTTTAGCTCAGGGCTCCATACGGCGATGGACAGCTCATTGGGGATTACCGCAACGATACCGCCGCCCACGCCACTTTTGCCCGGCAGGCCCACACAGAACGCAAACTCCCCGGCCTCATCGTAAAAGCCACAGGTCAGCATAATGGCGTTGATGCGTTTGGCCTGGCTTTTGGTCAATATGCGCTGACCATTGCGGGGGTGCACCCCGTGATTGGCAAGCAGTAGGAAGGCACTGGCCAGCTCCCTGCAATTCATCGCCACCGAACACTGATGGAAGTAGACATCAAGTACCTGCTCCACCGGCGCTTTGATGTTGTAATGGCTTTTCATGAAATTGACCAGCGCGGCATTCGTAAACCCAAACTCCCGCTCCGACCGGGTCACCTCATAATCATAGTACACATCATCAGACCCGGAAAGCTCCCGGATGAAGTCCAGCATGCGTGTTTTGGGCTTTGGGAAATGCTCGATCAGCATATCCGTAATGACCAGCGCCCCGGCATTGATGAAAGGGTTGCGGGGAATGCCCTTCTCATACTCCAGCTGTACAAGGGAGTTGAACGGATTGCCGGAAGGCTCCATGCCCACACGTTCCCACAGCGCTTCCCCGTAGATCGGGTAGGCTTGCGCCAACGCAAAAACTTTGGAAATACTCTGTATGGAAAAAGCCTCCTCTGCATCTCCCACCTGAAAGGTGTCTCCGCTGAGTGTCCGTACCGCTATGCCAAACTTACTGGCGGGCACTTTCGCCAAAGCCGGGATATAATCCGCCACCTTGCCTTTGCCAAATTCTGGCCGGACGAGCGCTGCAATCTCCTCAATAATCCCCTGATAGTCCATACTTAGTCCGCTACGATCACCACCTGGAAGTCCGGGCTGACGACGACTTTGGTGATATTCCGGATTTCGTAAAAGCGCAAATCCGCCACTTCCGTCCAGTTATCGTCAGTAAATTTATTGTACTGGTACAGCTTACTGCCTTTGCCCATAATCAGAGAACCATTGGGCAGTACGGCAAAATGATCTGCATTAGGCAGGGTTTCAATGAGGGTACGGGCCGGCTCCCGGCGACGGTAGAGGTTCTTTTCCATGATCTTCCAGTCGTCGTACCGGCTTTTCTGAACATAAGCGAGGTTGCCATTGGGCAGGCGCAACATGCAGGGGCCTACGTTGGTGGCCAGGGTCTGAATGTCGTCATTCGCGGTATTGACGATGGAAATTGTCGTGGGGTCTTCTTCCTTGTAGATGGCGATTTCCCGGCTGTTGAGCCAGAGGTAATCTTTTATGCCGCTGAGGTATTTAAAGACGGGCTTCCCGTTCGTCAGCTGATCAATAGGGAATTGCCAAAGGCGGTAGACATCATCCTGTCCGTCTTTTTCCGTACGCACAGCCGAGAAGGTGTAGTACTCCGGCATACGGGCAGGTACAAATTCCGGCTCCGGTGTTTCCGTCACACGCAGCTTGGTTTGGTTTTCCAGGTCAAGCTTGTAAAGATCGGACTGGGTTGCACCCGGCTCCTTTACAGAAATGTAAAGCTCGGTATTGCTAAAAAAGAAAGGGTCGTTGTTGAAGCCCTCGGAGTTAAAAGCGGTCAGGTAGCGGGGCTCGGTAAAGCTGATGCTGCCATCGTCCTCCTGATTGACTTTAAAGAGGTAAAGGTTAGACTTAGGGTACTCCGGCTGAGCCTGCAGGCCAATAGCTACAGCGAGTAAAAACAGAATGATCGTAAATTGCTTGAGCATTGCTTATCGGTATTATTGCTGGTAAAGTTAGGACTAAAGGCTGGCATGGCAAAGTTTACCGTACAGGTAGCGTCATCAAAATCAATTGCCGGGGCACAGACAAAGCCGAAGTTTTCAAAACAACCTGCTGCACTGGCAGTTGTATTTTCGTACCTTCAAAATCAAAACATCCATGCGTACCCTACTCCTTTTATTGCTGGCTGCCATCAGCTTCAGCTTGCAAGCTCAGCCCATCTTCAATCTGGAATTGATCAATGACGACTTGTCACAGCCCGCAGACATTACGAATGCCGGAGATGACCGCCTGTTTGTAGTAGAACGTACTGGCCGTATCCGGATATTGGACACGGACGGGCAATTATTGCCCGAACCTTTCCTGGATATCAACGACCGGGTTGGCCCTGCTAACGGCGAACGGGGGCTGTTGGGGCTGGCTTTCCACCCCAATTATGCGGACAACGGCTACTTTTTTGTGAACTACACTGCCAATGACGGCGATACACGCATTGCCAGATTCCAGGTAAATGCAGGCAATCCGAACACCGCTGACCCCAACAGCGAAGTCATCCTGTTGGACATTGGGCAACCCTATGGCAATCACAATGCAGGCGACCTGGCCTTCGGCCCCGATGGCTATCTGTACATCCCCATGGGCGATGGTGGCTCCGGCGGCGACCCTCAAAACTTTAGCCAGAACCGGCAGTCGCTCCTTGGAAAAATGCTCCGCATTGATGTAGATAATGGTGACCCCTACGCCATTCCCCCCGATAACCCCTACGCCGAAGACGACTTCACTCTGGACGAAATCTGGGCGATCGGGCTGCGCAACCCCTGGCGCTTTAGCTTCGACCGGGAAACCGGCGACATCTGGATTGGCGATGTAGGCCAGAATGAATGGGAGGAAATTACCTTTCAGCCTGCTGACAGCGAAGGCGGTGAGAACTACGGCTGGCGCTGTTATGAAGGATTTGAGGCTTACAATACCGGGGGCTGTGAGCCCGAAAGTGCCTATACGCCCCCCATTCACACCTACAATACCGGCAGCAGTGATGGTTGCTCCGTTACCGGCGGCTTTGTCTACCGGGGGAGCGCGTTTCCGGCCTTGTACGGAAAGTATGTCTATGCAGATTTTTGCTCCGGTAAAATTTGGACCCTGGAGCAGGACTTCGCCGGCAACTGGGTAAACACCGAAGTCTTTGACGGCCCCGGAGGAGAGTACGCCACCTTTGGGGAGGACAGTGATGGGGAGCTTTATCTGGCAGAGCTGATCAACGGCCGTTTGTACAGGGTGGAGGCCACTTGCAATCAATCGCCGCCTGCTCCCGCTATTTCCGGAGACGCGATCGTCTGTGGCCCAAACGACCCCGCTGTGCTGAATGCAGGAGATACGCCCGACGGCTACCTGTACCGCTGGTACCGCGACAGTACCTACCTTCAGGAAACGCTGAACGGGACGCTGTCGGCTACTGAGCCGGGCATCTACCATGTCGTGTTAGCCGGATTCGAAGCGGGCAACTGCAACTCCTCCGTATCCGCTGCTTTCGAAGTGTCTGCAGCCGACTTTCCGGATGACCTCATTTCCACACAGGGCGACGATCTGTCTGCCGCACCCGGTTTTGAGAGTTATCAGTGGTACCTTGATGGGGAGCCCATAGCAGGCGCAACATCAGCTACCTACACGCCACAGTCCAGCGGCACCTACACCGTGCAGATTACCGATGCCAATGGCTGTACCCGCGAATCGGAAGCGCTAACCATCGTCAGTACCACGCTCGACCTGGGACTGGCGGAGGTCCGCGCCACGCCTAACCCTTTCCGCACCACCCTCGATCTCTACCTGGAAGCCAACGTAGCCGACACCTATCAGCTACGTATTTTCACCCTGGACGGTAAGCTGGTCTGGGAAACCGCAGCCATGGTACAAAATGACTGGCAGCAGCAAGTCGACCTGAGCCGCACCGCAAGCGGGGTTTACCTGCTTCAGATTAGCCGGGACGGGCAGCAGTACACCCGGAAGTTGGTGAAAGGAGAGTAAACAAAACAGGCTGTACTTTCGGGGGTAGGATTTGGGAAGTACAGCCTGATCTTTTCCTGTGGGAAGGTCAGAATTTCAAAATTGTTTAATTTATTCAAAATTGATTTATTTAAAATAATTTGTGTATTTTAGAGCTGAAGCAATCTCTGTACCATGCCCCAAAATCTAAATATACTGACGATTAAGTGGTTTGCCACAGCAAACCTACTCAATGTCAGCATTTACGCTGGGAAGTGGCTTGCTCCGATGTCGCAAACCACTTCGTATTGCGTATATCCATCAGCCGGACGACCGCTTTTTCAAGTCAGCAATGAGCAACCCGGAGGTGGTCAAGGCCTATCTTGAGCATTTCTATCCTAAAATTGCAGCTATTGCAGATCTTGCAAGCCTGAAGCTGCAAAACGGTGTCAGTCTGCGCCCTAACCTGAAACGGTTCGAAGCAGATGTTATTTACCGCTGCCGGTTTCAGGGAGAGGCAGATGACCACTTCTATTTCTGTTTGCTATTTGAGCACAAGTCCAAGCCCGATAAGTACGTTGCCGTGCAGGTTGGGCTGTACATCATGGAACTCTTATCCAGCATGGTGAAAAAACAGGGCAGGGAACTGGAGCCTGTGCTGCCCCTCATTTTTTATAACGGCAAGGAGAAATGGATGCCGCAAACGCTGGGCGAGCTGTTTCAGGGGCATCCGCATTACGCTGCTTTGGAACCCTACATCCCTGATTTCTGTTTTCTATTTCAGGACGCTACACGCCTTAGCCCGGCAGCGCTGTTGCAGCTTGACCTGAGCTACTTCCGCAGTGTACTGATGTCAATGGCTTTCCGGCACCGGCAGCACTTGATATTCAAATACCTTCAGCTTATCTTTGAAGGAACGGACGGGAAAGAAAAGATTATCGCAGTGACGACCTACATCCTGGGGGTGGCAGAGCGTTCGGAAGCAGAATTCCTGAAGCAAATTAAAGACACAACATTCACGATAAAGCCAGAAGTTATGAGTACGTTAGAGCAAATTTTGGAGAGAGGTCGCAGAGAAGGCCTGGACAAAGGTATCTACAAAAAGAGTATCTTCAATCTGTTCAAAACTGTTATCCGTTTCCCGGATTGGCCTGCTAGTGAACTATCCGACTTTACAGAACTGGATTTGGAGACCGTCCAGACTTTCCTGTCCGTCCAATCACAAGGTGATGCTGCGTTGAGAAAGTACGTCCTTGAGGACTTGCTGGCTGATATCCCGCTAAACAATGAAGATGAAGAAAAGCTGGACCGGTTGATTGAGCAGCTGGTTGTGGCTTAGCTTTTATGCTAAAGCAAGAAGCTTGGCACAGCATCTCTTATTGTACGTAATCTCTCTTTCGCGCAATTTATTTGAGGAGTCTCTGTTTTTTTAATTCGCAATCTCTGTACCATGCCCCAAAATCTAAATATCCATCAGCCAGACGACCGCTTTTTCAAGTCGGCTATGAGCGACCCGGAGGTGGTAAAAGCCTATCTTGAGTATTTCTATCCTAAAATTGCAGCTATTGCGGACCTCAGTACGCTGCAGCAGAAGAAAGTACAGTCCCTGCGCCCAAATTTGAAGCTGTTCAGCGCTGATGTCGTGTACCGGTGTCAGTTGGAAGGCGGAAGTGGGGAGCATTTTTATTTCTGCCTGCTATTCGAGCACAAATCAGAGCCGGACGAGCATGTAGCGGTACAAATAGGGCTGTACATTTTCCTACTGCTGCGCGAGCAAGTGAAGGCTAAAAAGCAGCCATTGGAACCCGTGCTGCCTCTGCTGTTTTACAATGGGAAAACTAAGTGGCAACCCAAACGCATCCGGGAAATCTTTAAGGGGCACCCCGGTTATGAAGTCCTTAAACCCTATCTGCCGGATTTTCGTTTTTTGTTTGAAGATGCGCACCGCCTGCCACCGGAGGAGCTGCTAAAGCTAGACCTGAGCTATTTCCGCTCCACTGTACTATCAATGGCGCTGCGGCACAAGCCAGACTTGATCTTTGAGTATATTGAAGTTATCTTTGAAGGGGCAGACAGCAAGGCCAGCATCAGCGCACTGACCCATTACATCCTCGGGGTGGCAGAGCGCTCCGAACAAGAATTCAAAGCAATTATTGAAAATACGGACCTCGATATAATACCAGATGTCATGAGCACACTAGAGCAAATCCTGATCCGCGGCCGCAAAGAAGGCATGGAAAAAGGCCTTGACCAGGGCGCTTACAAAAAAAGCATTTTCAACCTCCTCAAATTGACCGTCCGCTTCCCGGAGCTGCCTGCTGAGGAATTATCCGATCTGGCCGAGTTAAAGCTAAATATCGTAGAGGGCATCCTTGAAGTCGCTGCAGGCGGAGACAAAGACATGCTATTGAAATACCTAAAGGAGGAGCTGTTAACCGAGGTTCCTCTCGCCGCAGCAGAGGAGGAAAAACTAGCGCAATTGTCGGAAGAGCTGGTGAGAAAAAAGGAATAAAGGTTGCTGTTGGCAGTAGTGCCATTGCAGAGTTTTCCTGGCGCCACCGTCAATGCCAATGCGCAGGTGGATACGGCAGCGCTTCCTGCAGAGTCTGGCTCCGACACCTTCAGCTACGCAAAGAGCGAGTAGCATACCTACTAACCCGAAAAAAACGGCCAAAAGACTTCGTAGAAGTCACATCCTAATCTCTCAGGCCTCCCTATGGTAGCCCGACTTCGTAGAACCTGTCTACCCGGCGCAGACAGGTAGAGCCGCATCCTAATCTCTCAGCCCCCCTATGACAGCCCGACTTCGTAGAAGTCACATCCTAATCTCTCAGGCACTCAAGGCAGCTCGACTTCGTAGAAGTCGCATGTAGAACCCAGCCAGAACCAACGCTCCACCTACCCCCATCCAAGCCCCCAAAAAAAAACAACAATGTTTTCACGCCGCAACCTTGACATTACCACAGCCAAGTCGTATATTACCAACCAATTGCACGAATCACTGCGCGCAGCAACAAAAACCGGCGCTCCCTGTGTGACCGCCACACTTACTTGAACAAAAAACATAACCGCACCACTAAAGCCTTGCGCTATAGGGGTATGATAATACTGGCATTAAACAGTCATGCCCGAACAGCCGCCCAGCCAGCAGCTGAAGGTACTGTCTGTGCTATGCCCCGCTGGGCGCTTCCGGCAGCGCAACTGGCTACAGCGCCGTGACACGGGGTGCCCGAAAGGCGGGGGTGGATCCAAGTCAATTTCTATTTTTTAACACATAAAAACCTTCACCTATGAAAAACAAATTCCTATTGCTCACCTGGCTGCTCGCCGTGCCTCTGCTGTGGGGCGGGTGCGATAAGCCACTCTTTAAAACCGATGAAGCCTCCATCGCACAGCCCGATGAGCTGCCGCCCATCACCACCACCGGCGAGGGCACCTTCGCCTGCAAAATCAATGGGGTGAACTGGCAGCGCTGTGGGGGCGGGTTCCTTCAGAGTAGTATCATTGGAGAGTGGCACCCGGTTTATAAGATTTTTTCTTTACAAGGACTTCGAAGTTGTGAAGGCTTTGACGATGCAGTATACATAAACGCGTTCATCGATTCAATAGGGTTGTACCCTCTAGAAGCAGGTCAATATGATGATTTCAACTTGGAGTGCCAAGACGTTTTGGACCAATATTTTCTTTTAGAAACTGCCGATAACTGGGTAGAAATCCTCAACCTGAACACCGACGAATTTATTGTCTCCGGCACCTTTCAATGCACCCTGGTGCATGAGGGGTGCGGCGACACGCTCTTTATCACCGATGGCCGATTCGACTATGACTGGGCCAATTAATTAACCTATTTCAACCAATATCACATGCGACTATACTCGGAACGGAGAGGTTTGGGCCTAAGGCACAAACCCGACGCACGCGTATATGCCGACACGAAGTCATGTTTGGAACCAAATTACTTCGTCGTCGGTATAACCGCTATTTTCAGAAACCTGCTGCTTGGAGTATTCATCCTGGCAGCGCCTGCGCTCTGCGCGCAACAGACCATAGATACGTCCCCCCCCCCCCGGATATTACACGCCGGACTGGGTCTTTGCTAACCTCGATTTAAGTGGGTTGTCTACCGGCTTGCTGCAAGAGCACGGTACGCCCTTCACGCGCCTCAGCGCCTTCAACGGCGACCCGGACAGCACCACCATCTCCACGCCCCTCCGCTGCCGCCTCGTGCAGGCTACTTTGCTCAGCGCCACCGTCAATGCCAATGCGCAGGTGGATACTACAGCGCTTCCTGCGGAGTCTGGCGCAGACACCTTCAGCTACTCAAAGGAAGTGTAGCCTGCCTAATAACCCGGACAAAACGGACAAACGACTTCGTAGAAGTCACATCCTAGTCTCTCAGGGCCCTTATGGCAGCCCGACTTCGTAGAAGTCGCATGTACAACCCAGTCAGAACCAACGCTCCACCTACCCCCACCCAAGCCCCAAAAAAAACAACAATGTTTTCACGCCGCAACCTTGACATTACCACGGCCAAGTCGTATATTACCAATCTATTGCACGAATCACTGCGCGCAGCAACAAAAACCGGCGCTCCCTGTGTGACCGCCACACTTATACCGACGATTAAGTGGTTTGCCGAGGCAAACCCACTCAATGCTTGCCCGTGTCTCATCGCCTTTAGGCTTTGACCACCTTAAAGGCAGGAGGGTCGGCATATACGCCTTGAAGCGGTATGCCTTGGAATAGCATACCACTTCGTCATGCGTATACTTGAACAAAAAACATAACCGCCCTGCTAAAGCCTTGAGCTATAGCAGTACCATTTGGTATTGGCATTAAACAGATATGCCTGGGACAGCCGGTAGCTGAATCCCCTGTCTGTGCTATACTCCGCTGGGCGCTTCCGGCAGCGCAACTGGCTATAGCGCCGTGACACGGGGTGCCCGTAGGGCGGGGGTGGATCCAAGTCAATTCCTATTTTTTAACACATAAAAACCTTCACCTATGAAAAACAAATTCCTACTCCTCACCTGGCTGCTCGCCGTGCCCCTGCTATGGGCCGGGTGCAACTGGTTCGGCAACGATGACGATGAAATTACTATCAAGCCTATAGATTGGGACGCAGAAGAAACTCTCCCCGAAATGACCACCACAGGAGAAAACACCTTTGGCTGCTTGGTCAATGGTGAGGTGTGGAGGCCTAAAGGTGGGCCTTACTTTGGTTTGGATGCTCAGCTTTCTTTTTCTTATCATGAGCCTACTGGAGGTCTGTTTATCAGTGCAAGTAGAAGGCTAGGTCCAAATGATAATGGCTATGATACTTATCAACGGATAGGGATTAACGCAACATTCAAGGGTATTTCACCTAGTGATAGTGTTCGACAATGCATGTTCGCTGATATAAATAGGTGTTCCTCTTGGAACGGGAACCCCATGATTCTAGATAGTATGCATACAAACGTCATTGATATCACTTTCTTGGATACAGATCAAAATATCATTTCAGGCACTTTTAACTTTCTCTTTATCAAAGAAGACTGCCATGACACCATCCGTGTCACCGATGGCCGGTTCGACATCAAATACGCCAATTAATCTTTAACGCTTAAAAACCACACATTATGTTTAGCTTTTCTCTACGCGGGGTTCTACCCCCCCCAATTTCAAACTAACTGTTTTAGGCTTGCTTTTAAGCCTCTCTCTGAGTGCGCAGCAAGTACAAATTATTGACACGCCACCGGCGGGCACCGTAACGCCGGACCATGCCTTTGGCGCCCTCGACTTCACAGCCGTCACTTCCGGCTTTTTGGCAGAAAAGGGCATACCGCTCGCCAGGCTTTCCAGATACAACGGATCAGATTCCGTTTTCGTAAACAAGCATAGCCTTGACCGGATATGCGCGACACTCGCAGGTGCTACAGTTAGCGGCAGCGCTCCCAATGTAGTAGGCATCGTAGAACCTGCATCTATTTCGGATACCATCCCTTTCAATTTACTGCTATTTGACTACCATAGCCTTGACCCCAACGCAGTCAACAATGGCTTGCTGAGTATTAACAATGGGCAGTTGCAGCACGTAAGCGGCGCCGGGAGCCCCTATCTGCCCAACCGGCTTTTTGCAGCCGCTCCTTCGGTCAGCCGGGAACTGCCCGCTGGCACTTATCATTTCCGGATTGACCTGCATGCAGGTGCTTCATTGCCGGTACTGTCCACAAAAGTTGACTTTGGCGATGGTGGTGGCTTGCAGGCTGTGCAAGACGGCGATTGGGTGAGTGTGCAGTACAGCTCAGGGGGCGCTGTAGAAATCACAGCTGAACTGACTCTTTGGAACAGGACTAAATTAATCAGTAAAAGTCGCATAAACATTGCCGCTCCCGCAGGCAGTGCCTCGCCTGCAGGCCCGGAAACGTACTGTACGAACAGCGATTTTACCTTTACGGTAAACACCACAGAAAATGGAACGGTGCATACGGCAACGGTCACTGGCCGCTCAGCATGCTGCGATACTGAAATCCGAAAACCCTTCATTGTCATCAATGGTTTTGAAACGCCGGCTTTGGAGGATTTTTTTGGCTTTACGTTTAACGGTTTAATAAATAACCTTCAATTTTTTGCTGGCTCTCCAACTGGAAATTCTATATATAACGACCTAGAATCCTCCAACTACGACATCCTGTTCATTGACTTTGCCGACGAAACAGAGGCGCTTGAAATCAATGCCCGGCTGGTGGAAGAAGCCATACGTGAGATCAACGCCCGCAAACATCAGGCAGGGAGCAGTGAACAAAACGTGGTAGTAGGCATCAGCATGGGAGGTGTAGTCGGCAAGTTGGCGCTGCTTGATATGGAAGCGGCTGGCGAGCAGCACGAAAGCGCTGTGTTCTTCAGTATGGACTCTCCACTGCGCGGGGCGAATATCCCGCTCGGCGCGCAATTTGCAGTCGACCACCTGGCTAATGAAACCGTTTTTGGAGTAGGCCTTGGCGATATGGTAGAACTTTTAGGCACTGCGGTTGAGGTCCTCGAACGCCCCTCTCCAAAACAGATGCTCATCTATCATAAAGACGGCTACATCGAAGGCTCAGGCACTATCGGGCTGACTGTGGAGCATACTGATTTCTACGAGATGCTGCGCAACAAGGGGGCTTTAACTCAGTGTGAGCACGTAGCAGTAAGCAATGGTTCGCAGATTGGGATAGGGCAGGGCTTCAATGCAGGGGCTAAATTCCTTGATATAGAAGGTTCAGGTGCAGAGCTTGCTGCATTTGCGGGTCAGGACTTACCTATAATCGATGGGTTCTGGGGCGCTGTTCTAGGGCCATTCGTGGCTATTGAATTAGCAATAGGGGCCCAAGTAGACTTTGAGTTTTCCGCTATGCCAGCCCCCAATACGGGACAGCACCGCATTTACAAGGGAGAAATAAGCCAGGAGTTGTTATTTGGGCTTCTGACGGTCAACTATTTCTCAAGAGAAGTGAAAGTAGGCGGCGGCAATATTTTACCTTTAGACAATGCCCCGGGCGGTTTTGCAGATATTCCCCAGCCAGAGGATTTGGGCTTACCCGCATTTGATGCCCCTCCTGCTGAATTGTTCTTAGACCGTTTTTGTTTCATCCCCACCATCAGTGCACTTGAAATCGGCCCATTCAGAGGTTTTTCATCAACATTGGCTGATTTATATACCGATGTGTCAGATAATGATGCTGTGATTGCGAGTGGCCAAACCTTAGTCACCCGTTACGTCGCAGTAGACGATGACCCAGACCCTACTTCCGACTTGGAGAACAATCAAGCGCACCCTGGCTTTAGTTTCGATAATACAGGCGTAATCCTTACAGAAATACTTAATAGTTCAGGGTTCAGTTCGCCTCTACTTGCTCGCACTTACAACTTCGGGAAAGCCAATATCGAATATGATTACCGGGCTGTCCCCGCTCCGGGCTTCACAATTAGTCAAACCCCAATAGCCATAGATGAAGACAAGGTTATTGGCTCAGGCGGAGAAGTATGGGTTAATAGAACTGGGACAATAGGTTATACTGATGTAAGCTCCAACCCCTCGAATGAAGTGAGCCAGTTCGAGTTATTTATCAGAAAAGGCTGTGAACCTCAAACTTTTTTAACAATTTCCAATAATGCCCGCATGGAGCTCGGCCAATGGGACGCCGCCGCCGGCATCACCAACACCGCCCAGGTCTACGTGCAGGCAGACGCGACGGTCTCCATCCAAGCCCAGGGCGAGCTGTACATCAATAAAGATTCCAAGTTCATCGTACAAAATGGCGGCTATACCGAGGTGCTCTCCGATGGGCTGCTCAGCGCAGGCTTTGGCGGGCAGGTCCGCATCGAAAAAGGGGGCGAAGCCCGCATTGGCAGTGGCGGCATTTTGCGCGTCAGCCAGGATTCCAAATGCGTAGTGGAAGACGGTGGCAAGCTGGTACTGGAGCCGGGCGCTATCGTGCAGCTTTGGGACGGGGACGACCCCTTCGGACGTGCTGTGCTCGAAGTGCAGGGCGAGCTGGAGGTACAGGGCAGCATCGACTTCAGCGGCAATGGCTTCTTTGACTTTTTCCAGAGCCATATTCTCAGCCTTACGGGCGGTATTTTCCGCATCGAAGGGCGGGGCATCGGCAAGCGCTTCCTGCGCCTCCGCAACAATACGACCCTTGATATTGGAGACAATACCGTAGAGCTGCTGGAAGGCCTGGCGGAATACGGGAATTATGCCAAAATCTCCGTAGGTCAGGGCGAAGCCTTTATCTCCAACATAGAGCTGAAGACCGGCGGGCAGACGGCGGTGGGACTGCTGGCTGACGGGGCGACTAAAATCCGTTTTGTATACAACGAAGCCTACGGGTTTGCCAATGCCGTGGAAGCCTACAACATTTACCCGGCCAGTACGCTGGATTTCCTGTTTTTCCAGAGCGGCTTTTCCGATAACCAGAATTCCATCTGGCTCTCCCACGGCGGTAATGCCCGTATTTGGGACTGTAATTTCAATGGCACAGGCACCGGTGTGAATGCGATGCTGCTCGACGAGCTGCAGTCTGTGCGGGTAGACGCAAGTGTCATTGAAAACTACAACGTGCCAACGGAGCCTGAGTATCTGACCTGGGGCGCCGTCCACGTCTCCAACGTAGGCGAGTACATCATGAGCGGAGGCGAGCTGTCCAATAATGACGTGGGCTTGTACTGCCCGCCAGGCAAGTATGTTAATGTCACCCTGCGCGGGCAGGCTGAAGTGGCGGATAATGACTTCTATGGGCTCCATATCGTAGAGGGCAACCGGGAAGGCAGCAACTATGGGCTGGTCACGATGGACTGCGCCAGGCTGCTCAACAACGGGCTGGCCGGCATCAAGGGGCAAAACCTCATCCTGAACATTGATGCATTCATCAATTCCCAAACGGACAATCTGGCTTACGCCCGGGCCAACCATTTCCAGCGCGGGCCCAATGATGCGCTTTGGTTCGATATTTGTTACGATGGCACCCTTGCTGAAACGATCAATACCATCCCCGCCGAAGGCAATTACTGGGGCACCGACAATGCCAACCCGGAGCCGGGCGGTGGGCTGTACTACTACGCCCTGGACAAAACCAACTTTGGCGGCTGCGGCGGTTTCCCGGAAATCAGCCTGGGATTTGGCACCAAAGCCACCGGTGCGCCCACGAGCTGCCCATCGGGCCCGCCTACCGGCCCGCACGTGCCGCCGTCCAAAGATTGCAGCGGGCTGATGGCTACGCCAACCGAGCAGCTTGGCGGCAGCTTCTTTGATGCCTTTTTCGCCTATCAGGACAGGCTGGAACAGGAGGAGCTGACGGAAACCACGTACAGCTTGTTTGCAGCTGTCGCCCAGAAGTCCAACACAGAGCGGGGCACCGCATCCGATCAATGCAAGCACTACATCGACGTGGCGCGGGTATTTGTGCCCCATACCGGTGGCCAAAACCTTCAATCGGCAGGCGGCAGCCCGCAGGGCATGCAGCAGCGTCAGGGCCTTAGCTTATCAGGGCAGCCCTCCGCCTTCCCCAACCCGGCACAGGACGAAGTGGCGGTAGAGTGGAACCCGGGCGCCCAATTCTCTCTGCGCGCCATTAATGCAGCCGGGCAGGAGGTATGGTCAGGCCTGCTGCCGTCCGGCACCCACCGGTTGCCGGTGGACAGCTGGGCAGAAGGCTGGTACTTCCTGCACTTCACTACCGCAGACGGGCAGCGCGCCCATCAGCTCAAAGTGATGGTGCAGCGGTAAGGCTGGAAGAGGAATAAGGCTTTATGGACAAGCTCCGGCGGTGTTGGCTGCCGGGGCTTGTCTGTTTTACAACAACAAGGCTGCGTGCTTCCTCTGACATAAATCATTGCCAATTTCCCACCACCAGCTTACCTTAATCTTTCACGAAACCGAATCACAATGAAAGCCTTAGTCTGGTACGATTCTTTCTTTGGTAATACCCAGCAAATTGCAGAAGCGGTAGCCGAAGCCATCCGCCCCTATGTGCGAGTGGTAGAACTTCAGCGTATCCAAAATGCTTCCCCGGAAGACGTGGAGCAGGCGGATGTGCTGATCATCGGGTCGCCTACCCGGGGATTCCAGCCCTCTGAGGATACCAAAGCCCTCCTGCGTCAACTGCCGCGCCACGCGCTAAGAGGGATGTGGGTAGCTGCCTTTGACACCCGGATTGCCCTGCATACCATCGAGAATGGCTTGTTCCGGTGGATTGTCAAAACCGGGGGCTATGCCGCAAGCACCATTCATAAAAGCCTGCTGCGCCATGACGGACAAGCGGTTATCGCGCCGGATGGCTTTTGCGTGACAGACAAAGAAGGCCCACTGATGGAAGGCGAGCTGCAGCGTGCCCGGGCCTGGGGCAATAGCATCGGACAGATCGTGGGAGAAGAAATGGTGGTGGTGTAAAATTATTTTTTCCTCATCCGGAACTCAACCGGGCCGCCATTTAGGGTAAACTTTTGGCTTAGGGGTTGGTAGCCTGCTCTTTGAGCGGAGATGGAATGGTTCAGCCGCTGCATGGCCAATGGGATGGTGACTTCAAATTTCCCAAATTCGTCGGTAGTGTCCCTTTGGTTCAGAATAAGCAGGCTGACGCCGGGTAATGGCTCTGTCCCATCCTCATTCAGGATTTGCCCGGATACCTTTTCCAGGCTTCCATCCGGTAGCACTTCAAGGGTCGTGCTTTTACCGTTGAGGGTCAACGAATTTTCTTCAAGCTTCCAGTAATCTGCATTCAGCCGTACCCGGACGGTGTTACCTCTCAGGGTGCCGGGCAGGGATTTGAAATCTGCCAGCCCGTCTGCATCAATATCAGCACTTTCCCATTTATTTTCTACAAATAATTGTACCGAACCCTCTTTGAGTTTTGGATAAAGTCCGGCTCCGGTCACCTTGGTTTTCAGGCTAATGGTAAATTCAAAGGGGCCGCAACCATCCGTGGCCACTACGCTGGCCGGGTTGATGAGGTATACGAGGGCAAAGACTGCCGCAGCACTGCCTGCTTTAACACCCTGCATCTCAAATTGCAATAGCCCCGGTAGCTTGATGGCTGCAAGGCCGCCTCCCAGCGCCATTAGCAATCGGAATACCATTGCCTGGGCGGCGGTAGGGCAGGGGATAAATGCGCCAACCACTATCGCCGTGCCCACTAGCAGGACCAGCCCGGCTATCCAGGGTATATTTTGGGAAAAGTCCGTAGTGTCGGATGGAGCGCCTGATATTGCTGCCGGGGTAGCTCCGGCCAGGCTCGCTGCTTCCTCTGCGGTTTGTTGGAGCTTCGTTTCATCAGTGGATTTTGGTATTTTTTCAATCAGGCTTTGCAGGGACTGCTGTATTTGGTTGAGTTGCAGTTGGTAGCTATCCACATCCAGCGTACCGCTGTAGTAGCGTTTCTTAATGCCGTTGTAGCGCCCGGCCTGATGAATGACATCCCGTTGGAAATAGGAATCGTCCGATGCTTCAGCAATTTGGGTCAGCGCATCAACGACACGCTCCAGTTCGCCCTCGATCAGCCATTTGCGGAGTTCTTTAGGTGTTGCCATAGGGGTTCGGTATTTATGCCAAGATAGCGAAGATTTCCGAACTGCCTGCTTTGCTTTACCATTCCCCACCTGCCCCGCCGCCACCGGTGAGGCCGCCTCCAAAGCCACCGAAGTCGCCCCAGTCGCCACCGCCACCGCCGGACCAGCCACCGCCACCACCTCCAGACCAGCCGCCACCGCCGCCAATCCAGGGGAAGGGGAAGATCATCCAGCCACCACCGCGCCGGCCTCGCCGCCTGCGGTCCATATCGTAGCGCCCGCCGCGGTAATAGCCGCCATCGTCATCATCGTCTCCACCACCGCCCATACGGCTGAGCACTACGATGAGGATAATGACAAAGAGGATGACCAGAATGGCAGGAATACCGCCTTTGGCCTCTTGTTTGCCATCAGCCTGCTGTGGGGTGTCATTGGTGTATTCGCCCTGCGCCAGTTCCATAATGGCACTTGTCGCCCGGTCGAGCCCGCGGTAGTAGCGGCCCTCCCGGAAATTGGGCGTGATGATTTCGTCAATAATCCGTTTGGCAAGGGCATCCGGCAGAAAGCCTTCAGCGCCGTAGCCCGTCATGATGCGAACCTTGCGGTCATCACGGGCTACGTAAATGAGTGCGCCATTGCTCTTTTCCCGGCTGCCGCCAATGCCCCAGGCTTCGTAGTATTCGAGTGCCCGGTTGAACGGGTCACCGCCCTCAAGTGAAGGCTCCGTTACGATAACGATCTGCGTGGAAGTCTGCCGGGCATACGCTGCCAGCTTTCGGGTCAGCTGTTCATCCTCCTGCCGGGACAACAACCCTGCATAATCGTTGACCACCTCATTGGTGGGCGCAGGTACCGGTTGCTGAGCGCTAAGCGGTAGGGCAATTAGTGTGAAAAGGGCAAAAATCCAGGTCTGTAATCTCAACGTCTTAGTTTTAACTATACGAAATATCATCGGGCAGCTCGTTTTCATCATCAGACTGATAGGGGAAGAAGGCCTTCAATTTAGCACCGACCTGCTGTACCGCTGCACAAACCCCATCAGCGTAGTTGCCGCTTTTGAAGTGGGCAAGCATGATGTCCCGTTCTTCCGACCAGAAATCTTTGGGCACCTTTTCATTAATGCCTTTATCGCCCAGGATCGCCAGCTTGCGCTGTTCCGGAGCGATGAAGATGAGTACGCCGTTGCGGGCCTCCGTTTTATGCATTTCCAGTTTCAGGAAAGTCTTCTGGGCCGCTTGAAGCACATCGCCTTTCAGGTTGTCCTCCAGGTGTACCCTGATCTCGCCTGAGGTACTAAGCTCAGCTTCCTGAATGGCATCAATAATACGGTCTTCTTCTTCGGGTTGGAAAAAGCGGATCATATAGTGGAATTGGGCCGGGCAGTTCAATTTAGCAGTTTGTTACCGTCTCTTTGAACCGCCCGGTTTAAAGAAATGCTAGAATTCTACTTTTGGCGCATTTTGCGCGCTGGCCTCTGCTTCAAACTGGGCTCTCTGATCGAAGCCAAACAGGCCGGCAAAGAGGCTGCCCGGGAAGCGCCGTACCTTTTTGTTGTATTCCGTTACCACATCATTGAAACGGTCGCGCTCCACTTTAATGCGGTTTTCGGTGCCCTCCAGCTGTGCCTGCAGCTCGCGGAAGTTCTGATTAGCCTGCAGTTGCGGGTAGCGCTCAGAGACAACAAGCAGACGGCCCAGCGACTGTGACAGTGCGCCCTGCGCCTGCTGGAACTCCTGTAGCTTCTCTGCACTCAGGTTGGAAGGATCGATATTGACACTCGTTGCCCGGGAGCGTGCCTGCGTCACTTCGGTCAGTGTACTTTTCTCAAACTCTGCCACTCCTTTTACAGTATTGACGAGGTTCGGGATCAGGTCAGCGCGGCGCTGATAGGCACTCTGTACTTTTGACCAGGCATTTTCCACATCCTCATCCATTTCGACGAAGCCGTTGTAGCTGTTACAACCACTTACAAAAAGTACCAGCCCCAGGCCGATCAGGATAATTGGAAGAAGTAATGATCTCATTGGTGTTTTGAATTTTAGAGTCTAAAGTTGATTGAAAAGCAGTTAAGGTTCCATTCGGTTCGCCAGGACTGCCAAATTGTTAGACGAACGCATGCCGGGAAGTCATTTTTGTTCCCGGAAAGCCTGAAGCAGGGCCTCAGCGGCATGAAAGGAGGACTGCTGCCCGTTCATCACCTGCCGTTCCACTTCTTCAAGCTGACTGCGTACAGTTTCATGATTAAAAAACAACTGTCTCAGCTCCCGGTTTATGGTTTCGTGCAGCCAATAACGGGCCTGGGCGCGGCGGTTGTGCTCAAAGTAGCCATTGGCGCGGGTTTGTTCCTGATAAGCCTGAATGTCTTTCCAGACTTCCGGGATGCCCATTCCGGTAGTGGCAGAGCAGATTTCCACCCGGGCCACCCATTCACTTTCCTTGGGCGGGAATAAATGCATAGCATTGCGGTACTCCTGTTTGGCTTGTTTGGCAAGCGGCAGACGTTCACCATCTGCTTTGTTGACTACGGCGAGGTCCGCCATTTCCACAATGCCCCGCTTGATGCCCTGTAGTTCATCACCCGCGCCGGGTAATAGGAGTAAAAGAAAGAAGTCCGTCATGGAATGCACCGCTGTTTCGGACTGCCCCACGCCCACGGTTTCAATTAGGATCGTATCGTAGCCCGCCGCCTCACATAGTATAATCGCCTCCCGTGTTTTCCGGGCCACCCCGCCCAGGGATTCTCCTGCCGGTGAGGGGCGTATGAAGGCATTCTCCTGATGCGCCAGCTGCTCCATACGGGTTTTGTCTCCCAAAATACTGCCCTGTGTCACCTGGCTTGTAGGGTCTACAGCGAGCACAGCGAGTTTTCGACCCTCCTTCAGCACATGCAGTCCAAAAGCTTCAATAAAGGTACTTTTTCCCACGCCCGGCGTTCCCGTAATGCCAATCCGGACAGACTGTCCGCTCATCGGCAGGCAGGCTTCAATGATCTGTTGCGCCAGCGCCTGATGCTCTCGCCGCGTGCTCTCTATCAGTGTGATGGCTTTAGCCAGTGTTACCCGGTCTCCCCTTTGGATGCCGGAGGTATAATCCTCCAGCCTCCACGGCTTTTTCCGGATACGCCTGAGATTAGGGTTGAGGCTGCCGGGGGAGACAACGCCTTTTTGGGTATGCCGGCCAGTGGGACTTTGATCATCAGGCATATTGGGTTCGGATATTTGGTACAGCAGCTAACTTAAGGAATCCATTCGGTAATTAATAGCCTGGCCTATTGCCGCTCTTTCCACTTGTCCATCACCTTATCAAAGCGGCTGTCCATACAAGCGCTAAGGTCAGTCGTTACAAACTGACCATCCAGAAAAAGACTGAAAATGCTTGCAGGGCTGGGAGCGGATTGAGCCTGCTCCGGGGTTTCCAGCTTAATAAGTGTTAGTGGCAGCCCCCGCTTTTCTGCCGTTTCCGAAAGGGATTGTTCTGCATGAAAAGGCGCAAATGGGCAACGGTTGGAATAATAGGCGGTCAAGCCTATAGGATTCGGGCACGTACCCGACCGCACGGAATCTTTAAAACCCGGGTTTTGCTCATCGGGGGTTAACTTTTTAACCAGCAGGCTAAACCCGCTGCTGATGCGGTCTGCTTCTTCAAAGCCCTGCCGCAGCAGCCATTTGGTATCCGACATGAAATGAAACTTCCGGGTGCCCACTACAGTGACAAGCCCTTTTTTGCCCTGTGCCAGAGCGTCTTCCCATGCAGATTGCAATAGAAGCTTGCCGTAGCCTTGTTTCTTGTGTTTTCCTGAGACCCAAAAGCAGTTGATGTTTAAATATCCTGGTGCAGAAATGGGTATCCATGCGGTCTCAGCAGGCCCATACTCTATGAATACCTTTGCCCGGGCATCAAGCCTGCGAAAGACGTAGCCATGCTCCATCTCCCCTCGCAGCCATGCTTTTTTGTCGTTGTACCCTTTGATGCACTTTTTGTCAGATATCGCACAGCAAATATGCTCCTCTGCCAGGGTTTCAGGAGTGAGATTTATGAGTTCAGTCATGTTGGAATTATATCTGGTCAGATCACAAACAAAATAGATACCTCCAACTCTGCCTGTCAATGTGAATAGTCACCCTTTGGAATATTTTTGAATACAAGGCAAAACAAACAAACAGCTACAGAAATAACCGGAAAGAGCGCCGAATAGCCTGCACAACATTTCCATCACACCTGTTAAAGTTCTTAATGCCTTGATATTAAGAAATTAACAATTCGTGTATTGGTCTGGGGATCAGTATGTTGAGGTGTGCCCTGTATTTAACGCTTACAGTAAGAGCCTGGTATTTCCGTTAAACTCTCCTAAGAAGGGGAGAGGGCCGTTTCAGGCTATTGACCCGCCCGTTTATTCTGTGCTTCTTTGTGATGTACCGATTAAAACAATCTACACACCTAAAAACCCTGAACCCTGTTTTGGTAACTATTTAGGTCAATTTGCAAAATAGCGAAAAAATAGCGAACTAGCACAGGTGAACAAGGACGAGATCATAGCGCAACAAGCTGAGCAAATAGCAAAGCTGGAATCACTGCTGGAAGCAGCGCTGGCTCGTATTGCAGAGCTGGAAGCACAGCTGAAAGCCAACAGCCGGACTTCGTCGCGGCCTCCGAGCAGCGATGGGCTGAAGAAGGCCCCTGCTTTCCCGCGCAAGAAAGGCGGCAAGAAGGGAGGCCAGTCTGGGCATAAGGGGAAGACGCTTGAGATGGTCGCCCCGTCTGCAGCAGACCGCCTTGTTGTCCACCCGGTAGCTGAGCAAAAATGCAGCTGCGGCCAGAACCTGGAAAGCACTGTGCCAAGCATAAGCTTAGAGCGCCGCCAGGTTTTTGACCTCCCCCCGAAGCTTTTGCAAATAGAAGAGCACCGCCTGGAGGTCAAACATTGCCCTTGCTGTGGCGAGCAGCATACAGGCAGACGAGGGCAAAGACTGCCGCAGCACTGCCTGCTTTAACACCCTGCATCTCAAATTGCAATAGCCCCGGTAGCTTGATGGCTGCA
>NZ_JPOS01000002.1:80000-172435 GCF_000759025.1 Phaeodactylibacter xiamenensis | reverse complement strand
CACTGGGCACATAATTTTGTCTGTGGCCTGTTTACTTATCTGTTTGTGCATGAGAAAAGAGGCGCACAGGCGCTGCACAGCGACGAAAGCATAGCTCAAAACTATACAGGCACACTGGTGCACGACTGCTGGGCAAGCTATTTTGGCTTGGAAAACGCCCGCCATGCGCTTTGTGGGGCGCACTTGCTGCGCGAGCTTAGAGGCCTAGCTGAAAACCATGAGCGCCAGTGGGCTGACAAGATGCACAGTTTGTTAATGTACGCTTACGAATTTAGCAGTGGCGGGAGCTCAGTGCTGCCGGCTAAAAAATATAAAACGGTCCTGTCCCGCTACCGGCAAATCTTAAAAGAAGCCAGCCGTGAAGAGCCGCCGCCCGAACTCCGCCCAAAAGGCCGGGCGAAGAAAACAAAAGGGAGGAACCTGCTCGAAAGGCTGGAACGATACGAAGAAGAAGTACTGAGGTTCACGCGGGAGCACGAAGTGCCCTTCACTAATAACCTGGCCGAACGTGATATCCGCCCGTTAAAAACGAAGCTAAAAGTCAGTGGCTGCTTCCGTACCCTACAGGGTGCGCGGCACTATGCAAGGATCAAAAGCTTTTGCAGCACGGCAAAAAAGCACGGCTTGTCTGCCTATGAAGAGTTGCTCAACGCTTGGCGGGGCGAGTCGTTCCTTCGCAGCTACGCTGCCGCAGGAACCCACACCTAAATAGTTACCTGTTTTGTAAAGCTGTGAAATCAATGTAAACCCCAATTGACAAGAAGGGGAGCCTTACCGGTTCCCCTTTTCACTACCCAGAAGACGCCGCCCCTGCAGCAACTATCGCATTTATTCCTTAACAGGTGAATTGCCGGTAGCGCTCAACCCGCTGTGGGGGCTTTATTGCTCCATCTGTGAAGCCACTTCCACACTCCATGCTTCTGGCTTGCCGCCAAACAGGACTTTTGTTTTCGCCCAGGTCCGCTTGAACAACTCCGAATGCCGGTACTGCTCCAAAGCAGCCTCGTCCTCCCAGTAGCTGTAAGTAAAGAAAACTTCCGGCTGATTCCTGTCGCGCCAAAGCTCCAGGTGATGGCAGCCGGGGAAGCCCCGGATCAGCGCTTTGCTGGATTCAAAAATACCTTGAAAATCTGCTGTCTTTTCAGGCTGGAAAGTCAGTTTGACGATTCGTTTGATCATGAGCGGAATTCGATTTGGACGGTGTCTTCTACATTAATCCCCAGCAAGCTGCTGGCTTTGCCCATATTGATGGCAATCTCCAGTAAATCGGAGGAGTTGAACAGGCAAAGCGGCTCCCCGATCTCCACTTCGTGGTACTGCCGGCATAGGGTTCGGATAGGGTCGTTGCGCTTGAAGTAAAGGGCAAAAGACCGGTCCGCACCTACCTGTTCAAAGAGGGAGCGGTTGATATTGGTGATCGCGTTATCAAAGCTGTCCACAAAAATAACGGAGCCCCTGATTTGGGAGGGCCCGATGACCGGCTGCAGAGTGATGCGCTGCATGACCTCGGTTGTGGCGGCTCCCAGCTCAATAAGCGGCCGCCCCTGCGCTAAGTGCCCTACTGCCCGGGCGTAGATACGTTCCAGCGACATGAGTTCTTCCGGCGCATAGTCCAAAAGATGGTATTGGTAGGGCGCGTCCTCCGGGAAGATGAGCGAGAACAACCCATTGTCCGGGGCAATAAAGTAATGCCCCCGATAGGCTGCTGCGAGAAACCGCGGCGTGCCCGAAGGGTAGTCATTCACACTGATCAGGTGAAGCGTGCCTTTGGGAAAGCTTTGCCATGCATTCCGGAACAGGAAGGCGGCCTGTACAATATCGTAATTGCTCACCTGATGCGTGAGGTCAATCAGCTGTGCGGAGGGAGCAGCGGCCAACAGCGCTCCTTTCAATTTAGGAAGGTCAAAGCCCTTGTCGCCGAAATCAGTGGTAAGCGTTACAATTGCCATAGGCTTAATGTGGAAGTGAAGGGCTAAATTTAAATGTAATGCGCTACTTATCCGAATTTTCCGGGCATACTCCTAAATTATTCAGCCCGGGGCAAAATTAACGTAATCTTGAAGCAAGAGGCGGCCTAAGGTTGAACTTTTATGAATATATTAGAGTTCTGAAAGCATTAATCTGAACTTGGCTAAGTTGCCTTCCTGATAAAGCGTAACAGCCATGTTCTTCACCAAAAGGGATACCATTATATTGAGTGAGATCATTTTAACTGTGGAAAGTGTCGACCTGGTCGAGCTATACGGTGAAAACAATAAAAAGCTGAATCTGCTTCGGGAAGCCTTTCCTTCTGTCACCATTACCTCCCGTGGCAGCAGCGTAAAGATGGCAGGTGACAAGAAAGACACGCAGAGAGCCAAGGCGAAATTCGAAATGATGGTCCGTCTGTTGCGTGAGCACAAAGAGTTGCCCATGCAAATGGTACAGGACCTGATCAACGACAATAATCCATTTGAAGCACGGATCAGCAAAGAGAGTGCATCAAATAAAACGATTTTGCATGGCCGTAACGGGCGGCAGATCAAAGCCAAGACTCACAACCAAAAGCGGCTCATTGAGGCGAGCGAAACGAATGATGTGGTCTTCGCTATTGGTCCCGCTGGCACGGGCAAAACCTATACTGCTGTAGCCCTGGCTGTGAAGGCGCTTAAAAACCGAATGGTCAAGAAGATCATCCTTACAAGGCCGGCTGTTGAAGCAGGTGAAAGCCTGGGCTTCCTCCCCGGTGACCTTAAGGAAAAGGTTGATCCTTACCTCAGGCCCCTTTACGATGCCCTGGATGATATGCTCCCCGCTGAAAAGCTGCAGCAGTTCATGGCCAACCGGGTTATTGAAATCGCGCCCCTGGCATTTATGCGTGGGCGTACACTGGATAATGCATTCATCATCCTGGATGAGGCGCAGAACTGTTCGACGGCTCAGCTCAAGATGTTTCTGACCCGCCTGGGCCCGTCAGCAAAGTGTATTATTACCGGAGACCTTTCTCAGGTGGATTTACCCTTCCATCAGAAATCGGGCCTGCGCCGATCCATTGAGCTTCTGGCAGGGCTAACCGGGATTGCCGCAATCAAATTGGATGCGGACGATGTGGTCCGCCACCGCCTGGTCAAGGAAATCATTCTGGCCTACGAGCGTTCTGACGAAGAAATGCGTAAACGCCGTGAACAGCGTGAGAGTGACAAAAAGAAAGAAGCGGAAAAAGAGACGGTCCAATCAAAGGCGGCTGCTCAAGAAGAATAACTGCATACAACGATGAATTACCGAGTTCGTATCAATAAAAAGAAAGAGGCTGCATTCCATAAAATGCTGAGTGCCCTGGAAGCCCTGGGGGTGATTCTGGAGTATGAGCGCCTGGATAAAGATGCCGATGAAGACAGGAAAGCTAAAGCTGAGGAAGTTGCAGATCAGTACCGCGATTTGGTAGATTAGCGCTTCTAAATTCTGAGGTTTTCAGGTTTTTTCTCATTTTGTCGCCCTTTAGAGTTTATCCTGACTATGACACTTACTTTAAGCAGGCCTGAGGGCACACTTACCGGGGAAATCACCCTGGCCGGTTCTAAAAGCATTAGCAACCGTGCACTGATGATCAGAGCGCTGAGCGGCGCCGATTTTCCTATTCATAAATTGGCGAATGCCAGGGACACCGTACTGTTGGAGGCATTACTGCAAACCACTGACCACACCCTTGATGCCGGTGCCGCCGGGACGACTTTCCGGTTCCTCACGGCTTATCTGTCCATGCAGCCCGGAGAGCAGGTGCTTACCGGCACTGAGCGGATGAAACAACGGCCTATTGGTGTATTGGTAGATGCGCTGCGGAAGCTGGGCGCCAAAATTGACTACCTCGAGCAACAGGGGTACCCCCCCTTACGGATAGGCGCTCCCGATGGGTTCGGCAAAGCCAATACCCTGTCCATCGCCGCGAATACCAGCAGTCAGTACATTTCTGCTTTGCTCATGCTGGCACCAACCCTTCCGGAAGGGCTCCGGCTGCAACTCGAGGGTGAGATCGTCTCCCGCCCTTACATAGAAATGACCCTTTCCCTAATGAGCTACTTTGGCGTAAGCCATCAGTGGGAGGAGCAAACCATCATCGTGCCGCCTCAGTCTTATGTGGGCAAGCCTTTCACTGTAGAAGCAGACTGGTCGGCAGCCTCCTACTACTACGCTATGGCTGCCATTGCCCCGGAGACGGACCTTCGCCTGAATGGGCTTTTCCGGGAAAGTGTGCAGGGCGATGCCGTCCTTTCGGAAATGATGACCGAATTTGGAGTGGAAACCCACTTTGACGAGGCTGGCGTCCGGTTGAAAAAGAGAGCAGGTGCAGAAGTGCCGGACGAGTTTACCTGGGATTTCCTGAAATGCCCCGACCTGGCGCAAACGCTTGCTGTATGCTGTGCTGCAGTGGGCACAAGTGGTACGTTTTGTGGCTTGGAAACCCTGCGCATTAAAGAAACTGACCGCATTCTGGCGCTTCAGCAGGAACTGCAAAAAGTCAACGCCAACCTAATTGAGCTGCCTCCTACCGGAGAGCGTACTTACTTTCAGACACAAGGGAAAACGCTTTTTGGTTCCACTCCAACCTTTGCTACCTATGAAGATCATCGTATGGCGATGGCTTTCGCGCCTTTGGCAATGCAGCATCCCATCGAAATTGAGGAGCCGGAGGTAGTCGTCAAGTCTTACCCGGACTTTTGGAAAGACCTGCAGAAGATAGGTTTTGAAGTAGTCAGATAAAAAAAGGCCGGTTGAGCAACTCAACCGGCCTTTTTGTTTGCATGGCATGCAAACATTTTCCGAAGGGCTGAAAGAAGCCCTGGCGCCTAATCGGTGGGAAGCCAATGCGAAGGCAACTGCGTTACTGGCAACGGTAGGGTGGGAAGGAAGCCTTAGCAAGTATGGGGCACGTAGCGGGAGCGAACCGGGAGTGGCGCGGCAGGTGGGTAACCTTGCAAAAAGTGGGAAAGCCCAAAAGCCGGATAACCTGCCACGTTAAAACGGACGGTGTCCCATACAGGAAAGTTTGCTTAACCATGGAAGCCTGTTGGGGTGTCCGGGATTTTTTATCTGGACAAGCAGCTAACAAGTCGCAAGGCGAGGCAGCAGCCACACGCCAGCAGGTGGCAGATGAGCCCGTAGTAGTTTTAAACTCCGAGCCTTTGAAGCTCTGGTAACAGGGTGGAGGATAAAACTTGGAGGACAAGTTGCGATGGCTGACCGCAAAGCTAGTCAACTTGACTTATCAGCGCCAAAAGTGCTGGTAAGCTGCGAAGGGGCGAAGTTAAATCAAAGCGTCTCCCTCCAAGGGGTCGTTAAGGTACAAGTGAAGACAATCGTCGGTGGGACCCCGATGAGGAATTATGGGAAGGTGGTGACGAGCCCAGCCTGACCAATAATCCGCACGAGCGTTGAGTACGGTGGAGCCAGACAGGGTAGATTGCCATAGAGCTAGAAACGCCCTGCCTCCCGCCAGAACAAACAGCCTGCCTTAATTGCACCGCCTGGAGCTCAGAGAAGCTGCAACGTACAAAAGTTTTTTTTTTTATGCGAAAATGGTACAGCCTATACGACAAAGTGTACAGCTGGAAGAACCTCATGGAAGCCTACCAGAAGGTAAAGGCGAACCGGGGCGCTGCCGGAGTAGACGGAGTTCGCATCACCGACTTCGATGAGAAGAGGGTGTCAGAGCTGCGCCGTTTGAAAAAAGAACTCAGGACGAAGGCGTACCGCCCGCAGGCAGTAAAACGGGTGTATATCCCGAAGCCTGACGGCAGCGAACGCCCATTAGGCATACCGACGGTACGCGACCGGGTGGTGCAGCAAGCACTGCTCAACATCCTCCAGCCCATTTTCGAGCCGGGCTTCCACCCATCGAGCTACGGCTACCGCCCCGGGCGCAGCTGCGCCCATGCAGTGGCTAAGGCAGAGCGTTTCAGTAACAAGTGGGGGCTGGCTCATGTCGTTGACATGGACTTGTCGAAGTGCTTCGACACGCTGGACCACGGCTTGATACTGGCAGGGGTGGGGGCTAAAGTAAGCGACGGCAGTGTTTTGGCACTGGTCCGTCAAATACTTGAAACGGGAGTTATGGACGAAGGGGCATACTACCCTGCGGAAGCTGGCAGCCCGCAAGGCGGAGTAATCTCCCCGCTGCTGATGAATATCTATTTGGACAATTTTGACCAGTACATGAAAAGTCAAGGCATCCGGATAGTAAGGTACGCAGACGATATACTGATCTTCGGCTACACGCGCAGTGAAGCGGGCAGGTATCGTTCTATAGCCGCCCAATATCTGGAAGAGGAGCTAAAACTTACGGTCAACGTAAAGAAGACGCACCTCACAACGATATGGGAAGGCATAACGTACCTGGGTTTTATCATCAGCCGGCGGGGTGCGCGCATACACCCAAAGAGCGTGAAGAAGTTTAAGGACAAAGTCCGCAAGCTGACCCCACGCAATTCCGGGCGTAACGTAGAGCACCAGATAAGGGAGCTGTCGATGCTATTGCGGGGTTTTGCCAACTACTTCCGCATTGGGCAAGCCAAGAGCCTGTTCCGTAATTTAATGAGCTGGATACGCCGCCGCCTACGGATGAAGCAGATGCGCGAGTGGAAAAGTTGGAAAGGCTTGCATAAACAGTTACGACGGATGGGTTACAAAGGGAGTTTTGAGAAAATCTCTATGGCCCGCTGGCGCAACGCGAGCTGCAAACTGGTCCACATGGCGCTGCCTAATGAGTGGTTTAATAACCTGCACTTGTACGACATGGAGCGGGTGAAAACCAACACGTTGCATCAATACTATGAATAAGATTTAACAGGAGCCGTGTACGAGGCCCGTACGCACGGTTCTGTGAGAGGGATAAAGTAGAAGGATGCATCCTTCTACTTTACCCTACTCAATTATTATCCATCAGAGGAAATATCCAGGATTTTGATTTCTACCCGTTGATTGCGTTTTCGCCCGTAGGCGGTTTTATTGGATGCGATCGGCTTGGTCTTGCCATAGCCTTTGTACTCCAGCCGGTCGCGGTTGATGCCTCTGTTAATGAGGTATTCGGCGACTGATTTAGCCCGGGCAGTGGACAGTTTGAAACAGTAGTCATCTGGTGGCAGGTCATTCGTATGCCCACCGATTTCGATCGCTACATCCTTATTCGTTTTGAGGAACTCAAACACTTCATTCAGCACTTTCCGCGAATCGCTGGTGATGCTGGAGCTATCTGCCAGAAAGTAAAGCTTGTCCAGCGTAATAATTTTACCTTTCTCCATTTCGGAGCGCTTTACCCCTGCAATTGTAGGCTCCGGTTTTGGGGGTTTCACCTCCTGCGGTTGTGGTTTGGGATCAGGCTCAGAGGCAGGTTCCGGATCTGCCTCTGGAGTATTGGAAGGTATATTGCTGGCTATTGGTTCCGTGGTTAAGACTTCTTCAGAAGGCTGCTCCACTTCCGGCAACTCCTGAGGAGCCTCCGGGATATCTTCCGCACAGGGAATAGGGGTAATTGCCGAGGCATTGTCTACCAGGACATTTCCATTGTAAGGAAACAAGGTAGGCGTTTCGTAGAAGGCCTCAATCAGAATATGTGAGTAGGCTTGTTTGGGCTCAAATTTGAAGTTATACTGCATCCACTGCGAGGCTTTGACCAGACCGGTTTCGTCGAGGAGGACAGACCGGTCGCAGTTGTTGCTAAACCCGCCGTAAATCCGGAGCTTAACCGGCTGATTAAAGTTGGTGCGCTGCTCTGTGGTGCGGCTAATGCTCACGTAGTAAGGCGATCTGGCCAGGTGGAGGCTGAATTCGTAACAAGTTCCCGGCTTCATAGGGCTGCTCAGCTTTTGGGTGACCGCTTCGTAGGTTTCATTATCACGAACCACCATACCAAGATAGGTCGACCCGTCCGTTGCGGGATACGTCACGGCAAAATCTCCGCTGGGCTGAGTATCAGGAGGCGACTCCCCCGGGAAACCACAATCCTGCCATCCGGTTGGTGGGTGGCTGTGGCGTGGAAAGTCTTCAAAGGAGGGGTTATTAAGATAAATAGCTCCCTGGCTCGTTCCTGAAACGATTGAACTGAGCAGGAGGACCAGAGACAGAAAATGTTGTTTCCTCATGTGATGAATTTTGTCTTACGCTGCCGGGCGATTCCTAAACGTTGCGTGTTTATTTGGTTATTGCAAACCGTTAAGGGTAAAAATAAAGGAATCTGATGATTGTTGCACTTAAATCCGAAATATGGCAACATATGCTCCGCGAATAACGAAGAAAAACGGACTTTTAGCATAAATATGCCCGGAAATTGCTTGCTGAGGCGGTATGGGCGGAGGTAGGAAGCCGACAGCACCCTGCAATAGGAGGCTGTCGGCTAGCTGTTTTATTCTAACTAAAGGCATTCAGGCCCGTTACATCGTGGCCGGTGATGAGCAGGTGGATATCGTGCGTGCCTTCGTAGGTGAGCACAGTTTCCAGGTTCATCATGTGGCGCATGACCGGGTACTCGTTGGTGATGCCCATGCCGCCGTGGATTTGGCGGGCCTCCCGGGCCACTTCCAGTGCCATGTGTACGTTATTGCGCTTGGCCATCGAAATCTGAGCAGGGGTCACTTTGCCTTCATTGGCAAGGGTGCCCATTCGCCAGGCCAGCAACTGTGCTTTGGTGATTTCCGTAATCATTTCTGCCAGTTTCTTTTGCGTCAGCTGGAAGCCACCGATTGGCCGGCCAAACTGTTCCCGCTCCAGGGAGTAGCGCAATGCAGAATCATAGCAGTCCATCGCTGCTCCGATAGCGCCCCAGGCAATACCAAAGCGGGCTTTTGACAGGCAGGACAGCGGGCCGCGCAGGCCTTTGATATCCGGGAAAACATTAGCTTTGGGTACCCGTACGTCTTCAAACACCAGCTCACCGGTGATGGAAGCCCGCAGGGACCATTTGCCATGGATTTCAGGCGCAGAGAAACCCGGCATGTCTTTCTCAACGACCATGCCGCGGATTTTGCCTTCTTCATCCTTTGCCCATACCACTGCGATGTCAGCCACAGGAGAGTTGGTGATCCACATTTTGGCCCCATTCAGGATGTAAGCGTCGCCATCGTCTTTGATATTGGTCACCATCCCGCCCGGGTTAGAGCCATGGTCGGGCTCAGTCAGGCCGAAGCATCCGATAAACTCTCCGCTGCCAAGTTTTGGCAGATACTTGCGTTTTTGCTCCTCAGAGGCGTACTTCCAAATCGGGTACATCACGAGCGAGCCCTGCACAGATGCCATGGAGCGAATACCGGAGTCGCCACGCTCCAGCTCCTGCATAATCAGGCCGTAAGCGATTTCGTCCATTCCACCACCGCCGTACTCTGCCGGGATATTTGGCCCGAAGGCACCGATTTCCGCCAGGCCTTTGTAGAGGTGTTGGGGGCATTCCGCACGTTCTGCGTACTCCTCGATGATGGGGCTGACTTCCTGTTTTACCCAGGTGCGCACAGCATCGCGCGCCAGGAGGTGGTCATCCTTTAGCAAATCATCCAGCATGTAGTAATCATGGCCCTGGAAGCGGTCTTCCCGGGCTTTTTTTTCTATAGTGCCGTTAGGGGCATGTCCATTGCTATGCATAAAAAGTTCTTTTATTTGGCTAAGTAGCCTCAAAGGTAATCATTTAGGGGTTTCTGCACCACCATCGCACGTAGTTGCTACGTTTTTTTGACAACTGAGGTTCGCCCAATTGTAATTTGAGGCAGCAGGTGCCTATTTTTGACAAAAATGCATCACCATGGCCACTATTGCACTCGAAGGGGTACGCTTTTTTGCCCGGCACGGATACTATGAAGAAGAACAGGTGCTGGGCAATACATTTGTGCTCGACGTGATTGTCAACGCAGATACCGAACTGGCTGCCGCGACCGACGAACTATATGAGGAATTGGAGGAGGAGGAAATAGAGGAGGATGAACCGGCTGCTACTACTGTCAATTACGAATTGCTCTACTTTATTTGCCAGCTGGAGATGAAAACGCCCGCCAAACTCCTGGAAACTGTGGTTGATCGTATTGTCGACCGCATTGTAGCTTTCGATAACGTAACCGGGTACCTTGTCCGGCTCCGGAAATTAAACCCTCCGCTCGGTGGCAGGGTGGATGGCGCATGGGTGATGGTGAATGGAGGGGATATGGACCTTTCGTACCTGCAATTGGTAAAAAAACTTAAATGACCAAACTTAACAGCGGGGTCATGCCGTTACTTTTTGGACAACCCTTTCGTCACAAGTCAAAAAAAAATCAATGAACCGGACTACTATTGTGCGACAACTAACTGTATTGCTGCTTGGAGCCTCCCTGTTTATCGGCTGTACCAGCCAGCAAATTCAATCTACACTGGATACCCTTGCCAATGCCGGAGGCGGTGGCCTTACCAATGAGGAAATCGGCAAAGGCCTGAAGCAAGCCCTTGAGTTTGGTATTTCTGAAGGCGCCCAGCGTCTTTCTCAGGAGAATGGCTACTACAAGAGCCCCTACAAAATCTTGTTGCCGGAAGAAGCCCGTAAAGTAGCGGACAGGCTACAGAATATACCTGGCTTTAATCAGGTGGAAGAAACCATTCTTGAAAAAATAAACCGCGGAGCTGAAGATGCCGCTGCCAAAGCCAAGCCTATCTTTGTGGATGCCATCCGCAGCATGACTTTCCGCGATGCGCTTGACATCCTTACCGGTGATGATAATGCGGCTACTGCTTACCTCAACCGGGTGACCTACACCAAGCTGTACGACGAATTCAACCCCGTAATCGTGAACTCACTGGATAAGTTCAATGCCCGTCAATATTGGGGAGACGCTGTCAATGCCTACAACAAAATCCCATTCGTAGACAAAGCAGATCCTGATTTGGATGACTACGTGACGCGTCAGGCCCTGTCGGGCTTGTTTGACATGGTGGAGAAAAAGGAGCGGGAAATTCGCAATAATGTAAGTGCACGAACCACGGATCTGCTGAAGCGGGTCTTCGCGCGGCAGGACGGATAAGAATAAAAAAGCCCGCCAATATTGGCGGGCTTCACTGGCATTAAAGCCAGCTTTGGATTCGAGATTTGGGCAACTTAATGCCCTGAAACTAATGGCAAGCTCACCCGGTCATACGGGAGAGCTGTACAAACCAAAACTATTCAAATCTGTATATCGCGTTGGCGCTTGCTGTCGGGACAGGCATCTCCTCGGCGTCAAGCCAGTAGACTCGCCCGCCATTGAGATGAGTCTGAACAGCTGCCAAATCAAGCAAATCACGATATTCCTCACGCTTACCGAGCGCAATTTCGTTTTTATCATAATCAAATTGCCCCATCAGGTGCTCCCCTTTTTTGATAAAGAGGGTATCTACTTTTTCGTAGGCTGCCGCTGGTATAATTTGTTGCGGGGCTGCAGATGCCCGGTCATCAGCCATAGCTTGTTGAAATCTTTCCATGTCTTCTGCCTGCTGCGATTCAAAGTGCCGGCTGATGATACTCCAGGCTTTTTCGTGCAGCATGGCCGGGTTAAGTTGTTCCGGGTTGCCGCTAATGTTTTCTGTAAATAAGTTGCCATACTCGTTAACCGACTGATAAATCGGCAGCAGATAGTCTACACAGGCAATAACCATAGGTGGCTTTTCGTCATAGAGCATTTTCATAAGCCCTTTATTGACCTCGCGAAAGTAAGCTTCAATATCTTTTTTCTTGTCATCCTGCCCAATTCCTTGTCCATGGTAGATGGCGTTTTCGCCTCCGTCGCGACCACTGCTATGGTGCTGCAGTGCATCGTGTGAATCGGAAAGCACAAAAGCATCTTCCATGCCGGCAGTAGGTACCAGGTCTTCAATTTTTACCGGAGTAATACTGTACTGGTCTCCTTCGAAAAACCGGACTTCGTTCTGACTGAGCGCGAGCAGAAAGAACCGGCTGCTACCACCCAGTACCGGCAGCATGGGGCTGAGGTGAAAATTTTCTCCGACAAAAACATAAGCGTCGAAAGTAACAGGCAGAATCTCATAATGGAAGAAACCATCAGACCCTGCAAAAACAGCTAAACCGTCAGAGAGATAGGACCAGAAACGCTCTTTTTCCAGCAATGCCCGTGCCGGGCGGAGGAAGTGTTCAGCGTCTTTGGCATTCATGCCTTTTTCTTCCAGTTTCGTTTGTGCAGTCTTCAGCGCATTTTTGTACCGAATTTGATCTTCCTGGCTATGGTTGGCACGATAAGTGGGAACATATATGGAAAGCAAATTCGAGCCTTTCATTTTCGCCAGCTTATTAAATTGCTTTTCGTCAATCATATTATAGGTTTGGTTTGGTTTGGTTGAATTTTTAAACTGAAGTTTAGTCCCAATATGGACTTTAAGTATACTTTTCTTGCTTTTTGCGCATTCGGAGCACGATCAGCACGATCAGCAACAACACAAGCGCAATCCAGATTGAAGGCGTTTCATACCAGGCCGGGTCATCCGGTGTCGCGAATCTTTGATCGCTGTACGGACTGTCACTGGAAGCAGGCGCCTGTGCTACCAGGCTGTTCGCGAAGACCAAAGCCGAAAAGAAAGCATAAAGCAGCTTATTCAAAAGGTTTGTCATAAGTTATTTGTAATGAGTTGTTTATAGATAGAACGAGACGAGTGGGGTCATGTTCGAAGCCGAACACTCAGCAGTGCAGCCCGTTTTGAGAAAAAAGAAAATCCAGCAAATCCTGCATTTGTTCAGCTTTGAGCACTCTGGGCATTTTCATTTGCCCTCCCTTCTTCTTTCGTTGTTCCAGCCAGTCGTAAATAGTGGATTCAGCTAAAGCGGTGAGTTCAACTGACTTGAGCCCTTTGCTGCGGGCTACTGCGTAATTTTTATTCCTGGTTTTTAATGCTTCGTCGAGGCGCTCTGCCGCTTTGGCCTCATCGACATCTCCCGGTGTGGCGATCACCCACTGATGAATAAAATTGCCATCCTCATTTTTCATCGCTGCCACAGCAAACTCATTAACCGGCATGCCAAAGTCTTCGCTCAACTCCTGAATGGCCGCATTCATTTTTTCCTCAGACAGCTGCGAGCCCACCACATTAAGGAAATACTTGGTGCGCCCGGAAATTTTGATTTCCAGCTGGTCCAGGTCCGTGAATTTAATGGTGTCTCCAATCATATAGCGGTACGCGCCAGCAGGTGTGGAAACCAGAAGTGCATAGTCCACCCCTTCCTCTACTTTCTCTAGGGTGAGCACTTCAGGGCTGTCGAGCAGATTGCCGGTTTCATCAAAGCCACGTTCATCAAAGGGGATGAATTCGTAAAAGATGCCATGGCCTGCAGCAAGCCGCATATTCATAGTGCCGGGGCGGGCATTGTAGGCGAAGAAGCCCTCCGATGCCAGATAGGTATCGAGATATACCAATGGGCGCGCCAGTAGTTTTTCCAGGCTTTTGCGGTAAGGCCCGAACGCTACGCCACCCGTAGCATAAAGGGAAAGGCTTGGCCAAATATCATGTATATTGTCCAGTTTGTGGTAGTCGATAATCTCTTGCAGCATCAGCTGTATCCATGAGGGGATGCCGGCGAGCGCTCCAATGTCCCAGTCTGGTGCAGCTTCCGCAATGGCGCGCACACGCTCATCCCAGTTATCCAATTGAGCAATATCCAGTCCAGGACGGTAAAAGCCGCTAAACCATGCGGGTATGTTATTGGTGTTGATGCCGCTAATCTCTCCTTCCATATGCCCGTTGGGGTGCTGCCGCAGTTGTGCAGAGCTGCTGAGCATTAGAATTTCTTTTTCAAACAATTCGGGAGGCAGGTCAAATTGCGCCAAATGTTCTGCTTGTGCAATGCCCACCGATCTGATGGAGTCCAGCATGGCTTCCGTAACGGGGATGCGTTTGCTTGCTTTACCGGTGGTGCCGGAGCTGAGCGCAAAGTACTCCGGTTTTCCAGGCCAGGTAATATCCGGCAGTTGCTGCTGCTGTGCCCACCATGCTTTGTTCATTTGGTCGTAGTCGAAAATGGGGACCATCTGCTGATAAGCGGCTATCGGGTCGTCAGCTTTGCTAAGGGCTGAGAAGCCGTAGTAGATGCCAAAAGCAGTGGTGTTGGCGGTTTGTAGCAGCTTGAGAAGTTGCTCCTGCTGCTGTTTCACGGGGTCTTCCTTATCGGTGCTAAGATTGTGCTTTAAAGTAATTGCAGATTTGACAATGCTGCCCAGGATGGCCATTTACGTTTGGTTTGGTTCACTTGGGAAACGGCTTCCGTATGTCAGGTGTTCGCTTCAGTCCGCTCTGCGGAGCGATAACAGCAGCAAAGTTTAAACAACCTTTCTTAAACCGATGTTAAGAAGCTGTCAAGAGATGACTTCTCCGGCTAATTTATATTATTTTTGGTCGTAAATACCGTTGCTGTAGATTAAATCCTGCATTGCAGGTGTTTCGTCCATGCATCCAACCATCGTCATCCTGTCAAAACCATAGTAAAAGCGTAAAAAAGTTACCGGCTTGATGAAACAGTACTTTCTCGACCGTCAGTTAAAAAAAATAGAGCGGGAAGCCAATGATGAGTTCCTGCAAATACTGTCTTTTGGGGCACAGTGTTATTCTACACCCGAATTACAGGATTTACTCAGGCAGTTAGACAAGAAAGTACAGTTGCATGCCTATTACAGGCGTATCGTATTCATCATTGGAGCCTCCACCACGCTTTGGATTGCTTTCTGTTTTTTATTTCAGAGCCTCGACTATCCTATCGGTGTTTATGCAACACTTGCTATGGTGCCGGTTTCTATCATTGGCTTTACAGCGGGTAATATATTCCTAAACAGAAAGTACCGGGCAGTCCGTGATGCAGGCCTGGTAGAAAAAATTATTGTAGAAGAACTCGACCGCCGCAGGAAGGATGCCTCAATCTACTAGTATTTGCCGGAAATCCAGTCGCGTGTAAAGCCTAATATGCCTTATCGCCCGAAACCTTGTCGGGTATGCATTCGAGAAGTCATACCTTTTGGTCAGGTACGAAACGTGATTTTTTCAGGAAAACCCTTTATTCTTATCGTTTGAGTCAGGGTTTGTACGATCAACTACGGATCGGGAATATCTATTTTCTCTACCGCAGAAGCCAAGATTGCCAAAAAAACCTGATTTACTGAAAAGTACCAACAGCGCCGTTCCTGCATCACTTTGGAGCAAGGGCTTTGCAGCCTGTATTGCCTGAGTGTGGAAGGAAGATGTCTGTGGGTAATAAACACTCATACTGGAAACAGACAAACCTGACAATGATGAGCCGTTCGCTCTCCATAACGGGGGGTTCTGAAATTAGAGCCTCGAATAATTTGATCAATTACCAGAAAGTCCTGGAATCCTTCGGCTTTGGGACGCTAATCGTTCGCAAGGACGGCAGTATTCATCTGGCCTCCAACCGTGTGGCACAGGAACTGGGCTACGAACCCCAACTGCTGTCCAACAAACGGATTTTTGAGATCAACCCACACCTAAGCCTCATTCAGTGGCGCAAAAAGTGGAAAGAACTGGTGCAAACCAGGCATCTGGAAATGGAGACGGAGTTCATGAACGCCTCAGAGATGTTGTTCCCGGTACAGTTGCGGCTGTCCCTCATTGAGCACGATGGAGAGCCTTTTTGCCTGGTGAGTGTCAAAAACCTGCTTCACGCCAACCGGTACAAAAAGCTGCTCCGCCTTACCACGGAGGTCAGTCAGGTCGGTGGCTGGGAATGGGATCTGGTGACCGACCGGATCATGCTGACCGAAGGGGTCTATGCCCTGCTGCGTATTCCCAATAAGCACATGGATAAGGAGCAGTGGACAGCCTTACTGGAAGACCGGCTTCCGCCAGAAGACCACAAAGCCTTTGACTTCAATATCCGGACTGCTATTGAGACAGGTGAACCCTGCCGTTTCGATCTGCAAGTGCAGCAGCCTGAAGGCCACTACAGCAAAATGTCGGTGACCATTGTCCCGGAGAAGTCTGAGTTCCAAACCATTAAATTATATGGAGCTTTACAGGACATTACAGAGCTGAAGTCCGGGCAGGAAGGCCTGGAGCTCACCCAATACACATTGGACCACGCCCGGGAAATGATTTTCTGGGAAACCGCAGATGGCTCATTTCTATACGGTAACCTGGCAACCCGTGAAAAGCTGGGCTACACCAATACGGAGCTCAAAGCAATGAAGGTGGACAAACTGGTACATAACTTCTCCGTTGAAAACAGAGCTGAATCCTGGGCTGCGCTGCGGGAACACCGGGTACTGGATTGGGAAGGGGAGCTTAAAGCAAAGGACGGGACGGTTATCCCTGTGTATTGTTCCATGAACCTCATCCGGTACAAAGACAAAGAAATCAACTGCGTTTTTGCCAAAGACTGGCGCCGCAAAAAAGCCCGGGATGAACGTCTCCGCCTTTCCCTGTTCACACTGGACGAAGCGGTAGATATGATCTTCTGGGTGGACGACACGGGCGCTCTCAAATTTGTCAACCAAACAGCATATAAAAGCCTCGGCTATGAAGCCTTTGAGCTTTGGGACGAGCTTTTCCCAAGAAGTGCCGAGCTGGCTTTTCAGGATTTATGGAAAGCATCAGGCGCACACCAGGTAATTTATAAAGAAACAGAAGTGCGCAAGGCAAATGGGCAGTGGCTGCCCGTAGACGTTTATATCAACTTTATCAGCTTTGAAGGCAAAGACTACGCCTGCGCATTCCTGAGAGACATCTCTGCCAGAAAGGCTAAAAACAGAGAACTGGCTGCTGCCCTGGATAAGGTGCAGGAGCTCTCCGACCGGCTGCAGACAGAAAACACCCTGCTTAAGGAAGAAATCAAGGTTAATTACAACTTCGAAAATATCATAAGCGAGAGCAAAGCCTATAAAACGGTTTTGCATCAGGTAGAGCAGGTGGCAGCTACGGAAGCTACTGTTTTGATTATCGGAGAAACGGGTACCGGCAAAGAACTGCTGGCCCGGTCAATTCATGCTTTGAGCAAGCGCAAGGACGAGCCGATGATCAAAGTCAATTGTGCGGCACTGCCGGCGAATTTGATCGAAAGTGAGCTGTTTGGCCATGAAAAAGGCGCGTTTACAAACGCTTATCAGCGCAAAAAAGGGCGTTTTGAACTGGCAGACGGGGGGACCATCTTTCTGGATGAGGTCGGTGAGCTGCCACTGGGGCTTCAATCTAAGTTCCTTCGGGTCCTGCAGGAGGGCGAGTTCGAGCGTGTAGGCGGCACCACTACCTTGAGCACAGACGTCCGCGTGGTAGCTGCTACCAATCGAAACCTGGTGGACCTGGTCAATGAAGGCGCCTTTCGGGAAGACCTCTACTACAGGCTCAATGTTTTTCCCATTCAGAACCTGCCTTTGCGGGAAAGGAGAGAAGATATTCCGTTGCTGGTCCGGCATTTTGTCAAAAAGTTTGCTGGCAAGCAGGGTAAAGAAATTGAACACATCAGCCAATCTGACCTGGATGAGTTGATGCGCTATGAGTTTCCGGGGAATATCAGGGAACTGGAAAACATGATTGAACGGGCGGTCATTATTTCTAAAGGCAAGTCTCTTTTGCTTGCCGATGCCTACCATAAATCCTCCAGTCAGGCCGTAGATAAGAAAAACCATTCCCGGGTCTTTAAGTCTTTCGAAGAAATGCAAAGGGATTACATTATAGAAGCCTTGCGCCGCTGCAATTGGCGCATTAGCGGGCCTAAAGGTGCTGCGACGCTGCTGGACCTGAATTCCCGGACGCTAGCTTCCAAAATGCGCAAGTTCGGTATTAACCGAAAGGACTTTATCGATAAGTAATCAGGCACAGTTTGTTTCGAACATGAATGGCCTGAAGTCGTTCTATAGGCGAAGATGAAATTCGAAACAACTGAATATGAATTACTTAGGATTAGACCGCAAAGAAGTAGCGAAAACAGTAGACCGCTTGAATGATCTGCTGGCCAATTACCATATCTACTATCAGAACCTGCGGAATTTCCACTGGAATGTGGATGGTGAGAACTTTTTTGACTTGCATGAGAAATTTGAAGAACTGTATGACGATGCCCGGGAGAAAATCGATGAGATTGCAGAGCGTGTAGTGACCTTGCGCCTGCGCCCCGTCAGTAAGTTGTCATCCTATCTCGACCGTGCTGCGGTGAAGGAATCGGATATTCTCGAAGATGAATTTGAAATGGTCGAAACGATACTGGAGAACCATCGAATCATCATTGATAACATGCGCGGGATTATCCGTAGTGCCGACAAGGTGGAAGATGAAGGTACGATTGACATGATTGGCGGTTTCCTGGCCGACATTGAGAAATCCAGTTGGATGCTTGATGCCTGGAAAGCTAAGAAAGAAGCTAACGTCACAGCCTAACCTGAAGGACAAGTATTGCCGGAGGTCACCGCCCCCGGTAATACTTAACTATAACCACAAACAAGATACATTTTGAGTCAGGTTCACTTTTGTTTGCATAGGCAGTACCTTTTCCTTTATCTGTCTTCAATTATAATATCCTGATTAAACAGAAATGCATATGTAATGAAACTCAATCAATACACTTCGGTGGCGCATGCCACACAGGCACTAAGGAAGCGAGGCTTCAAAGACGACTTTAAATTAGAAGATAAGAAGTGGATGCGCAATCTGAGCAATAAGAAAAAGTACAAATCTGGCGATATGTCAATTGTTGAATATCACAGGTTCGAAGGTATGTCCAACCCAAGCGATTTATCAATATTATTTGCTGTTGAGACCCATAGCGGGGATAAAGGTATAATCGTTTCTTCTTACGGAATCTACGCCGATATGGACCTTGTCGAATTTTTGGACAAGGTGCGCGTCAAAGAGCGTGCGAGCGCTTAAAACAGGCACGGTTTTAATTTAAGAAAAAAGAGGGCTCTCAGGGATTCATTTCTGGTGGATTGAGCTGCAAGTGTTTGATAGTTTCATACGCTGTCAAATAATCAGGTATAATTGCACTGTTGCTTCCCTGGGAGCCCTTTGCAATTTTGGGGTATTCCGAATACCTTGAGTATTCGTTATTCCTACTCACCTACTTTAACTAAGAACCTATATGCAAAACGATACGCTAAACCTGCACCGATTAGCTTCCCTGCTGATCATTCTTTTTCTGGGCGGGTACATCACCATTATCGGTCAGAGTATTCTTTCCCCTATTGCGTTTGCAGCTTTGTTTTCTTTTCTGCTGCTGCCCATCTCAAGGTGGCTGGAGCGGTATATTTCCTACATGCCGCTAGCTATTGTTTTATCCATGGTTATCGCTCTTTTGCCGCTCATCGGGCTGCTCGTGTTGTTTTCTGTGCAATTCGCAACGGTGATCAACGACATCCCGGCTATTGGGCGGAAGCTGAGGAGTGGCTTAGAGCAGGTCATTGCATTTTTGGAGCAATATATCAACCTGGACACCTTTAGTATTGAAGAGTCGCTCAAGTCTAATTTTAGCCAGCTCATTGAGGCGCCGCTTCAGATTTTAGGGCAAAGCCTGAGCTCCGGCTCGAATATTCTGATTAGCATTTTACTGACGGTGCTTTTTACGTTCTTTATCATGCTCTACCGCACGTCCTTCAAGAATTTTTTCCTTATGCAGTTCAGCCGGTCTAAGCGGGATGAAGCCATGGTGATTATGGAGCAGGTGGAGCGGGTGTTAAAGGAATACCTGACCGGGCTGTTGTCTGTGATCTTGATTCTAGGAGTATTAAATAGCATTGGGTTGTGGCTGATTGGCATCAACTATGCTGCATTCTGGGGCTTTCTGGCGGCCTGCCTGGCGATCATACCTTACATAGGGACCACGCTGGGCGGCACGTTCCCCTTCGTTTATGCACTGGCTACAACGGGTACGCTGTGGCAACCTGCTGCGGTCGTACTCCTGTATATGAGTATTCAAACGCTGGAGGGCAACTTTATCACGCCAAAGGTAGTGGGTAGCAGCGTGAGCATCAATCCATTTGCGGCTATCATATTTTTATTCGTGGGCGGTATGATCTGGGGTGTCTCCGGGTTGATTCTGGCACTTCCTTTTGTTGCTGTACTTAAAGTAGTCATGGAACACATTGCTCCACTGCAGCCCGTTAGCGAACTGCTGAGCAGCGATGTCTACAGTGATGCAGGAAAATTCCTGAATGAATATGACCACGCCCGGTACCGCATTTCCAATTACTTCAACCGGAAGTACAAGTCCTAAAAAAAAGAGCCCTTCGGATATCCTTCGAAGGGCCACTTGAATTTTGAGCTTTGATTTGCCAGGTTTAAATTTTGACCGGCAGGATCAGCTGCGCCTTTACCGCTGAACCATTAAAAAAGTAGGCCGGTTCCCACTCAGGCAGATTTTCCAGGTAAGCCTGCGCTTTCACTCTGCATGGGCCACAGGCGGCATTATTGGCAGGTTGGATGTGGTCTATTCTTTCCAGTTCCCCGTTTTCATTCAGGGTAATGTAAGCGTAAACGATCCGGTTCAAAGGAGTTTCCTGAGCATCGTTGTAAGCGAGGTAAGCGGAATTAGAACACTCCAAAGGCACTTCAGCCCGGGCGCAGGAAGTGTTGAAAAGCGGGGGCTGCCTTTCCTGTTGGTTGAGGAGGTCTCCATCCACGTTTTTATCAGGAATCAGATATCGGAAAACATATCGGTCTGGTGAAAAATCAAAAACAGCTTCGCCGGGGTAGTAGGCGGCATAAGTGTTTTCCCCTTCCATAACGGCTTCCGGTACCGGCATAAGATCTTTATAAACCGTAGACATTTGTACCGTGTGGTAGCCTTCGACATTATCCGCACCATCAGTTTCGTCAGCCGGTGGGGAAATGCTATCGGCGGCTTCTGCTACCGTTTGGTTTGTCGCGCCTTCATTGGCTTCGTATCCACAGTTGCTTAGGGTGGCTAGAAACAGGGTAGTTAACAGGCAGGTTACAATAGAATTTATGGTTCTCATATGTTGGTTTTATATAAAAAAAGAATGGGCACTGCCGAAGCAATGCCCATTTGTCATCATTGTGATCTTTCAAGGGTTAATTGGGGTTGTTTTTTGTCTTCATCGGTAAATGGGCATCGTCAAACATTAACCATTATGGTCCGGACGGACGCCGTAGCGCTCTTTGATCAGGTCTCTGAGTTTCTTCCGCGCCAGGAAGATCCGGCTTTTCACCGTGCCAATTGGGATTTCAAGGTGGCTGGCAATTTCCTTGTACTCATAGCCCTTGTAAAACATCAGGAACGGGACACTATAAATTTTTCCAATATCGCCGAAGATGGTTTTATACTCTTTCATGCGGATGTTCATCTCGCCTCGGTTGGGAATGACATTCTTGTTCTCTACCGCAAACAAAAAGCTCTCAATCGGCTCATTCACATTGCGGCGCAATTTTTTCTTGCGGTACTGATTAATAAAGGTATTGCGCATGATGGTAGAGCACCAGCTCTTAAAATTTGTGCCGACCGTAAACTTCTCGCGGTGCCTGTAGGCACGCATGGCAGTTTCCTGCATCAGGTCTTTTGCGTCTTCCCGGTTCCGGGTCAGCTTCATCGCAAAAGAGAACAGAATACTTTCTAATCCATTAAATGCTTGACTGAATTCTAAGGTTGACATATATTTAGTTTGGTTAATGATCTATTGTTGATTAAATACACAGATAATAGTTCAAAAGCCATGCCAAAGTCTGAAATCCAGCGTTTTCAAGGATTTTGGTTAAAGAAAAACACGGTCAGTGACTAAATAGGATTAAAATGATTTTATTTAATCATTTTTTGTGAATGGAGCGCTACTCCTCTGCGTCGTTCTGCCGCAAAAGATCGATCAGTGACTCATTGAGTTTGATCATGTGCCCAATAAGGTCAAGAAAATTATCAATATCCACAGCGCTTCCTGCATTGGGGTCAGTAGTGCCCGCTTCCTTTTTGTATTCATAAAATATCTTGAACCCCTCCAGCATTTTGCGCACGCTCAGTGATTGTTCCACAAAGCTGTCAAGTGCTTCGGCTGAAATCTGCCCGCTTAGGGCTGCAGAGAAAAGTGGCGGTGTATTATCGGGCTCTGGCTGCTGAAAAGCCTGACGGACCCCACCGTTGAGCCCAATATCGGTGTGTATCAGCTCTGCCATATTTACATCGAAAAGTTTAGCCATCCTTAATATAAGACCCAGACGGGGCTCCACATTCTTACTTTCGTATGCGGCAATATTGCTCCGCTTAATTTGCAGCTGATAGGCGAGCTCTTCCTGGCTCCAGTGCCGTGCCTTGCGAAGAAACCGTATATTCCTGGATAAGTGGTTTTCTATTTCCATTGACCAAAATTTCTTTTCAGAAGACGAATTAAATCAAAAATGAAAAAATAATCCGCAAAATGTGTTTTTTTTTCTCATTTAGTTGATAAAAAGTGAACGTACGCCAGGATTTCGTTGTTTTTATTATGTAGAAAAGAGTAAAACTAATTACAAACCAAAAATCTGTAAGATGGAAAAGTCAACTAAAGAAAAGATAGCATTAGGATTAGGATTGATCGCCGGTGGAGCACTCGGTTACTGGCTAAACAGTGACAAAGGACGCGAAGTACGTTCTGAGGCAGCCGATAAAGCCAACGAATATGGCAAGATCGCTAAAGAGCAGGCTGATCAAATTTCAGAAAACCTAAATCGCCAGGCAGGAGAATTATCCGCTAAGCTGAATGATCAGACCAACCGGCTGTCCTCCAACCTCAATCAGGCTTACGAGCAAAGCCGTGATTACCTGAGCAAAACCGGAGATACGCTAAAGCATCAGTTCCAGCGTACTGCATCTAATGTAGAAGGTGCAAGTGAAGACTTTCAGGCTGGCATCAACTACGCTATCGACAATATACAGCGTAAAGCAAGAGAACTGAGTAAGCAAAACGGAAGCCGATAACGAATACACCGATCAGGAACCACAATACTTACTGCTTTGTGCTCCTGCACATTCTTAAAGCCTGAAACCTGCTGAGAAGCCTTAATATGACAGGCTGACCAAAGCCTTAGTAATCAGGATGGGCAAATGGGACCGCTCCAATTGCCCATTTTTTGTAAATTGGATGTCCACACGATTGCACCTCATTAGTACAAAAGCAATATGAAACCAACGGATTCCATTTCTGAGGCCGTGGGAGAAGTCTACGGTTACTCCAAAGCTTATTTTCAACAGCAGCTGGAATACTTCAAGCTGGACATGGCAGAGCGGGTCTCCCGAAGCCTGTCCCTGGCGATCACCATATTTGTGCTCGCTCTGCTCTTTCTCATGATTCTGATGTTTGCCTCTCTGGCGCTCGGCATTTACTGGGGCGAGGAGTGGGGGTCTTACCCAAGGGCATTCCTCGCGGTAAGTGGGGGGTATGCGGTGCTCACTTTGTTCTTGTTGATTTTCCGCAGGATCCTCATTACCAATCCTATACTGAGCCGGATTATTAAAGTATTCTTCCAAAATGATTAGCCCTATGGAACACGAAAAACCTAACCGCCAAATTAATAGCCTTTCAGACCTTCGCCGCCGGAAGGAACTCCTTAAGCTGGAGATGAAAGTGACGCGTCAGGCTATCGGGGCGGGTTTCAAAAACACAGAGGCAACCGTCAAGAGCAATATCATCCGCAAAATTCTCATCCCGCTGGGAGCCGGAGGATTGGCATCAATGCTTTACAGAGAAAGTGCGGCAAGTGCTGATAAACCTTCCTGGCTGTTGTTTCTGGAGCAAATGCTGGAAAAGGTAAATGAGCATTACACACCACCGGCAGAAGAACAACAACCGCCATCATCATGAGCATTGACCAACTCAAATCAAAGGGTCAGTTTTACTTTCAAATCCTCAAGACAACAGTTCAGCGCTTCGCCGAAAGGGAGGCTTTCACCTACGCCGCAAGTCTTTCTTATTACACCATTTTCTCTCTGCCGCCTATGCTGATGGTCATCATTTACTCCACAACGGTGTTCTACGACCGCAACGCGATCCGGAAGACCATTTTTGGAGAAATTGCTGAGATTGTGGGGCAGGACAGTGCCGCGCAGCTGGCGACTACCTTAGATCAGATCGGGCTGTTTCAGGGAAGCTGGGTCACCTCCGCAGTGAGTATAGGAGCGTTGCTGTTTACTTCCACTACGGTTTTTGCGACGATTCAGCGCGCGCTCAATCGAATGTATGGAGTACAGCCTAAGCCAGATAAAGCCGGTTTGCTCAAAATGCTCTTCGACCGGCTGACTTCTTTTGCCTTGCTGTTGAGCATTGGCTTCATTCTCTTGGTATCACTTGTCATCGAAACGCTATTGGATGCTTTGAGCGGCTACCTCGGGCGTTTTATCCCGGAAATTTCCCTGCTCATTACCAAGGTCGCTTCCGTCGCTCTGCCTATAGTGGTAGTCAGTGTGTTATTCACCTTGCTGTTCCGCTACCTGCCCGATGCACGCTTAAAGTGGCGGGATACAATCGTTGGCGCTCTCTTGACCACCGTTCTTTTCGGCATTGGCCGCTACGGCATCAGCTTCTACATAGAACAGTCTCAGACCACCGACCTCTACGACGCTGCCAGTTCCGTGATGGTGATTATGCTGTGGGTCTTTTACGCGTCCTTAATCTTACTCTTTGGTGGTATCTTTACTGCTGTTTATGCCGAAAAGAAACGCGGGAAGCTCGAAACAACCGATTACGCTGTACGTGTACGTTACGAAAAGATTGAAGAAGATTAAACCACTTCTGCTACCACGAAGATGCTGCCGCCTACATAAATCAAATCGTCGGCGCCTGCCTTATTGCGGGCTGCTTCGAGGGCTTCATTCACGCTCGGGTACACTAAGCCTTTGAGGCTAAGGCGTTGAGCGACCTGCGCCAATTTCTCCGCTTCCAGTCCACGTGGTATGTCAGGGCGCGCAAAATAATAGGTAGCTTCCCTGGGTAATAGCCGCAAGACTTTTTCGGGATCTTTATCACTGACCATGCCATAAACTATATGCAACCGTTCAAAGGACAAGCGGTTGAGCTCCTGCATAGCCAGGGAAATTCCGGCTTCGTTATGTGCGCTATCGCAAAGTATCAGGGGCGCTTTGCCCAAAACCTGCCACCTGCCAATGAAGCGGGTGCTTGTCCGAAGCTCCCGGAGCCCGGTCCGAAGGTTAGTTTCTGAAACCGGCTGTTTGGGGTGAAGCCACTCTATAGCCTGCAGCACGGCTTGTAAGTTTTTTCGCTGGTAGTCGCCGTAGGCGTTCAGTTCCAGTTGCTCCAGGTGCAGAGTACCCTTCTTATAAATATCGTAGTGACTTACTTCAAATCCGGATTGAACTAAACGTGCTTCGTAATGCTGGTCCGCAAAAATGATTGGCGCACTCTCCTCTGCGGCCTTTTTGAGAAAAACCTCCTGTGTCTCCTCCTGCGTCTCGCTAATCACTACCGGTATCCCCGGCTTGATAATGCCTGCCTTTTCCCCGGCAATTTCCGGCAGGGTCTCTCCAAGAAATTGCATGTGGTCATAGCTGATATTCGTAATAACGCACAGCTCCGGCATCAGGATATTAGTAGAGTCCAGACGCCCGCCCATGCCAACTTCCACTACTGCCCAGTCGACCTGCTCCTTCGCAAAATAGTCGAATGCCATAGCTACCGTAATTTCAAAAAAGGAAGGCTTAATGGTCTGAAAAAGCGTTTCATACTGTTCCACAAAATCCACCACTGCCTCTTCGGGCATCAGTTCCCCGTTAATTTTTATCCGCTCACGAAAATCGCGGTAGTGAGGGGAAGTATAAAGCCCGACTTTGAGCCCGGCTGCCTGCAATACCGATGCCAGCATATGCGCAGTAGACCCCTTTCCGTTCGTGCCGGCGATGTGAATGGCCCGCAGTCGCTCATGTGGTTGCCCCAGGGCTTCACAAAGTGCCCTGATATTGGTCAGGTCTTTTTTGAAAGCCATGGGCCCCACCCGCTGGAACATGGGCAGTTGCTCAAAAAGAAAAGCTAAAGTTTCAGGGTAAGTCCGCTTTGCCATAAGAGTTGGATTACACGCAATACGAAGTGGTCACCTACTGGCGCTGACGGCCAGCACGGGGAACGATAAATGTCGGGCTTACAGTCCAGACATCCATCGTCTGGAATCTTGGATTTGCGACATCGACCCGTGACGAAGCGTAGCTTGTCAGGACAGGCGCAAGCCACTTCCCTGCGTAAATGCTGACATTGAGTAGGTTTGCTGTGGCAAACCACTTAATCGTCAGTATAGGGGGGCAAAGGTACGAAGTAAAAGCAGCATTAAGCGCGCTCATCGCGGGAAGATTCAAGCTGTTGTTCATACTGCTCCTCAGGAGCATCATTACGGTCTTGCATAGCGCAAACATACATCGGCAGCAAAGAAAGCAAGACTAAGCATAACTGCCCGGCAATACCACGGATTTCACGGTTGGTCATAAACAAGTGTCGTTTGATGATACCTCTTTATAACGCAGGGGGGCTTAGTGCGTCACAGAGTTTGGGGCACCTTGACATAAAATTAACGTGTAGCTTAACAAATACAATGCCCGGAATTCAACGAATTCCGGGCATTGTATTTGTTAAGTAAGCAGCTCTTACTGCGCCCTAAAATTATAAGTAATCGTCCCACACTGCTTATCCACCTGGCCGGGCGCGAATTGCCAGCGCTTGGCTGAGCTGATCGCTAGGTTTTTGAGGCGGGAACTGGTCGCTGTAGAACCGCGCTGCGTGAAATCCGCAGAAATTACATTCCCGGACCGGTCCACACAGACCTTCACCACCACAACGCCCTGTTCCTGAGAGTTATCCTGTGGCTTGTGGGTGCGGGCTACACCGCGGCTGCCGAGTCCGCCACCAACGGTACCTGAGCCCGTGCTGATCCCTGTCAGAATATCAGAATTCGGGTCCCCATTTGGGTCACCCTGATTGCCTGCTGTACCGGTATTGCCTTTGCCGTCTCCATCACCAAACAGCCCGCCCAAAGATTCTTTCAGGTTCGCTGCTTCGGCTTCTTTTTGGCGCTGAGCCTCTTCCGCTTTGCGGCGGGCCTCTGCCTCGGCACGTTTGCGGGCTTCTTCCTGCTCGCGCTCCCGGCGTTCCCTGGCTTCCTGCTCCTTACGCTTGCGGTCTTTTTCTTTTTGAATGGCTACTTCACTGTCATCTGCAGTGATGACTTCACGCTCGGGCTCCGGCTCAGGCTCGGATTCAGCGGGTGGGGGAGGAGCGGTCTCCTCTTGAGGGACGTCCACCGGGTCTTCCTCTACCGCCGGAGCCGGGCCGGCGTTTTCACTGCCTTCGCCCACATCCGGTAAGCCAAGGTTGACCAAAATGCCTTCCTGCCCCGGAGGCGGGTCCGGGAAGGTCAAGAGGGGCAAAACAGCCAGCATCAAAAGTACGACGTGCACGGCAACGCTGACAATCATGCCACGTTTCTTATTCTGCTCGTCTTCCTGGGTTACTCGGGTATCTACTGCCATGGTATTTTTCTTTTAAGCATTGGCGTATACTCAACTTAACGCCTTTTCTGCACAAATCCTCTTCCGAAGGCCGGGATTCACATAAACTTAACGTCTAATCCTTTTCAGTGGCCAGCACGCCATTGACTTTGTAGCGCATCGCCAAATCCATAATAGCGACGACATGCTCAGTCGGGGTGCCTTTCTCCGGAGAAATGGTAATACTGGGCTTGCTGCTTCTGGAAATACGCCGGATCTCATTCTCCATATCTCCCAGCGACCGGCGGCGGTTGTCCAGAAAGTAATTGCCTGAACGGCTGATGCGCACATCTTCCACCTGCCCACTGCTGGGGCTACTGCTCCGGGAGCTGCTCGGCAACTTCAAGTTCAGGGCATTGGGCGCCACAAGAGAAGAAGTTAGCATAAAGAAAATCAGCAACAGAAAAATAATATCCGTCAGGGAAGACATACTAAACTCCGCAGAAACTTTACTTCGTTTTTTAATGCCCATACTTTCGTTTTTTTAGCTTATGATCGAGGCTCCGTCGCAATAATCGCATTGACTTTCAACCGATTGGCGATTTCCATTACCTCCACAACCCGGTCAAAAGGCGTGCCTATTTCCGCAACGATGGTAATGGCCGCATTGTCGCGGTTGTCGGAGGTTCGGACTTCCATGCGCAAGGCACGCTCCAGGTTACGGGCAGCCGTCTCATTATTGTTTACAGTGGTGCGCCCGTTCTTTTCCAGCGTCACCACAATAGAAGTTGAAGCTACCGTTTTGGAATCTGACTTCGGTAGCTCAAAGGGCTGAATGCGTACGAGCGTGGAGGTGAGCATGAAAAAGATCAGCAACAGAAATATGATGTCCGTCAGCGATGACATACTGAATTCCGCGCTTACCTTGCTCCGCTTTTTTAGTCCCATGGTACTTTAATTTAGGCGGAAGGCTCCTGCAGCAGGTCCATAAACTCTACTGTGGTGCGCTCCATTTTAAAGACGACTTTCTCTACGCTGGCCACCAGAAGGTTGTAACCAACGAAAGCCAGGATACCAATGAACAGCCCGAAAGCCGTGGTGATCAGGGCCTGATAGATACCGCCCGCCAGTACATCCGGCGTTACGTTCTGCTCGGTTGCCATTTTGTAGAAGGCCAGGATCATACCCGTTACCGTACCGAAGAAGCCGATCATAGGCGCGGCACCGGCAATACTGGCCAGGGTAGAGAGGTTTTTCTCCAGCTTGAAAATCTCAAGGTTGCCCACGTTCTCAATAGCGGCGTCGATATCGCGAAGCGGCTTACCGATGCGCTGCAGGCCTTTTTCTACCATACGGGCCACGGGAGAGTCTGTTGTCTGGCACAGTGCCTTCGCACCATTGATATTGCCCGACTGTACGTTAGCCCGGATGTTATTCATGAAGTTCTCATCGATCTTACCGGCCCGCTTGATGGTGAGGTAGCGCTCGACAAAAATGTAGATGGCCATCACCGAAAGTACCAACAGCACAAGTACGATGATAATTCCGAGTGGGCCACCCTGAGTGATAATGTCAAAGAAACTCTGAGTACCAACCCCTTCACCTTCCCGGTCGAGGCCCTCAGCAGTTTGAAACAACAATAGCGTGTGTTGCAGCATGATGTCTGATATGGTTTTTAGTTTTGATGGGTGCGTCTGTCCCCGGCAAGGAGTACAGCGGACATTTTTTGTAATGTAAAGCTCAACGCTTTCCAAGTACGCCAAATTATCAAACAAATGGAAATTATTAGAATGTAGGCGCCTCAGATGTGATTATTTTGCCTTTCTAGCGAAAATTCGCTAATATTGGAGCACTAAAACGTATCCGGGTTGTTGTCTCAAAACAATCCCTTAAAAAATATCAAATCAAACCAATCATCACTCAATGAGCAGAAGAATCACTAAAGTAGCCGTACTGGGTTCCGGTGTTATGGGCTCTGGCATTGCCTGCCATTTTGCCAATATCGGCCTGGAGGTATTGATGCTGGATATCGTGCCCCGCGACTTGCCGGAAGATCAGCAGAAAGACCCGGCTGCCCGAAACAGTATCGTCAACGCCGCCCTGAAGAGCGCCATTAAGAGCAAACCTGCCGCGCTGTACCACAAGGATTTCGCCAGCCGGATCACGACCGGCAATTTCGAGGACGATTTCGCTAAGATCAAAGATTGCGACTGGGTCATTGAGGTGGTCGTAGAGCGCCTGGATATTAAGAAAAAGGTATTCGATCAGGTGGAGCAACACCGCAAGCCGGGCTCCCTCATCACGTCCAATACCTCGGGCATTCCCATACACATGATGCTGGAAGGGCGCAGCGACGATTTCAAAAAGCACTTCTGCGGCACCCACTTCTTCAACCCGCCCCGCTACATGCGCCTGCTGGAAATCATCCCCACCCCGGAAACGGACCCCGAAGTGGTAGATTTCTTTATGCACTACGGTGATGTCTATCTGGGCAAGCAGACCGTCCTCTGCAAAGACACGCCTGCCTTCATCGCCAACCGTGTGGGGGTATACGCTATGGCAAAGATTTACCAACTCACCACTGAGCTGGGGCTGCGTATTGAAGAAGTCGATAAACTCACCGGTCCGACCATTGGCCGCCCCAAAACCGGCACCTTCCGTCTGGGCGACCTCGTGGGCCACGATACGGCAGCCAACGTCATCAACGGCCTGAAGCAAAACTGCCCCGATGATGAACAAGCCGCTACTTTCGAAATCCCAAAATACCTGCAGTTCCTGCTGGACAATAAATTCCTTGGCAACAAAACCGGGCAGGGCTTCTACAAAAGAACTAAGGAAAAGGATGAGAATGGCCGCCGCGTCATCCTCGCCCTCAACCTGGAAACCCTCGAATACGAGCCCAGCCAGAAGCCGGACCTGCCCAGCCTGAAAATGGCTAAGCAGATTGATGATCAGGAAAAGCGCATCGCTGCTATGTTTGACGCTGACGATAAGGGCGGAGAACTGGTGCGCAAATCTCTCCTTGGCCTTTTTGCCTACGTTTCCAACCGCATTCCGGAGATTTCAGATAACCTCTACAGCATCGATGATGCTATGAAAGCCGGCTATGCCTGGAACGTTGGCCCATTCGAATACTGGGACATCATTGGCATTGAGAAAGGTATCCAACTGGCGGAAGAGCAGGGAGAAAAAATTGCGCCCTGGGTGAAGGACATGGTCGCTGCCGGCCATATGCAGTTCTACAAGCGTGAAGGTGGCGTTAAGAAATACTATGACCTCGAATCCAAGGGGTACAAAGTCGTGCCGGGCGCTGAGGAATTTATCATCCTCGACAACTACCGCGACCGCGCACCGGTGATGAAAAACAACGAAGTCGTCCTGCACGACATCGGCGACGGCGTTCTTTGCCTGGAATTCGTCAGCCCCCACAACTCCATAGGGGAGGGCGTACTCCGCGGCATGAACGAAGCCATCCAAATTGCCGAAGAAGGTGACTGGAAAGGCCTGGTCATTGGCAACAACGCCCAGCATTTCTCCGTAGGCGCCAACCTGATGATGATCGCCATGCTGGCCTATCAGCAGGAGTTCGACGAACTAAACATGGCCGTCAACCTCTTCCAGCAGACTACGATGCGCTGCCGGTACTCCTCCGTGCCTGTAGTAGCTGCCACACAGGGCTATGTCTTTGGCGGAGGTTGCGAAACCATCATGCACTGTGATGCCACCCTGGCTGCTGCGGAATCTTACATCGGCCTGGTGGAAGTGGGCGTAGGCCTCATCCCCGGTGGTGGTGGCACTAAGGAATTTGCCCTGCGTGCTTCCGACCGTTTCTTTGAAGGCGACGTGCAAATCCCAACCCTCATCGAGCAGTTCAAGACCATCGCGCTGGCCAATGTGGCGACTTCTGCCCACCAAGCCTACGATTATGGCTACCTGCTGCCGGAGAAGGACCACATCGTACTCAATACCGACCGCAACATCGCTCAGGCGAAAGCGAAAGTACTGGAACTTGCGGAAGGCTACACCAAGCCTATACAGCGCGAGGACATCACGGTGCTGGGCCGTACGGGTCTCGCCGCCCTCTACGCTGCAGCCAACGAGCTACGCCTCGGGCGCTACGCCTCCGAGCATGACATCAAGATTGCCCACAAGGTAGCCTGGGTGCTTTGCGGTGGCGACCTCACCGGGCAGCAACAGGTGTCAGAGCAGTACCTCCTCGATATTGAGCGGGAAGCCTTCCTGAGCCTCTGCGGTGAGCAGAAGACTCTGGAGCGCATTCAGCACATGCTGCAGACGAATAAGCCGCTGAGGAACTAGGGGCTTTCAAATCCAGTTTTATCATAAAATCAAGTCTGTTATGGAAATCGAAAGTAGTCAGAAATTCACCTCACTTCAATTGGAGCTATTAAAGCTATACTCCTTTGAGCCATCAGAAGCGGAGTTGAAGGAAGTACGCCATATGCTAGCAACCTTTTTCATGGAACGTTTTCAAAGTAAACTGGATGAGGCTGCAGCAGAACGTGGAATTTCTGATGAAACGCTGGATGAATAGCTGAATGAAGCAGCAGTTGGATAGCTAACTGTTTCTGGCGTACCGATTTCGATATTCTTGATCGCTTAAATTTCCTAAAGTCAAAGTAATCCGGTTATGGGCTTTTAAAAGCCTGCTCAATCTGGATTCATAAAATAGAAATTATCATGGATGCATATATCGTAAAAGCCTACCGTTCCGCTGTAGGCAAAGCCAAAAAGGGTGGCTTCAAAAACTACCGCTCGGATGACCTGGCGGTGGATATCATTACCCATCTTTTGGAACAAACTCCGGAGCTTGACCCCAAGCTGGTCGATGACGTCATCGTTGGCTGCGCAAACCCAGAGGGCGAGCAGGGACTGCAGATCGGGCGGCAGATTTCCATGCGCGCCCTGGGCAAGGAAGTCCCCGGCGTGACCGTCAACCGCTACTGTGCTTCCGGCCTGGAGACCATCTCCATTGCGGTTGCCAAAATCCGCGCAGGCATGGGCGAAATTTACGTTGCCGGCGGTACCGAAAGCATGAGCTCCATACCAATGACGGGCTACAAGCTCGCACCCAGCTACAAGGTCGCTTCCTCCACGCCCAACTACCTGGCGAGTATGGGCCTGACGGCCGAGGCCGTAGCCAATAAGTATAACATCAGCCGGGACCAATCCGATGAATTCGCCTACCGCTCACACGTCAAGGCGGCTGAAGCCATCGACGGCGGGAAATTCAATGATGAAATTGTGCCGGTAAAAGTGGAAGATGTATTCGTAAAAGACGGCAAACGGGTGAGCAGTGAGCACACCGTAGGCATGGATGAAGGCGTACGCCGTTCCACTACGGTCGAAGCACTTGGCAAGTTACGCCCGGTCTTTGCGCAGGGCGGCGTGGTGACTGCGGGCAACGCTTCCCAAACTTCTGATGGTGCGGCTTTCACCCTGGTGATGAGCGAAGAAATGGTCAAAAAGCTCAACCTCGAGCCGATTGCCCGTCTGGTCTCCTGCTCCGTAGCTGGTGTAGATCCGTTGTATATGGGCATTGGCCCCTGCGCCGCTATCCCTAAAGCACTGAAGTACGCCGGGCTAAAGCTCAACGATATCGACCTGATTGAGCTCAATGAAGCCTTTGCCGCCCAGGCCCTGGCCGTCATTCAGGAAGCCGGTCTCAACCCCGATATCGTTAACGTAAACGGAGGGGCCATTGCACTCGGCCACCCGCTGGGTTGTACCGGTGCGAAACTTTCCACCCAGCTCTTCAATGAGATGCGCCGCCGTGGCAATAAATACGGTATGGTGACCGCCTGTGTAGGTGGCGGGCAAGGTATCGCCGGCATCTACGAATTATTGAATTAAGAGGATCACAACTCAATTGGAATAGCAAAGCCCTCGTTTTACTTGCTGTAGAGCGGGGGCTTCCTATACCCTGGAAGAATCGCCCGATTTCTTCCGCTCCAGTTTGATTTGCCCCAGCTTCCGTTCTACCGAAAACGGGGTAGGCGTAATCTCCTGCCAGAAACCATTGAGCGAAGACTCCCAGATGCTCCGCTTGAATTCAAACTGGTATTTACGGACATACTTGCCACCCTCCAGTATCTCAGGGTTGAGGTTATCGATGCTGTACTCCCTGTCGGTCACTTCCCGCATATAAATGGAGCGATCCTGGTACATCTTGCCAACGAGCTCTTGTGTCACCACGCTATCCTTAGTGACGTGGATATAAGACATCCCTTTGATGTAGCCTTTTTCAAGGGTAAGGTAGAGTTCGACCGGCAGCGTTTCCCCAGTGCTTTTATCAATAATGGAACCTGTCCAGAGCCCTTCCAGTCCATTTTGGGCAGAGAGCGCACCCGCTGTGAGCAGCAGGCAGATTAAGATTTTGAATTTCATAGCTTGGTGTTCAGATCAATCAATTGGTTAAATATCGGTATAAATGTGCAGAGGTGCAAATGGCACGGTGAAGCCCTCTACAGGGTACCAAAAGCTATGTATATATCATTCAAAGCTGCTAACCTGCCTGCTTTTCCGGGCGGATCGCCGCCGCATTCCGCGCAATGAGATACTGCCCCAGCAGGTACGTACTCATGATCAGCACCCGCGCATAAGGCACCGGCTGCCCGAATTTATTAGCTGCAATCAGGCTGTCGGAAAGTACAAAGAGCAGCACCCCGACCATCAGCCCCAGAAAGTGCTCCCGGCTCAGCCGTCCCCTCAGGTTAAAGGCACCCATTCCCATGGTGACAATCGCAGTGGCATATACTGCAACCGGCACTTTCATGCCCGCAGGTATACCTGCCCAGAGCATGCCTAATATCCCCACGAGGTAGAACAGAAATGGCAGGGTAAGCCAGGGCTTCTGCCGTATGTCCCCGGATTTTGCACCCGGATAAGTCCAGAAAGCGACTGCATAACATACCTGGGCGACGAGAAAGCTGCCCAGCCCAAACAGGAAAAACTGCTCAGCCCGGGGCCCGTACTCCACAAACATCAGTAGGGTATCCCCACCTATGGAAAAGATCAGCCCGGCCAGTACCAACCCACTGAATCGACTGCCCATTGGCCGGCATTCCAGGTAAAACCAAAGCGACAAAACCGTCAGCAAAAGCGGTTTCACAGCCAAAATAACCGGTTCGGTAAGCGTATACTCCCCGTAGAGTTCTGTCAGAGCAAGGGTCCAATAGAGGGGGATCAGGTAGCGTGGCATCATCGGCAAATTGAATTTGAAGGTAATTAAATGTAATTTTGGGGCTTCCGTTCGTTTCGATCCTGTATTGCATCGGTACCAACGCTCCAAAATATTGGAACAAATTACCAAAAACTGAACTATGAAACTCAAGAGCTCCATCCTCCTCCTTTTCTTTGGCCTCCTTTCTATTGGTGCTACGGCGCAGATAACCCTCACTGCCGATGATATACCCGACTTTGGTGAAGTTTACGCCAATGCCGTGGATACCCTCTTGACAAGCGTTGATGTAGGCCCGGCCAGCGCTGATGCTCAAACCTGGTCGTTCCTCAATTTTGATGCCGATGAAGTATTCACCAATACAGTCGTCATGCCTTCCGAAACACCGGCTGCTGATCTTTTTCCCACAGCCACTTTCGCCTTTGAAGGCAGCAATGAGCTGTACAGCTTTGCCGAGGTCACCTCTGATGCCTTATTTGCCGCAGGAGGGTCAGCACCCGGCCCGGACGGCACTATTTTTACGGTAGCTTTCGAAAATCAACAGCAATTGCTTCCCCTGCCTGCTACTTACGGAGCGGTATTCGAAGATGAATTCAGCTATCGGCTGGAAATTGATGGAGGAACTTTTGGCGCTGACTCCGTCCGCCTGATTGGCGGGGGCACCGTGGAAGCTGAGGTGGATGCCTTTGGTGAAATTACGGTTCCTGCGGGTACCTTTGAAGTGCTGAGACAACGTAGTGTCATTACTACAGCCGACTCTATTTACGTGAAAATCTTCGGCAGTTTTATCCTGATCGATGTAATTGAAAACACGACTGTCTCCTACGAATGGTGGGGTGCTGATGGGGTAGGCACCGTATGCAGCGTCGACTTTGACGTGGATGGCAACCCCATCTCTGCCACTTACCTTGCCGCTATTAATCCAAGTGACCAACCCCCGGTCGCTGATTTTTCTGCGGAGCTGCTCAGCGATGGGCAGGTACAGTTTACCGATGCTTCCACCAATATGCCCCTCAGCTGGTCCTGGGACTTTGGCGATGGCAACGCGGGTACGGAGCAAAACCCACTGCATACCTACAGCGCCCCCGGCACCTATACCGTTTGCCTGACTGCCACTAATCTGGGAGGCAGTGATATTAGTTGCCAGGAAGTTGTGGTCATACTGCCACCCACCGCTAGTTTTACTTTTGAAGACCAGGGAGAAGGTACGCTTGTGTTCACCGATGCTTCCGCCAATAACCCCACTGAGTGGTTCTGGGATTTTAGTGATGGCAATAGCAGCACCCTGCAAAACCCAACCCACACCTACACGGCAAATAACACCTACAACGTCTGCCTGACCGCCATGAACAGTGCAGGCAGCGATATAAGCTGTACCGAGATATCCGTAGTGGTAGTCAGCGCCGACGGCTTTGCAACCGTAGCTTTCGCCAATGCCTTTCCGTCCCCGGCAGCAGACTGGCTCCGGATTGACTTCGGAGCATGGCAGGGCCGGCCTGTTACCCTGAATGCCTTCGGAGTAAACGGCCAGCAAATTTTCAGCCGTGATCTGAAACAAACTCCGGCTTCGTTTGAAGTGGATGTGACGGAGTGGGCAGCGGGCATGTATTACCTTCGTATACAGGGTGAGGGACAGGTGCAGACGTTACCGGTGACGGTGCGGTAGGGCATTGGTGCTGCGAAGCGGTGGCGATGGGCAACTACGCTTGCCATTCTCCCCGTCTCAATAGAGACCACTAGCAGCCTGTCGGAGAGGCGCTCAATGGTCTGCGAACGGCAAATATTATTCTGCACTTCGTTGCTCATCAGTCACGTAGCTCAGGCTATGTTCCTTCTTCGCGCCTTGTTCAGAACAATATTTGCTCGCTCTCGCCGCATCAGCACATCTCCGACAGGCTGCTAGCGCACTCCCCTTTCCACCGCCCCCTTCCCAAACCGCTCCCGTATTCCATCCATCGCCGCCTGCAGGCGCTGCTCCTCCGCTGAGGCGTCAAAAAGGCTTAGTTGTGGGTGGCCGGGCACGAGTTTGCTGAATCGCACCCCCAACAGGCGGACCAGTTGACGACGCTCATACAGTTGTTCCAGTAATTTCTGCGCATGATGCAGCAGCGTGCTGTCGGAAGCTGTATAAGGCAGGCGGTGCTGCCGGGTGAAGGTATTGAAATCGGTATACCGCAGCTTCACGGTGATGCAGGCGGTCAGCCGCCCGGACTGCCGGAGCTCGAAAGCCAGCTGAGCTACCATCTGATTGAGGGTGGTGCGGAGGAATTCAACATTCGTAGTATCGGTCTGAAAGGTACGCTCTGTGGAGATAGACTGCCGTTCAGTATAAGGCACGACGGGCCGGTGGTCAATACCGTGCGCCTTTTCCCATAATTGCTTGCCGGGCTTGCCAAATTCGCGCTGTAGTAACAACGGCGGCACCTGACTAAGCGCCTGCACCGTGCGTATGCCCATTTGGCTCAGCCGGTGGCAGGTCACCTGCCCCACCGCCGGCAAGCGGCGCACGGGCAGTGGCGCCAAAAACTGCTGCTCCCGTCCCGATTCCACCAGCTGTGCGCCGTTAGGTTTGCTTTCCCCCGCGCCGACCTTCGAAACCAGCTTGTTGACCGATAGGCCAATGGACAAAGGCAGACCGCTTTCGCGAATCACCTTTTGCCGCAGCTCCTGCGACCATTTCCAACAGCCAAAGTAGCGGTCCATACCGCTAATATCCAGGTAGAACTCATCAATGGAAGCCTTCTCCAGCACGGGCGCATCCTCTGCCAGTATCTCTGTGACCAGCCTGGAATGCTTCAGGTAGTTTTCCATATCGCCCCGCAGTACAGTTGCATCCGGACAGCGCAGCAGTGCATGGCGTATAGGCATGCCGGATCGGATACCAAAGCGCCGCGCTTCATAACTACAGCTTGCGACCACGCCCCGGCCGCTGCTGCCGCCAATGATTAGGGGTTTACCCTGCAGGTCGCTGTTGTGCAGCTGCTCTACGGACGCAAAAAAAGCATCGAGGTCCAGGTGCAGGATGGCTCGTCCAAACATTTTGTTTTGTTTTCGGACCATGCAAGGGGCTGCCAGCAGTATAAAGCTGGCAAACCCGATTTGCATAGCGTTTCATAGTACGTGGAGGGCGCTCAAAGATAAATGATATTGTTTTTTAAAACAAATAATTTTGTTTAATAACTGAACGGCGAAAAGATGACAGACGGGCCGGAATATTGAAAAGCAGCCAACGGGGCACACCAATAATTCCTGTATTTTAGCCCATCAAAACACCACTGCATGGCTTTTTTAGACACCATTGACCTCATCGTTTTTGACCTGGATGGCACGCTCGTGGACTCCCGCTTCGATTTGGCGGATGCCGTGAACCACGCTATGCAGCAATTGGGGCGCCCAACCCTATCCTATGAAGACTTGCCGCCTTTATTAGGAAGCGGCTTGTCCTATTTGCTGAAAGAATCGGCAGGCACAGACGATCCCGACACCCTGCGCACCGCAAAAGCGCACTTCGACGCGTACTACGCTGAGCACTTCGTCACCAAAACCAAGCCTTATCCCGGTGTCATAGATACCCTGCGGGCACTGAAGCCTAAAAAGACCGCCATTTACAGCAACAAACTACAACACTTCACCGGGCGAATTGCGGAAGCCCTGGATATGGCTCCGCTCATGGACATCGTGCAGGGCGCTAATCCGGATGCCTATCCACTCAAACCTCATCCGGCAGGTCTCCACCGCATCATGGAGCAACTACAGGTGCCGGCCGGCCGGGCACTGATGGTGGGCGACTCCACCCATGACATAGAAGCCGCAAAGGCTGCCGGTATGCCTACCTGCGCAGTCACTTACGGCTACCGTTCCCGAAAAGAGCTTGAAACGGAGGCCCCGGATTATTTTATAGACCGATTTCCGGAATTACTGGCGCTGTAGTGATATTCCGCACAGTAGCGTTCGCCTGACTTCCCTATCTTTATCCTCAATAAAAGCGTAACCTATGTCTGAACAAATGATACCGCGTGCCGACCGCAACCTGGCTATGGAGCTGGTCCGTGCCACTGAAGCCGCCGCCATTGCTGCTGCCCGATACATGGGCATGGGCAAGAAAGATGCGGGCGATCAGGCGGCCGTAGATGCTATGCGCACTTTCCTGAAAACCGTAGAGATGAGGGGGACGGTCATCATAGGTGAAGGCGAAAAAGATCAAGCCCCCATGTTGTTTAATGGAGAGCAAGTGGGGAATGGCGAAGGGCCGGAAGTCGATGTCGCCGTCGATCCGGTGGAAGGCACTACGTTGCTGGCAGAAGGGCGGCCAAATTCCATTACCTCCATAGCCGTAGCGGATAAAGGCAGCATGTGGGACCCGGGCAATAGTTTTTACATGAACAAAATTGTGGTGGAGGCAGAAGCCAAAAGCGCCATCGACATTACCAAGTCGCCCTCTTCAAACCTTTACAATATAGCTGAAGCTCTGGGCCGTAATGTGGAAGACCTTACCGTTTTCGTGCTCGACAAACCCCGGCACATGTCCCTCATTGAGGAAATCCGGCAGACCGGCGCGCGCATTACGCTTCACGCAGAAGGCGACGTCATTGGTGCGTTGATGGCAGCAGTACCTGGTACCGGTGTTGACGTACTCATGGGCGTAGGGGGCACTCCGGAAGGGGTGATCGCCGCTGCCGCTGTAAAAGCACTGGGCGGTGGGATGCAGTGCATGCGGGCACCACAGCGGGTGGAGGAGAAGCGGCAGCTTAAGCAGGATGGGGTGCAATTAAAGGAAGTCCTTACGCTCGATACCCTCATCCGGTCCAATAATACCTTCTTTGCAGCCACCGGCATTACTCCATCTTCTTTTCTGGACGGCGTACACTTCGACCGGCGCGGAGGTGTCACTACCGAGAGTATTGTCCTGCGCTCCCTTACCGGCTCCATACGCTACATCAAAGGAGTGCACCGTCTTAATCGTACCCACGATATAGGGGGCAACATAGGGACCACTCCTGCCCATGTCGCTATGGAAATTATTGCACCGGATTAAAGGCGCTACTCCTTAATTTCCTGGCAAAGTTCCAGCAGCACGCCATTCGCGCTTTTGGGGTGGACAAAGCAGACGAGCTTGTTGTCCGCACCACGCTTGGGCTCCTCGTTGAGCAGTCGAAATCCTTCTGCTTTCAGTCGTTCCATTTCGGCGTAGATGTCTTCCACTTCAAAGGCAACGTGGTGAATCCCTTCGCCCCGCTTTTCCACGTACCTGGCAATGGCACTCTCCGGAGCTGTGGCTTCCAGTAGCTCTATCTTGGACTCTCCAATTTTGAAAAAGGCAGTTTTGACATGCTCGGATTCGACTTCTTCTACTTTGTATAGTGGGCGGCCCAGGATTTTTTCAAAGAGCTCATTGCTCTCTTCCAGGTTTTTAACCGCAATTCCGAGGTGCTCGAGGCGGATCATATCTTTTGTTTTTTGTTTGCAGGATGCAATATACTTTGCCGGGCTAAGAATACAAATAATCAGCGTGGGCTTTGCGTATCAATATACCGGATGCCCATAAGGGCAAACAGCAGGTAAAGCGTCAGGCCAAACTGCGTTTCCAGGGTATGCTCTACCATAAAGGAAGGGAGCACAACAATATGAAAGGCCGTCCAGAAGATATCCCGGTAACCGTGCCCGTACAGCAGAGGATAAAAGGTGGCCAGCAAAAAATAAACCAGCCCTAGCGCTCCGGTTGCCCCAAGTACAAAAATATATTGATTATGAGGGAGTAACTGCCGGCCGGCCAGGCCCGGAGCGTTCTTTTCATAGTAAGTTTCTGCCGCTTCACGGATATCGCCCAGCCCTACCCCAATCCATGGATGAGCCCTGGCCATAGACAGCCCGGCATTTATAGAGCCAAGGCGCTGAGAGTCAGACAATTCTTTGATTTCCCCGCCGTGAATCAGCAAATGGATGGTATAACGGGTATAATTCACCTTGTTTTGCAGCGTCGGGACATATTGAAAAGCAGCGTAGGCCAGGCCTGCTGCGGTCACCAATACACTGGCTCCAAGCCAAAACTGCCTCTGTATTACAATAAGCCGTACGAGGGCAAATACAGCCAGCAGGTAGAGTGCCAGCAGGCCGCTTCTTACAGCCAACAGGTGCAGAAAGGCAATCATAAACAGACTGCCGCCAGTCAACAGGTAGCGCTCTGCCGGATGCCACCACCAAAAACGACGGGCAGATAAGTAAAAACCCCCTGCTACGGCAAGTACCACCGTGAGGCTAAACCGGATATGCCGCATAGGCGTTGGCATCACCTGTCCTTTTTTGTAGAGAGCTGTGATAGCAGCATAGTCGGTCAGGTAATTGTACACAACTGCCAGACAGGCAGCCAGGGTAAGCAGGAAAAACAGGTACAGCAAGCTATAATAAGACCTGCGCTCCAGCCGCGGAATTGATAAAATAGCAAAGGGCAGCAGCAACAAAGGCAAAGAAGTGCGCAGCCTGCGGAACAAGTAAGCCGTATTTTCAGAATAAAGCCCGGATAGCGCATACACCAGAAAAATACCGGTAATCCCCAGTAGGGCCGGGTGCCGGATGAATTGTTTCCACAACTGCGGAAGCTGCCGGTTGAGTACAGCATTGCAAACCAGCGCAATAAAGGCAATGCTGATCAGTGCCTCTGCCGAAGTCATCATACCCACCATCATTGCAATGAGACAGGCCATGCCCAGCCACTGATGGTGGACCGGCTGAGGGAACGGACCTTGCTTTAGTGCCTTGAAATCAATGGGCATGAACCTTTATTTGTCTCTATAGACAGTCTTGGGTTTTCCAGTGGTTGGGTCGCTTACTGCTGTAATCCACCGTAGGCAATAAAGTACGGATTGAGCAGATTCTCCTTATTGTAGCGCAGGGGCTGCTTCGTTTCTTCATCGATGACCGAACCACCAGCTTGCTCCAGTACGGCCTGTGCCGCAGCCGTATCCCATTCCATCGTTGGCCCCAGGCGCGGATAGACGTGCGCCTCCCCTTTGGCAATAATCAGAAACTTCAGAGAACTGCCTGTGGGTACCAGGGACGGATTCTTCAGCTTATCTACAAAGGCTTGGGTGTCGTCATTGAGATGAGACCGGGAGCAGACTACATTCAACCCCTCATCAGCCAGTTTGAAGGCTGGCACTTCGAGCCTGGTCGTTTTCCCGTTCGCTTCCAGAAAGGCACCAACGCCCTCTGCTCCCCAGTAGGTTTCGTCAAAGCAAGGCACATAAACCACGCCCATTACTGGTTTGCCCGCATGAATGAGCGCGATGTTAACGGTGAATTCCCCATTGCGCTTGATAAACTCCTTGGTCCCGTCCAGAGGGTCCACCAGCCAGTGGTAATCATAATTTTTACGGGTCTCATAGGGTACCGCCTTGTTTTCTTCCGAAATAATGGGGTACTGCACAGACAGCTTTTCCAACGCCCGGCAGATGACTTCATTGGCCGCCTGATCTGCCAGTGTCAAAGGGGATTCGTCCGCTTTCAGCTCTACGCCAAGGTCTTTTTTACTGTAAATGGCCATGATGGCCGCCCCGGCATGACGGGCGATTTGTACAACTTCCTGTGCAAGTTCTTTTTTATCCATTGTTATTTTCGCTTACCTTTGGATGGCAAGGACAAGACTAAGCCAACCCTGCCTGATTATTCCTGAACGGGGCACCGCCCATCCTTCAGGGCACAAAGGTAGGTCGAAAACCGGCAGCCACCAAAGGGCTTCCATTCTTTGTCATTGAATTATCCACCTGTTAAACCACTTGCCCCATGCACAAAATCTTAGTGACCGGCGGTTGCGGCTATATCGGCAGCCACACCATTGTTGACCTTATTGATAATGGGTTTGATGTCATTTCAGCAGACAACCTCAGCAACTCCAGTGAAGAAGTCCTTGACGGGATCGAAACCATCACCGGGCGCCGCGTAAAAAACTACGCTATCGATCTCTGCGATCTTGAAGCCACAGAAGCGATGTTCAGGGAGCACAGCGATTTGGTGGGCGTCATCCACTTCGCCGCCCTGAAGCACGTAGGGGAGTCGGTGGAACAGCCCATCCGCTACTTCCGCAACAACCTCAATAGCCTTATCAACGTCCTCGACTGTATGGTACGTTACGAGGTGCCCAACATCATCTTCTCTTCTTCCTGTTCGGTCTACGGCAACGCTTCCGAGCTGCCGGTAACCGAAAATACGCCTTTGGAAGAAGCCGAATCTCCCTATGCCCGTACCAAGCAAATGGGGGAGCACATCATTCAGGACTTCTCCCGCCGCCATCCTAACCACAACAATATCCTGCTGCGCTACTTCAATCCGGCGGGTGCGCACGAAAGCGCTAAAATCGGAGAATCCCCCACCACACCTGCTTCCAACCTTGTCCCCGTTATTACCGAAGCGGCTATCGGCAAGCGTAAGGAACTGGTGGTCTTCGGCGACGATTACGATACCCGGGACGGCAGCTGCATTCGCGACTACATCCATGTAATGGATCTGGCAAATGCCCACACCAAAGCCTTGCAGTATGTGATCGCCGGCAAACAGGAAGGCCCGGTGGAAATTTTCAACCTCGGCATCGGTGAGGGCGTGACGGTGCTGGAAGCATTGAATTCTTTCATGGCGGTAACGGGCGAAGACTTGCCCTACCGTGTAGGCCCCCGCCGCCCGGGCGATGTGGTCGCCATTTATGCCAATTACAAAAAAGCTGCCGACCAATTGGGCTGGCAGCCGGAGCGGGACGTCAACGACATCATGCGTACCTCCTGGGCCTGGGAAAAAGTCCGTAGCAACGCAGTGAAAGAAGCCTAAAATATGATGACAGCCAGGTTTTTCTTCGCTGTATCCGCCTGCTTATTCCTCCTGCCACTGAGCAGTTGGGGGCAGGCGGATGCCGCTTACGCCAAAAGCATCCGGAAACACCGGAAGCACTATAAAAAAGAGTTCCTGGAAGATCAACGCGCACCCCTCGACCGGAAGGGCGTGAAAAAATTACGCTTTTACCCGCCGGATACCGCTTTTAAAGTCACCGCAGCATTTGAGCGGGCTACCGGCGCAGAGCCTTTTGAAATGCCGACCTACAGCGGCGCCACCCAACCCTATGTAAAGTACGGAACGGCGACCTTCCGGCTCAAAGATACCACTTTGCAATTGGCGGTTTACCAAAGCCTTCGCCTCATCCGTATGCCGCAGTACCGCGATCATTTGTTCATTCCTTTCAAGGATGCCACCAATGGCGAGCAGACCTACGGGGGCGGCCGTTACATGGACATTAGTACGGCTGATATCGAGGAGGGCAGGCTCACCATCGACTTCAATAAGGCTTACAATCCCTGGTGCGCCTACAGCGATGGGTACAGCTGCCCGATTCCACCGCTGGAAAATCACCTGCCCGTTTTTATTAGGGCCGGAGAGCTGGAATATCAAAAGCGGTAACCCGTCATAAGGCTAAGGCTGCTAACGTAGAAAAAGGGCGCATTGGGCGAGAATAAGCCAATATCGTCCAGCTCGTAGCACAGGCTCACTTCCACCTTTTCACCGCTTACGCTAAATCCTCCGAACATTCCAATCTGTGTGGGCTGCAGTACACGTTCTGTGAGGTTGAGCCGAACCGGGGTGCCGATTTGCCGGGAAATGCTGAAGCCGGCGAAGATACTCCCGAATACCGTCGCAATACCACTGTTGCGCACACCTAAATTCAGTTGCAGGTAGTCCACATCCGCTTCAAAGTTATCGAAGTCGTCTGTAGTCCGGAACGGAGCATAAAGCGCTTCGATCAGGAAGCCCGACCGCCCGTCTCCGCGGAAGGGGAGGATGAGCAGGCTGCCCCCAATTCTGGGCGTGAAGCCTCCGGTGCCCACGTCCCGGAAAATGCGGTCGCGGGTACTGAGGCGGGTGAAGGCGCTACCCAGAAGCACTCCCGGGCGGAGGGTCATTTTTTTATATTCCAGTTCATAATCGAGCCGTTTACGACCCCCGCACTCGTTGTACTGAACGAATAAGCGCTTTATGGTCTCATCAGCAAAATTGATATTGTCAATTTTCGTCCGGGCCGGCCGGCAGTCTGACATCGCCGTTTGGAGCTGCTCTTTCCACCGGTCGTGCTTCATCCGGATACGGCGCCCGCTCCCGACCCGTTGATAATTATGCTCCACAAGTTGGGTAAAGACCTCATCCTTTTCCAAAAAATAGTACGGCCGGCCACCCGGTGTTTCATGGTAATAAAAGCCAAGTGTGCCTTCCACCACCGCCTGCAGGAGCAGAGTGTCCTGCACATACAGCAAGGTGTCGCCCACCGGCATGGTATCGGGGAGGTAAAGTCTTTGGACGGACCGGCTCAGGTAGCGGCGTTCTAGCTTATCTTCCGTAAGTACGACCTTGTTGATGTCAGCCGTGTTGAGAAACTGAGGTTCGGGGTCGGAGCTGCTGCGGTAGAGCAGGCGTTCGGTGCCTTTCTCCCAGTCCGGCTTTTCGATTTCGCCGGTAAGGCGGTCTCCGTTTTTGAGCCATACCTTAGCAGGGTAATAAGTCGTTAACTGAGCGGATAGCGTGCCTGACAGCACGGCCAACAGCGCGAAAAGGAGTAGTGGTCTGGCCATGTTTCTTTTTAGGTAAATGTAAGTTATTTCCGCTTTTTCTTTTTGGGTTCATTGGTTTGCAACGCATCTGGCGTCCAACTACTATCCGCAGCGTCAGCAGCGGTGTGGTAATACTCCACCGCATCATGGATTTGGATGAACTGATTGCGCTCGCCAATCACCTGCATTAGTCCGTGGCGGGAGAGGGCATCCCTTGCCGGGCCCACTGCGCCTGAGATGAAAAAGCGAATGTTCCGGCCTTGCAGGATCTCAATGACTTCACCTAGCGACTCTGCTCCTGTGGTATCGATATCATGAATGCTCGAAGCATCAAGTATGAAAAGTTGAAGCGCTCTCCCTTCCCGGGCGACGAGCCGCTCGATCTCATCCCTGAAATAATCGGCATTGCCAAAGTACAGCTGCGCATCAAACCGCACAATGAGTACCTCTTCATGCTGTTGCGCATTGGAAAACCGGCTGATGCTGCGGTAACGTCGGGAATTGGGTAACTGCCCGAGCACCGCGATGTGGGGCCGGGAATTGCGGTAAACCATAATGGCAAGGGAAAGCAGTACGCCCATCAGCACCCCATTCTGAATACCCAGTAGCAGGGTAGCCACAAAAGTGGTCAGCATGGTCCAGAAATCCCTCCGGTCAGCCGACCAAAGGTGACGGGCTTCCTTATAGTCTACCAGATTGATCACCGCAGAAATGATAATCGCTGCCAATACGGCTTTGGGCAAATAATAAAACCACTCGGTAAAAAACAGCAGCGTCAGTACGATAATTAAGGCACTGATCAGGGACGAAATCCCCGTTTTGGCACCGGAGTCCACATGGATAGCTGAGCGGGAAAAACTCCCTGAGGTTGGAAAAGCCTGGAAAAAAGCACCTCCAATCTTCGTAATGCCCAGTGCAATCAGCTCCTGATTGGGATCAATGTGTGGGCTGCTCTGCTGCCTGCCCATGGTTTTGGCAATAGCCACCGATTCGATAAAACTGATGATGCAAATGGTCACCGCAATAGGCCAGATGCTCAGGATGCGGTCTGCTGATAAATCCGGCCAGGCAAAAGGAGGCAGCCCCTCCGGCACTTTACCAATAACCGCAACACCCTGCTGATCGAGGTCAAATCCAACCACCGCCAGGGTGCCAAAAAGCACAACAATCAGGGCGGTGGGAATGGCCTTACTGATGCGCTTTAGCCCCTGGATGATGATGATACTTACCACGCTAATACCGAGCGTAATCCAGTGCAGTTGGCCAATGTGCTCAATCGCATCTCCGGCCAGTACGAAAATATTGTTGCTCCGCTGTAGCGGAATGCCCAAAAGGTGCTTCAATTGGCTAAAGGCAATAATAAAGGCAGCTGCAGAGGCAAAGCCTGCAATTACCGGGTGCGAAAGAAAGTTGACCAGTACCCCCAGCCGAAAAACGCCCAGCAAAAATTGCAGTATGCCTGCCAGAAGCGCTATGGAGACGGCTATGCTGACCATCTCTGCTGTACTCAAGTCTTCTCCAAGGCTGAAAATACCCGCTGCAACCAGCATGGAAACAATAGCAGCCGGCCCGACGGATAACTCACGCGAAGTACCAAAAATAGCATAGAGGACCAGGGAGAACAAACTCGCATAAAGCCCGTAAATTGGTGGCAGCCCGGCCAACAGCCCATAGGCCATGCCCTGAGGCACGAGCATAATGGCTACGGTAAGCCCGGATTGAATATCCCCTTTCAGATAGCTGCGTTTGTACCTGGGCAGCCAGTCCAGGATAGGTATAAACTGCTTCAAAATAGCGTCTGTGTATAATTTATTCTGACGGCACGCCTGCTTCAAAGACCTCGTCAATCATACCGTGCAAATTGACTACTGGCGCACTACCCCTGGCTTTGAGCATGGAGGCGGCAATAGTGGAACGGTAGCCGCTGCGGCAGTGCAGGTGATAGGCTTTGGCCGGGTCCGCTTCCTGAATACGGTCGCGCAAAACTTCCAGTGGGAGTAATTGCGCTCCCGAAATATGCCTTTCCCCGAATTCATCAGGACGGCGTACGTCCAGCACATGAGTTACTTTCCCGCCTTTGAAGTCGGCAGCAAACCGGGCTACATCAAGCGTCGGGACTTCATCAATTGGTTTGCCGGCTACACGCCAGGCTTCAAAACCGCCTTTCAGGTAGCCTTGTATATTGGTGAAACCGGCTTCCCGGAGCAATTTTACAGCCTGCTCTACCTGCCCTTCCGGCACAACAAGCAAGAGCTTAGTCGATGGATCAGGCAGCACGTGTTTTGCCCAATACGTAAAATTGCCTTCCAGTCCAATAAATACAGAACCAGGAATAAAGCCAGCACTAAACAAACTTTTCTCCCGACCGTCTAACACGATCGTGCCTGTAAGGTTGGCAGTGGTTTCAAATTGTTCGACAGGCAATGCAGGGGGACTGATTGTTGCACTCATTTTCTGTGTTTTGTTAGATCAATATGGGTTGAGCTGGCGATTATTGGGCTGGTGGATTGCATTTTTGCAGAATTCAGCTATTTTACCACCATGAGTTTACCCAAAATTAGTACAAAGGCAGCGCTTAAGCTAAAGCCCCGGAAAAAAAAGCGGCAAAATACCGGATTGGCACCCGGTAGCCTGATCTTCACCGGTCAAAAAAAGCTGGAAGAGGCGCAGGTAATGCTGGTGGAATACAGCATAGATGGCGAGGTGACGGAGCAAAAAGCGGAAGGTAAGATCCCGGATTCTGATGGACAGGCAATGGTCAAGTGGTACGACGTGCGCGGATTGCACGATGTAGCCCTCGTCGAACAGCTGGGCCAACAGTTTGGCGTCCACCCACTGGCGCTGGAAGATATTTTGGACACTCAGCAACGCCCCAAATTTGAAGATTACGAAAACGGCTTGTTCTTAATCCTGAAAGCCTTGTCTTACGATGAGGAAACGCAACGCGTACAGACCGAACAGGTGGCCATATTTGCGGGCGATGGCTTCGTGCTCTCCTTTCAGGAAAATGAAACAGATCTTTTCCCAGGTGTCCGGGAACGTATCCATTCCGGGCGTGCAAAAATCAGAAAGCGTAAAGCGGATTACCTGGCTTATGCGCTGGCTGACAATATCGTGGACCAGTATTATCTGCTGCTGGACCGCATCGACCTCATATTGGATGACCTGGAGGAGGAGATCCTCTCAAAAGCCAACCGGGACAGTAAAGGGAAGATTCACAACCTCCGCCTGCAAACCATAACCCTCCGGAAGGCTATCGCCCCTTTGCGGGACGCCATCGGTGCTTTTTCACGGGTCGACAGCCCGCTCATGTCAGAAGGGACAGACGTCTTTGTCCGTGACCTTTACGATCACGTCGTGCAAGTCATGGAGAACATCGACACGGTCCGCGATATGATGAATGGCTTATATGATCTTTACCTCAGCGAGATCAGCTTCAAAATGAACAGCATCATGCAGGTGCTGACCATCATTTCAACAATTTTCATTCCACTGACTTTCCTGGCAGGCATTTACGGGATGAACTTCCAACACATGCCAGAACTGAGCTGGGAATATGGCTATTACTACCTATGGGGCCTGATGATAATGATCAGTGGTGCTCTAATTTACTATTTCCGGAGGCGAAATTGGCTATAAAGCCTTATTGCTCTGCCCACCGGTTTACCCGAAAAGACCTGGGTTGGATGCCCCGGTTTTCGCAGTACTGCTGATGCCGGTCTTCGGCTTCCCAAAATACAGAAGCGCTTTCGATTTCAGTTTTAACGGCGTACCCCCGTTCCTGTAGTTGTGCTTTCAGATTAGTGGCGATGTGCTGTTGCTCCGGAGTATGGCAAAAAATAGCAGACCGGTATTGCCCACCCTTCCCACGCCGGTCTATGGTGGGGTCATGTATCTCAAAAAAGAAACGGACAAGTGCTTCATAGCGCACCTTGTCCGGATCAAACGTCACTTCCACCGCTTCCGTGTGCCCCGTCTTTTTGGTGCAAACCTGCTGATAAGTTGGGTGGGAGCGGTGCCCGCCGGTGTAGCCTACTCTGGTGGCAACCACACCGGGGACTTTGCTGAAAAAGTACGCTTTGCTCCAAAAGCAGCCACAGGCAAAGGTGGCTACTGCTGTTGCTTGTCCCATTCTTCCTGCGGGATAAACTTCATGGAAATTGAATTCACACAGTGGCGGGTGTTTTTTGGCGTAAGCCGCTCTCCAATGAAGACATGCCCGAGGTGCCCGCCACAATTGTCGCAGAGGATCTCAGTCCGCCGGCCATCGGCATCAGTTTCCCGCCTTACCGCTCCCGGTATTTCATCATCGAAGCTAGGCCATCCGCACCCGGAGGAAAACTTGTCCTCCGATTTGTAAAGCGGTGCCTCACAGCGTCGGCAAACATAAACGCCAGGCGCTTTGTGGTTGTCGTATTCTCCGGTGAAGGGGCGTTCTGTACCTTTATGCACGATGACCCGCTCCTCTTCAGAGTTGAGTGAATTCCAGTTCTCTTTGCTTTTTGTCATATGGATTAATCTTCTTCTACAGCTGAAAAATCAATGGTCCTGATAATTTCCAGTGCCTTTTGTGCTTTGTCCTGAGGTGCATACAGCGTAGCTGCGCCCAGGGAAGGGATGGCACTGTCGGGCCGTTCGAGAATATGGCTTTCGACGCCCTGTTGCTTTAATGCATCTTCGACCAGTTTGGTTTTCAGAATTTCTCTGGATTCGAATACTTTTACCCAATCTTCTTTCATGAGGTTGTCGCTTTAAGTTGGTTAGTAATGATTTTGAATATGCAGTGCTTTTCAACCCTGCAACATTAATGTAACAAGATGACCCCCGCCGATGTTAGTACGGGCGAAGCCAAAACCTGAATTTATGATACAGGCACTACAGGCCTCGGTGCGTCAATGCCGGATTTGCAAAGCTGCTTTGCCGGTGCCTCCCCGTGCTATATTTGCCGTACACCCGGAAGCGCGGATTGCTCTGATCAGCCAGGCTCCGGGGCGGTTAGCGCATGAAAAGGGCCTGCCTTATTACGATCCCAGCGGGGTGCGCCTCCGGCAATGGCTGAATGTAGACGAAGCCACGTTCTACGACCCAACCTGCTTTAGTATTTTGCCGATGGGCTTTTGCTATCCGGGTAAAGCGAAAACAGGTGACCTGCCGCCCCGCCCGGAATGCGCCCCTCAGTGGCATGCGGCTTTGTTACGTATGATGCCTGAAATAGCACTTACGCTTTACATCGGCCAATATGCGCAGCAGTATTACTTGGGGGCTAACCGCAAACGCAACCTGACGGAAACAGTCCGCGCTTTTCGGGAGTATGGCCCCGGAGTGCTGCCTTTGCCGCACCCTTCTCCGCTCAACAACCGGTGGCTGAGCCGGAATCCCTGGTTTGATATGGAAGTTGTTCCATACCTTCAGGCAAAAGTTGAGGCTATTTTGGGAGGTGGGCAATGAGGAATGTCAGTGTTCGTGCGTTTCTGTGCTCTGAAATGGCTATCTTTAGGCCATCAAAAAAACAAAACCCCGTTATCTTGAAAGTATTGATTACCGGAGCGGACGGACTGCTTGGCGCAAATATTGTACGCCGGGCGCTCCGTCAGGGCTATCAGGTCCGCGTTCTTCAGCTCCCGTCTTCCCAATCTCCTGTACTGAAGGGCCTTCCTGTAGAATTGTCAAAAGGCAACTTGTTGAATGCGCCGGAAGTGGACCGGGCGGTAGCGGGCTGCGATTACGTCATACACGCCGGGGCCAGTACTTCGGTTTGGCCTTCCCGGTCAGCAGCTACGGTGGCTGTGAATGTCAGAGGGACCCAACACATCATAGCCTCCTGCCTGAAGCATGGCGTTCGGCGCGTGGTGTTCATCAGTTCAGCAGCCAGTTTCTCAAAAGGGACACTGGAAAATCCCGGGGACGAAACCGGAGTCTTTGACGGGTATCGGTACGGGCTGGATTACATAGACTCGAAATACCGGGCTCACCAAATGGTGAAGAAAGCGGTCCGGGGACAGGGTCTGCCGGCAGTGCTGGTCTGCCCAACGTTCATGTTTGGCCCCTACGACAGTAAGCCAAGCTCAGGTGCAATGCTCCTGGCAGTAGTTCAGGGGACACTGCCTTTTTACACCCGTGGGGGCAAGAACTTTGTGGATGCCAGAGATGTGGCTGCAGCTGCTTGTAATGGACTAAAAATGGGCCGGGTGGGCGAAAGCTACATCGCGGGGCATCAAAACCTGACCTACGCTGACCTGTTTAAGCTGATTGGCCAAACTCTGGAAGCCAACCCCCCTCGTTTCCGGATCCCTTCTCCTTTGGTATTGTCCTACGGGAGGCTGCATTCTCTCCTGGCTCCAAGATTAGGGTACGATCCCATGATATCTCTTCCTATTGCCCGTATTTCCTGTGATGGGCAATACTTTAGCCCGGCCAAAGCCGTAGCGGAGTTGCAAATGCCACAGACGCCATTAGCGGTTACCATCAGAGATGCCTACCAATGGCTGGAGCAGCATCAATCCGGCCTGAGTGGTGACACTAAGGTTGGGCCGCCCATTCAGAAAATACCAAATCCGGCGAATTCCTAATGTTCGAACATTAAAAGGCACTGACGAGTGAACATCGGCAGGGGGCTATGCTTTCCAAAAGCGTAATTTAAACCGTTCCCTACCATGCAGTATTATGTACTCAAAGCCGATGAATTAAAGCCCGGTGACCTTAAGGTCGTCAAGGCTGGTGATCAGGAAGTCCTGCTGACTAATGTCGATGGCGAAATCTCCGCCCTTTATCCAAAATGTACCCACTACGGTGCTCCTCTTGCCGATGGCGTCCTGAACGGCAGCCGGCTGGTTTGCCCCTGGCATCATGCTTGTTTTGATGCAAAAACCGGGCAACACGTCGAAGCGCCGGGTATTGATGGCCTGCCTGCTTACAAAGTAGAACTGCGTGGCAGTGAAATTTGGGTGGACATTCCGGAAGAGACCTCTGATCGTACCCCAAACTCAATGGCAAAACCGGAAGTGAGCAACGAAGCCACTTATGCCATCATCGGAGGTGGTGCCGCGGGCGCTTACGCTGCGGAAGGCTTGCGCGAAGCTGGCTTCACCGGGCGCATCGTCTTGTTTTCTGCGGAAGAAGAGGTGCCTTACGACCGGCCCAATTGCAGTAAAGATTACCTGCAGGGCGAAGCGCCGGAGGAGTGGATGCCGTTGCGGGACGCTGCGTTCTATAAAAAGCACGGTATAGTACTTATGAAGGGGCATCGCGTCACTAAAGTGAATCCGGAGGTCCAAAAGATCGAATTTAAATCTGGCGCACCAGTATCCTATGATAAGCTATTGATTTGCACAGGTGCCCGGCCCCGGCAGCTGGATATCCCAGGTGCAGACCTGAAGAATGTACACACGCTACGCAGCCTGAAAGATAGCCGAGCGCTTCTCAAGGCAGGCAGGTCAGCAAAGAAAGCTTTTATTGTCGGCGCTTCTTTCATAGGCATGGAAGCAGCCATGAGCCTGCAAAAACTGGACTGTGAGGTTCACGTCGTTGCACCTGAACACTTACCCTTTGCGCACATATGGGGAGATGCAGTTGGTCAGCGTATTCAGGAATGGCACCGCGATGCGGGCGTCCACTTTCATCTGGGGCAAAATGTCAAAGCGATTGAAGGCAATGGCCGGATTGAGAAGGTGAAACTGGAAAACGGAGAAGAACTGGATGCCGATTTGCTGGTCATGGGCGTTGGCGTACAGCCGAATACTGGTTTTCTCCCTGAAAATCTGCTGCAATCCGATGGCAGCCTGCATACCGACCCCTTCCTCCGCGTTCAGGAAAACCTCTTTGCCGCCGGGGACATCGCCGCTCCCCCGATGAATGGCAAAAACCAGCGGATTGAACACTGGAAAGTCGCTGCTCAGCAGGGGCGGATAGCAGGCAAAAATATGGCAGGAGCCGGGGAGCCTTACGAGGCGGTCCCTTTCTTCTGGTCGGCTCAGCAAGACAAAATTCTGGGTTATGTCGGCCATGCTTCCAGCTCTGAGGAGACTATTGTTGAGGGCGACCTCGATGGCGATAGCTTCCTGGTGCATTATGTAGAGAACGGCGCCGTTAGCGCCACGCTATCCTTGTTCCGCGATCAGGAACTTTGTGCCATTCAGGAGCTGATGCGCGACGGGCGTATGCCAAAGCCGGCAGAGGTCCGGAATGGTGTGGACTGGTTGAATCTGTTGTAATCCGGTGCAGGTTGCCGGTGCTTATCCAATCACAGCTTTAAAGCATTTCATCAGGCGTTCTACTTCCTGCGCTTCATTGTACAGGTGGCAGGATACCCGAATGGCATTGCCACGGATGGAAACGTGCACCTGTTCTTCCTGCAGCCGCTTCCGGAAAAGATTCATGTCAGCCCCGGCAGGCAGGCGAACGCCCACGAGATGATGTGCCCGCTGTTCTTCCGGCTCCATCGTGCAGCCGAGTGCTTCCAACTCCCGGAGCGCTGGTCTCAATAGTGACTGGGCGTAACTTTGAATACCGCGAGTGCCCCATTCCAGTAACTGGTCAACGCCCGCTTTCATCATAGGGACCAGGATAAAGTTGCTTTGCTCACCCATGTTATAACGGGCAGCCAGTGGTTTGTAATTCGGTTGGTAATTTACCAGATTGCGGAAGTCGTAGCTGTCTACCCGGTTGATCCAGTTTTCCTCCACCGGTAAGCCATTATCAAGTGCCGGACCGTAATATGCCAGGCCAATGCTGTAAGGCCCCATGAGCCACTTATAGCCCGCGCAAATCAGCGCATCAGGCTGAATTTCCTCCACATCAAACGGGTAAGCACCTACCGATTGAGTACCGTCAATGACGAGCCAGGCGCCCGCCTCCGTTGCCCGTTTCCGTATCGCTTTCAAATCAAATAGGGTACCATCTGCCCAATGCACCTGTCCAATGGCAACCATAGCTGTCCTTTCGTCAATCGCATCCAGTATTGCCGCATTCCAGGCTTGCCCCCTGGGGGATTCCCGGGGTGGGTCTACGATCCGAATTGTAGCCCCATGCGCTTCCGTTACCCGTTCCCAGGCATAGTAATTACTCGGAAACTGCTCCCGTGTGAGGATGATATTATCCCCGGGCTGCAGCTTCAGGTTACGCGCAACAGCGGCCATTCCATAAGAGACAGAAGGTATGATGGCTATGCGCCCCGGCTCCGGGCAGTTGATAAGGCGGGCATAGGCAGACCGAAGTGCCTGTACGGGCTCAAAAAAGTCTTCCAGTTGGATATTGAAGGGCTGGCTTTTGCGCTTTAGGGCTTTAATGCCGGCAGCTTCCACCGCTATTAACTGGGGAGACATATAGGCACCATTCAAATAGGCTACATCGTCAGGGAGGTCAAAAAGGTGGCGTTGGCTGGGTAGCATTTTTTGCTGCTAAGCTACGTTTTTTGGTGTTGATAAAGTGGAGGGTTGGGAACACAGATTGGACTGATTGCGCAGATTTGCACTGATTCCGGGCGGGCCATCCAGCGGGGCGGGTCTCGTTGGGCAGATCAGTGTCATCAGTCAGATCAGTGTCATCAGTGTACTATTATCGTGCGTGGCGGGTTGGAACACGGATTAGACTGATTGCGCGGATTTGCACTGATTTCCGAGCGGGCCATCTAGCGGGGCGGGTCTCGTTGGGCAGATCAGTGTCATCAGTGTACTATTATCGTGCGTGGCGGGTGGGAACACGGATTGGACGGGTTTGCGCAGATTTCCACGGATTCCCGGGATGACCCTCCAGCGGGGCGGGACTCGTTGAGCAAATCAGTGAGATCAGTCAGATCAGCGTCATCAGTGTACTATTATCGTGCGTGGCGGGTTGGAACACGGATTAGACTGATTGCGCAGATTTGCACTGATTTCCGGGCGGGCCATCCAGCGGGGCGGGTCTCGTTGGGCAGATCAGTGTCATCAGTCAGATCAGTGTAATGTGTGGCGCGAGAGAACACAGATTGGACTGATTGCGCGGATTTGCACTGATTCCGGGAAGGTCATCCAGCGGGGCGGGTCTCGTTGGGCAGATCAGTGTCATCAGTCAGATCAGTGTAATGTGTGGCGCGAGAGAACACAGATTGGACTGATTGCGCGGATTTGCACTGATTCCGGGAAGGTCCTCCAGCGGGGCGGGTCTCGTTGGGCAGATCAGTGTCATCAGTCAGATCAGTGTCATCAGTGTACTATTATCGTGCGTGGCGGGTTGGAACACAGATTGGACTGATTGCGCGGATTTGCACTGATTCCGGGAAGGCCCTCCAGCGGGGCGGGTCTCGTTGAGCAGATCAGTGAGATCAGTCAGATCAGCGTCATCAGTGTACCCGTGTCGTGTGTGATGGGTTGTAACACGGATTGCCACTGATTGCGAGCGGGGGCATGTTACCGGGGCGGTTACTGCAAAACAAATCAACCTATCACAGGCCCATCACCGAATAACCGTAGCCGTACTCTTATACTCATACTTATCCCCCCTGGGCCCAGTAAAGGTTACCAACACCATATAGACGCCGTTTTGCACAAAATTCCCCGTATTAAGTTTACGACCGTTCCAGCCATCAAAGGGGTCATTGGTTTCGAAAACCGTTTCCCCCCAGCGATTAACGATAATCATTCGGAAATTGGTCGCCCCCTCAAGTACACCGGTACCCAGGTACTCATCATTCAGGCCATCCTGGTTGGGGGTGAAGGCATTGGGCAGGAAGTAGCGCACTTGCGGAATAACGTCCAGAAGTTGTACCAGCGTGTCCTGGCATCCACTGGGGTGCGTGACAATCTGCCGTACCTCGTATACGCCCGTGTCCCGGAACTCATGGGTAGGGCTGGGAGCAATGGACTGATTGCCGTCCCCAAAGTCATAGGACCAGCGGGTAGCACCGGTCGATTCATCAAAGAAGCTGACTAATGGCTCCAAATTGCTCGGGCGGTCAGGTGTAAACGAAAAGCCCGCTACAGGCGATGGCAATATGGTAATAAGGTCACCAAAGGTAGTATCAATCTGACACCCGATTGGGGACACAATATCGATACTCACCGTATAAGTCCCCGGGGCTTCGTAGGTATAAGTGGGGCTGATCACGCTGTCCACTCCTCCGTCTCCAAAATCCCAGGTAATATCGTACGCCTCACTAATGGGCGTGGAAAGGTTATTAAAAAAGATATCCGCAGGCGCGCAACCTGTAAAGTCACTAGGGGCAATCACGATAAGCTCTGGTACGGGAAAGTACTCAATGGGCAAGGTATAGGTATCCTGGCAATTGTTGATATCTGTGACGGTGAGGGTTGCCGGGAAATTACCTGGGGTGGCATAGGTGTAAACCGGATTCTGGTCGCCGGCCGTACCTCCGTCACCAAATGTCCATGACCAACCCGTGATCTGCCCGCTGCCGGAAAAAGAGGCATCCGTAAAGACCGTAGGGCCAGCAACACAGGTATCATAGTCAAAGCTGAAATCAGCCTCTATGGCAGGGTAGATGATCACTCGTATATCGGCGGTATCGCCGCACTGCGTATTGGGGTTGAGGACTAGGTTACCAAAATAGGTACCTGTATCCGGGAAGTTGATAGCGGGTTCCCAGTCGCTAAACGATACTTCCTGCCCCTCCACCATAAAAGACCAGTTGTAGGTTTCAATAAAAGATTCCTGAAAACTTTCATTGGTAAAACTAACCGTATTTTGACCACAGGATACAATCACGTACTCCTGGTCGGTATTCAGGTCTGCAGCTCCCACAACAGCCTCTACTGTAGGGTCGCAGGGCGCTACATTAAACTGGAAATCCCGGGTCGTCGTGCTCAGCAAATTACCCGTAGCATCGAATTCCTGCACGCAGACTGCCACGACATACTGCCCCAGATTAATTGGCGTGCCCGTTAATAAACCGGTATTAGGATCGATCTGTAAGTTAGCTTCCGGCCCCATCGGCTGAGTGGGCGTAAAATTCGGCCCCAGAAAATTGATCGTATTGTAAGGTGGTGGGCAGGCCGGGCCTGGGCGCGCTCCCTCACAGGTCAGGTAAAGCGGATCGGTGAGCAGGTTGCCGCCACCATCGTAGGAAGAGCACAAACTATACACCAACTGATGCCCATCCACATCGGTGGCACTATGGTCAAATTCCAAAGGAGCCCCCGCACAAATAATAATTGGAGGAAATTCATTGAATACGGGGCTGTTGTTGCATACCTGCTGGGCCTGTGGCGTAATTTCGGTAAAGAAGGTAGAACCGGTGTCGCCGGGCGCAATGATATTGGAAATCGTCACATTACGGCAGCACCGCTGATAAGCTATGAAGTAACTTTCCGGCGACTGAGGCAGTTGCAGCTCGAACCGGTAAAGCCCTTCCTCTACTTTTACATCCGGTGGGATCAGACAGGGGTAATCCGGGCGTTCCACATCCGTTGCACTCAACAGTGGCGCATTGATTTCCAGGAAAGGGTTGGCCTGAGTTTGGCCGGAGCAATTCCCTGAGCAGTTGTATACGGCGATGAAAGCCTGCGCATCAAAGTCTGCACAATCTGTACAGTTGCCATCCCGGTAAATCTTCAGTGTGATTTCATAAGTGTCATCACCCAAACAGGCGTAGGTCATCACACCACCAATGATGTGCTTAGCCTGCAGGCCCAATGGCAACAGTAAGGTCAGTACTATTGCCATTGCATTTTTTACAGATAAATGGTTTTCCATAGCTCGTGTCGTTTTCTTCGTACGAGGGCCAACAGCCACCCTTTACCGGATAACGGTCACCGTGCCCTTTATCTCAACGGGCGCTCCACGGGGTGGGGTATAGGCCACCCTGGAAAAATAAACACCCTGAGGCACAGGTTGCCCCTGATTATTGAAACGCCCGTTCCAGCCTTGTAGCGGATCGTCCGTTGAAAATACGTTTTCGCCCCAGCGGTTCCAAATATTCAGCTCAAAGGATTTCATTCCGTCCGTAAATCCTTTGCCCTTATAGACATCGTTTAGCCCATCATCGTTGGGCGTAAAGGCATTGGGCAGGAAAAAAGTGGCCTTAGGCTGAATATCCACCACCTGAACAGCCGTATCCTGGCAACCCAGCGGATGGGTGACAATGAGCCGCACTTCCTGAAAACCGGTGTCCCGGAAAGCATGTATAGGGTTAGGCTCCTGAGCCGTGTATGGGTCTTCCAAATACCAAAACCACTGGTCAGCACCCTGGGATAAATCCGTAAAGGTGACTTCAGGGTTGAATACATCCGGATCCTGCGGGCTAAAAGTAAAGTTAGCAACAGGTGACGGGTCAATAACGATCAATTCCCTAAATACAGTATCTGTCACACAGCCAATCGGGGAGGTAATCTGCAGGCTGACATCATAGGTGCCTTCGGATTCAAAAATATTAGTAGGGCTAAGTTCAGTGGAAGTAACGCCGTCCCCAAAATCCCAGAAAGTTTCGTAATTCACGTTGACCGGCTCTGAGAGATTGTCAAAACTAATCTCCGCCGGCGCGCAACCATCAAATCGGTTAGGCGCCACTACAATCAGTGCTGGTACCGGAAAGTAACTGACCGGCTTGACAATCGAATCCTGACAGCCATTAATATCCGTAACGCGGAGTTTAACTTGCTGCAGCCCCGGATCCTGATACCGGTAGGTTGGATCAGGGTTAGATGAACCGCCGCCGTCCCCGAAGTTCCAGTTGTAGTTAGTGATTTCTGTTGTTGCAATGGTTGTATTCGTAAAAGCAACGGGCCCGGCTATGCAGGTGTCATAGGCGGCTGTGAACTCAGCTTCAATCTCGGGAAAGAGCTCAACGATAATACTGGCCGTGTCTCCACATTGTGAATTAGGGTTGAGTATTAGGCTGCCCCTGAAAGTGCCATACTCCGGAAACTGCAGGTCGGCATTCCAGGTCGTCACGGTAGTATCCTGCCCGTTGCCCAGATCAAACTTCCAGAAATAATCGTCTATAAAGCTCTCATCAAAACTTTGATTGACGATAAACACATCCCGGTCGGCACACTGACTGATATACAAGTCAGCCCCTACTGCATTATCTTCTGCAATATCTGCTTTGACCGTAGGCTCGCAGAAGGTTACATTAAACTGGAAATCGCGGCGTACCACACTGAGCAATTCTCCGTTGCGGAACTCACTTACGCAAACACCCACCACGAACTGGCCCTGCGCGTTCGGAGAGCCTGTGATCAGCCCGGAGTTGACGTTTATGTTGACATCAGTATTATTGCCCAAGGGTTGGGTAGGATTATAGAATGGACCTATAAAATTGACCGGATCATAGGGTGGGCGGGACTCCGGGTTGGGAGCCAGGCCGTTCATCGCGGTAGGCATATTGAAATTGAGCCCTCCGCCCAGGAATGGCGCACAGAACTCATACACCAGCTGATCGCCATCCGGGTCGGTAGCGGAATGGTCAAAATTGATGGGCTCATTGGCACAAATCACCGGGGGCGCAAAGTTGTTGAAGGTAGGGCTGCTGTTGCAAACCTGCTGCGCTGCAGGCGTCAGCTCCATGAAGTAGGTCGCGCCGGAATCGCCCGGAGCGAGGATGTTGGAAATCGTATTGTTACGGCAGCACCGCTGATAGGTAATGTAGTAGCTTTCGTCTATCACCGGCAGATCGAGCAACGGGAAAGTGTAAACCCCTTGCTCCACGCATACATTGGACGGGACGATTACACAAGGATTGCCCTCCTGAGGGTTCACCGTATTACGGGCAGGGTTAGGCAAAATCAATACGTTGTAGGGCTCCTCGTCGCTCTCCGTGTAAATGGTAACGGTGGCTGGAAAAGACCCACCCGGGGCGGAGTCAAAGTCTGCACCGCCACCCTGGCAGTCCCGGTAAATATTCATGTAAAACTGGTAAGTCCTGGTACCTGTTCCGGGGTCGCCATTGGTCCAGCCGAGGCACTCATAGGTGATTTCTCCACCAATGATATGAGCAGCCGAAAGTCGGTTGAAAAACAGACTGGCAAAAAAGATTGAAAAAAAACAGTAGTAGCGTAATAAGTCAGCTCCGGGCATCGTTTTCTGAATCATTTAGTAAAGCACAAAAGTATTTGCTTGCGTATCACAAAGGCAAGATACAGATAGTTTCGAAGTACAGGCTTTTTTGAAATACTATTTCGCCGGTTGGTAAAGCTATTGACAATCGACAACTCTCTTTTTAAATAGTGCTTTCTACGGCCTCCCAAAAACAGTACCCGCAGCGTCACTCGTATTGAAGCGCTGCAAGATTCAACCAAACTGTATGACATTGATTCATTTTTTAATTGGCATAAAACCACCATTAGGTATGATCACCTTTACTAATGGCAGAGCATCTGCCGGACAGCAGCAGGACTTCGGTCAGGCGCTGACGGTCCTCCGCGACGGCGGGTTGCTGCTCTACCCCACAGACACGGTATGGAGTGTCGGTTGTGATGCAACTGATCCCGAAGCCCTCCGCAGATTAAGGGCTATGAAATCCATTGATCAGCACGAATGCCTCGAGCTTCTGGTCGATTCCCCAAAAATGCTGAAGCAGTACATTGCGCACTTCCACCCGCGCATCGAAACGCTGCTGTCCTTCCACTTGCGACCGCTTACGGTGCGCTATGAGCGGGGGCGCAACCTGCCGCAGGAAGCCTTGGATCAGGAAGGGAGCATTGCCATCCGTATCGTACAGGACGAGTACTGTCAGTCTTTGATCCGCAAACTTGGCCGCCCGATTGTCGCACTGCCTGCGGATTTGAAGCCCGGCAGTTTCCCCGCCAATTTCGGTGCCATCAGCTCCGATATTATTGAACAAGTGGACTACATCGTTCATCACCGTAGAAACGATAAGTCTATTGCACAACCTTCGGTGATGGTACAGCTCGGCCACAAAGATGAGCTTGAATTCCTCAGGGAGTAGTCCCGGGAATTAAAGAAGCGCGTAAATGAAAGAATTTCAAAAAAGCTGGTAAAGGAATTTGCCGGCTTTTTCCATTCCTTTTGTATCTTTGCAGCCCACGCTGAAAGAAAAGCCTGGAAGCAGTAAAAAAGTAATTGCAAAGTTGCAGGTTTAAAAATCAAATCTTATCTTTGCAGCCGCTAACAATAAAATGGCTCTGTAGCTCAATTGGATAGAGCACTTGACTACGGATCAAGAGGTTTCAGGTTCGAATCCTGACAGAGTCACTATTTAATTCTAAAAGTCCTAGAATCACCTGAATAGCTCAATGTCCGAGCCTGAGTAGCCGAGCGTTGAGCTGTTTAGTTAAAAGGAATACGCGATGTCCAAAGTTTGTCAACTCACAGGTAAGCGCCCGGTAGCCGGCAATTCGGTTTCCTTCTCTAATAAGAAGACCAAGCGCCGTTTTCTGCCCAACCTGCACACCAAGCGTTTCTTCATTCCTGAAAAGGATGAGTGGATAACGCTCAAGGTTAGCGCCAGCGCAATGCGCACAATCGATAAAATAGGCATTTACGAGTTTATCAAGCGCCAGCAGAAGAAGGGGTTTGATGTAGGTGTCGAACTGTAAGACCATTAAATAGTTAGAACGATGGCTAAGAAAAGCAAAGGCAACCGCATTCAGGTAATCCTCGAGTGCACAGAGCATAAAAAGTCAGGACTGCCAGGTACTTCCCGCTATGTTACGGAGAAAAACCGTAAGAATACACCAGATCGCCTGGAACTCAAGAAGTTCAATCCCATCATGAAGCGCGTGACCCTGCACCGCGAGATCAAGTAAGCTTGCAAAACAGCAGTTTATCGCTTATTTTTGTGATGTTGACTTTACTTAATATTCTTAAAGCGAGGTATAATGGCTAAGAAAGTATCTAAGAACGCAAGGGTTGCACAGCGTGCAGCAAACGCAGGATCAGGCCGTGATCATGTCAAAGTGATTAAGAGCATCAAAGATCCTAAGACTGGTAAATATTCCTATAAAGAAGTGGTCATCCACAAGGATGCCGTTAAGGAGTTTTTCGCTAGCAAATAATTCACTTGTCTGACAGCAAGTAAACGTATACATCAAAGAGGCTTTTCTTCTGCAGGGAAAGCCTCTTTGCCTATTTATCAAACGCCTATGAGTTTCTTTAAAAAGTTTTTCAATAAAGAGAAAAAACAGGACCTGGATAAAGGGCTGGAGAAAACCAAAAGCAGCCTCTTCGGGCAGATAACCAAAGCCGTCGCTGGTAAGTCTACCGTAGATGAAGAAGTCCTGGATGAACTGGAATCTATCCTCATCGCCTCCGATGTCGGGCTGGATACCACGGTCAAAATCATCGACCGTATCGAAGAGCGGGTCCGCCGCGACAAGTACCTCAATACCTCAGAGCTCAACGAAATCCTGCGGGACGAAATCGTACAACTGCTGGCCGAGAACAATACGGTTGATATTGAAGACTACACCCTGCCTTCCGACAGCAAGCCGAGCATAATCCTCGTTGTTGGCGTAAACGGCGTAGGCAAGACCACCACAATCGGCAAACTGGCGCACCAATACCAGGCAAAGGGCAAAAAAGTAGTCCTCGGTGCAGGTGATACTTTCCGGGCTGCTGCCGTAGACCAACTCGAAATCTGGTCCAAACGGGTAGGCTGCGACTTCTTCAGCAAAGGCATGAATACAGATCCTGCTGCTGTAGCCTACGAAACTGTGCAGCACGCTATCCAAAACAACTGCGATGTGGCGATTATCGATACTGCCGGCCGCCTGCATACTAAGGTCAATCTGATGAAGGAGCTGTCCAAAATCCGCCGATCCGTAGCCAAAAGCCTCGACGGTGCTCCCCACGAAGTCCTTTTGGTGCTCGATGCCACCACCGGACAAAATGCCTTTGAGCAGGCCAAGCACTTCACCGATGCCACCGAAGTTTCCGCCCTGGCCCTCACCAAACTCGACGGGACAGCCAAAGGGGGCGTAGCCATCGGTATCTCTGATCAGTTCAAAGTGCCCATCAAATACATTGGAGTAGGAGAGGGGATCGAGCAGCTGCAAGTCTTCAACAAGCGGGCTTTTGTAGAGTCGCTCTTCGAGGGCGTCGTCTAAACGAACTGCTGAAAGGCATTAAAAAAGGGTTGTCCGGCGCGAAAAACTGCAGGACAACCCTTTTCTTTTTAAGCTATTCGTAAACAGCCTGCCTATCCCAGCGCGCCAGCCCGCTCCAGCCGGTAGTACTCCCGGAAAGAGATCATGCGCTCCTGCTGCTCGTCCCAAAGCTTGTTGAAGATGCAGGCCAGACTTTCCCTGAAGGTAATCGTCGTAACGTATTTTTGTAAAATAGGATTCTCCTTCGCGCACTTCGGCAGGTTGTAATTGGGGATAAGCGAGCTTAAGTGGTGAATATGGTGAAATCCAATATTTCCGGTCAACCAGTTAAAAACCTTTGGGAGTTTATAGTACGTACTGCCCCGGACTGCTGCGACCAGATAGTCCCACTCGTCTTTCCATTTCTTGTAGGTTTCCTCATGCTGATGTTGCACATAGAAAAACCAGAACGCAATCGTGCCAAAGAAAATCACAATTGGCACCTGTACCCAAAGAAACTCCCATCCCAACAGATAAATCAAACCAGCATATACCAACCCGATCCAAAAGTTGTTGAGGAAAAGCGCCACATAGGCACTGCGCACCATCGGCACCTTGATCGTAGGCCAGCGCATCGGGCCGCTCAAATAGACGATAGGGGTGACAATAAACAAGACCACCGGCGTGCGGAACAACCGGTATTTGAAACGTCCCCATTTACTCAGGTTTCGGTATTCCTCCACCGTCAGGAAAGGGACATCACCGATATCGCGGGGCTCCTCCTCCAATTGCCCGGAGTGCCCGTGGTGGTAATTGTGGATTTTTGACCAGTACTTGTAAGGTATCGTACTGAAAAAGCTGCAAACACTGCCAATGACATTATTCCAGCCTTTTGATTCGAGAAAGGAGTGGTGCCCGCAATCGTGCTGAATAATAAAAATCCGGGCAAGGAGAAAACCGTTAATCAGGCCCAGTCCCAAAGTAATCCAGTAAGACCACTCCAGGCTGAAATACATCAGTACCCACAGCGCCAGAAATGGGCCAAAGGTGTTGATCACCTGCCACCAGGCCCGCTTGCGGTCGGGCTGCTGATAACGCTTGATAATTTTCTTCCAGTCTTTTAGTTGTTGCTTGATTTCCTGCTCTGACATTCCTAATGTTCCTTGTTTGTTCCTTTCCTGCCTTGGGCTAAGACCGTATTGGGATTTTGGTCTTCTAGTCGAAAACCAAAGTCCCAACACGGTCTTAGTATTATATGCAGCCCAAACCAGGGTGAGGTTAAAGTCATAAAAATAATACAACCTCCAAAATACAGGAATGATTTGTTTTTGCAGCAGAGTTGCACCGAAGTTTTTTATTCTTTACTTCGGTCTGACAGGTATCTACCAATACAAAATGAGTTGTCCTAAGCCAAGGCTACCCCTCCGCCATTAAAAAACCCTTGTCCCGCGCCTCCAGGTTGGATCGGCCCATTAGGAACTGATCCACACTACGGGCGGCTTCCCGGCCTTCTGCAATGGCCCAAACCACCAGCGATTGCCCCCGGCGCATATCCCCGGCCACAAATACTTTTTCCAGATTCGTACGGTAGTCTTCATCGCGGACATTACCACGCTCGTCGACCTCGACACCTAGTTTTTCGAGCATGCCGCGATACTGAGGGTTCAGGAAGCCGATAGCCAGCAACGCCAGGTCACAGGGGATTTCCTGCTCGGTGCCTTCCACTTCCTGAAAGCCATACTTCCCGGTCTTATTACTTTTCGCCCACTCAATCTGCACCAATTTCAGCCCGGTAACTTTACCATTTTCCCCGGTAAAAGCTTTGGTCAGCAGCGACCATTGGCGTTCGCAGCCTTCCTCATGACTGGTGGAGGTGCGTAAAACCACCGGCCAGTTGGGCCACGTCAGGGGATCCCGGTCGTTAGGTGGGCGGTCCATCAGCTCGATTTGGGTAACCGATTTGGCGCCATGCCGGTTGGACGTTCCCACACAATCCGAGCCGGTATCGCCACCGCCAATCACTACTACGTGTTTGTCCTTAGCGGTAATGGTTTCCACGTCCGGGATGGCATCTCCGGCTACCCTGCGGTTGTTCTGTTCCAGAAAGTCCATGGCAAAGTGCACGCCTTCCAGCTCTCTGCCTTCAATATTCAGGTTGCGGGGGACTGTGGAGCCGCCGCACAACAGCACCGCATCGTATTGGTCCATCAGTTCCTGCGGGTCTACATTCCCACCAACATTAGCATTGGTGCGGAACCGGATGCCTTCCGCTTCCATGAGGGCTACCCGCCGCTCTACGACGAATTTCTCCAGTTTGAAATCGGGAATACCGTAGCGCAGTAGCCCGCCAATGCGGTCGTTGCGTTCGAACACCGTAACCAAATGCCCCACTTTGTTCAGCTGAGCCGCAGCAGCCAGCCCCGCCGGCCCCGAGCCTACTATGGCTACTTTTTTTCCTGTTCTTAATGTAGGCGGCTGCGGGCGAACATACCCTTTCTCAAACGCCACTTCCGCAATGGATTTCTCAATGTGCTCAATGGCTACCGGTGGCTGATTGATGCCCAGCACACAGGCGGTCTCACAGGGAGCGGGGCATATGCGGCCCGTGAATTCCGGGAAGTTATTGGTGCTGCTCAGGATTTCATATGCCAGTTGCCAGTCCTCTTCGTATACGGCATCATTGAACTCCGGGATGATATTGCCCAGGGGGCAGCCATTATGGCAAAACGGAACGCCGCAGTCCATACAGCGGGCCGCCTGTTTAACGGTTTTCTCTTCCCCAAAGTCTTCGTACAATTCCTTGTAGTCTTTGATGCGTTCCTGTGGGTCTCGTGTATTGGGGAGCTCCCGGGTATATTTCAAAAATCCTTTAGGATCTGCCATGTTTTAACTGCTTTTTCAACTCAAAAATCAACTTACACTGCCTTTTTGTCTGCTACTGCCGTTGTGTTCGCAGCGGCTTCAGCAGCGGCTTTCCGGGCTTCGAGTACCCGTTTGTAATCTCGTGGCATGACCTTAGTGAACTGTTGCTGTGCCAATTCCCAGTCTGCCAGTAGGGTGGCTGCCCGGGTACTGCCCGTCAGCTTATGGTGTTTGGTAATCAGGGCATGCAGGCGGGAGACGTCCTCTGCCTCCATAGGATCGAGATCAATCATGCCTCGGTTTACACGCTGTTCGAAGTGGCCATCCGGATTATAGATATAGGCGATACCTCCGCTCATACCGGCTGCGAAGTTTTTGCCGGTATCGCCCAGCACGACTACAATGCCCCCGGTCATATACTCGCACCCGTGGTCACCGATGCCTTCCACTACAGTTTTTACGCCGGAGTTGCGTACCGCAAACCGCTCGCCCGCCATACCATTTATATAGGCTTCTCCGGACGTAGCGCCGTAGAAAGCTACGTTGCCGATGATGATGTTGTCACTTGCTGTGAATTTCGCATCCCGGTCGGGCACGGCAATCAGCTGCGCCCCGGAAAGGCCTTTCCCAAAGTAGTCATTCGCTTCGCCCTCCAGGCGGAAACTCAGCCCCGGTGCTCCGAATGCTGCAAAGCTTTGCCCGGCTGAGCCCCGGAAGTGGAACTGTATGGTACCCTCCGGCAGGCCTTTGCCGCCGTGGCGCTTACTGATCTCGTTGGAAAGCATAGTCCCGGTGGCCCGGTCGGTATTGCGTATATCAAAGCTGGCTTCCACCCGGTTGCCCTGATTGATGGCAGCCTGTGCGGTGGCCATCAACCGCCGGTCCAGTACATGAGCAATACCGTGATCCTGCTCTACAGCTTTGTGCTGACCAACGTTTTCATCTGCCGGTTCTTTATAGAGAATCGGGCTGAGGTCCAGCCCACGGTATTTCCAGTAGGTGGGTTTATTCTTCGCCTTTAGCATTTCCACCTTGCCGACCATCTCGTCGAGCGTGCGGAAGCCCAGGCTCGCCATAATTTCCCGCAGGTCTTCAGCGAGGAAGCGGAAGAAGTTAATCACGTGTTCCGGCTTACCGGTAAAGCGTTTCCGGAGCTCCGGGTCCTGTGTGGCAATGCCTACGGGGCAGGTGTTCATGTGGCATTTGCGCATCATGATACAACCTTCGACCACAAGGGCTGCGGTGGCTACGCCCCATTCTTCCGCACCCAAAAGGGTGGCAATGGCGAGGTCGCGGCCGGTCCGCATCTGCCCGTCCGTCTGAAGGGTCACCCGGTCGCGTAGCTTGTTCTTTACGAGAGTCTGATGCGTTTCCGCCAGCCCCAGCTCCCAGGGCAGGCCGGCGTGCCGTATGGACGTCAGCGGAGAGGCACCGGTGCCGCCATCGTGGCCGGAAATGAGGATGGCATCTGCATGGGCTTTAGCCACTCCGGAGGCAATGATCCCAACCCCGGCTTTGGAAACCAGTTTTACATTGATCCGGGCCTTTCGGTTGGCATTCTTCAGGTCAAAAATGAGCTGTGCCAAATCCTCAATCGAATAGATATCGTGGTGTGGTGGTGGCGAGATTAATCCCACGCCCGGCGTGGAATGCCGTACGCGTCCAATCCAGTCGTCCACCTTATGTCCGGGCAACTGTCCGCCTTCTCCTGGCTTAGCCCCCTGAGCCATCTTAATCTGTAGCTCATCGGCGTTGGTCAGGTAGTGGCTCGTCACGCCAAACCGGCCCGAGGCCACCTGCTTGATGGCGGAACGTTCCCAGTCGCCATTTTCTTTACGCTCAAAACGGACCTCGTCTTCCCCGCCTTCCCCACTATTGCTCTTAGCGCCAATCCGATTCATTGCAACGGCCAGCGTAGCGTGGGCTTCATGGGAAATAGAACCAAAGGACATCGCGCCCGTTGCAAAGCGGGTCATGATGGATTCCGCGGGCTCCACTTCTTTAAGTGGGACTTTCTCCCCCCGGCGGAAAGTGAGCAGGCCCCGCAAGGTCAACGCCTGCTCCGCTTGGTCATCTATGAGCCTGGCGTATTTTTTATACGTTTTATAGTCCCCGGTACGGGTAGCAAACTGCAGCAGATGAATAGCCTGAGGACTAAACAGGTGTGCTTCTCCACGGCGCTTCCATTGGTATACCCCACCCACTTCCAATCTTGGGTTTTGACCACCGTTTTCCGGAAATGCCATACGGTGCCTGACCATGGCTTCTTCCGCAATACCATCGAAGCCTATGCCCTGAATCCGGGAAATTGAACCCCGGAAGCATTTCTCGACTACTTCTTTATTTAGTCCAAGGACCTCGAAGATTTGTGCTCCCTGATAAGATTGGAGGGTGGAAATGCCAATCTTAGACATGATTTTTAGCAATCCTTTACCAATAGCCTTATTATAGGTATTGATAACCTCGTCCAGCGTCTTGCCGTCCTCAAATACCCCTTTGCCATACAGCTGAGCAATAGAGGCATAGGCCATATATGGATTGATCGCACTGGCCCCGTACCCAATGAGCGTGGCGTAGTGATGCGCCTCACGAACGTCTCCGGCTTCCACTACAATGGAAGTGAGGCTGCGCAGCCCTTTCTGAATCAGATGATGGTGCACAGCACCTACAGCCAGGAGGGACGGGATTGGAGCCTGATAAGGGCCCGCATTCCGGTCAGACAGGATCAGGATATTGGAGCCGTTGCGGACCAGGTCTTCGGCTACCCCGCATACATGGTCGATAGCAGCCTGAAGGAGGCCTTCCTGCTTACCAGCTTTAAATACGATGTCAATTACGCCAGACTTGAAGTCAGGGTGGTTGATGTATTTGACTTTGCTCAGGTCTTCATTGGTCAGCAGAGGGGAATCAAGGTGGATGAACTTAGCCCGGTCTGCATTAATATCCAGAATATTGCTGCTGCCGCCCAGCATCGCATACAGTGACATGACCGAGCGCTCGCGGATGGGATCAATCGGCGGGTTGGTCACTTGTGCAAAGAGTTGCTTGAAGTAATTGGCCAGGTGTTGCGACTGCTTAGACAAAACAGCAAGGGGCGTATCAGCGCCCATTGAGCCCAGTGGGTCTTTGCCTGCCTTAATCATCGGCCCGATGACCACCTTGAGGTCTTCCTTCGTAAATCCATGCATCTGCTGATTGCGCAGCAGCGTATTCTGGTCAAATTCCACTTTGGCAGGCTGTTGAACCGGGAGGTCTTTAAGGCTCACCCGGTTTTGGTCCAGCCATTCCCGATAGGGCAGGCGCTGGCAAATCACATCTTTTAACTCCGTATCCCCAATAACACGGTGCTCGTCCAGGTCCGCAATGAGGATTTTGCCAGGCTGAAGCCGGCCCTTGGTCACCACCTTGCTCTGATCTACCGGCAGCGCCCCTGCTTCAGAGGCTACAATAAGCACATTATCTTCGGTCAGGCAATAGCGCGAAGGGCGCAGCCCGTTCCGGTCGAGTGTGGCACCCAGCAGAATCCCATCGGTAAAGCAGATGGAAGCCGGGCCATCCCAGGGCTCCATGATGGTCCGGTTGTATTCGTAAAAGGCCCGCTTGTAGTCCTCCATTTGCTCGTCGTGCTGCCAGGCTTCAGGGATCATCAGCATCAGCGCATGGGGCAGCGACATACCGCCCAGGACCAAAAACTCCAGTACGTTGTCAAAGTTGGCAGAATCGGAAAGGCTCTCTCCGCAAATAGGCTTTAGCTTTTCCAGTTCTTCCTCTGTGAACAGGGTGGATTTGAGCAGCCCTTCCTTAGAGGCCCACCAGTTGAGGTTGCCCATGATGGTGTTAATCTCTCCGTTGTGCGCGATGTACCGGAAAGGTTGCGCCAACTTCCACTTGGGGACTGTATTGGTGGAAAAACGGCTGTGGATGAGTGCAATAGCAGATTCACACAATTCATCGTGCAAATCAGGGAAATAAGGTCGGAGCTGATAAGTGGTCAGCTGTCCTTTGTAAACCACCGTCTTGTAAGAAAAAGAAGCCAGGTAAAACTGATCTTTAGACTGTGGGTAAGTATTGTGAATGGTATGGGTGGAGAACTTACGCAGTACATAAAGCCTGCGCTCCAGGGCTTTGCGCTCCATAGGGGTTTTGGGTGCCACAAAAACCTGCTCCATGCGAGGCTCCACCGAGACCGCTGACTCGCCCAGTTCCTCGTGGTCGGTAGGTATTTTACGATATCCAAGCAGGTCAAAGCCCAGCTCATCGATATAGTCATCAAAAAGGACCCGGCACTGTCTGCGCAGGTTGCGGTCGGCCGGAAAGAAGACCACGCCCACGCCATATTTGCCAAATTCGGGCAGTTCAAATCCCTGCTCCTTACATTTCTTGGCGAAAAATGCGTGTGGCGTCTGAATCAGAATGCCCGCACCATCGCCTGTATTCGGCTCGCAGCCACAGGCGCCCCGGTGCTCCATATTGGTGAGCATGGTCAGGGCATCTTCGATGACTTTATGTGATTTAATCCCATTCAGGTTGGCGATCAATCCGGTACCGCAAGAATCTTTTTCGAGTTCCGGGACATATAGCCCTTTTTGCTGAGGTTCACTCATACGATCAATTGTAAGCGTCAGAAAATAGAGCTGAAATGTGTGGCCACCTCAGCCGGGTCTTGTAAATTCGGAAAGCCAGGTAAGTTTGTAACCGGAGCCAATGGATTTAGCTCTTCCCTGGCTACGTTTTGGTTTGGTTGGCTTGGTAGGGTACAGTCTGTTTTACTAGTTGGTTTTCTTAAGGGGTTCTCGACTGTCAGCTTCCGAAGATACGGAAAGGGAATAGTGTATTCCTAATATAAAGCCATTAATAGAACGGGATAGCCATTGAAAAAGTTGAAGTAAATACGATTTCAAAATGATGATTTGGTAAGGAAGCCCGCCTTTTGTTAAAGGATGTCAATTCGGTCTTTCGGGATCAGATTTGGCTTAGGGTTGTTTTTTAAAATAAAATAAGGTCATGCCGGTCTTATTAAAACTTGATTTTGTAGTGACATAAGTCATGCCTGCGGTTTAATTCTGATCTTCTCTATTCCCGGATAATCCTGCTATCTTAACCAGTCAAAAGCAATAAGTATGTTCGCACTTGCGCTTCCGGAACTTTTAGAGGCCTTGCAATTTGCCGCCATAAAACATCAGTACGACCGCCGCGGAGGCTATAGCCGCCTGCCTTACATTAACCACCTGATTAAAGTGACTAATGGGTTGGTGAACCGCTGTGGGTTTACAGAAGATACGCTGCTGCTTGCCGCGGTGCTTCATGATATCGTGGAAGATACCGACGTGACGGGGGAGGAACTGGCCGAACGTTTTGGCCATGAAGTTGCTGCCATCGTCCTTGAGCTCACCGATGACATGAGCTTGTCCTATGAGGTACGTAAACAACGGCAGCTGGAAACCGCTGCTCAGCTGAGCCGTGGCGCCCGGGTCATCCGCCTTGCGGATAAAGCTTCCAACATCGAAGATATTTTTTCTTATCCGCTCGACTGGTCTTTAGACAAAAAAGAGGCTTACCTAAAGAACTCGGAGCAAATTGCTGCGATTATTAAAGGGGAGCACCCACGATTGGACCAGTGGTTTGACCAAACAGCAAAATGGGCCGCTCAGGAATTAGAAAAACAGCGTCAGCAATAAATCCATCCTCATGCTTCAAGATCAACCTAATATCCAATCCATGCTAGAGCAGGTGGAAACCATCGAGCGGGCTGCCCAATCCAAAGAGCTGGAGTACGCTGAGGTGCTGAGCCGCATCCACCCTAACCTGCTGGCTTCCGCCAAAAACCTGATTCATTACCGCACCTTGCGGAGTTTTGATATCCGGGAGCTGCAAAAGCAACTTGGACGCATGGGGCTTTCCCGTCTGGCTAAAGCCGAAGGGCACACCATGGCCAGCCTCTCGGTAACCGCCACCATACTCCGTGCATTGCTCCTGGGCGAATTCGTGGAAAAGGAACGTGTCAATCTCACGATCACCAAGGCGCAGGAAATTGTGCGTACCCATACCCGGAAGCTTTTGGGCTACCGCACCGAAGGGCGGCGTACCCGCATTATGGTAACCTTACCCGGTGAGGCTGCCGAACAGCCGGAGCTGGTCTTTGAGATGGTACAGAAAGGCATGAACTGTGCCCGGATCAACTGCGCCCACGACGGGCCCGAAGCCTGGAAGAAGATGATTGCGAATGTACGCACGGCCTCCCGCGCGCTTGGCGTCCACTGTCAGGTTGCTATGGACCTCGCAGGCCCCAAAATCCGCACCGGTGAATTGCAACCCGGCCTTAAGGTGCGCCGCTTTAAAACCCCTAAGGATAGCCTTGGCCGGGTCAAGCAACCGGTGGAAGTATGGATCGCCCCGGCTCCGCACCCCACCAAGCCTTATCCGCACCTGCCGCTGTCTTCCGTAGAGCTCAAGAAAATGAAACCTGGCGACAAACTGTACTGCCGGGATACCCGCCATAAGAAGCGTCAGTTTAGGGTTACGAAGGTCCTCGATGACGGCTGTCTTGCCGAAGCCTACCGTACCGTTTATCTGGGGGAGGGCAGTCAGCTCTTTACCGATAAGAAACTTAAATCACGTCCGCTGACCGTAGGTGTGCTGCCGCCATTGGAAGCCCCCATTTTGCTGACCACGGGCGACATCCTGCGCATTCACCGTTCCAACGAGTTGGGGGAGTCTGCCAAATACGATGACAATGGGCAGCTCATAGATGTCGCCCACATCTCCTGTACTTCTGAGGAGGTTTTCGAGCAGGTGAAAGTTGGTGAACCTATACTTTTCGACGATGGACAGATCGAAGGCGTTATCCGCAAAGTAAAAGACGGAGAATTGTACGTCGAAATCCTCCACACCAAAGAAGGCGGCGGCAAACTCCGGGCCGATAAGGGCATCAATTTTCCCGACAGCAATTTAAGCATCCGTGGCCTGACCACAAAAGACCGCAAAGACCTGCCCTTCGTAGCCGAACACGCAGATGTGGTCAACTTATCTTTTGTCAACAGCCCCCAAGACGTGCGCGATTTGATTGACGAGCTCAGCCAACTCGGTGCAGCCAACCGCATTGGTGTCATCCTGAAAATCGAAACCCAGGCCGGCTTTGACAACCTCGTTGACATCTTGTTAGAAGGCATGGCCGTTTACCCCATCGGGGTGATGATTGCCCGGGGAGACCTGGCCATCGAGGCCGGCTGGGACCAAATCGGCCGGGTACAGGAAGAGATTATGTCGCTCTGCCAGGCGGCCCACCTGCCAGACATTTGGGCTACACAGGTACTGGAAAACCTCGCCAAGAAAGGCATCCCCAGCCGGGCTGAAATAACGGATGCCGTAATGGCACAGCGGGCAGAATGCGTCATGCTCAACAAAGGCGCCTATATCACTCAGGCGATCGGCCTGCTGGATTCCATTCTCCGCAGTATGGGGCCGTACCAGGAAAAGAATGCACCCATGCTCCCTGCTATGGAAGGGGCGAAGCGGCGGAAGTGAACTGATAATTCTGGTGGCGAATCAAGTCTAAAGCTTAGGAATATCAGCAGCACCTTTTGAGTTTTCTCTTTATTGGAGCCTATCTGGCCGAACATTTCATTAAATAAGGCTGTGTGAAATATCGTATTACTAAGGTAATTGCTGCCCAGCTTTTAGGATATCCACTTTGCGCTGTTGTGCTTCCAGAAAAGCAGGTGTTACTGCCCGGGCTTCGCAATTTGTGATCCCGCAGCGCTCACAGGTCGTGTGCACCAGGCGTGTTTCCAGATCAGGACTGCTGAGGAAACGGAAACGTTCTCTAAGCCTACTATTCACCATCAGCCCAATTGTGACACTGACCCCCCGAGCAGGGATATGGAAATCCGGTTTAGCAATGGAGATGCACAGATAGCGGTTTTCGGTTTGCCAGTAAGATGAGATCTGCGCATTTATAATAGGTAAAGTAGTGGGCTTCAGCCCTGACTTCAGCTGTTTTATGATATTTACAGACACCCAGCGGCGACAGTAGTGTTCGTTAAGTTGGTTGGCATAAGGATTGTGTATTTGAGAGAGATGTAGCTCTTTGGTCATACGAAAGTGCTGTAGTCCTTCAGCCCCCACTAGTCGGATGAAGAATAAGTCGTTGATTCCGAAATGTTGAGGCAAAAGGTTTGTCCAGCGCTGCAGAAGCGTTTCAGGTGTGGCATTATATTTACTGAGGAGCTGATGCAGATAATCTGGTGACCAACTAACTTTTTGAGCGAATTTGCGGATATCTTCTACCACACTGTCTTCATCCATTAGCAAAGCTACAGCAAAATAAGATGCCCGGAAGTTACTGAGCAGACGCTCGAAGGAGTCCATTTGTACAATTCGGGTAAAGTAAGGTCTCGTAGATAGGTTTAGGTACTGAAAAGCCAGCTCCCGGGCTAAAAGGAAATTTTGTTGAGCGTCTGTGAGCTTTCCGTCAAGATAAAGAGTTTGACTCTTAGCTTGGAAAAAAGACCGCTGCCCATTCAGTTCCGGTACTGTAGTCATTAACTGATCGTTGACTTTTATATCATATCGCTCCTCAAGCAGCTTGCGTAAAACATTTGGCAGGCCAGTTAGTATGCGGGGCAGGCCATTTTCCTTACGGAAATTTCGTACGGCTTGTTCCAATTCCAAAAAGTAGTTGTTGTACATATCTTGATAGGAGCGTAAGGCTGCTAAATATAAGTGTTCCCGCTGCATTTGATAATTTCGGGTGACCTTGAAGATGGTATTAATAAAAGCGTTCACCTTGTCTGGTGTATTAGAGAATAGCTCGAATAATTTGTCAGGGCTGATGCCAAACTGATCCAATGGGAATTCCTTGATGAATTCTGAGCTAAGCAAGTCCACAATAGGTTGTAATTTTTTCGACGCCCGCATCGAGACCATATAGTCATAATCTACACCTAGGGCTTTTGCCAGTGCATCAATCCGCTGGACTTTGGGGTATTTTTTACCTCTTTCAATATCGTGAACGTAAGATTTGGATAAGCCGGACGATTTGGCGAGTTCTTCAAGCGACAAGCCAAGCTGTTGACGGTGATATTTGACTTTGAACCCAAATATCATTTTGATGATATCCTCTTTGATGATCATATTGAGGGTTTAATTACGAATTCAAATCTAAGAGTTCGGATAGTTCAGCAAAGGTACAGCGGGCGTGACCGCTTTGCAAATGTACGCTATCAAAAAAACAAGCACAGGAATTTACCGAAATTAGTTTTAGCGGAAATTCCGCTAAATGAATAATAATTCGCATATTGCGTACATGAATAACAAAAACGAATTTTATGGATGCATTAACCCTTGAAAATTACGCTACAGTCGATGGGCTGGTAATTAATGGTGCTTTTAAACCGGCTTTCGCCGAAATCCTGACAGAAGAAGCACAGCAATTCCTCATAGCACTGCACCGCCACTTTAATGATCGCCGTTTGCAACTGCTAAAGGCACGCGAAGAGCGGCAGCAAACTATTGATCGGGGCAAGCTACCGGATTTTCTTTCTCATACGCAACATATTCGTGAAAGTGACTGGCAGGTGGCACCACTGCCGCCCGACCTGCTTGATCGGAGGGTTGAAATTACTGGCCCAGTGGAGCGTAAGATGATTATCAATGCGCTTAACTCTGGCGCTAAAACTTTTATGGCAGATTTTGAAGATAGTAATACACCCAACTGGCAGAACACCATTCAGGGGCAGATTAATCTCCGGGATGCTATCCGGGGCGACATTACGTTTGAGGATAAAAAGCGGGGCAAGTCATATCAACTGCAGGCGCAAACAGCGGTCTTGCTAGTACGCCCTCGGGGTTGGCACCTCAAAGAAAAACACATCATTGCAGATGGGGAACCGATGAGCGGGAGCTTGGTAGATTTTGGACTTTATTTCTTTCATAATGCGCAGGCGTTGATCCAAAAAGGCTCTGGTCCTTATTTCTACCTGCCGAAGTTGGAAAGCCATCTTGAGGCCCGCTTATGGAATGATGTTTTTTTATTTGCGCAAGCTTATGTAGGTATTCCCCGGAAAACCATTAAAGCCACAGTGCTTATTGAGACGATCCTGGCTTCCTTTGAGCTCCATGAAATACTCTATGAACTTCGGGAGCACTCGGCAGGGCTAAACTGTGGGCGCTGGGATTATATCTTCTCCTATATTAAAAAGTTGCGTAATCTGTCCGGTTATATACTCCCCGACCGTGCTCAGGTGAGCATGACGGTGGATTTTATGAAAGCCTATTCCCAGCTGGTGATTCAAACCTGTCACCGACGGGCGGTACATGCTATGGGTGGAATGGCAGCCCAAATCCCTATAAAAGGAGACGAGGCGGCAAATGAGGCAGCTCTTAATAAAGTACGCGAGGACAAACAGCGCGAGGCTCTGGACGGCCATGATGGCACCTGGGTCGCACACCCCGGACTTGTTCCGGTGGCCAAAGCCGTATTTGATGAATTGATGCCTGGGAAAAATCAGATCAACCGCAAGCGGGAAGATGTGAACGTGGTCGCTGCAGACCTGCTCCGGCCGGCAAAGGGCACAATTACGGAAGCTGGGCTGCGGCTGAATATTAACGTTGGTATCTTGTATATTGAGAGCTGGCTGCGGGGGAATGGCGCAGCAGCCATATACCATCTAATGGAGGATGCAGCAACGGCAGAGATTTCCCGTACTCAAGTCTGGCAATGGATACACACGGGAGCACAGCTTGACGATGGGCGCCCTGTTACATACTCACTTTACCGGGAGCTCTTACAGGATGAGCTTCAAAAAATAAAAGCGTACGTCGGTTATGAAACTTACGAGCAGGGGCGTTTCGCAGAAGCTATCGATTTATTCGACCGGCTGGTAAAGTCAGAGCAATACATAGCGTTTCTCACTTTGCCGGCATATAACCTGATCGATTAATCTCATCCGGGTAGTCCAGACGGTCACCCGGTCATTTTATCACATTTATTTCAAATCACGATCTGGTGCAGTGCTCCTGTGCCAGCCGGGCAAGCTATGCCTGATCGTGAAGAGCATTCAAAACTATCAAGCGATGAAAAATGACATCCGCGTACAGCAATTGAAAAGCGATTGGCTCACCAATCCCCGTTGGGAGGGTATTGAGCGTCCTTATTCTGCAGAGAAAGTCCTCAAACTTAGGGGGTCAGTGGACATGGAGTATACGTTGGCCCGGGAGGGAGCGAAGAAGTTTTGGCATAAGTTACATACTCAGGACTGGATTGCCGGGCTCGGTGCATTAACTGGTAATCAGGCTATTCAGGAGGTAGAAGCCGGGCTGGAAGCCATCTACCTAAGTGGCTGGCAGGTCGCTGCTGATGCGAACCTGGGCAGCACTATGTACCCCGATCAATCCCTTTATCCAGCCAATTCAGTGCCCAATGTGGTACGCCGTATTAACAATGCCTTGCGTCGCCGGGACCAGATTCAATCGGTTAGTGGCGTAGGAGGCAAAGATTATATGGTGCCTGTTATCGCTGATGCAGAGGCAGGCTTCGGTGGTAATCTTAATGCCTACGAGCTCATGCTCGGGCTTATAGAGTCAGGTGCTTCAGGTGTTCACTTCGAAGACCAACTTTCTTCAGCCAAGAAGTGTGGTCACCTGGGGGGGAAGGTGCTGGTCCCCACGCAGGAAGCTATCAATAAACTGGTGGCTGCCCGCCTGGCAGCTGATGTAGCAGGTACCCCTACACTAATCATTGCCCGTACAGATGCGGATGCTGCCAGTTTAATCACTTCTGATGTTGACCAGCGTGACCGGCCTTTTGTGATGAGTGAAGTGCGTACCACAGAAGGCTTTTTCAAGGTTAGATGTGGGTTGGAACAAGCCATCAGCCGTGGGTTATCCTACGCACCTTACGCCGATTTGCTATGGATGGAAACCTCCAATCCGGACTTGGGGCAGGCCCGGGCATTTGCTCAGGCCATACATGAACAATATCCAGGTAAGCTATTGGCATACAACTGCTCGCCTTCCTTCAACTGGGCTGCCAATCTGAGTGAAAAGCAGATGCTAACCTTCCGCGAAGACCTCGCTGCACTCGGTTACCGCTTCCAGTTCATCACTTTGGCGGGTTTTCATGCTCTGAACACGTCTATGTTTGAGCTGTCCAAAGCCTACAAGGCGCGTGGTATGGCAGGTTATAGTGAGTTACAGGAACGGGAGTTCGAGTTACAGAATACCGGATTCGCTGCGGTAAAGCATCAGTCCTTTGTAGGTACAACCTATTTTGACTTCCTGCAGAATACTGTACAACAGGATGCTTCTACGGTCGCCATGAAAGGTAGTACAGAGGAAGCTCAGTTTACACATTAGTGTGACATTGTGGTAGCTGGGCTATGTCCCATTACTCACTCCATGGCACATTATTAGTGTTTTAGTACTTGCCCGGGTTATAGGTAGAAATGCCAGAGACGACATCTGTCGCAGAGGGTTAGCTTACATACGCCCGGGCAAGACTTTTTAGACATTCCCACTGATTACCGTTATCTTGCCGCCAAACCGGAATGGCATGATCGGATGGATAAGGCAATACAAGTGGACTTACGCCCTTTACAACTACTTTCAGCAGTCCCGCTTAGGGCACCTCAATGCCCTGTACTCCAGGTACGGATTGGACAAACGCTACTACGAGCCCGTTAGCAGTGCTGATTTTGACCATCTGCCGGACGCCCGGAAAGAAAGCATTGAGCCGGATATTGCCGGCTTGAAGGCAGACGCCCTGTTTTCCATTCTCAACCCTGCCACTCAGGAAAGCTTGCTGGCCTACCCTGAGGAAGGCTACGCGGTGCTTAAAGGCTGGCTGCGCCCCGATGAAGTAGGCCTGGCCAATGCTGAGGTGCAGCGCCTGTTGGACGATCAGTCCCTGCGCTTTCGATACAGCAACAAAAAGCTGATGTTTGCCATCCACCACAGCGATTTCCTGAGGCGTATTGGGGAGCACCCTCACCTGCAGGCCATTCTCAACTACCTCATTGATGGGGAAGCCCGGCTTTTCCAAAGTATCAACTTCGTGCATGAGGGCAGCGAGCAAAAGACCCATTCTGACTCTGTCCACATGACGACCTATCCACTCGGCGGCCTGCTGGGCGTATGGATTGCCCTCGAAGACATGACGCCAGACAACGGCCCCCTGCATTATTACCCCGGCAGCCACAAGCTGCCCTACCTGCTCAACGACGCCTATGGTAATGAAGGCAACCGCTGGAAAATTGGTGATCAGCCTTACTCCGCCTACGAGCAGATGATGGAAAAAAAGGTTAAGGAGTGGGGACTGGAAAAGCGCATCTTCGAAGCGCAGGCCGGCGATGTGCTGATCTGGCATGCCAACCTGCTGCACGGCGGTGAGCCCCATCGCGATAAAAGCCAGCCCCGCAAAAGTATGGTCCTGCATTACTTTAAGGAAGGCTACATCTGCTACCACGAGGTGACGCAGCGGCCGGCACTGATGAAGTAGGGACTCCCTCCAGACTTTATGGGCTTAATTATCGTCTAATCTGCTATCTTTGCGCGAAATTAAAAACCAACGATGAACAGAGACATTCATTCCTGGCACAGCCCCCGCCTCAATAAACAAATGGAAGTAGCCGTGTACGGGCACTACGGCTTTGCCCTGCTTCTTTTGCCAACGGCCGCTGCCGATTACCTGGAGTACGAGCGCTTTCACCTGATTGACGCCATTGCAGGGCCCATCAACGCGGGCAAAGTGAAGGTGTTTTCCATCAACAGCATCAATGCGGAGAGCTGGCTCAATCCCAACATGCCCCCCCGCCACAAAGCGATCCGGCATCAGCAGTTCAATGAGTATGTCTTTGAGGAAGTCGTGCCATTCATCAAAAGCATGACGAGCGAAGACACCCCCATCATCACCTGCGGGGCTTCTTTAGGGGCTTTGCATTCTGTCAACCTGTTCTTCCGCCGGCCAGACCTCTTCAGCGGTGTCATCGGTATGAGTGGCGATTACGATCTGAGCACCTATACCAAAGGGTACCACGATCAGGATGTGTATTTCAACTCGCCGGTACAGTACCTGCCCAATATGGAGGACCACGGCCTGCTGACGCAAATTCGCCGCAGCAACCACATTCATATCGTTACCGGTCAGGGCGATTGGGAAAACCCGGATGCCTCCCGCCGCTTTTCTGCCATCCTGCACGCCAAGGGCATCGACCATGAGCTTGACGTCTGGGGCCCGGATATGCCGCACGACTGGCCGACCTGGCGCAAGATGCTGCCGTACTACCTGGAATCCCGGTTCTGAGGAAAGACCACCTTACCGGAAATTTCCTCCCGCATTTCCAGCAGGTTGAGCTGGGCATCGTACAGGGCGTCAAGCGCAAACGGCTGCCCGCTCAGCAGGTATTCGTAAATCTGCCAGTCCGTGGGAGGGGTAGGGACATCAAGCAAACCACTGCGCGGCACCCAATGCAGGGTGCCTTCGTCACAGGGCGGCGGCGGCACCCACTCGATAGCCGCGATGAAAATAAAACACAGCCAGTTGTAATGAACCGGTGAGGTTTCTGTGAGCACTCCGCCGTAGGTCAGTTGCTCCCGCGTCAGTTGAATACCGGTTTCTTCGGCTGTCTCGCGCACTGCGGTATCAATGGGCCGTTCGTAGGGCTCTACCTTCCCACCCACAGGTACATACATGCCGGCATTGGGCATTTTATTCCGTTCGAGCAATAAAAACGCGTCTTCGTGGCGGAGCACCACCATGGTGGCGATGCGTTTGAGGCCTTCCTGCATGGTGTTTTTTTACAAAGATAGAAGAAGCAGTGGAGGATTGGGAAAGGCTTTGCGGCTCCATAATTCGGGGATCACAATTCGTAACATTCCATAGGCTTTCCAGTGGAGCACTCTACTTGACTGATAGAGTTAGATGGGAGGATTTAGGTGAGGGCTTCTTTTTGCCTCACTACGAAGGTAGTTTTTCGAGCCAATCTCGCAATGTTGTTTGAGAAAATCCTATATTAGCCTAACAGAACTAACCCCAAACAAGTGAAAAACTACTACCTGTTCGCAGTTGCCGCGCTGCTGGCCTGGTATGATGCCGCCGGGCAAAAACTTCCCTTAAATCACTTCACTGTGCATGATGGCTTGGTGCAGCAGCAGGTGCTGGGGCTGTTCCAGGATAGCCAGGGCTATATTTGGGCGGGTACCAAAAGCGGCATCAGCAAATTTAACGGTGCCACCTTTGAAAACTACTTCCTTGAAGAAGGGGTGCCAGCCACCAGTATCTTTGCTTTTGATGAAGATAAAGCCGGGCGCCTCTGGGCCGCTTCCGGAGCGGGCCTGCTGGTTTTTGACGGGCAAACCTGGGAATACTTTCCCCGGCTATTGCGAGAAAACCAACCTGTAGCCTGCCTGGATGACGGGAGTGTGCTGACCATTGATGCAGATGGCAAACTACTGTTGTTTAAAAGGGGGCAATATGAATTCGTTGGCGAGGGGCAGCCAGAAATCAAAGACGTTTCCATGTCTGGTTTCCTGCCTCAGCCCACCCTTGAGGGCACACTTTTTTTCTCAGACCACAACGCCTGGCGGTATAGCGAAGGGCAATTCCATTTGGCACATCAGTTTGATGGGACGCCCTATGGGGTAAATTATGCTGGAAGGCTTAGTTTTTTGGAAAAGAGGGACAGCCTGACAAATGTTTATGGCGCTGATGTAAGGGACACGGTCCTAAAGAATGTGCCTCTAAGGGCAACCCGTCAACTGATGACCAAGTCAGGGGATGTTTATTTGGGGGACTGGAAACAATTGGTACGGATATCTAAGGATGGAGCCCCTGAAACTTTACTTTCAGGAGTAATGGTAAATGCTTTACTGGAAGACAGAGATGGCCATATTTGGATCGGCACCGAAAACGGTATATTCCAGTACTTTCCTCATGGGTTTTTCTACTATGGGAATGAGGAACTGCCGCTGCCCTGGGGTATTTTACAAGATGAGGAATACCGCTACTGGTCGCCCAACTTCAATTATGGATTGTATGCTTTCGAGATGGGCGGACCTGCCGAAAAAGTGCCAATTGAGCTGACCGATGATGAAGGTGATGCTATTCCTACGGAAGGTATGTATTTCAGCCCCTCTCAGGATCTGGACGGGCATCTGTATTTTGCGTTCAGCCAGGGAGTGATCCGTTATCGGGACGGTGTATTCGACCATTACATTAAGCCGGCAGACTACCTGTTGCAGGAGAAGGAAAGCAGTGACATCTTAGGTACATACTACGATACTGTAGGGCAGTGCCTGCTGGCCGGGGCTACGAATGGCCGCCTCCTTCTTAAGAAAGAAGAGCAGCCTGTAAAACTCATACAAGTCGATAGCGGCGCACATGCCCGCAAATTTGTTGTTTCCATCTGCCGCAGCCCCGACGGCTACTACTGGTGGGGTTCCTCAGCCGGGCTGGCACGTGTGCATATTCAAACGGGAGAGATTGATCTATATGAAAAACGGGCTCCTCAGCGTGGGGCTATATCCTTGAGTATCGCAGCAGACAGTGTGCTGTGGGTGGGTAGCAAAGAAGGGCTGATGTATTACAATGCGGCAACAGACAGCCTGATAGCCTTCCGGCCTGATATTTTTCAGGTTCGGGTCATGGACATCACCTTTACGCCCAACGGACTGATGCTGATTGCCGAGCAAAACGAGATCAAGGTAGTGGACTGGGCGCACTACAAAGCCACCGGACAGCTCCGGATAAAAAACTACAACTATAGATATGGCTTTTTTGGGCTGGAATCAGGTCAAAGCAGCTGTTACCTGGACCGCGAGAACCGTTACTGGGTGCCGGCAGGGAATGGTGCCTATTTTATTGATGTAGACGCGATCAGTTTTGATCAGCCCCCGGCGCAGGTACGGATATTCCGCATCAATGGAAGCCCTATTGGGTTTTTATCGGATGAATTCATCGCCTTGCCCTACGGTGTCAATGAAGCCACCCTGCAGTTTGAGCCCATTGGTTTTGCTTCTACCCTTCGCCACCAATACAGTTATCGCTTGCTGGAACGCGATACCAATTGGAGTGCCTGGCAGGAGGAGCCCTTTGCCCACTTTGCCAATCTGACCTCTGGCGACTACACCTTTGAGGTGCGCCTGCGCATTGCAGATACCCGCCACGCTACGGTAGATGTACTGCACTTTTCTGTGAGTCAGCCTTTTTACAAGGCGCCCGGTTTCTATTACCAGGCAGCGTGGGCAGGCCTCGTACTAAGTGGGCTGCTTATGTTGCTTTCGATCGGTATTTACCGGTATTTCCGTAAAAATCAAAAGGCACAATTAATCCTGCGGGAGAAAGAGCAGCAACTGACTTTTTATCAGGTGCATACCCTGCAGGCGCAGCTCAACCCCCACTTCATCAACAATACGCTGACAGCCATGCAACACTTTTCAAAGCAAGGCGACCCCGATGCCCTGGACCAGCAAATTCAACGGTTAGCGAAATTAATGGGCCATTTTATGGAATCCAGCCTTTCTGCTGATCTAAATAGTAGCGTGAAGGCGGACAATACCATGCGCCTTACCGAGGAAGTGGAACTCCTGACCCACTACATGGAGTTAATGCAGGTTTTGCACCCCGGGCTTTTCACCTTTGAGATTGCCTTGCCCAAAGCAGTACCTGTAAGTGAGATATCCCTTCCGCCGATGCTGCTGCAACCCTTTGTGGAAAACGCCATAGAGCATGGTTTCCGGCTGGGTAAAAATAATGGGCATCTGTTGCTCCACTTTGAAATGGAAGGTCAGGCATTATATTGCCGGATCATGGATGACGGTATTGGCCGGCAGGCGGCATCTGAGTTGCAAGCCTCTTCCATGGGGAGTTTTAAGTCGAGAGGGACCGCCCTGGTCTACGAGCGCATCCGCTTGCTCAACAACATGGGGCAGCACATTGAATTAGATATTACCGACCGCCCCGGTGGCGGCACAATAGTACAATTAACGATACAAACCAACAGAACAACAGCTTATGACCGCCGCAATTATTGAAGACAGTTTGCCTGTGGCCGAATTGCTGCAGCACCACTTACGAGAATCCTTTCCGGACATGAAAATTGCCGGGGTAGCGGACTGCCTGCCTGATGCCGTGGAGCTGGTCCGGGAGATCCGGCCTGACCTGCTTTTTCTGGATATACAGATTAAGCAGGGCACCTCCTTTAGCCTTTTAAACACCCTGGAGTCGCAGCGCCTGCTCAATGCTCACCTGATTTTCGTGACCGGGCACGGGAGCAAGGAGAATGTCCAACGTGCAATGAGGTATGCCGCCCTTGATTTTATCGAGAAACCCATCAATCCCGATCAGCTGCGCAGCGCTGTAGAGCGGGCATGCCGAAAGGACCAGGATCAGCAAGCGATCATTGAAAAACTCGGCCTCATGATGGAATTGCTGGAACGCCGGGGGCAACGGCTTCGGTCAGTGATGTCGGTGCCTTTGCTCCATGGCGATATGGAAATGGTCCATAAGGACAAAGTGGTTTACATAGAGTCCAAAGGGCCCGCCACTATCGTACATTTGGAGGATGGGCAACGATTAGCATCGTCCCAAAACCTGAAATACTACGAACACTTACTAAGTGGAGAAGGTGGCTTTCACCGGATCAGCCGCAGCCACCTGGTTAACGAGCTGCACATACAGCGCTACACCTCAGGTGAGAAATACCTCATTTTGAGAAATGGTGAGCAGCTTCAGGCTTCCCGCCGCCGGGGTGCTGATTTTTACCGGGACGTGAGCGGGGCGCTGATCTCGGACAGGCCTAGCTTAAAACAGTTGATAGACAAAATCCAGCATATGCTGCGCCGGTAATGAGGTGGGGGTAAAATGCTTGGGGAGGGCTCTTGGAAATTCGTGCAAATCCGCGCAATCAGTCTAATCTGTGTTCCCTCATGCCACGCACGACACGGGTACACTGATGACACTGATCTGCCCAACGAGACCCGCCCCGCTGGAGGGCCTTCCCGGAATCAGTGCAAATCCGCGCAATCAGTTTAATCCGTGTTCCAACCCGCCACGTGCGACATGGGTACACTGATGCCGTTGATCTGCTCAACGAGACCCGCCCCGCTGGAGGGCCCGCTCGGAAATCCGTGGAAATCTGCGCAATCTCTCCAATCTGTGTTCCCAACCCCCCTCCTAATTTGACCACTTAACCTGACCATCGACCACTCATACCCAATATCGACCACTCCTGTTTTTTCCCTTTGCCCGCACTGTAGGCTATCTTATTTTTATACCCGCTTACACCCACAATTTCTCGTACAATACTTGATATAGGGTTGTTGTTTGCCCGCACTGTAGGCTATCTTATTTTTATACCCGCTTACACCCTGCTATATCCCGGGGAAACCAATTGATACCCGCTGCGCCGCAGCACTCCCAACCACACCCGATTGTCCGGTCCTTTTTTGGAATTGACTATGGCACACTTGCACAGGCAGGTGGTGCTCCAGTCAGTTCGTGCCTGTTTAAACCAAACTTTATATAATCATGAATCAAACTTTACCCGAAAAATCAAATGGGCGGTCGGCTGCTAGCTGCTCTATGTTGGTATCTCCTCAAAATTATTACGGAGAAGTACCGGCAAGTGTTTTTACAATTTCGTTATTAGCCCATGCTACTTATCGTGCAAACCTGAGCTGTAGTTTGCTTAAACCTCTTTTGTCAATTTACATACTTTTTTTGGTCGGGTCACCTTTGGCATTAGCAGGAATGAATACTTTGCCCCAGCCTGACATTCACGATAAAACAGTCGCTACAACCAATAGTTCCTGCCGACAGAATGACTCTCTAGCTCTAGTGGCCCTTTACAACGCTACAAATGGACCTACATGGACTAATACTTGGGATTTGAGTCAGCCAATGGAAAGTTGGTTTGGGGTGATTTTAGATACCGAGGGATGTGTGCAGGAAATCGATTTAAATTATAATGGACTTACCGGTGAAATACCGGTGGGGCTTATGGCTGTGTCTAATTTGCAAACACTAAACCTTAGCTTCAATACAAGCTTGACAGGTGAAATACCAACTGAAATCGGACAGTTAGCTTTTTTGGAGACATTGAACTTCGCGAGAACTGGCCTAAGTGGATCCATTCCACTTGAAATCTGGAATTTGACTAATCTAAGGAACTTAAATCTTTCAAGCACTTGGGTAGGTGGAAATATTCCACCTGAGATAGGGAATTTAACAGAACTGGAAACACTAAACCTTTCAAGTGTTTACGCTGTAGGCGGTAACTTTAACGGGGAGCTGCCTCTTGAACTAGTGGTCTGTCAAGTGTTAATTTATGGGTTGAGTGGGAGCGAATTTTGAGGCTAATCAAGGCGGATGTTCCCGCGCATAGCAGCGCTACGTAAGGGGTTATCCAACGAAGAGTAGCCTCAAAAGTCGCCGCAGGCAACCCCTAGTTTTAGCCTTGACAGACCACTAGGTAGCCTTACTAAGATGAGATCATTGAGTCTTTACAATAATAATTTCACTGGTGTCATCCCACCAGAGCTGAGCAACTTGGCAAATCTGGAAAGCTTGCGCCTTCACAATAATGGGTTTACAGGAAGTATACCCGCTGAACTTGGAAGCCTGACGAAGCTTAGATTTTTATGGCTGGCAGCTAATAACATCTCTGGACAGATTCCCCCTGAAATTGGTAGCCTTCAAGAGTTGAGGCAATTAGCTCTATATGATAATAATCTGACAGGATCATTGCCTCCAGAGTTAGGAGAGCTGTCAGAATTGGTTTCTTTGAATTGTCGAGATAACCAATTGTCTGGTTGTTTCCCCTTAACGCTGTCTGCATTATGTGATGTTTTGATAGTTGATTTCAGCAACAACCCTGGACTGCCTGGAGGAGGTGATTTTCAAAGCTTTTGCAATTCTGGTACAGGAGGCTGTTTGTTTCCGGATTGTGCCAGCTTGAGCATGCCGCTGAATGGGGGCTCGAACGTTTCTATCTCTACCGATCTTTCATGGGGCAATGTTGACGGTGTTATTGGCTATAAGCTTACGGTAGGTACCACAAGCGGCGGCACCGACATTCTCAATAGCATGGATGTAGGCAATGTGACGACTTATGATCCCGGTAATTTCCCATACAGTACGACTATATATGTGACCATCACACCTTATGACGGCAACGGCGATGCACAAGGCTGTACGGAGGAATCTTTCACGACTGAAGCAGCCCCCATCCCCGGCTGCACCGACCCCACCGCCCACAACTACAACCCGGCCGCCAATCAGGACGATGGCTCCTGCGAGACCTGCAGCGATGGCATTCAGAATGGCGATGAGACCGGCGTGGACTGTGGTGGGCTGCTGTGCGGGCCATGCCTCATCGACCCGCCTTCCATCACCGCATTCACAGAGGGGGCTATCCTGGACAACGGCTGCTCCAATGAGGGCCGCCCTGAAGAAGGCATCACCATCCCACTGGCGTGGACTGCTGTTGAGGGGGCGGATTTGTATAACGTGGTATTGACTGTTACAGGGGCATCTGTGCCTTTGCTCAATAGCAATACGGTGTTAACGAGTAGCGTTTATGAATGTACGGACTGTTTGACTAATGCTGCTTCCGTTGGCGTAAAGGTACGTGCGCGGGTCAATGGTATTTGGACCGCATTCTCCCCCACGGTAACGGGTTATTTCGAGCCCGTAAATACCGACTGCCCGGACTGCGTCCCTACCGTTGGCTGCGGCAACATCACCGCCAAGCTGGACCCCGGTGGCAACCTCTTCCTTACGCCTGGCATGATAGACGATGGCACCTCGGAGGCTTGTGGCACTGGCACGCTCAGCCTGGATCAGGAGTACTTTACCTGCGATGACCTCGGCATTCAGGCCGTAACCCTCACCGCTACTGATGGGGTGGGCGGCAGCGCGAGCTGTACCGCTCAGGTGGCGATCGTACCGGGCACAGACCTGCCGGCCGGCTGGTCCGCCACAGACATAGGCGACCCGGGCAGTGGCTCCGACTATGCCTACAACCCCTGCATTGCCCCAAGAGGGGTGTTTGACATCAGCACAGGTGGGTATAACCTCTTCCCGGGCAATGCCGATGAAGCCGCTTACGTACACCGCCCGCTTTGTGGCGATGGGGGCATACAGGCGGATATCGAAGCCGTCACCAATGGCTATGCGGGCATCATGATCCGTGAAAGCAGCGCCCCCGGCAGTAAGGTGACAGCTATATACTCCAATTTGGGTAACCTGCTGCGCCGGGAGACCCGCTACCTAACCGGAGGCAATAAGTCATCAGGCAGCTCCTTCGCTCCATTTGCCACCCGCTTGCGCCTGGTCCGTCAGGGAGACTGGATTCGTGGCTTCTACCGTACACCGAATAGCAGTAGCTGGCAGCTCTTCCATCAGGTCTACCTGCCTATGGGCCAATGTGTGGAAATGGGGCTGGCGGTCTTTACTACAGACCCCAACGGCCAGGCCTCAGCTACCTTCGGGCGGGTCAACTGGCTGTCGTCCGGCGGCGGCAACCTTTCCATGCCGGACCTGGACATCGCAACCGGGGAGCAGTTGCCGGAGCCCCGCTTGTTCCCCAACCCAACGGGCGGGCCGTTTACCTTGTCCTTCGGGCAGGCACTTCCGGCGCCGGCCACCGTTGTCCTGCGCAACCCGGTAGGGCAGGCACTGGAGCAGCGTGTCCTTCAGGCGGGCACGGTACAAACCGAGTGGGACCTGCACAACCACCCCGATGGCCTCTACCTGCTGGAGATCCGCCGGGAAGGTCAGGCGCCAATCCTCCTGCGCCTCCTCAAAACGAAGTAAACACCGTTGAAAAAATTAGGTGAGATCGGCGTCGGGCAGTAGTGTTCCGGCGCCGGTTGTTTTTTTGAGTGGAAAGTGTTATTTTTAGATTATGAGCACAGCCGTATCCATTCCACTATCATTGTCTGATCGTCTAAAGTTAGGCCCGGAATTGCACCGGTTCTCTGCTGATTACGCTACTTTCATCGACGTATTGCAACAGGTCGAGTATCCGGTCGAATTTGAAGATGGCTCAATCATTATTATGAGTATAGCATCTGACCACCACGAGCAACTCGTTGCTAATCTCCTTGGTGTACTTTTTGTTTGCTTAAAGGGGAATACCGAATACCGGAGGTACGGCAGTAATCGGCATGTGTTTATGGAGCATCAAGTGAAAGCTTATGCACCTGATGTCTCCGTCGTACATGGAATACCTTCCATCCATGAATATGCTCCGGGAAAGACTGCCCATACTAACCCCTGGATGGTAGCAGAGGTGATTTCTCCATCAAGCCGTAACCGTGACTTCGGGGAAAAGTTACAGGGGTACAAATCTATCGCCTCCCTGCAGTTCATAATTTACCTGGAGCAGGACCGCCCCTTTGTGACCCTTTTTGAGCGAATGCCTGGTACGGATCGATGGAAAAGTACCGATTTCAATGACACAAACCAGGATCTTCAGGTCGGAGCTTTTGAAATACAGATGTCGGATCTGTATCAGGGGCTGCTCTAATCTCCACCGGACACCTGAGCTGCCTCCACTTCATACGGTGCCTTCCTCCCCAACTCATACCGCAAATACCCATATGTAACCGCCACGGCCAGCACATCCGATACCGGGAAGGCATACCATACCCCATCTAAACCGAAAAACCGGGGCAGAATGAGCACAAAAGGAATGAGGAAAAACCCCTGCTTCGTTAGCGTGAGTATTAATGCCGGCCAGGCTTTCCCAATCGCCTGGAAGTAGGCAGAACTCACCAACTGCGCTGTAATCAGCGGTACCGCCAGAAAGCTGAGCATGAGCGCCCGGGGCGTTTGGCTGATCAGCTCCGGATCATTGGTGAAAATGGACACGATAGAGTCTGCAAAAAACAGAATCCCCGCAAACAATCCCAGGGAAATCACCGTGCCACTCCGAATAGCGTAATTGATAATGCTGCGCACCCGCTCCGGCTTGCCCGCTCCGAAGTTGTACCCCACAATCGGCATAAACCCCTGTGTGATTCCGAGCACCGGGAAGTTGGCAAACATCATTACCCGGTTGATAATCCCATACATAGCCACCGCCACTTCATTGCCATACTGAAAAAGCGTACGGTTGAGCACAATGGTCAGCAGGCTAATCGTGCCCTGCCTGGCTAAAGTGACAATACCAATGCTGAAAATATCCCGGACCAACCGGCCCTCAAGTACCATGCTGCTGCTGTACAACGTCAGCTCCGACCTTCCCGAAAGGAAAAACCATAGCGTGAAACCGCCACTCGCATAGTAGGACAGGGTAGTGGCCCATGCTGCCCCTTCAATCCCCCAGTCCAGCCATACAATGAAAATCGGGTCCAGAATCAGATTCGCCACAGCCGGCACCATCATCGTAAACATCGCCATATTCGGCGCTCCTTCCGCCCGCATCACATTATTGCCCATCATGGCAAAGGCCAGACCGGGCACGCTAAGCAGCACAATCGTAAAATAGGATTTAGCCGGTTCCATAATATCGCCCTGCGCACCAAAAAGTTCCAGCACCGGCGTGAGCAAAAACGATAGCCCCAGCCCCAAAACGACCACCAGCAATAGCGTCAGGGTAGCCATATTGCCAAAAACCTTGCACGCCTTGTCATGATCATCGCCGCCCAGCGCCCGCGAGATAATCGAACTGCCTCCAACGCCAATCGCCATCCCCATGCTGGAAATCAGGAACATAATAGGCATCACCACCGTAATGGCCGCAATGCCCAGTGTGCCTACCCATATCCCGACAAAGATCGTATCCACAATCGAGTAAATGGACATCACAAGCATACCCACGGAAGCCGGGACTGCCATTTTCCGCAACAGCGGGCCGATGGGCTTCTCGCCCAGTTCTTTTGACTGGCTCATAGGGTGCAACCATTTTTGTGGTCGCAATGTACCTGTAAAAGGCAAGCAAATCGAACTGGTCCAAGACTTCTGCCAGTCGGCGCCTGCGGTACAGGGCTTTGCCGGTGAGCTCAACCAGATTTGGACCAACCTCATCGTCAATGCCGTTGATGCCATGCCACCCGGTGGACGGCTGATTGTCCGCACTTACCCTGACCGTGAGTATGTCTGTGTAGACATCGAAGACAACGGCAGCGGCATCCCCGAAGAAGACCAAACCCGGATTTTCGAACCTTTTTTCACCACCAAACCTATGGGGGAGGGGACCGGGATAGGGCTCGATATCGTCAAAAAAATAGTAGATCGCCACAAAGGCAAGATTACCCTGGATTCAAAACCCGGGCGCACCGTTTTTACCCTTTGTTTCCCCACCGCTTAAACTTACACGAATGGCCAACAACAGCAAACCCATAATCTTTTCCGTTGATGATGACCCGCAGGTACTGCGCTCACTGAAACGCGACCTCCGCAATGCTTATAAGGAAGACTATCGCATCATCAGCACGGAAAGCGCTAACGAAGGGCTGGAGGCGCTGGACGCATTAAAGAAAAAGGGAGAAGAAGTCGCCCTGTTCATTTCTGATCAGCGGATGCCGGAAATGCTGGGGGTGGAATTTCTGGAACGTGCCCGGCCATTATACCCGGAAGCCAAGCGGGTGCTGCTCACTGCCTATTCCGATACAGACGCAGCCATCAAAGCCATCAACGATGTACAGCTCGATTACTACTTTCTTAAACCCTGGGACCCGCCACAGGAACGGCTTTATCCCGTCCTCAACGACTTGCTCGAGGAGTGGCAGGTTGGCTTTAAGCCAAAATTCCGGGGCATACGCGTAGTCGGCTACAACTACTCCCCCAAGTCCCATCAGGTGAAGGATTTCCTGGCAGGTAACCTGCTGCCCTACCAATGGCTGGACATAGAAACCAGCCCGGAAGCAAAAGAATTGCTCAACTTGCATGATATTCCAGCCAAAACCCTGCCTGCGGTTTTCTTTGAGGATGGCAGTGCAATCGCCGACCCAACTGTACAAGCGATAGCCGCCAAAATAGGCCTTCATCCCAATGCGAAGTCCGACCTTTACGATGTGGTCATCGTCGGAGCTGGGCCATCCGGTTTAGCTGCAGCCGTATACGGTGGGTCAGAAGGGCTGAAGACCTTGCTCATTGAGCGGCGGGCACCGGGCGGGCAGGCGGGCACAAGTTCCCGGATTGAGAACTACCTGGGTTTCCCCAAAGGACTAAGCGGTTCCGAACTTGCCCGACGCGCCATCACTCAGGCGACCCGGTTTGGCGTGGAGTTTCTATCCCCTCAGGAGGTCAGCAGCATCTCCACCGATGGGCAATACAAAACCATCCACCTGGCAGACGGCTCCACCATTAATACCCGGGCCGTAGTCATTACCACTGGCGTCGACTACCGGAAGCTCCCCGCCGAGGGCGCAGCTGACCTCACAGGCGCAGGCATATATTATGGTGCAGCAATGACTGAGGCGAATGCCTGCCGGGAGAAAGAAGTCTACAT
>NZ_JPOS01000002.1:0-75000 GCF_000759025.1 Phaeodactylibacter xiamenensis | reverse complement strand
TCCTAAGGCGCTCGAGTGATCCGTGGCTAAGGAACTAGGCAAAATAGCCCCGTAACTTCGGGAGAAGGGGCGCTCCGGTTAACCCCGGAGCCGCAGTGAAGAGGCCCAGGCGACTGTTTAGCAAAAACACAGGACTCTGCGAAGCTGAAAGGCGAAGTATAGGGTCTGACACCTGCCCGGTGCCGGAAGGTTAAGGGAGGCGCTAATCTTCGGAGAAGGCGTTGACTGAAGCCCCGGTAAACGGCGGCCGTAACTATAACGGTCCTAAGGTAGCGAAATTCCTTGTCGGGTAAGTTCCGACCTGCACGAATGGTGTAACGATCTGGGCACTGTCTCAGCCACGAGCTCGGTGAAATTGAAGTATCGGTGAAGATGCCGGTTACCCGCAACGGGACGGAAAGACCCCGTGAACCTTTACTACAACTTCGTATTGTGCTAGGGTATAAAATGTGTAGGATAGGTGGGAGGCTTAGAAGCTGCCGCGCCAGTGGTAGTGGAGCCGTCCTTGAAATACCACCCTTTTTATACTTTGGTCCTAACCCTTCGGGGGACAGTGCGTGGTGGGTAGTTTGACTGGGGTGGTCGCCTCCTAAAGAGTAACGGAGGCTTACAAAGGTACCCTCAGCATGGTTGGTAATCATGCGCAGAGCATATGAGTATAAGGGTGCTTGACTGAGAGAGGGACGCCTCGAACAGGTGCGAAAGCAGGTTCAAGTGATCCGGTGGTCCCTTATGGAAGGGCCATCGCTCAAAGGATAAAAGGTACTCCGGGGATAACAGGCTGATCTCCCCCAAGAGCTCATATCGACGGGGAGGTTTGGCACCTCGATGTCGGCTCGTCACATCCTGGGGCTGGAGAAGGTCCCAAGGGTTGGGCTGTTCGCCCATTAAAGTGGCACGCGAGCTGGGTTCAGAACGTCGCAAGACAGTTCGGTCCCTATCTGTTGCGGGCGTTGGAATATTGAGGAGGGCTGACACTAGTACGAGAGGACCGTGTTGGACGTACCGCTAGTGTACCAGTTGTGCCGCCAGGTGCAGTGCTGGGTAGCTATGTACGGAACGGATAAGCACTGAAAGCATCTAAGTGCGAAGCCGGCTCCAAGATGAGTATTCCTAGAGGGTTGTAGAAGATGACTACGTAGATAGGCTACAGGTGGAAGCGCAGTGATGTGTGGAGCCGAGTAGTACTAATTGCCCGAAAGCTTCCCGTGAAAGGGAGCAAGCGCACACTACAGCGCTACTAAAGCTTGATTTCAAAGAACTTTCTGACCCCAACTTGTCAAGATATAGCCTGCCAAAGGGCAGCGCAAGAATTGCTGGTGGTTATAGCAGGGAGGCTCCACCTCTTCCCATTCCGAACAGAGCAGTTAAGCTCCCTAGCGCCGATGGTACTACGAAAGTGGGAGAGTAGGTCGCTGCCAGCTCAATCTAACCTTAAGCCCCGTTGCAGAATACCGCAGCGGGGCTTTCTGGTTTTGTAGCCCCTCCACAACCGGGCTGCCGGGCAGTAGTGCCAGGGCAGCCCGGTTGTGGAGGGGCAATCCCATCCCCCCAGCCTTGCTGAATGTGGCCATCTCATGATAGCCTGATTCCCCGCTCCTTAGACCACTTTTCCTTTTTCCCATCGAGCTAATTTTGTTGGTTAGATTGCAGTTTTAACATTGCAGGTTGCCTGATATGGATATGTAAAGTATTTTAGGATTGAACTAAACCACATCAACATGAAATACGCGCTTACCCTATTCTTTTGGTCCTTTACCTTGTTACTGACTGCACAGGAACACCGGATGGACTACTTTTTTCATGAGCTTAGCTCGGAAGTCGACCAACCTTATTTACGTACCAATGGAGACCATCTTTTTTCTTCCAGCTCAACCACATGGGTGGCAGCTACAGTTATCGACGATTGCCGTAACCCAAGCGCATTTTACTGGACGAAAGAGTTATCACCTGTCCAAAGATGGACCGTTGGTATCAAAGACGATGACATCTCGCGTGTAGTTGAGGCAGACTGGTACGGGGATACCCTGATTACAATTGGTATAGAACCCTGCTACGATGGTGGAGCTGCTCCTATTGCGAAAATTGGGAAGTTTGACTCATTGGGTAACCTTATGATGTCATTATCCTATGTTAATTGCGATGAAGATTTTGGCATCTCAGTCGAACCAAGACCATTAGAGAACACCTGTCCCATCATGGATATTACAGATGATGGTTCGGTATTGCTGGCTGCCACCTTGGGCCTGCTTCGCGTGCCTCCCGGTGAAGACCTCTTTCCACAGTGGGAAGAGGTAAATATAGATTCGCTGATTGGCGTCGTCAGCCTGCCAGGAACCTATGCTGGTCTTGCGACCCAAACAGAAGTAGCGATAGTAGACTGGGCAACGGATACCATTTTGCTATCCCTGGAACATACCGCTACTGCCATGACAGCGTCCGATAGTGCGCTTTGGTATGTCAACGAAAACAGTCTGCATCGAGTAGGTACCGACCTTTCTGCCGGAACGTGGCCTCTTCCAAACGGGGAGGCTGAACAGGTACGCATTACCATCTATGAGGGGCGGCCACTCATTTACGCACCCGGAATACCCGATTTCAAAGCCTGGCTATTCAATCCCGAAACTGAAGCCTTTGAACTGCTGATCGACTGGGCATTGGATGGAGTGGAAATCTTTGCGGTTGAGCCCCTCAGGGAAGATACGTTTTTCGTATCCGGACAATTGATCAATGGGAGACGAGGCTTTGTCAAAAAGGCTACGCCCACGTCTTTTTCCTTTCAGCAGCCTTTTGATATTGGCATTCGGAGCCTGAGCTTTGAATTACTGGATATAGAGGTGGATGTAGAAGCAAGTGGAGAGATTTACAATTACAACCTTGACTTTCGACTAACCCTTGAAATTGAAAACTATGGTATAGGAATAATCGACGAATGTATTCTGGAGTGGAGTACACGTCATGACTGGTGTGCTATACCAGGTTATCGGGTAATCAGCGATCTGGCATTGCAGCCCGGTAACATTCACACCATTACAGATACTCTGCGGCATAACTTTTCTACTTCAGAGCCCATTATTTCGGACAGCATTTTTTATACCTTCAATGCCTTTGGACCTAATCACTATCTTGATGCGTACGCTGAAAATAATTCAGCTACCGAAGGATTTTTGGTCACCAATACCGATCAACAACCTTTACCCGAGTCTGCCATCCAACTATTTCCCAACCCATCCACGGGCAACGTGCAGCTGCAGTCTGATTTCCCCCTGGATCAACTGGAGCTCTACGACTTACTTGGGCGCTTACTGTACACTCAGCAGTTGGGAGGAACGCATCAAGCCAGACTTGAAAGGCAAGGAATGCCTTCAGGTGTCTACCTCATTAGATTGCAGAGCGGTAACAGGCATGGTGTAAAACGATTGATCTGGGATGGGGAATGATTCAATAAAAAGTCTCTGAACCATAAGTATCATGGCCAGAGGCTTTTCTATTTCCTGAATGGCCGCAAAGATTTAGATAACGATTATTCTACTTCCTCATAAAACCTCATCCCATCTCTCGCCATTTTACGCAACAGCGGGCTGCAACGGTACCGGTCCTCCAGGTATTCATGATGCAAACGGTCCATCGTTTCCACGCAGTGGTGTATGCCTTTTTCATCCGCCCATTGCAGCAGCCCTTTCGGATAGTTCACGCCTTTGGTCATCGCCAAATCGATATCCTCCCGGGAGGCAATATTGAGGTAGAGGGCATCGGCTGCTTCGTTGATCAGCATGACCAGAATCCGCCACACGATTTCCTGCCCCAGCTTCTTATCCTTATGGGGCTCCGGATTTTGCGCCCCTTCCCGGTAATCATAATAACCTCTTCCCGACTTTCTGCCCAGATAGCCTGCCTCCGACAACCGCTTTTGCGTAAACGAAGGCTTATACCGTGGGTCGTAAAAGAAGGACCGAAAGACTGTTTCCGTAACCGTATAATTCACATCATTACCGATGTAATCCATCAGGGTAAATGGCCCCATTTTAAACTTTCCGATCTCTGTCATCGCCCAGTCGATGGTAGCGGCATCCGCCAGCCCCTCTTCCAGAATACGCAGTGCCTCCCCGTAGAAAGGGCGGGCTACCCGGTTTACAATAAACCCGGGCGTATCTTTTGCCACTACGGTTATTTTGCCCCAGCTCTTAATCTGCTCACAGGCTTGTTCCAAAACAGCGGAATCCGTCTGTATAGCCGGGATGATCTCCACCAGTTTCATCAAAGGAGCGGGGTTGAAAAAATGTATGCCAAGTACCCGGCTAGGGTCTTTGCATACTGCCGCAATAGCGGCAATGGAAAGCGAAGAAGTATTAGTCGCAATAATACAATCCTCAGGCACAATCAGCTCCAATTGCTCAAAGACATTACGTTTAACCTCCAGGTTCTCAACAATCGCCTCAATGACCATCCCCGGGGCCTTAAAGTCATACAAACTGTCAACGTACTGTATACGGCCCTGAATGGCCTGCGCCGTAGCCTCATCCATCCGCCCTTTCTCCACCAGGCGGTTCATAATTTTAGCCAGCTTGTCCTTAGAGCGTTGCAAAGCCGCCGGATTGTTATCGTAAAGAAATACAGTATGGCCGGCAGTAGCAGCCACTTGTGCAATCCCACTGCCCATAGCTCCGCTCCCAATCACGCATACATTCATCATGGTTTTATCTTGGTTGAGTTTGCCGTAAGGTACGAAAAAGGTGGAAATGATGCAGGCGTCGTCAAAATCGAAAATAGGAGAGCACAATGGGTTGCTCAGATCGTCGCAAAAAATACCCTAACCCTACCTTTAAGTTGCTGTAAACGTATAAATCTATACAAAGCGGGTAAAATAGGTTGAAATTCCAGTTTTATGCAAGAGACTGTAAATCAATTTATTGCAGCTTATTAAAAGTTTTCAAACGAATACAAACGAGTACAAACGGAAGTAACCATTTATTTGTCGACTAGGACTTGCTTTTGCCCCCACCTTTGTGATGTCAGTTGTCAACAACATATTTCATCACCAAAAAACAATTAGTCATGAACAACTTACGCAACCACGTACAATTGATTGGTAACCTGGGCAAAGAAATCGAATTCAAGCAGCTGGGCGAAGGCAAGTCCATAGCCCGTGCGACAATCGCCACCCGCGAGGTCTTTAAAAACAAAAATGGCGAGAAAGTCGTAGACGTGCAGTGGCACAACCTGGTTGGCTGGGACAGCATTGCTGAAATCATGCAGGTGCTCCTCAAAAAGGGCAAACAGGTAGCCGTACAAGGCAAGCTCGCCCACCGCACCTTTGAAGGCAAAGATGGCAAGAAGCGCTACGTCTCAGAAGTTATTGTAAGCGAATTCATGCCCATTAATTAAGCAGGCTCCTGCGCCGCTAACTCTGTATAACCCTAAATTTTTCAACCTTTTTTATTAATCATTAGCTACTGCTTAGGCAGTAGATGGGAGGCTGGTGCCTCCAAAAAACCTCAAAATCATGAATGGAATTAGAAACAGTGTAACCCTTATTGGTTTCCTCGGACAAGATGCGAAAATGATTCAGACGGCAAACGGAAATACCCTCACCAATGTTTCGCTGGCTACCAACGACAGCTACCGGAACAAGCGCGGCGACCGGATCACAACCACCGAGTGGCATCGTTGCATAGCCTGGGGCAAACTGGCCGAAGTGATGGGTAACCTCTGTAAGAAAGGCAGTGAAGTAGCCGTACGCGGCAAACTCACCTACAATTCCTACGAGGATAAGAACGGCGTGCAGCGCATTTCCCCGCAGGTCGTAGTGCAGGAGTTTGTACTGCTTGACCGCAAGAAGATGGAAGAAGCGGCATAAGAACAGCAACCCCAATTGACCAAATCCAAACCCACTTGCGACTCAAAGAGCGCGTAATGCATGGGTATAGCAAGTTGGGTTTATGCAGTAGGCCCCTGTCAGGTAACGACCTGTGCAGCGGGCCTACGGCTTTGCGCCCGAGCCGGCATTAGATATTATTGTTTTAGAAAAAGCGAATTTACGCTACCTTCGCGGGATAGGGTAGTGGCACCCTACAATAGCTGCTCCATTAACTTAAAGGCATATGAAGTTTACTGAAGTTCGCTCGAAGCAGGATTGGAAAGACTTTCACCGGGTCCCGCACATCGTATACAAAGACGACCCTAACTGGATTGCTCCTCTACAGGGAGATATCGAGGCGGTCTTTGACCCTACAGTCAATGATACCTTTAAGGATGGGGAAGCGGTTTGCTGGACCCTTCGCGATGACAACGGTCAACTTGTAGGGCGGGTTGCAGCGTTTATGGACCATACCCGAAATAAAATGCAGGAACACCCCATCGGTGGCCTGGGCTTTTTTGAATGTATTGAAAACGAAACCTACGCCTTCGCGCTCTTCGAAAAAGCCCGGGAATGGGTGGAAGCCCGGGGGGCTACCGTATTGGATGGGCCTGTCAACTTTGGAGAACGCGAAAAGTTCTGGGGACTGCTCGTGAAGGGGTTCTATCCGCCCTTATTCCAGGAAAATTATCAGCCAAAGTATTACCGCCGGTTTTTTGAAGACTGGGGCTTTATTCCGTACGAACAAATCCTGACTTTCCGCGGCGAAAGCAATGCCATCCCGGTAGAACGGCTCCGTAATGTGGTCAAACGCCTGAAGCAAAGATCAAATATTGAAACCAAAAACCTGGACTACCGCCAATTGGAGCAGTACACCAAAGACTTTTGTGAAATATACAATGCCGCCTTCAGCAAGTACGGGCACTTTAAGCCTCTACAGCCTGAGCAGGTCCAGAAAATACTGCTGGAAGCCAAAGCGATTGCAGATACCAATACCCTCTCTATCTCCTATTTTGATGGCAAGCCGGCAGCTTTCTGCGCGGTACTGCCGGATATAAATGAACTCATTCGTTTTGCCAAAGGCAAGCTTTCCTGGTGGAAAATCCCCATTTTGCTTATAAAAAAGGCGATGAAGAAACAATTCATCGCCAAAGGTATAGGGTTCGGTATTCACCCGGATTTTCAAAACAAAGGAGCGTATGCCGTTATCGTTGAGCACATGGCAAATACCCGCAACATCAGACGGTACCCACAAATGTACCTGACTACAGTGCGGGCCCATAACTTTGAAGCAGTTGGCGTTTACCAAAAGTTAAATGTCAAGGTAGACCGCATACACGTCGCTTACCGTAAGCCCCTCAAGGAGGGTATACCGGTTGAGTCATTCGAATTCACGGAGCCTTATTAACCCAGGATTTTCTTGATATTATCACCGATATCCAATACTTCGTTTTCCTGTGCGCGCTCCAGAATACTGGCTGCAATAGCAGACCGGTAACCGCCGGCACAGTGTACAGCGATGGGTTTGCCATTGCCTACCTGCCCGGCTTTGTCGGGCAACTGGTCTAACGGCACATTAATGCTGGACTCAAATGCAGGTTCTTCCTCATGCTCTTTCCGGCTGCGTACATCGAGGATAGTGTAGGCTCCTGGGTTGGATTTTACTTTTTCGAGGTCTGCTGATTGAATATGACCATTTGCTGGTGCCTCCGCTAGCAAATAGACGCCTTTAATAAATTGCTCATAGCTGATCTTCGCTGCTTTTTCCATAACAGTCTTTAGACCTTCCTGAGAGCCAGCAACCAAATAAAATGCAGTGCCGGGCGCCAGCAGCGTACCGAGCCAGGTTTCAAATTTCCCGCCATCCGGTATATTGATACTGTTGCTGAGGTGCCCTGCTTTGTACTGATCAGCAGGACGCGTATCTACGATTAGAATATCCTTTTGCAGGTCATCTTCCCTTTGTACCCGTGCCACTTTTTCCAGGCTGCTACGGTAGGCGGCTACGCCCCGCCGGTTCTCTTCCACGGAGAAGGGGAAGTATTTCGGTACATTGGGCTGCCCGGACAGCAGCTCTTCTACAAAGGCGGTTTTATCAGTTTCAGAAAAAGCCCAGTTGGTCTGCCGCTGCTCGCCTATCGTACTCACCGTCTCGTCGCTCATATTTTTGCCACACAAAGAGCCGGCACCATGCGCCGGATAAACGGTAACTTCATCAGGCAGGGGTTTGAAAACAGACTGCATGGTCTCATACATCTTTCCGGCCAATTCGGAGCGGGTCAGGTTAAATTTACCCGCATCCTCCCGCAGGTCAGGGCGTCCTACATCGCCAATGAACAGGCTGTCCCCGGTGAAAATGGCATGTGGCTTCCCATACTCATCGTGCAGCAGATAAGAATGGTGGTCGGGGGAATGCCCCGGTGTATGCAAAGCCTGGATTTTCAACTTCCCGAGTTCTACCGTTTCTTTGTCTTTCAATGCTACATGCGGATAGGAAACGCCCATGTCCGGGTGCACATAAACGACCGCCCCGGTCATCTTATGAAATTCGAGATGGCTGCTCGCGAAATCCGCGTGTGGGTGCGTCTCAAATACAGCAACGATATCTGCCCCGTGTTCTTTAGCAAAAGCAATATAAGGCTGAGGGTCGCGTGCAGGGTCAACCAATGCCATTTTCCCGCTATCAATAATCGCATAGGAGGCGTGTGCCAGCCCCTCATCATAAAACTGATGGATATGCATAAAGTAGTTTGTTTTGGTAGGCAGCCTGAATATCAGCACTGCGCTATCCAAACAACAGTGAAACATGAAGAGGTGTTCATGTTTCGCCGGGAGCTTTTAATTCCTATTCCTGATATCCTCCAGGTATTTCTCCAGCTCCATCTCATCATACACCAAAACTTCCCGTGCCTTACTGCCCTCACTCGGGCCCACAATGCCAAGGGCTTCCAATTGGTCCATAATCCGTCCGGCGCGGTTGTAGCCCAGCTTCAAACGCCGTTGGATCATAGACGTGGAGCCATGCTGATTCTGTACGATCAAACGAGCGGCATCCTCAAACATCTCATCCAGGTCGGCGTAAGTCAGCCCGGCAGAGCCTTCAATTTCTTCATCATCGCCATGGAATTCGGGCAGGTAGTGGGGCTCCGGATAGCCTCGTTGCTCGGCAATAAAGTCAATGACCCGTTCCACCTCCGGGGTGTCCACAAAGGCGCCCTGCAGGCGGACCATTTCTCCGCCTACGGACAACAGCATATCACCCTGCCCAATCAGCTGATCGGCCCCGCCGGCATCGAGGATCGTCCGGGAGTCGACCTTGGAGGAGACCTTGTAGGCAATCCGTGCCGGGAAGTTCGCCTTAATCACTCCGGTAATAATGTTGACCGATGGGCGCTGTGTAGCGATAATCAGGTGGATACCTACCGCCCGGGCAAGCTGTGCCAATCGGCCAATCGGCAGTTCCACTTCCTTGCCCGCCGTCATAATCATATCTGCAAATTCATCAATAACCAGCACGATAAACGGCATGAACCGGTGCCCCTTATTGGGGTTCAGACGCCGCTGCACAAACTTCTCATTGTACTCCCGGATGTTACGTGCTGCCGCTTTTTTTAGCAGGTTGTACCGCTGATCCATCTCAATAGTCATGGAGTTGAGGGTATGCACGACCCGGTTGGTCTCCGTAGTGATTGGCTCCTCCTGATTGGGGAGGAAGGAAAGGAAGTGGTGCTCCAGTTTGCTGTAGGGGAACAATTCCACTTTCTTTGGGTCAATCAGCACCAATTTGACTTGAGAAGGGTGCTTTTTGTAAAGCAAAGAAATCAGAATGGCGTTCACACCCACCGACTTACCCTGTCCGGTCGCACCGGCTACCAGCAAGTGGGGCATTTTGGCCAGATCCACCACAAAGACTTCATTCGAAATGGTCTTACCCAAAGCAATTGGCAAGTCCATTTTCGCCCGCTTAAACTTATCCGATACCAGCACCTCCCGCATGGAGACGATTTGCTTCTTGCGGTTGGGGACTTCAATACCGATGGTGCCCCGCCCGGGAATAGGCGCTATGATGCGGATACCCAGTGCTGCGAGGCTTAGGGCAATATCGTCCTCCAGGTTTTTAATCTTGGAAATACGAACGCCCGGTGCTGGTACAATCTCGTAGAGTGTGATTGTTGGCCCGATGGTGGCCCGGATTTTCGTAATCTCGATCTTATAGTTCAGCAGGGTCTCAATGATCTGCTCTTTGTTTGATTCCAGCTCAGAGCGGTCAATCTCCACCCGTTGCCCGGAGTAGTCCTTGAGCAGGCTGCTGACCGGGTACTCGTAGCTGGAAAGCTCCAAAGTTGGATCATAGGGCTCGCTGTGGTCCTGGTTTTCCTGGGTAACCGACAAAGGAGGCTTATGGGAATCACTGGCAGCGGCGGCAGGGTCCTTGATTTCCAGCTCGCTGTTTTCAGCGGTTAGGGGCTCGGGTTTTTCTACCGATACGTCTTCCACCAATTCGAAGCTTAGATCCTGCTGATGCGGCTTAGGGGGTGTTTTAGGTTCCGGGGCTTTGGACGGCGGTTCAATAGTGCTGGGGTCAGATTGGCTTTCTGAACTGCCTGGGCGCAGGGTTTCCGGCCTGGGGCGGTCTTGATACGAACCACTGCTACCTGTTGTATTCTTCTTACTGGGAAGCCTGCCGCTAAACCAGTCATTGATGTACTGCTGCGTATCTTTAACCGCACCCTGAGGTGTCATTTCATTGAAATTCGGATTCACATTCCAAACCAGCACGCCTACCAATAAGAAAATCAGTAGAATAATCATGCCAGCAGTCCCCACAAAGCTGATCAGCCATTCGCTGACCGCCTCACCAAAGGCACCGCCCCATGGAAAAGCCGCATCACCCGCAATGAATTCCAGAAATACACTGAAAATCAGCATCAGCAAAATCCAGAGCCGGAATTTCGGCCAGTAGATACTCAGTTGCTGCCTCCGGACCAGCCCCTGCCCACTGACCATAAGTATAGCTACTATCACAAAGGAAGGCAGCCCAAAGCCCCAGTAGAAAAACATATTGGAAACGATGGCCCCCAGCCTGCCCAGCCAATTCGCCATTTCTTCGGTATTGTCGAGCAGCAGCTTCCAGGAAAAACGTAACACCTTGTCTTGGTCCAGCGCCCAGGTAAACAGGTAAGAGGTAAAGGCAATAATGAAGTACAGACCCAGGAACAGCAGCAAAATGCCTACCAGTTTCGGTATCCGCTCATCGTTAATTCCCAGCTTCAGGCTCAGTTGCCCTTTTTTCTTGCGCTTTTTTGCCGCCATGCTCAATCGGTAACTTTCTTAGTCGTTTGACGAAAAAAATGAATCAAACTTGAATCATTTATTTTTGCTCCGTCACTCATTTCCCCTTAGCCAGATGGCGGGCAATGGGGGGAGCTCTTCACAAAAATAGGCATAAATTGCGGCAATTATAACGATTCTGTTTGATTGTTCCGGTATAGGTGTCAACAATTTGTTGATGCGGCCGCCTTTGTTTCACCAAATCATCAAAACCGGTGCCCGATGGAAAGGAACAACCTGAGCTCCTGCGAGGTATTCACATTTCCGGCAAACGGGTACATCAGGGGCATCTTTACTGGTCCAATGATGGTATTGATACCTCCGGTCAGCCCCAGGCCGAGAATAAACTGCTGTAGGTCAATTCGGTCCTCACCCGCGCGGTCGGGCTCGTCAAAAAAGCCGGCATTGGCATCCAACGAGTAGAACATATTGCGCCGGAAGAAGTGCTGGTAGCCTATGCCTGCCCCTACCGCCGCCTGAGCAACAAGATGGTTGGTATTCAACCCATAAAACGGGATCGACCGCCGGGTAAGAGCTTCAGGGGCGCCCACCAGGAAGAAGTCTCCAAAGGTGTTGCTGGGGTTGGTTACTAACCCGGCAAATGCACTGGATTTCAATGAGCCTCTGCTGCTCAGTGGCAGAAAACGCTCCGCCCGGAAACTGAGCTTGGTGTAGGGCCTGAAGGAGAACAGTGAATCTCTATTCAGCCCCACTTCAGGGTTGAGCCCGCTTACTTCGTACCCTCCGTTCCGTAACCCTTTGAGCTCCAGGGAAAGCCGGGTGCCTTTGGTCGGGAAGATATTCCGGTTCAGGCTGTTGTGCTCAAGACGGGCGTACAGGTTATAATTTGTATAGCTTAGCCGGTTAAACAGCAGCCCGGCCCCGACTTTAGGGCGGAAAATGAGGTTTTCCTGCTGTAGGCCCATGCTTAGTGCCGTATTGGTGCTCAACCGCTTTTGTACATGCAGATCTATAACGGCCTCGATAAGGCTGTACTCTTCGTTTTGGGTGCCGTTCTGGAAGATCGGGATTTTATCCCGGGTCAGTTGCACATCCGTAACCCATGCTACCGCCTGGGCTTCGTCCAGGTACTTCAGATAATTCAGCTGAAACCGGTAATTCTCAGCAACCACGCTGTTGATCATTAGCCGGGAGGCTGGTAATAAGGCATTCCGGCTCGTCATATTAAACCGAAAGCCAGCGCTGCTGTAGTTGTCATAGTTGATGGCGGTCTTGAATACGGTGGGGGCCCGCTCAAGACACTGCAAGACCAGAGCCGTTTCCCCGGCTTCCTGCTGCAGCTGAAAGGTGACTTTCTCAAATTTGTTGGTCCCCACCAGGCGGTTGATGGCCGTTTCAATAGCCTGCGGAGGATAGCTCTCTCCTGATTCCAGCCCGCTGCGCCCAATGATTTCCTCGGCGGTGTAGCGTTCATTGCCTCGTACAAGTATTTGCTCAAAACAAAGGGTTTCCGGTACCTTCATCCGGTGGGCAGGCTGATGCGCTCCCAGCGTATCCAACCACATTTTTAAGGCCTGCAGTTCAGGAAGCATTGCCCGGGCAGCCTGTTCTCCTTTTGCGATGATGGAATCTGCCTTGCTGAAATCCTGAGCACCGTACTTTTTCAGGTCAGGCTCAATGTAGAGGTCTACCATAGGCATTTGTTCCTGCGCGTCCTTCACACTCATCAGAAAGCCCGACTGCATGAGTATTTGGGAGAAATTATTCAGCTTATCGGCATCTGCTTTTACGTATCCGGTATAAACCCCGATGATGATATCTGCACCCCAGGCTTTAGCCTCTTCCACAGGGAAATTTCGGATCAGCCCGCCATCGATCAGGATTTGCCCATCTCGTTCTACCGGGGTGAAAGCTGTGGGGATCGCCATGCTCGCCCGCATCGCACCGGCCAGGTCGCCGCTGTCCAGTACTACAGGTTGCCCTTCCACAATATCAGCGGCTACGCACCGGAAAGGGATCGGGAAATCCCGGAAGTCTTTGGTTTTATATGCCGGAATGGCTAACCGGCTGAGCAGATTGTCCACCTGCTGCCCGTAAATCAATCCGGAAGGCGGGATAAACTGCCCGTTATTATACCCAATTTCGAACAGCTGGTTTTCGAAGTAATCTTTTTCTTCGAGAATGACATTTTCGAGCTCGATGCGGTCGCTCAGGACCTGTTCCCAGTCTTGCTGCAGTAAAAGGGTTTCCATCGTATCTGCCCGGTACCCAATCGCATACAATCCGCCAATGACACTGCCCATGCTAGTTCCTGTAATAATGTCCGGCTCTATGCCGGCCTCTTCCAGTACTTTCAATACCCCTACGTGTGCCATACCTTTTGCAGCTCCGCCACTGAGCACAAGTCCTACTGTGGGGCGTACCTGAGTTTGCTGGCCTGTCAGGCCCAGAGGGAGTAAAAATATTATAGAAAACAGCACGTAAATCCGTGCCAGGTTTGCAGGGGTGCTCATGGTTTTGTGGGGTTACTCGTTAGGCCGTGGCAGCCGTGGCAGTTCAGTGCGGTACAGCTGCACCTTTTGGAGGTCAGGATACTGCAAAGGTACCGGCTTTACCCATCGAAGTCCAGCCCGTTAGTCTATAATAACCAGCAATTTAGCGATAAGGGGAGGGAAAAAGCATGAAATCAGGAATTGGCTTCCATGCGGTTGAGGTAATCCTCAACGATTTCATCAATTACATCACGGAGCAGTGACCTTTGGTTGCGGGCAATGCTCTTGAGCTTTTCCAGCTTCACCGGGTCAAAAGAGAGGGTAATCCGTTTGGGGCGGCTACGGTCTTCTTCAGATTCAGGCTGAGGGTCTACCGTACTGCGGATGAGCGCGTCCAGGCCTGCCATTGGCCGGCGCTGCTTCTTTTTGACGCTCGGCTTGGCGGGAGCGGCTTCATCACGTCTTTGCCGTTCTTCGAGCTGCCGTTCCATAGAATCATCAAAGGCTTCCTGCAGGAAGGACTGTAAGTCCTCTGCAAAGTTCTTACCGGAGTTGGAGCGCTTATTGTTTTGCTCGTGGGCATCCTGCTTTCCAGCCTCCTGAGCACCAAACCAGCTCTTGTCCGATTCCTGCTCATCGGTTGGCCCGAAGAGGCTTTCCATGCCTTCTGTAAATCTCTTTTTGCTCACGATCAAAAATTTAAAAGCTGATAAATACCCTACTGTTTCTTTTCCGCCATCATCTGGTCAAACTGCTCCATACGCTGCAATAGTTCCTTGCTGAGATTCAGGTAGTCTTTCGCGCCGGAACTGCTGGGGCTGTAGGCAAAGATGTCTTTGCGTTGCGCGGGTGCCTCAGCCAGAGCTACGGTATCCCGGATTTTGGTTTCGAAGACCAGATTGCCAAAGTACTTCGTTATCGTCTCGACCACATCCCGGTTGAGGACCTTGCGGCTGTCGTACATGGTGGCAATAACGCCGCCGATCTGTAGTTTCTTGTTCAGCCTGAACTTTACCTTTTGTATAACCTGCTTGATTTTAGCCAGCCCCTGCATGGCGAGGAACTCAGTCTGAAGCGGGATCATAACGAAATCGCTGCTGGTGAGGGCATTCAGCGTAAGCAAGCCCAGGGATGGCGGGCAATCGATAATAATGAAGTCATATTCTTCCAAAAACGGGTCAAAAAGTTCCTGTAGGACAAATTCCCGGCCAGCTTCATTGATCAGCTCCATTTCTGCTCCGGAAAGGTCCAGCGTAGAGGCCACCACATCCAGGTTTTCTTTTGCCGTCACGGGTTGCAGGCCCGATTCTCCACGCATGGCTTCGTAGATGGTAACGGGAGGGCGCGGTACGCCAAGCGCCAGCGTGAGATTGGCCTGAGGGTCAAGGTCGATCAACAGCACCCGTTTCCCCAGTTCGACCAAACCCGCTCCGATGTTGATGGCACTCGTCGTTTTGCCTACGCCGCCTTTGTGATTCAGTAATGAAATGACCTTTCCCATATTCCGTTTATTGGTGGCTTTTTTCTAAGGTAATAAAAAATACTAATATGGCCGCTTGCAGTGGACAAAAATAGGCTTTCAAAAACAATACCTGCAAAATTGGCCTGAGAATTTCCTGTAATTCGAAAAAACTGCTCCTGGCTTAACCATGGGATGCCCCTCCTAACCTGACAGCTAAGCCTGGTGCCGGGAGTGGATTTTGTTGCTCAAAGGGCTAACCGAATTGGAAAAGAAATCTTACTTTGACCCCAAACCAAATTATGAAATGTAATGCGCCTTACCTTAAGCCTACTGATTCTTAGCTTCTTCTTTGCCCATTGTACTCAGGAGCCCGAAGTACCCCAATCGGGAACAACAGCTCCTTCGGTTACGGATAGGCCGAAGGGAAAACTTTTTATCATCGGCGGCGGCAAGCGCCCTCCAGCCCTTGTACAAACCCTGATTAATGCCTCCGGGATGGAGGAAGGAGGCTACGGAATTATCCTGCCCATGTCAAGCGGAGAGCCGGATACGTCCGCTTTTTACGCTATAAAGCAGTTCACAGACCTTGGACTGGCCTCATCCAAATTCCGCAGCTACAATTTCCGGAAAGGTTCATACCCGCAGGCTGCCATAGACTCCCTGCGCAATGCCCGCCTGATTTACATTACCGGTGGTGACCAGAACCGCTTTATGGATGTGGTGGCCAACAGCCCGGTGTACGATGCTATACATGAAGCGTACCATTCCGGTGCTACCATTGCCGGGACCAGCGCAGGTGCAGCTGTCATGAGTGAAAAAATGATAACCGGCAATGAGCGGCGCCATCCGGAGTACACCGGTAATTTCCGAACGATTGAATCCAATAACATAGAAATTGGCGAAGGGCTGGGCCTGCTCAGTACAGCCATTATCGATCAGCACTTCATTTGGCGCATGCGGATGAACCGTTTGATTACCGTTGTGCTAGATCATCCCGATCAGATGGGCATTGGTATTGATGAGTCCACCGCTATTTTAGTGGAGAACGGTAATGCGGCAACAGTATATGGCGGCTATCAGGTTATCGTTTTACGCCACCCTGAAGGTCAAACGGTCACTCAAGACAGTTTACTTGGCGGCAGAGGCCTTGAACTCAATATTTTACTGCCGGGCGATAGCTTAAATCTGGACTGAGCCGGAAACCCAAATTCTGAGCGCTGTACGAGCCATTTGAGCATAAGCCATTCGGTAAGAAATCAAAATTTTAAATTTTTGTTCAATTTTATGTTAGGGTTTTATTAAACTATTTACTATATTTGACAATAATTAGTCAAAATCTCCCCCCTGCTAATAAGGCTGTCCTACATAACATGCTAATAAAATAAGTAGCTATCTGCTGCTTATGTACACGGTTTATGCTGATTCCACCCAGCTAATCTTTACTTCCGTTTGCAGGGGTTCCTGCTTTCGATGTAAAGCCGTATTAGCAAAGTAAGCTTAATGTTTCTGCTGATGTAAGTGATATTCCACTAACGTGTCTTACCCCCGGAATCGCAGCATTGGCCAGATCATATTTAACTCATTCAATTTTTTAATAACTGATCTTTGAATGCGAAAGATCAGCTAATCCTTAAAAACTTCACATTATATGAAGAACTTTAATTTCGCTCTACTTTATTTCGCCATCTTATTTGTGGCGAGTGGAAGCACAAATGTACTGAATGCCCAAAGTACCTGCCCAACTGCAGTTCCTTTAACTCTTGACATGAACTGCGGTGGTGATCCATTCGGCGGTGGTGCCAACTCAGGTGACCCTACCGGAAATGATGATACGGATGGTAATGTCTGTAACAGTAGTTATTCTAACGGAGATGACTACATCTTTACCTACACCGCCACATCCGATGATGCGTTGCAGCTTGACCTGTATGCGGAGAACACCTGGACAGGCATTATGGTGACAGAGGGCTGCCCGACCACGGGTACCTGCTTTGCAAGCGCAACTTCCAGTTCCTCTGATGAGTCGCTGACGACCCCTCCTATGACGCCAGGTACTACTTATTACATTCATATTTCTACCTGGCCATCCCCTCAGTCTTCCGGGCAGTTCTGTTTAGATGCCTCTCTGATAGATCTCACCAATGAGGTAACAGTTGCTTGTGGTACACCGGTTAACGAAACCCTTTGCTACGGTAACAATAATCTTATTGGATACATTTATACCTCAGGCGATGGAACTCCTTTGACCATCACCTTCAACGCTGGAGGCATTGAATCCTGCTGTGATGATGTATTGATTTTCGATGGTAACTCCCCATCCGGCATTGAACTATATTCAGACAACAATGGTGGAGACATGACTGGTGTTACGGTAACAGCCAACAGCGGAGTAATGTACGTTACTGTCGATTCTGACGGCTCCGTCAGCTGTGCAAGTGGAAGTGGTTGCTGCCCGGACCCACTCGACTGGACGGTAACCTGTGATGCGGTCACTGGTCCTACCTGTGACGATGGCATCCAAAACGGAGATGAAGAAGGTATCGACTGTGGTGGTTCTAACTGCGACCCTTGTGTGGCTGCCCCCACCTGTGACGATGGCATCCAAAACGGAGACGAAGAGGGTGTAGACTGCGGCGGTTCTAACTGTGCGCCCTGCTCTGTAGTTTGCGTTGAGCCTGTAGCTGCAGCAACCGTTACTTCCTACTGTGGCCCCGGCGTATTCATGGTCATGGTGAACCTGGGTGACCTGGGCTCTGCCAATGCTGTTTCCATCAGCAACGACGGAGGCCAGCCTACCCTGCAGAACGTATTCTTCCCAAGAAGGTACTTCGTAGGCCCATTCTCAGTAGGAGATGTAGTGAACATCACCATCGCTGATCAGAATGACCCAAGCTGCTCCATTGTTTTGGAAGGCCTTGCTGCGGACTGCAATATGGGCTTGGCCGGTGCCGGCAATCTGTCTGGTGTATCTGCACAAACTGACATCAGTGTTTTCCCGAACCCAACCAGCGGCGCTGTGAACGTGAACCTGGGCTCCATCTTTGGCCAGAAAGCCAATATCCGCATTATGAATGCAGTAGGCCAGCTCATCGAAGAGCGTCAGATTGATGCCGTTGAGAATGTAACCGAGCGTTTCGACCTGTCGAATCAGCAGGCAGGCATGTACTTTATCCACGTTGATGTAGCAGGTGGTGAAAGCCACGTAGAGCGCGTCATCCTGGGTACGGCACGTCCTTAATGGCATAAAATGACCCTTTCCCAATTCAGGGATAGGTGAATTTTCACTGCGGGCTATTCTTCTTCGGAAGGGTAGCCCGTATTTTTTTACCTTTGCGGAAAATCAATCTAATGAAAGCCAATATTTCTCTGGCACTTAATGCCATCCTGCTAATCGCAGTCATCTATTTGTTCACGCAGCAATCGGGCACTGCCTCAGCCGATAGTTCTGCCACGGCCGCTGCCAGTACAGATGAGACGTTAGACATCGTTTACATCGATGCCGACAGCCTGCTCAACAACTACAAGGATTTCCGCAGAAAACAGGAAGACCTGGCGGCTCGTCAGCAAACCGCTTCCCAAGGCCTCAATCAGCGTATGCAGGCTCTGGAAAAGGAATTTCGTCAGGTGCAGGCTAAAGTACAGCAGGGGCTGCTCGCTCCTAATCAGATTGCAGCAGAGGAGCAACGCCTCGGTCAAAAACAACAGGAACTGCTCGCCGAACAGGAGCAGCTATCCGCTACCCTCGGCGCAGAGCAGCAGCAACTGGCCGCTGACTTCCAGGACAATCTCCGCAATCTCATGGATAGTCTGCAGGAAGCACGGGGCTACGACTTCATCCTACAGTACGGACAAGGCTCAAGCCTCCTCGGTGCTCGTGACGGATTTGATATCACCAATGAGGTACTGAATATCCTCAACGCAAACGATAAGTAACCTTAGGGCCACTCAAAGAAGAGGACCGGTGGAAGCAACATCAGCATGCAGGCGGCACAAAGGATCAGGAACAGGGGCAGGAACCACTTCACCCACACGTTGTAGGGAATTTTGGCAATCGCCAGCACGCCCATCGTTACCCCACTCGTGGGGATAATCAGATTGGACAGTCCGTCCCCAAACTGAAAAGCCAGCACCGCCGTCTGCCTGCTGATGCCCAAAAGATCGCTCAGCGGTGCCATGATCGGCATCGTCAGGGCGGCTTGCCCGGACCCGGAAGGCACAAAGAAGTTGAGCAAAGTCTGAAAGATAAACATGATTTCCACGGTGACCGGCTTGGGCAGGCCTTCCGATAACCCTGCTATCGTGTGCAGAAGGGTGTCAATAATTTTCCCATCCTCCGCAATGACGATCAGCCCCTTTGCCATGGCAATGACCAATGCTGCAGTCAACATATCTTTAGCACCGTCTTTGAAGGCATCAACGCTCTCTTCCAGCCCCAGGTGAGATATAACCCCAGCTACAATTCCTAATCCAATAAAGAGCCCGGCAATTTCATTGATGTACCAGCCCCATTGCCCCACACCGTAGACGAGCAGCAGCAGTGCCGCCGTAAGTGCCAGCAAAACATAGCGGTGCCCCCGGGTAAATTCCTGGTGCTCAGTTTTGCCCAATTGCCTGAGGTCGCGCTGCTGATCAAGCTCATACACCGGGCTCAGCGTGGGGTCCTTTTCCAGCTTTAGCACATAGCGCATAATGTAGATAATGCCAATCACTGTAGTGACCGCCCAGACCATCAGCCGGTAGCCCATCCCGCTTGCCGGGGGCAGCTCAGCAATGCCCTGCGCCACCCCAATCGTAAACGGATTGATAAACGCCCCGGCAAAACCCAGCCCGGCCCCCACAAAGGAAACGGCTATTCCGGTTATGGAATCGTAACCCAGCGCCAGGGCCAACGGAATCGTGATCAGCACAAAGACCAGCACCTCTTCGCTCATCCCGAAGGTAGCGCCCGCCAGCGAAAACAGCGTAATCACCACCGGCAGTATCCAGTGCCGGTACTTCGGGTGCCGCTCACTGAACTTTATAATGCTTTGCAGCCCGGCATCAATTGCTCCGGTCCGCGTAATAACACCAAACGCACCACCCACCAAAAAAACAAAGGCAATGATCTGCGCCGCCGAAATAAACCCCCGGACCGGCCCTTGTAACAATGCCCCCAGCCCCTGCGGATTGGCCTCCACCCGTTCGTACGAACCGGGTACGAGCACCTCCCGCCCATTGACCACCGTCCGCTCAAATTCACCAGCGGGCACCAGCCAGGTCAGGCCGATAAACACAATCATAATTCCAAAAATGATCAGCAGGGTATCCGGGAGTTTTTTCATATTTGAAGAGGGGTATTGCTATTCAATGATAATCTTTTTGACCGCCAGCTGCCCGTCAATAATGGCTTCCAGGGTATACACGCCAGCGGGCAGCCCGGAAATATCAACCGGAGAAACTGCATTGGACCAGTCGCGCACTACCTGGCCGGTTATCATGCGCAAGGACAACTGCCCGGTAGCCGATGCACCGTTCCATTCCCAAAACAGCTGCCCGGAAGCCGGAGTAGGGAAGACACGGAAAGTCGTATTGGAACTCTGGTCAGCCGTTGAACTTAGCACATCCGCACAGTCGCCATTGGTCTCCGGAATGCGGGCCAGCTCACCCGCCTCCACATACCAGTTTTGCCACTCGCCACCCTGCACTGTTTGCCAGTCATTCAGGTCAATGCTGCCCGAGCCATCCGTCCGGGCCGGAATAGCATATGCCTTCACTGCACTTTGTCCCCGGTTCCAGGTTAAGGGCGTTCCCGCTTCCATCACTTCCGGCAGGAATTCCTCCTGACAATTAGACTGCAGGAAAAATACAATATCTTCCTCAAATTCCGGGAATTCACCAAATGCCCGGGCGATGCCGTTTTCATCAATACAGGCTGCGGTGTACTCATTGGCGGCAATGCCGAAAGACCGGCTTTGGGTAGCTTCCGCTATGCGTGCCAGAAAGCCCATATGCCGACCGGGCCGTTCCCGCTGCTCGTAGTGGGTGTCGGTAATGGTGTTATCCAGGTAGGGGACCTCCAGAAAATCGTTTTGCCCCAGCACTTCATAGTCCGGGTGGAAAGGGTCGGAGAGGGCTTCTTCCGCATCCAGCGAAAAGCTGGAAGGCGCATAGTACCAGTTGCTAAGAATAGCCATGCCCGCACTCGTGCCACCAACCGGTACCCCTTTCTCGTTAATCAGGTAATTGATGGCCTCCTGTACCGGTGTTCCCTGCCAGTAGGAAAGGTAGTCGTACTGATCGCCTCCGGCAAAGAACAGGCATTCGGCATTACGGATTTGGGCTTCCACATATGGATCATTCGCCGCAGAGGCATCGTCAAAACGAATGGTCTCCACCGAATTGACGTAAACACCCAGGTCCTCAAAAAAGTAGGGATTGTAGCCATCGGAACCACTTGCCCGCAGCACGACCACGTCACCGCTGTCGGCCCGTTCCAGCATCCACTGCATGGCTTGGTCATTATCGCCCCCGCCGCCCGCGAGCACGATGCCGGGTATGGGGTCGGTCTCCACATCCGTGGTGTCGCCGGTAAAAAAACGAGTGTACCCCTGTCCTTGTAAGAAAGCAGGCAGGACGGTCAAAATCAAAAAGAGCGTTCTGGTAAGCATGGTAGATCGGATAAAAGTAAGGAAAAATCGGGCCGGGGGTGCCCCGGCCCTTAAAGTCAAGAGGTTATCGAACAATAAGTTTCGTAGTGCCTACTTTGTCAGCCGTGCGTACGCTCACCGCGTAAACACCTGCTGGCAGGCTGCTTGTCTCCAACTGTACGTTGTGGCGACCCGCACCAAGGCGCCCCTGACGTAACTCCTGCACCTGACGGCCGCTCATATCCTGAATGCTAATCGCTACATCAGCTGCCTGTTCCAGCGTGTACTGCAGCACGGTACCCGCATCCATTGCCGGATTAGGTGCGAGATTGAATTCAAAAGCGGCATTATCGACTTCTGCTACGCTACTAATCTCGCCCTCGGTGATAGTGATGTCGTCAATCAGCAGAGCATCACCACTGGGGGTGACGTTGCGGAAAGCAATATGCACGCTCTGCCCGGCATAGTCTGCCAGGCTCACCTCGCGCATTTGTGGGGTTTCCCACTCTTCGGGGTCGAAGCTGGCCAAAATAGCACCATTGGCTTCGAAGCTCTCAAAAGTCGGCTCTTCCGCATTAATCAGCACCTGATAGCTGTCCGGGAAATCACCGGAGGACGTCGTGGAAATCGCCGTCCAGCTCAGCATAGAGTTCTCTGTCACGCTGATTTTCGGCAGGATCATCCAGTCGTCCGCCGGGCCGGCATCATTCACATACCAGGAGATACTCAGCGCAGCAAAGCTTTCCAGCAGCCCGCTCTCAATCACCATCCAGGCTGTATCGGCAAAGCCCGCATCATCTGGCTGATTAGGTACGAGCATGTCCCGGTTGATCAGCGTAAAACTTTCGGGCATAACCCCGTCTTCAAAATCATAAACAATCGTTTCCTGTGCAGTAGCAGACAGGGTAGCCAGCATTACGGCTACGCAGACAAGTTGTACTAGTCTTTTCATCGCAAAAAATTTAAATAAACAAATAGGGAAAATATGAATGCCCCGTGAATGGCATCAACAGACCAGAAGGTGCTGTCAATCGCAGTACAGGGGAAAAACTTTACAGGAAGCTTGGTTTAGCAGTCGAAAATAGGCTGCAGGCCCATCAGGCTGAGCTGCTTGTGGGTAGGTTGAGTGGCCTGAGTTTTAACGCAAAATGAGGTACTCATAAATTGGGACTGCTTAAAGTCGAAACCCAAAAGTACGAAAAAAATAATTCTGTTCCATATTTCAGATGGTATTCCTGATTTTCAGCGGGTGATTTTGGTAGTTAAGGCAGGGCAGGCGGGGCTTGATTTTGCAGTTCAGTCACAAATCCATATTTTTGCATCCGGATATAAACGCTAACTATGCAAATCCAGCAAGCCATTTTACCGGTCAAAACGACCCGCTTCCTGCAGGAGACGCCCAGTCTCTCCGGCTTGCAGCCCATATTTGATTGCTAGTCATACTACTCGTTTTCCAGCTTTCCATCGGTCATCAGCAGCTACTGCAATGGCCTGTTCCCTTTTTCTATCTGGCTGATGTGATTCACTCAGTCTTCAAAATATTGTAAACATGTTCAGACCCATCCTTTTGTTGGTCGGCTTGTGCCTGTTGGGAATGTTGCCGCTCGCTGCGCAGCAGACCATAACCGGCACCGTAACGGACGATGCCGATCCGCCTCAGCCGCTCATTGGCGTGAGTGTTTTTGTGAAAGGCAGCCCCAATGTGGGCACGATTACTGATTTCAACGGGGCATTTTCTCTAGATGTAGAGGAGAACGCTTCCACTCTAATCTTTTCTTACATCGGCTACAACCGCCTCGAAGTACCCCTCAATGGCCGGACGAAAATTGACATCCGCATGAGCGAGTCTGCCGAAGTCCTCGATGAGGTGGTGGTTACTGCGGTAGGCATTGAGCGCAGCAAAAAAGCCCTGGGCTACTCTGCCGAAGAAGTGGGGGGCGAAGAGTTGGTCAGTTCCCGGGAGACCAACCTAGTCAATGCCCTAAGCTCAAAGGTGGCGGGTGTTCAGGTTATCAGTAGCTCGGGCAACCCGGGCGCCTCCGCTAACATCGTCATCCGCGGACGGACTTCTCTCAATGAAAACTCTCCGTTGTTCATCATTGACGGCGTGCCTATCGACAACAGCTTCGCGGGCTCCAATTTCACCGATCAGTCCAACCGGGCCATCGACATCAACCCCGATGACATCGAAACCATCAACGTCCTCAAAGGTGGTGCGGCTACCGCCCTCTACGGCGTGCGTGCCGCCAACGGTGCCGTGCTCATCACCACCAAAAAGGGCCGAAAAGGCGGGGGCATCAGCTTCTCCCAGTCCGTGACTTTCGATCAGGTAAACAAACTGCCGGGACAACAACAACTCTTCGCACAAGGCGCCCTCTCCGGAGGCGTACCAGTCTACGCAGGCCCGGGCGAGTCGAACCGCTCCTGGGGCCCGCGCATCGATACCCTGCGCTACGATGGGGATGAATCCTACCGCTACAGCTCCCTGGGCCGTATCGTAGGCCAAAGCGATCCCTCCGCTACCGATCGCCGGGTCGTGCCTTTTAATAATCTCGACAACTTCTTCAATACCGGAGTGACATCCAATACCTACCTCAGTGCCAGCGGTGGCGACGGAGAAACCAACTACTTCGTCTCCAGCGGCTACCTGCGCCAAACGGGTATTGTGCCCAACAGTACCTTCGAGCGTTTTACCCTCAAGGTCTCCGGCGATACCCGCATCAACGACCGCCTCAAAGTTTCCGCTTCTGCCAACTACACCAACTCCGGCGGCGACCGCACCAACCGGGGCTCCAACCTGTCCGGCGTAATGCTGGGCCTGACCCGCGCGCCCGTAACCTTCGACCTGGCTAGTGGTTTTGATAATGCGGAAGATGAGCCCGCTGCCTATTCCTTCCCGGATGGCACACAGCGCACCTACTGGAGCGCCTACGACAACCCCTACTGGTCCGTCAACCGTAACCTGAGCCGCGACCGCGTTAACCGCATTATCGGCAATGCCGGCTTTGAGTATACCTTCACAGACTGGCTCAGCACTTCATACCGGGCCGGTACGGATTACTACTTTGAGGAGCGGACTTCCTACTGGGACAACAACAGCAACGAATTCGGTACAGGCGTGATCTTCAGCGACCTGTATTCCTACCGCAGCTTCAACTCCGATTTCCTGCTGACCGCTCAGGGCGCCTTGTCACAGGACTTTGATGGCCGCCTGACCCTGGGCCACAACTACTTCAGCGAGCGGGGTTTTTCTAACGTAACGGAAGGGGAAAACTTCATCATACCGGACTTCTACGACATTTCCAACGTTTCTCAGGTCACTTTTGCAGACGACAACGTGACCCGCCGCCGTATCCTGGGTACTTTCTACGATGGACAGTTGAGCTTCAGGGATTACCTTTACTTCAGCTTCACCGGGCGCTGGGACTGGTCCTCGACCTTGCCCACTACCGAAGTCCCCTTCTTCTACGACAGCTATAGCCTGGGCTTCGTATTCACCGAACCGCTGGGGCTGGCCACTAATCCGACCTTCTCTTTTGGTAAGTTGCGCTTCTCCTACGCCCGTATTGGTAAGGACGCTTTCGCCTATGCTCTGGACAACTTCTTCGTGCTCGGCAGCCCGGTCAAGGGGCAAACCGCTTTCGGCCCGGCGACTTCCATCGGCAATCCTAATCTGCGCCCTGAACAAACCCGGACCCTGGAAATCGGAGCGGACTTACGCTTCTTTCAAAACCGCCTGGGTATTGACTTCACCTGGTATGACCTGGAAAGTGTAGACCAGATTTTGGCTGTGCCCATTACCTTTTCCACGGGCTTCGCTTCAGCTATTACCAACGCGGGCCGGGTACGCAATACCGGTGTGGAAATACAGCTGCGCAGTACTCCGGTCAAAGGCCGCAACTTCAGCTGGGATGTTGACCTCAACTTCACCGCCAATGAGAACACTGTGGAAGAACTGGGCGAAGGCGTGCCTGACCTCAGTTTCGGTTCCGCCGGCGTAGCGTCTACCAACAACCGGGCTATCGAAGGGCAGCCCTTCGGCGTACTCTACGGCACCCGCTGGTCGAGAGATGACAACGGCAACCGCCTCATTGACGCCGATGGCTATCCTGTGTTTAATCCACAGGACCCCGGCATTGTGGGCGACCCGAACCCGGACTGGATTATGGGGCTGCGCAATAGTTTCACCTTCAAAGGGCTCTATGTGTCCGCCTTGCTGGACATCCGTCAGGGCGGGGATATCTACAATGGCACCGTGGGCGTCATGCAAAACCTGGGCATCCACAAGAGTACCGAAAACCGGGAGGAAGCGGTAGTAGTGGAAGGCGTTTATGCAGAAGGCACTGTTATTGACGGCGAGGATGTTTCCGGTCAGCCCAATACCACGCCCATCCGCCTCGATTCCCGTTACTACGGGCGTTATCCTTTCGCTGGCGTTTCTGAAGCCTCGGTTGAGGATGGTTCCTGGGTGCGTCTGCGCGAACTGACAGTCAGTTACCGATTTCCGGAAACGATTGTCGGCAAGCTGCCCGTACGCAGCCTTGAACTGGGGCTGAGCGGCCGCAACCTGTTCCTGCTCACCGATTACAGCGGCATTGACCCGGAGACCAACCTGGCCGGTGCGAGCAACAGTTTCGGGCGGGACTACTTCAACACCCCAAACACCCGAAGCCTGGGCTTCAACCTGAAAATCGGATTTTAATCAGACTAAAAGATCAGTATTATGATACTTCGAAATATAACCTTCCTTTTCCTGGCAGTCGCCTTTCTGGCAGGCTGCGAGCTGGAGGAAACCAACATCAACCCCAACGACCCCACCGATGTGCCGGTAACCGTCCTCCTGCCTACCGCAATGGAGGAGACTGCCGAGAACCTATCTGAAGAAGCGGCTGTCATTGCCGGTATTTTCAGTCAGTATTTCACAGGGGTAGACAACCGGGCGCTCACCGTGGAAAGCTACCTGCTTGACGAGGCTTTCAATATGAACCCTATCTGGCAGGACTTCTACAACGGCCCCCTCAATGTCCTCAACATCATCATCGAAAAATCGGAAGCCGATGGAGCGGCCCATTACGCTGGCGTTGCCAAAGTGCTAATGGCGCTCAATCTGGGCACTGCGGCTTCTCTTTGGGGCGATATTCCCTACACGCAGGCCTTTCAGGGCGGGGCCAACTTCAGCCCATCCTACGATCCGCAGGAAACCGTATACGCTGAAGTACAAGCCCTGCTGGACGAAGCCATTCAGGACCTGCAGGCTGAAAGCACGGTCTCTCCCGGTGATGATGATGTCATCTATCAGGGGGACCTGGACCGCTGGGTCAAAGCGGCCCATGCGCTCAAAGCCCGCTATTACATGCACACTATCAAGCGGGATGCAGAGGCTCCTGCCAAAGCCCTTGATGCCATCGCCAATGCTTTTCAGTCGCCGGCAGAGAGCCTGATCTACACCTTTGGTTTTACCGAAGCCGAACAAAACCCCTGGTTCATCTATTTCAAAAACACGCCTTACGTAGAAATCGACCCGTTTTTCTCTGACTTGCTCGATGAGCTGGAAGACCCCAGGGAAAGCAGGCTCATCCGCCGGTCCTTTGGGCTGGAGCGCGTAGGCGATTTCTATGCTGCTGAGGATGCTTCCGTGCCCATCATCACCTACGCTGAGCTAAAGATGCTGGAAGCAGAGGCCCGGCTGAGAGCAGGGGAGGGGGACGCTGAAGCCGCCCTGCAGGAAGGCGTGCGCACCCACATCGAGGAAGTCACCGGTGGCATCCCGGATGAGGAAATGGACGCCTACCTCGATGCCCACGCCACCTTGTCGGGCGATACGGAAGACCACCTGCGTACCGTACTGCAACAGCTTTACATCGCGCACTTCACACAAGTGGAGGGCTGGACGGATTACCGCCGAACCGGCTTTCCGGAGCTCGCCCCCAATCCAAATGGTGAGAATCCCCAAAATCCTGGAGGCGCTATCCCGCGCCGGTTCATTTACCCCCAAAACGAACGCCTATTCAATAACAGCTTCCCCGCCGAGAACCCCAACCTTCAGGACCGGTTCTGGTGGGATGCCGAGTAAAACCAGTTTATGTCAACTTATTCTCTAGCGATACACGGTGGTGCCGGCACGATCCTCCGTTCTGAAATGACCGAAGAACAGGAGGCGTCCCACCGCCGCGCCCTACAGCAAGCCCTCGCAGCTGGCGAGCAGGCTCTTGCCGCCGGGGGCAGCGCCCTCACTGCGGTGGAGACTGCTGTCAAAAGCCTGGAAGACTGTGAGTACTTTAATGCTGGCCGTGGCTCCGTCTTCACCCACGATGGCCGCAATGAAATGGATGCTTCCATCATGTGCGGGGCCACGCTAAACGCCGGAGCCGTAGCCATGGTGGAAGGCGTGAAAAACCCCATCTCCCTTTCCCGCATGGTGATGGAGCGTAGCGACCATGTATTCCTGTGTGGCCCCGGTGCTCAGGAATTTGCCCGCGACCTTGAGGTGCCGATTCTCGAACCCGATTATTTCTTTTCAGACTTCCGCTATCAGCAACTGGAAGAAGCCCGGGCGAAGAACCGCGTGCAGCTTGACCACAGTGATAAATTTGGGACCGTTGGTGCCGTAGCCCTTGACTTACGGGGAAATTTGGCAGCAGCCACTTCCACCGGAGGGCTGACCAACAAACGCTACGGCAGGGTAGGGGACAGCTCCGTTATCGGGGCAGGCACCTATGCCAATAATGCGACCTGCGCCGTATCCTGCACTGGCTACGGCGAGTACTTCCTGCGTGGTGTGGTTGCCTACGATGTTTCCTGCCTTATGGAGTATCAGGGGCTTTCCCTTGCTGAAGCTGCCGACCGCGTCATCAATCACAAGCAAGCCGCTATGGGCGGTGATGGCGGCCTGATTGCTGTAGGCCACAAGGGAGAGATAGCCCTGCCTTTTAACTCGGAGGGAATGTACCGGGGCTGGGTCCGGAAGGGTGAAAAGGCTGTTGTTGCGATTTACCGATCGTGATCTTGCCTTTGAAAGAAGATTTTTAAAAAGCGGCGCTGCCTGATGTAACAGGTAGCGCCGCTTTTGTAGGGGTTATTGTTTCTGCCCAACTGATAGTCGCTATAGCCCTATCCCGGGGAGTTATAGTACTTTTTACTGATCCGGCGGAGTGTTGCTGGCATCTATGTTCATGCTTTCATATATTTGAAAGTGTAGTCATAGTCTAATCAGAAATCCGGATATTTTGGTCCTGGACACCACTGATTGGGTTTGAGGGAAACACCTCAAAGCATTGGCTGCGACATACTGAAAGCAAAACAAAGAACATTATGGGAGCTAATGGAACCGCAACCTGGACCGATACGGAAGCCGGGTACCAACTACAGGAGCGGCTGAACAGTGAAAAAACACTAAAGGCGCTGGATCACCTTCTTGCACGCATCGAAACAATGGAAACAGCCGTAGACCGGCTGGCTACTGCTTTGGAGCAGGGGCCGGGTCTCATTAGCATGGCTGCTGATATCACAGATGATGCCATACAGCAAGCCCGCAGCCGGGGCGTGGATCCCGCTGAGCGCCTCGAAAACGCCCTTCATATTGCAGAAAAGCTCACTGCTCCGGAAATGGTAGAGAAACTGGACAAAGTGATTGCCATGACGGATCAGGTCCCCGGGCTTATGAGCATGATGGGCGATATCCTGGATGACGGTTGCTGTCAGGCTGCCGATAATGGCATTGATATCCCAGCCCGTCTAAGTGCTGTAGCTGAACTGGTAGAGAAAGTGACCCGCCCGGAGACCCTCAGCAAAATCAATCAACTCATTGAGCTTTCCGAAAAATTGCCTGGCTTTGCCTCTATGGGCATAGATATGCTCGACGAGGGTTATCAGAGGGCCGCTGCCCGTGGAGTAGACTGGACGACGCTCAATGAGCATGGCCTGGAAATGCTCACTGCCCTGACCAAACTGCTGACTTCTGAAGAGTTCAAGGCGCTCATGCAGAGTGGCGTCCTTGATCCTTGTACGATCAGGGTGGTCGCCAAAGCAGGGGAAGCGATGGTGGACAGTAACCGGGAGCCGGTTAAGCCAGCTGGAATCTGGGCGATGCTTACCGGCATGGCGGACAAGGACCGTCAGCGGGCACTGGGTTTCCTGTTGTCCTTCTCCAAACATTTTGGCAAGCGGTTCTGATCTGCCGCAACTTTAGCACGGGTACGCCCTGCGGTACTGGCTTGCTGCAGGGCGCACCTGCTGTATCCTTTCCAAATTAAAAAAGTGAATGAACATGGCACATTATCAAGTCGTCATTGTCGGGGCAGGCTCTGCAGGCCTTACCGTTGCCTCGCAGCTTATGAATACGCCCAAACCGCCGCAGGTTGCCATTATCGACCCGGCTGAGAAACACTACTATCAACCTTTATGGACGCTTGTCGGCGCCGGCATTTTCCCGAAGGAAGAGTCCGAACGCGATCAGGCTGACTTTATCCCCTACGGCGCCACCTGGATAAAGGAATACGTCGATAGCTTCCAGCCGAAAAAGAATGCGCTGACCCTCAAAAACGGAGAAAGTATTTCCTACGATGTGCTGGTCGTCGCTGCCGGTATTCAGATCGACTGGGATAAAATCCCGGGGCTGAAGGAAAGCGTAGGCAAGCCGGGCACCGGCGTCGTGAGCAACTACGCTTACGAAACGGTAGATGCCACCTGGGAGGCGATCCGAAACCTCAAAAGCGGCAACGCCATCTTTACCCACCCCTCCACGCCGATCAAGTGCGGGGGCGCTCCGCTGAAGATCTGTTTCCTGGCTGAAGAGTACTGGGTGAAAGCCGGCGTGCGCAAAAACGTTAACGTCAAGTTTGTCAAAGCCGGCCCTGGCATCTTTGCGGTGAAAAAGTATGCCGAGTCCCTGACTAAAGTGGCCGACCGCAAAAACATAGAGCGCGTATGGCAAACTGAGCTGATCGCCCTGCGCCCGGACCAGAAAGAAGCGGTATTCAAAAACCTGGAGACCGCTGAAGAAACGGTAATGCCTTACGAAATGATCCACGTGACCCCACCGATGAGCGCACCGGCTTTCATCGCCAACAGCCCGCTCGCTGCGGAAAACGGTTGGGTGGAGGTCAATAAGGAAACCACACAGCATACTCGTTTTGATAATGTCTTTGCCCTGGGCGATTGCAGCAACCTTCCAACTTCCAAGACAGGCGCAGCTATCCGCAAGCAGGGCCCTGTGACAGTCGCAAACGTACTGGCTTATCTTGGAGGCAAAGAAATGAGCAAAAAATATGACGGTTATACCTCCTGCCCGTTAGTTACGGGCTATGGCAGCCTGATCCTGGCTGAGTTTGATTACGACAAGCAGCCCATGGAGTCCTTCCCCTTCGATCAGTCGAAGGAACGGTACAGCATGTATGCCTTAAAAGCCTATGGCCTGCCGCGAATGTACTGGCATGGGATGCTCAAAGGGCGGGAGTTTTAGCCGGTGTAGCACTTACCATTAGCTTTAGTGCCCGGGTGCTGTTGACTCAGTGCCCGGGCATTTGCATTCCTCCTGCGGGCTGCCGTTCGAACAGGGCTGAATACAGAGCGCATTAGTTGGGTGAAGTCAACAGCTGCATTGCCCCCTAGTGGTCTGTCAAGTGTTAATTTATGGGTTGAGTGGGAGCGAATTTTGAGGCTAATCAAGGCGGATGTTCCCGCGCATAGCAGCGCTACGTAAGGGGTTATCCAACGAAGAGTAGCCTCAAAATTCGCCGCAGGCAATCCCTAGTTTTAGCCTTGACAGACCACTAGTCCGTCAGATGCCGGTCAGTACAGGCCTGTAGTTGGCCAATGGGATGCAGACGGCCATGACGTATTAGGGAAAAAAAATTTTGAATGTGATCAAGTTTTTATACCTTTACAGAATACGGACCATTTACCGCCCGTTATTCCCCCGAAAAGGCTTTAAAAGAGCAGCAACAGTCCCTCGTCTTAACCACGTTTACCTTTCTTTATTTATTGCATTGAAGACATTTCAACGTTACTAACAGTAAGAGCGTGTTGGCATTTTGCTTTTGGAGCGAACGCAGCCTACTTTTGTTTTGATCAAGTCTTTGATCCCGACATTCACCGTCGGGGGCGTGATAAGGGAACATCCGTACGGACGTGACCGAAGAACAACGAAGAGCAGGACAAAATTTGGCAAGAGCAGCCCGAAGTGTAAAATCCCAACACGCTCTAAGCATGGTTTCCTCTTTGGTAGTCACCATGCCGCTGCGTTGATAAGTCGGAATAGCACGTCTAAGTTTTCCAATCCATTAATCTGAGAATGCGGCTATGCGCATTAGCATAGCACGCCTACCTGCTTAGCTATCCATTAAAAAGTCTTTATTGATTCGCATTGTGCGTGTACGTGCAATGCAAAAGCCAAGTTAGGGATGTACATTCAGTCTGACGACTACAACGTAATAGCAGAGACCATACTGGGGCAGGAGATCCGGTCTCATGATTTGTTCGTATTGCTGTTAGCAGAATCAGACGCGCTGGATGCGAAAGCTTTAATTGAGCGCCTGAATACAGCGGGGTTGCCCTTCATTGGGGGGATTTTCCCGGGTGTGATTCACAACAGCAAATTGTACAAACAGGGGGTAGTGGCTAAAAAGCTGCAGGCGATCGCTCCACCGGTTATCATGTCGGGGTTAAATACCTCCGGCTACGAATGGCCGGACCTGAAAACGGTTTTGTCAGGCCCGGAAAAGCCTGTGACTGCCTGGATCATGATTGACGGCCTGATGTCAAATATTGCACATTTCCTTTCGGGTCTGTATGACCGGCTTGGAGATCAGGTCAACTTCATTGGTGGCGGGGCTGGGTCTCTTTCGCTCAGGCAGCAGCCCTGCCTGCTGACCCCGGATGGATTATTGCAGGATGCCGCCGTGATTGCCTTTTTGGACTACGATACCCACCTTGGCGTCAAGCACGGCTGGAAAAGGCTGGCGGGGCCGATTGTCGCCACCCGGACTGCCCAAAACGTGATCTGCGAACTCAACTGGGAAGAAGCCTTTACCGTGTACAAAAACTACATCGAAAAGGATTGCGGCTGTGCCATTACCGAGGACAATTTCTTTGAGGTGGCAAAAGGCTATCCGTTTGGGATCTACAAATCGAATGCAGAGGAAGTAATTCGCGACCCCATTGCCGTCAATAGCGAAGGTGGCTTGGTCTGCGTAGGGGAAGTGCCCGAAAACACCGTGCTGAATATCATGAAAGGTACTGCTGATAACCTCATTGCCTCAGCTGCCGAAGCGGTTGAAGAAACTCTGGCCCGTTCTCAGAACACAGAAGCTATGGTCCGGCATACGATGGTGGTGGACTGTGTGTCGCGGGCCCTTTTCCTGGAAGACCGGCACGAAGAAGAACTGGAACGGATTAATAAGCGCATCAAAGCGGTGCGTTCTGAAGTCAGCCCACAGGGTATGCTTAGCTTAGGCGAAATATCTTCCTATGGAGAGGGATACCTGGAATTTTTCAACAAAACGATCGTTATAGGGTCACTATACTAGCCCTTTAACTTTATTGAAGATACCCAAAAACCCAACAGACAAACACAAACACTAAAACAGCACACTGAACACCAACCAATGCCTTGGTCTGTGGACAGGTGCCTTGAACAACAACACTTCACTGACATGGATAAGATCGTTCGCGAAATATCCGATCTGTATGAATTGTCGCTGACCATAGGAGCGGGGCTTGACGCCTATTCCAACTGCGAGCAATTCCTTTCGGTCTTGTTAGCCCGCCGCAACCTGGCTTACGGTGCAGTATGGGTGGCGGAGCAAGGGGGGCAAAGAAAACCTAAAGCTTTTCAATTACTGTGTGCCCGCCCGGCATGCAAAGCCGCTCGGGGCAAATTATCAGCTTCGGATCCGATTATAGCAGCCTTAGACCAGGATGCCATACAGGTTTGGCCCGCAGAAGAGGCTCCTTTCTCCGGTTTTCTAAAGGCTAATCAAATCAATAAGGGTCACGTTGCCCTGCTTTTATTGGGGCCCGGCGCATTTATGCTCCTTCAGGGGGCTTCTGAAGCCGCGTTGTCAGACCGGTCGCTCCGACAGCTGAGGCCGGTGCTCAGGAAATTTGCCGTGGCTATAGAAGGTTATATGGCGCATGAGCGGCTGCGAGAGGAAACGCGTCAGCGCAAAGTCGCGCAGGAAGAGGCAGAAGTTGCCCGGCGTGCCCAGCAACAGTTCCTGGCCAATGTCAGCCACGAGATACGTACGCCTATGAATGCGATGCTGGGCATGGTCCACCTGCTGCGCGATACCAATCTGGACAGCCATCAGCAGGAGTACCTCAACGTCATGCGGTTTGCTTCTGACAATCTCATGGACCTCATTAACAACATCCTGGATGCCTCCAAAATCGAAGCTGGTGAAGTAGTACTGGACCCCAAACCTTTCGATCTGCACGGCTTGTTCAGTGGGCTGCATCAGTCCTGGCAACTGCGCATCAAAGATAAGCCGGTACAAGTGCTGTATGAGCAGGACTTGCCGGAGGGCACTTCTTTTATCGGTGACTCCATGCGCCTGCAACAGGTCCTGAACAACCTGTTGAATAACGCCAGCAAGTTTACTGAATCCGGTACTATCACCTTGTCTGTACGCATGCTCAGCCAGCGGGGGGACAAGGCCGACCTGCAAATAAAAGTAGGCGATACCGGGCAGGGCATTGAAGCGGAGCATCTGCCACATATTTTCGATCAGTTTAAGCAAGGGCGGAAAGCGGTAGGGCAGGGACATGCCGGCACAGGCCTGGGCTTGTCTATCGTACGTGAGTTACTGGCCCTGATGGATGGCGTGATTTCCGTGGAAAGCGAACCTGGGAAAGGGTCCGTATTTACCATTGATCTGACCCTGCCGGTTCAAAAGCAGGTCGCCACAGCACCGGTCGCTCCAACGCCAGCTGGCCAAAACAAGCTGGCGGGCATCAACGTACTGGTGGCTGAGGACAACCGGATGAACCAGAAACTCGTGGAGCGGATTCTTGAAAAATTTGGTTGCGAAGCTGAAATCGTCCCCGATGGGCTGGAGGCTATACGCCGCTGTTTGCATAAGAAGTACGATATCATTTTGATGGATATTCATATGCCCAAAATGGACGGGCTGGAGGCATCGAAGCGTATCCGGGTAGCCGGCAAGAACAAAAAGACACCAATCGTGGCCCTCACGGCAGCCGCCCTGCTTGAAGAGCGCAATCATGGGCTCGCTTCCGGCATGAACGATTTTGTGACTAAGCCTTTTGCTCCGGATTTACTCCGCCGGATGATGGTTAAATGGCTGGAGGATACCGCTCCGCAGGGCGAAGAGGATCATGCACCGCAGGCAGAAGAGTCCCCGGCAGAGCAGATTGACCTTTCGTACCTGCACGCGATGAGTGGTGGCGATGAGGCATTTATCCAGGATATGATTCAGACTTTCCTGAAGGAAATACCTGAGATGATCCAACAGGTGGAAACAAACCTGTAGGATCAACTTGCGGAAGGGCTCTACAGCGTTGTTCACAAATTCAAGCCCAGTTTATCTATGCTTGGGCTAAAACAGCAGGAAAAAGCCTGCGCCACGATAGAACGGATGACCAAAGAGAACCCACCTGACTGGACGGCGCTGCGATCAGCCTGCCATAAGCTTTTAAGCGTGGTCGGCAAAGCCCAGCACGACCTGCAGCACCATCATTCAAAAATACCGGAAGAAAGATAGCGGTCGCCACGGTCGCAAATGATGCAGACGATCAGCCCCTCATCGAGGGTTTCCGCGAGCCGGGCAGCGGCTCTAACCGCCCCTCCGCTGCTCATGCCGGCAAAGATGGCTTCTTCCTGCGCCAGCCTGCGCATCATAGCTTGCGCATCGTCCTGAGAGACATCAATGATCTGGTCTACCCGCTCCGGGTCATAAATTTTGGGCAAAAACTCGGGTGACCATCGACGGATACCCGGTATGCTGGAGCCATCGGTTGGCTGTACGCCTACGATCTGAATATCCGGGTTCTGCTCCTTCAAAAAGCGGGAGGTGCCCATGATGGTGCCAGTCGTGCCCATGCTGGAAACGAAGTGGGTGACCTGCTCTTTGGTATCTCTCCAAATTTCCGGCCCGGTGGTATGGTAGTGGGCGCCCCAGTTGTCAGGATTGGCAAACTGGTTGAGCATGAAATAACCGCCCTCGGCTACCATCTCTTCCGCCACCTGCCTGGAATACTCAATCCCGCCTTTCTCCCCCGGCGTAAGAATGACCTCTGCCCCGTAAGCCCGCATGGCTTGTGCCCGTTCTGCAGTAGCTGTGTCCGGCATTAGCAGCGTGATTTCAATGCCAAAGCTCCGGGCAATCATCGCCAACGCAATGCCTGTGTTCCCACTCGTGGCTTCCACCAGTTTCATACCGGGTTTCAGGTCTCCCCGGTCCACGGCTCCCTTAATCATGCCGTAAGCTGCGCGGTCTTTCACGCTTCCGCCCGGATTTTGCCCTTCGAGCTTCCCAAAGACGCGCACGCCCGGTTTGTTGATGATACTTTTGATTTCTACCAGAGGGGTATTGCCAACGAGCTGAAGGATGGAAGACATGGCTTGAGTTTTATCTTGAGGTTACTTATAGTTTTAGATAACGATCTTTTCGATATTTGGGTTGGATTTGCACCCGCTAAAGTTTTACGATCAAAATAGTCAAAAATGAATCCCAAGCCCAAAAAAACCTTAATTTCATAGCTCAAAGCTCGAATATGTCTGCTTCAACCACCTGCACCATCTGCCAAACCAAACTACAGGGCGATTACTGCTCCTCCTGCGGTCAGCGCTACCTTGGCAGGCGCGTCAACGCCTGGGATGTGATTGGTGGCTGGCTGTCGGGCCTGCTGCTGCCGGAGCGCTCCCTGCTGGGCACCTTCCGGCAATTACTGGTCAATCCCCGCTACATCGTCAATAACTACTGGTCGGGGTTCCGTGGGTACTACCTGTCGCCCAGCCAGCTGGTGGTGTACATGCTCTTCGTTTTCGGTCTTCACCTGGCTTTGGTCAACCAGGAAATTCTGGGCATTACGGTGAATGTGAGTGGGGTTTCAGATTCCCTAAAGTCGTTCCTTTCGCCTCAGCTATTCCTGTTCCTGCTGATGATCCCGATGCTGGGCCTCTCCACAGCTGCTGTCTACTACCGGCATAAGCATAGTTTCCCGGAGCATTTCACTGCCGCTATCTATCTTTTTGCACTTTGGGCCATCCTGTTTACTCTGCTTTACGATATGCTCTATCTGCTCTTAGGCATGGAGCTGGGGTCTTTGCCTTTCTGGTTCTTTGGTGCAGTATTCCTCTGGAGTGCACGAGTGTTTAGCCCCGAAGGCAGCGCCTGGTACCGGGTGTTGTTAAATTCAGTCCTTTCTATCCTTATGCTTGCCCTTATTTTCGCTATCCTGCTCGGCATTGCCTATTTGCTGGACCCGGAAGGGGCGATAGAGCAGGGGTAGTTGCATATTACCCCCACTTTTCCAGTAATCCACCTTTTTTGAAGAAACGGTCGGCCGTCGCTTCCGCTTTCTTGTCCGTAATCAAAGGCGGGGCATGGTGCGGCTTGATCCGCGCATCAATAATCACCGGGCCCCGGCAGCCCCAGTGTTTGTGCTCCACAAAGGCATCCACGCCGTGAATGTCGTGAGAGGGGTTGGCCCGGGTAAAGGCGGCCCAAAGGAAATTGTTGACCGGTCCGCTGAGGAAGTCGCTGTCATCGCAGAGGACAATCATCGGGATGCCCGACCAGTCAAACGGGCGAAGGTGATGAGCCAGGGTTTCCGCTTCTTCATAGGAAGCGTCACCGGTAAATCCAGGCCCCTGTACCGCCAAGATACCCGGCTGTACAAACCTCGGATTGCTAAATCCATTGGGCAGGCTGAGATCAACCGGGAGTTCGGCGCTCAACTCGCGGCGTTTATCTCCGCAGCAGGCCACAATGACCTTGGAACCGGCATTCCATCCCGTACCCGAGTAGTCGAGGGTATCAATGGTCGTCTTGGTCTGAAAGTGCAAATCCCGGGTCAGGTCAATGCGCTCCAGCACGTGCCGGAAAAAGGCGGGAATGTCATGCGTGCTAAGGTTTGGCGCGTCTCCATCGGCAGCGATAAACAGGAACTTGGCCAGGGAAGTCTGCCCGGAGCCAATGATACGGTTCGCCTGCGTGAGGATTTCTTCCGGCTTGCGCTCGCGGAACGGCATATACCGTTCACTGCCAATTGCCAGTAACAAAGGGTGCACGCCCGCCGCGTCCACTGCATTAATCTCTTTAATCCCCGGAAACTCCTGAGGCGTCAACAGCTTGACCAGCTGATGGATGAGGTAGCCAAAGCTTGAGTCTTCCTGCGGTGGCCGGCCTACCACGGTAAAGTGCCAAACAGCATCCTTGCGGTGGTACACCTTCTCCACCTCCATCACCGGGAAGTCGTGCTCTAAGCTGTAGTAGCCCAGGTGGTCACCGAATGGCCCTTCCGGCTTTTTCTCTCCTTTGCGGATGATGCCCGTGATGACAAAGTCGGCATCAGCAGAAAGTACATGCCCGTTCTGCCGTACATAGCGGAAACGCCGCCCGCCCAGCATCCCGGCGAAGGTCAGCTCCGAAAGCCCTTCCGGCAACGGCATGATAGCCGAGAAGGCATGTGAAGGTGGCCCACCTACAAAAATGGACGCCCGGAAGGGTTCGTCGCTATTGTTGTATTGGGTATGGTGTACCCCGATGCCCCGGTGAATCTGATAGTGCATGCCCACTTCCTTGTCCGGCACATACTCGTTGCCCGACAGCTGAATGCGGTACATGCCCAGGTTGGACTGCATGATACTTTTTTCCCCCGGAGGCAGAGTAAACACCTGAGGCAGAGTGACAAAAGCCCCGCCATCCATCGGCCAGGACTTAATTTGCGGCAGCTGGCTGACTGTAGTGGTACCGTGCAGTATAGGCGCGCCCATCCGTTTTTGCATGGGCAGGGCCGAAACAGCGGTGAAGGGTGCCGACAGGTAACGCATAGGGTTTTTGAGGAGATTGACCGGGTCTGCCTTGAGCTCAATGACTTTTTGCACCTTGTCTATAGTATGACGGAACAGAAACTCCGTCCGCTCAAAAGTCCCGTAAATATTAGACAAGGCAGGGAAGGGGCTGCCTTTTACGTTCTCAAAAAAAAGCGCAGGCCCCTCCGCATCATAAATACGGCGGTGGATACTGGCGATTTCCAGATTGGGGTCTACTTCCTCTTTGATGCGGACAAGTTTGCCGTGGCGTTCCAGGTCGCGCACCGCTTCCATCATACTGCGATAAGCCATAATTCCAATGGGTTAAGTCGTAAATACCTGACTATTTAAAGTGCAACATGAACAGCGGCTTCATAAGTGGAAAAACCAGCAAGTTATTCGGGCCAGTCGCACTAGTGTAGTCGTTTTTCCGGGAAAGTCAACACCGGTGGTGCAGGAAAGTTGGGCGAAGTCTTACTTCAAAAACGCGAACTTTGCATTCTGATATTTCTCTGACTTTAGCATTTCCCGCATACCTTTTACCGTATTCACCGGACCATTGTCCACCACCATATTGACGAGCCAGGTGGGAATGGCGCCTCCGGGGTCAGAATGCAGGCGGTAGCTCATTTGGGTTTTACTGTTCGAAACGGGGGTCAGTTCATAGTGGATATCGAGGTTGCGGATGCGGACGACATCTTCCGTTTGCTCCTTTTGATCGGGCTTGCCCTTTACATCAATATAGACCATCCGGGTTTCCGGGTCTTGCCGCAGCCGGCTTTGCGCAATAAAGTCCCGGTCGCTCATAGGCCAGGGGAAGTCCACCCTGCAATAATAGAGGCTCGCTTTGTCCTCCGCAGGCTTTAACCGGTAAGCCTCCTGGCACTTGTAAATCCACTCTTCGTACACGGGGACATCTTTAAGTACGGCCACCACCGCATGCAGGGAAGCATCAAGCGTCGTTTCAATTTTAATCTCCTTGACATCCGAGTTGGCGGCGTCTCTGACGTAAACGTTCAGCCCGTCAGATTGGCGTTTGAGTTCCCACCCTTTGTTATCCTGTGCGGCAGAATGGCCATAGAAAAGACATAAAAGACTGAAAACAAGAAGTTTAAGCGCGGAAGTGCTGTTTGTCATCGAAAAATTATTTTTATTTTTAACGCTTAAGTACTGTGCTGGTTGTCGGACCTTTTTATTTTTGTCCAACATTTTTACCACCCGGCGCATAGTCCCATCAAGCCAAAGCCACAAAATTGGCGCAAACAAAAAGCATTCCGCATGCAGGCGTACCACGAGCTATTGCAGCATATCCTGGACAATGGAGTCCGCAAAGATGACCGTACCGGCGTAGGTACGATCAGTGTCTTTGGGTACCAAATGCATATTGATCTGGCTGAAGGCTTCCCGCTGCTTACCACCAAGAAAGTCCATTATAAGTCTATTCTGCACGAACTGTTGTGGTTCCTACAGGGGGACACCAATATCCGTTACCTCGTCCAAAACGGCGTTCGGATCTGGAACGAGTGGCCGTTTCAGTATTACCTTAGTGCAAATGGGCTGGAAGACCGCTACCCCAAATACAGCCCGGAGTGGAAAAATGAATTGAAGGCGTTCGAAGAAAAAATTAAGGAAGATGTAGCTTTCGCTGAAAAGTGGGGAGAGCTTGGGCCGGTTTACGGGCAGCAGTGGCGCAATTTCGGCGGTGTGGACCAAATTGCCGGTGTTGTAGCGCAAATTAAGCGCAACCCGGACTCCCGCCGCCATATCGTTACCGCCTGGAACCCGCAGGATATCCCGGCTATGGCTCAGTCAGGCCTGCCGCCCTGCCATGTGCTGTTCCAGTTTTACGTAGCTGAAGGCAAGCTGTCCTGTCAGCTCTACCAGCGGTCAGCCGATGTATTCCTGGGCGTGCCTTTTAATATCGCCTCCTATGCACTTTTAACGATGATGGTGGCACAGGTTTGCGAACTGAAACCCGGGACATTTGTCCATACATTTGGAGACGTGCATTTGTACAGTAACCACATAGACCAAGCCCGGCTGCAACTTACGAGAACACCGCGTAAGTTGCCAATGATGAAGATCAACCCTGAGGTGAAAAACCTCTTTGGGTTTACCTTTTCAGACTTTGAACTGAAGGGTTACGACCCTCATCCTGCTATCCGTGCGCAAGTGGCAGTCTGAGTGTTAGAATCATACCCAAGCGGTATATATTAATTTAATTTTGTTCATATGTTTTCTGGGCAAACAATATTGCGCAAACGAGGATTTTAAAGCCTTCCTCAAGTCAAGTTTTTCGGGCGGTTAACGCCTTGTTTAGATAAGATCTAAATAGTGGAAGGTTTCGGACTTTTATTGTTAAATGAGTGCAGTGCATTCTATATTTGCGCTGACAATAGAATGACAGAACAAGCAATTGTCGATTTACCATAAAACTATAAGCATCATAGAGATGACATATAAGCAGTTGATTAGCCGAGTCCTTTTCCTCTTGGCGATGGCAGTTTTTGCACTGCCGGCAATGGCTCAGGAAGAAGGTGATGGTGGAGGTGCCGTAAATATTGACGAGGGCAAAACGCTCTTCCGCAATTATTGCGCGACCTGCCACAACAAGAACATGAAGGATAACCTCACTGGCCCTGCACTGGGCGGTACCCAGGAACGCTGGGCGGACTATCCGAAGGAAGATCTTTACAATTGGATCCGTCAGTCTCAGTCTATGATTAACTCAGGGCATCCCCGTGCCGTTGAGTTGTGGGAAGAATGGAAGCCAACGGTAATGAACAACTTTCTAAACCTGAGCGATTCGGAGATTGATAACATTTTGGCCTATATCGAAGCCGTTTATACCGGAGCGGATAAAAAGAACGTTGCCGGGGGCGAAGCTGCGGTGGCTGTTGTGGAAGAAAAACCCAACAACACACCTCTATTCATCGCACTCGCTGTCATCCTTGCTATCCTTGCAGTCGTTCTGGCGCGCATCGTTTCCAATCTTAATTACATGTTGCAGGTACGCGAAGGCAATTCCGACGCCCGCCGTACTTCTCTGGTTGAGATTCTGACGAGCAAAGGGCTGATCGCATTTGTTATTTTCGCGCTGGTTGTACTGGGTGGTTACACTACCGTCAACAACGCTATCATGCTCGGCCGTCAGCAGGGATACGCTCCGGAGCAGCCGATCAAATTCTCACACCAAACGCATGCCGGCATTCAGAAAATCGATTGTCAGTACTGCCACGATGGTGCCCGCCGCTCCAAGCACTCCGTCATTCCTGCAGCAAACACCTGTATGAACTGCCACCGTGCTATCAAGGTCGGCTCTCAGTACGGTACTGCCGAGCTGACTAAAATATATGCTTCTATCGGTTACGATCCTTCTTCTGATACCTACCTCGACAACTACGAGGAGATGAATCAGGACGACATCGAGAAGGTCTACAAAAAATGGATCGCTGATACTTACGTCAAAGAGAATGGCTCTATTGACAGCAAAGGAGAAGAGCTCATCGAAGAGCAGTGGGAGGGCATTGTCTCCTCACTGACCAATCCACATAAAAAGAAGATTCAGGGACCTATTGAGTGGGTGCGCATTCACAACCTGCCGGACCACGTGTACTTCAACCACGCACAGCACGTGACGGTCGGTCAGCTGGAATGTCAGACCTGCCACGGCCCAATGGAAGAATGGGAAGTTGCCAAGCAGCATTCTCCGCTTTCTATGGGCTGGTGCATCAACTGCCACCGTCAGACGGAGGTACAGTTTGATGACAATGAGTATTATAAGTCTTACACTCGTTACCATGAGGAAATCGCCAGCGGCGAGCGTGAAAAGGTGACGGTCGAAGACATTGGCGGTCTTGAGTGCCAGAAGTGCCACTATTAAACCTCATTAGCTGAATTGAATCTGAAAAAAGTAGCAATGAAGAATAAAAACAATGGTGTTTGGATCGGTGTGGACCAACTGCAAAACGATCCCAGCTACCTGGAAACAAACAAAAACGAATTCACAGAACTGCCTGTCGTTGACACCTTGTCCAAGCAGGGCGCGATGGATACGGAAGCTTCCCGCCGGGACTTCCTGAAATACCTTGGATTTGGTCTTGGTGCTGCCACGTTGGCCGCCAGTTGTGAAATCCCTGTGAAGCGCGCGGTACCCTATGTGGTCAAGCCGGATGAAATCGTACCGGGTGTCGCTACTTATTATGCTTCTTCCTTTGTGCAGGGCGGTGATTACTGCCCCGTGCTGGTGAAGACTCGTGAGGGCCGTCCCATCAAGATTGAGGGCAACACCCTTTCCAATATTACAAAAGGCGGTACGAGCGCCCGTGCGCAGGCCAGCGTGCTCAGCCTTTACGATACTAACCGTCTCGATGGTCCTTACCGGGTGAAAGAGGGCAAGATTCAGCGTTCTGCTGACCGCAATGAACGGGGCCCGTCCTGGGAGGAAATCGACGGTGAAATTATGGGCAAACTGACTGCTGGTTCCAGCATTCGGATTGTGGCGAACACCATCATGAGCCCAACGACTAAGAAAGCCCTTGAGGATTTCACAGCGGCTTACCCCAATACCGAAGTGGTCATGTACGACCCGGTTTCAAGCTCTGCCATCCTGGAAGCGAACGAAGCTTCCTTCGGTCAGGCTGTGATCCCGGCTTACCACTTCGACAAAGCTGATGTGATTGTTAGCTTTGATGCTGATTTCCTTGGCACCTGGATTTCTCCAACCGAGTTTGCCAACCAATACGCGACCAACCGCCGTATCAAGAAGGTGAAGGGCGCGAAGATGTCCCGCCACATTCAGGTGGAAAGCCACATGAGCCTCACCGGTTCCAACGCGGACAACCGCATCATGGTGAAGCCTTCTGAGCAGGGCGCAGCTATTGTTGCATTGTACAACGCCGTTGCTGCCAAGACCGGCGGAGCCCGTGTAAGCGGACCGAACCTTGAAGGTGCCACGGCTGGCAAAATTCAAAAAGTAGCAGACGAGCTGGTCAGCAACCGCGGCAAGTCCCTGGTGGTTTCCGGCTCCAATAATAAAGGCGAGCAGATCCTGATCAATGCGATCAACAATATGCTCGGCAACTATGGCAGTACCCTGGACTTCAACGCCGCTTCCATGCAGCGTCAGGGTATGGACAAGCCGGTACAGGACCTGGTGAAGGCGATGAGCGCCGGCCGGGTGGACGCGCTGTTCGTAATGGACGGCGCTAACCCTGCATTCGACCTGCCCAATGCATCACAGTTCCGCGAAGCTGCCTCAAAGGTAGGGCTGAAGGTTTCCTTCTCCATGGTACCTAATGAGACGGTGGCACTTTGCGACTACATCACGCCAACGCACCATTACCTGGAAAGCTGGGGCGATGTGGAGCCTAAGCGCGGCCACTACAGCCTGATTCAACCCACTATCGCACCGATCTTCAATACGGTTGGCCGTCCAGGTAGCCGTCAGACAGAAGAGAGCCTGCTCCGCTGGGCGAAGTACGATATGATGAGCGTGATGGGCGGTAGCAGCACGGACAGCGTTGCAGTTGCAGCAAAGTCTAATCCTTACTATGAAAAGTCTAAAGAAGACGTTGGTGCTTTCATCTTCAACTACATGAAGAAGCACTGGCAGGAAAACCTGTTCCCTAAGCAGAGTGGTTTTGCGACCTTCAAAATGTTCTGGGACAGCGTACTGCACGACGGCGTCTTTGTAGCTGAAGATACTGCGGAGGCACCTGCTTTTGCCGGCGATGTAAACGCTGCAGCCCGCATGGTGCGCAAGCCATCCAGTGCCGAACTCGAAATCTCCCTTTTCGAAACCGTCAATATGGGCGGTGGTGTATACAGCAACAACCCCTGGCTTCTTGAGATGCCGGACCCGGTCAACCGCTGTACCTGGGGCAACTACCTGGCCATCCCTGTTGGCTGGGACGGTGGCAATGAGTTCACTTCCTTTATGGGGCTGAACCCGGACGAAAGCAAGGGTAAGGCTGATATAGTGGATGTAACCGTGAACGGTACGGCGCAACGCTGCACTGTTGTACGGCAGTTTGGCCAAATGCAGGGCACGCTTGCTATTGCTCTGGGCTATGGCCGCAGCGAGACAGGCATGCTTGGCCGCGCAATTGGTAATAATGTCGGGGTTGACGTTTTCCCGTGGACTTCCTACGATGAGAACGGCAACGTACAATACTACGCTACTGTAGACAGCGTGTCTGAAAAGGTAGCTGAAGAAGACCGCTTTGCCTGCGTACAGTACCACCATTCAATGGGCCTTACGGGTGAAGATCCAGAAACCGGAGAGGAGATCAACGTCGATGAAAAGACGGTAATGACGATCGGAGAAGGTTTCCAGGGTGGATTGGTTAACCGTTCCATCATCTATCAGGGCAGTTTGTCTGAGCTTGAGGACCTTTCTCATCATATTGAAGAAAAGCGTACCGAGGCACAGAAACTGAACAGCCACACCCTGTACCCTTACGATGAGTACAAGGAGCAGGTATATGATCAGGGTCATCACTGGTCCATGCACATCGACCTGAATGCGTGCATCGGCTGCGGTGCCTGTCAGGTAGCTTGTATTGCAGAAAACAACGTACCTGTAGTTGGCAAGACCGAGGTGGCACGCCACCACGAGATGACCTGGCTGCGGATTGACCGCTACTTCTACGGTGACTATGAGAACCCGAATGTGGTTTACCAGCCAATGATGTGCCAGCACTGTGACAACGCGCCTTGTGAGAACGTTTGCCCGGTAGCTGCAACCAACCACAGCTCAGAAGGTCTGAACCAGATGACCTACAACCGTTGTATCGGTACGCGTTACTGTGCGAACAACTGCCCTTACAAAGTACGTCGTTTCAACTGGCTCGACTACACTACCGCTGACCTGTTCGGTGCCAACGAGTACGACCTGAACGGCGAAGAAGCCATTCCATTCGGTGCGGACAACCTGACCCGTATGGTCCTCAACCCTGACGTGACGGTTCGTTCACGCGGTGTGATTGAGAAGTGCAGCTTCTGTGTACAGCGTATTCAGGAAGGTAAGCTGACGGCTAAGCGCGAGCAGCGCAAACTGCGCGATCAGGACGTGAAGACCGCTTGTCAGACGGCATGCCCAACCGGCGCTATCGTCTTTGGTGACGACAACGACAAGGAAGGCATCCTGGCAGAGCGTCTGGAAAACCCACTGAACTATCTGGTGCTTGAAGAAATCAACACCCAGTCCGCAGTGCGTTACCAGGCACGTGTCAACAACAAGAACGAAGAACTCGATGCATAAAGCTGGTGGGGAGCCTGCTCCCCACCGCCTCTATAATTAAATAACATTTAACGACTCGATTATAATGAGTGCAGTAGTATCTCCAATTCGTGAACCCTTAGTAACCGGTGGTAAGACCTACCATCAGATTACTGAAGATATTTGCTCGCCAACGGAGCGTACGCCGAGCGCTGCCTGGGTGCTGGCTTTCATTGTAGCGGTGACCGGCCTGGCGCTGTTCGTCTTTGGTGTAGCCTGGACGATCTGGCAGGGCATTGGTACCTGGGACCTCAACCGGACGATCGGTTGGAGTTGGGACATTACCAACTTCGTATGGTGGGTAGGTATTGGTCACGCCGGCACACTGATTTCGGCCATCCTCCTGCTTTTCCGTCAGCGCTGGCGGACGGGTGTAAACCGGGCTGCGGAGGCGATGACCATCTTTGCGGTTATTTGCGCAGGTCAGTTCCCCCTTATTCATATGGGGCGTATCTGGCTGGCGTTTTTCATTTTCCCTTACCCGAACACACGCGGACCGCTGTGGGTAAACTTCAACTCACCGCTGCTTTGGGACGTATTTGCGATCTCGACTTACTTTACGGTATCGCTGTTGTTCTGGTACACCGGTCTGGTGCCTGACTTTGCGACGGTACGTGACCGGGCAAAAGGCATCCGCCGCAAGCTTTATAACTTTCTGTCCTTCGGCTGGACGGGCAGCGCCAAGCACTGGCAGCGTTGGGAAGCACTCTCCCTGGTACTGGCAGGTCTTGCGACGCCACTGGTACTTTCGGTGCACACCATCGTATCCTTTGACTTTGCCACTTCCGTAATTCCGGGCTGGCACACCACGATCTTCCCGCCCTACTTTGTTGCGGGCGCGATCTTCTCCGGTTTTGCCATGGTACAGACCCTGATGATCATGACACGGAAGATTCTCAAACTGGAAGACTACATCACACTTGAGCATATAGAGAGCATGAACAAGGTAATCCTGGCCACCGGAACTATCGTTGGTGTGGCTTACCTGACGGAGCTCTTCATCGCCTGGTACTCCGGGTACATTTATGAGCAGTTTGCTTTCTATAACCGTGTACTGGGGCCGTATTACTGGTCCTACATCGGTATGATGTCCTGTAACGTGCTTTCACCGCAAATTTTCTGGTGGAAGAGCCTGCGCCGGAACGTCTTCGTCACCTTTGTGATGTCCATCTTCGTGAATATCGGTATGTGGTTTGAGCGCTTTGTGATTATTGCGACCACACTGGCACGGGATTACCTCCCATCAAGCTGGAGCTACTACGTGCCAACCTGGGTGGAAATCATCATTTTCATTGGTTCTCTGGGGCTGTTCTTTACCCTTTACCTCATCTTCGTGCGTGTAGCGCCAGTGGTTGCGGTAGCGGAAGTCAAGAGTATCCTAAAGGCGGGTGGTGATCAGTACATTGGCCCCAATGCCAATAAAACCCACCACGGCAGCAAGGAAGCCGCCCACTAATCCAATTTGAAGAATCTGTAACGCTAGAATAATGAGCAATCAAAAGAAAGATATTCTGTACGGATTGTACAACGACGAGGAGTACCTGCTCAAGGCGGTAGACCATGCCAATGCCGAAGGGCTTGAAATAACAGAGGTGTTTACGCCTTTTCCGGTCCACGGGCTTGATCCTAAGCTGGGCTTTGCGGAAAGCCGCCTGCACATTACCGGTTTTGTATATGGCATGCTCGGTACACTAACGGCTTTTCTGTTCATGACCTGGGTTTTCACCCGGGACTGGCCGATCATTTTTGGAGGCAAGCCTTACTTTTCTGCGCCGGCATTCATTCCGATCACCTTTGAGTTGACGGTACTGTTTGCGGCGGTAGGTATGGTGGTTACCTTTTATATCATCTGTGGCCTTGGCCCGGGCGTCACTATCCCGACCCTGGACGACCGCATCACGGATGATAAATTCTGCATCGCATTTGATGTGACGAATGCGGAAGAATCCCTGACCGACAAGCTGAAGGGCTTCTTTTCCCAAACGGGTGCGGAAGAGGTAAACACCAAGAATATTTAAGAAAGAACTATAAACAAGAGATGTGATGAAAAACATCAAGCATATACTTTGGGCATTCGTTGCAGTGGTGGTATTACACTCCTGTGCTCCTGCGGATGGCAACTATCCGGGCAGTGAATACATGCCTGACATGGGGCATTCCATTGCTCAGGAAGCGAACGTCTTTACCGATTATTACTACAATACCTGGGACAGTGCCAGTGTGGTAAAGCTCAAGGAGCTGCCCATTGCAGGTCTGCCTGCTAAAGGTGCCGTGCCCCGTGGTTACGCAGGTGCTTATCTGGCTGCGAATCAGGAAGGCGGCGCCTCTACAGATGCCGTAATGGCCTATATGAATGGCAAAGATCAGATTCAAGGTATCGCGGTGCCCGTCAATGGCTCTGTACCTTATTATTACGAGGATACAGAACCTGAGCGCGAGCGTGCTACTGCTGAGATCATTAATAACCCTTTCCCAATCACTGCTGAAGGGCTGGCAAAAGGAGAGGACCTTTACAATAAGTTCTGCGGCATTTGCCACGGAGAGAAAGGGGACGGCGTGGGCTATCTGGTTTCCGATGAAAACCCAAACGCGGCTTACCCAGCTGCTCCTGCGAACTTCCTGCTTGATCAGTTTCTGGAAGCTTCCAACGGCCGTTACTATCATGCCATTATGTATGGCAAGAACGTGATGGGCGGCTACGCTGACAAAATTTCCTACGAAGAGCGCTGGCAGGTGATCCACTGGATCCGTGCCTTGCAGGCTAAGGAGAAGAAGCTGGAATACAACGCCGAAGCCAATACTCTTAACCCGGCATTTGGTACGCCTGCAAGTCAGGCACCTTCACTGGCACAAAAGATGACAGACGAAGCTGAAATGCCGGCTGAAGCTGGGGACCACAGCGAAGGCGACCACAGTGGAGAAGGTGATCACGGTGGTGATCATAGCCACGGCGATGGCGGTCATGGTAAAAAGTAATTCTGTGAAAGGGCTACACAAGTAGTTTAACGGAAATAAATGATACAATTTTCTTTTAGGATTCGCTAAAATTTCCACACAACCTCCCTTTGGTCAGTTGTATTGAAAACTTTAACGAATCAAAATTGCATCCTTTATTTTTATCCGTCCTTAAGAAAAGCAATCGAAAAAACTATTCAAACAAAATAACTAATGGACCAATTCACGATTACTGGCAATCAGCGGAACGTCCTTTTTGGGTTCATGGGGCTGGGTTTGTTGTGCATGATCATCACCTTTTTTGGTGACGATATGTTCCATACCCGTTTCTGGACGAACTACCTGCACAATTCCGTTTTCTTTACGGGTATTGCATTGATGTCGCTTTTTATCCTGTCTGCCTTTACAACAGCACTAGCTGGCTGGCATACATTGATTAAGCGTATTTGGGAAGCATATTCCATGTTTTTGATACCGGGCTTAATTTTGATGGCAGTTGTGGTAATTGCCACAGTAGGTCACATGCACCACCTGTATCACTGGACCGATGCATCGGAAGTGGCTAATGATCCGATCCTGAATGGGAAGTCTGGCTTTTTGAACCTCACCTGGTTCTCTGCCGGAACGATCATCATCATGGGCATTTGGATCTTTTTTGCCTGGAAAATGCGGCAGCTGTCTCTCGATGAGGATAAAAACGGGGATGCTTCTTATGAGCACCACCGTAAAATCCGGATTTATTCAGCCGCATTCCTTCCTATTGCAGGATTCTCCAGTGCAGCGGTAATCTGGCTTTGGATTATGTCCATTGATGCCCACTGGTACTCTACGCTGTTTGCGTGGTACACCGGGGCGAGCTGGTTCGTGGCAGCAATGGCTTCCACTATTGTACTGATTGCCTACCTGAAGGGCAAAGGCTATCTGCAGAACGTTACGCAGGAGCACCTGCATGACCTCGGTAAGTACCTGTTTGCGTTCAGTATCTTTTGGACCTACCTATGGTTCTCTCAGTACATGCTGATTTGGTACGGCAACGTCGGTGAGGAAACTGTATACTTCCAGGAGCGGCAGGAGAACTACCCTGTGCTTTTCTACGGTAACCTGCTGCTGAACTTCATTGCGCCTTTCTTTGTACTGATGCGCAATGACACCAAACGTAAGTACGGTACTATGGTTTTTGCATCTGTTGTGGTTTTCTTTGGTCACTGGTGGGATTTCTTCCAGATGATCAAGCCTGGTGCACGACTGACTGCCATGCATGCGATGGAGCATCACGGAGGTGAAGGTGCGCACCATGGAGCAGAGCACGGCGCAGAGCTTGCCGGGCACACCGAAGCAGCTATGCACGCTATGCCATTCGAGATGGGCTTTACCATCCCTGGCTTGCTTGAACTGGGAACGATGCTGGGCTTTTTGGCTTTGTTCATCTATGTAATTTTGAATCAGCTGTCTAAAGCACCGCTGACACCAAAGAACGATCCTTACCTCGAGGAGTCCCTGCACCATCATGTAGAGCTGCACGGGGAAGAGGCGCACTAAAAATGTAGTTCAGCAAGAACTGCAAAACCCGGTTTATTTAGACTGGTTCTAAACAAAATTAGTCTGAAATCAGAAACGGGGGTAAAGCTGTTGAATGAGTGTATTTTAGCAACAGCGAAAGAAGAATTGATTACACACAAAATCAGATAAAGAATAATGACTGCTTTATTCGTACTACTTTGCGTTATTCTAATTGGCATTATTGTCGTTCAGATCGGCAAGGTGACAGAGCTGGCGGGTAAAATTCGCGGTGAAGAGGAAGCACAGGAGCGGACCAACCGTACACAGGCGGGCTACTCCATGATTTTCATGATTGTGTTCCTTCTGGCTTGTACCGTGTCTGCCATTTATTATAAGGACAGCATGCTATGGTATGGTCCTAATGAATCTGCTTCTGCTCACGGTAGCAGCATTGATTACATTTTTAATATCACACTGTTCTTCACGGGCATTGTATTCTTCATCACACAGATACTGCTATTCTACTTTGCTTACAAGTACCGCGCACGCCGTGGCTCAAAGGCAGAGTACATTTCGCACAACAACCGCCTTGAGGTGATCTGGACCGCTATCCCTGCGGTAGTGATGACCTTTCTCGTAGTGGGCGGTCTGGATGCCTGGAACGATGTGATGGCGGACGTGGAAGAAGGTGAAGACTACATCGAAATCGAAGCGACAGGTTATCAGTTTGCCTGGCACCTGCGCTACCCTGGCCCTGACGGAAAGCTCGGTGCCCGGGATTACAAGATGATTTCCGCAACCAACCCACTTGGGCAGGTATGGTCAGACGAGAAGAACCTCGACGACTTCCACCCAAGCGAAATTGTACTGCCGGTAGGCAAGAAAGTACGTGTGCGGATTACCTCCCGCGACGTTTTACACAACTTTTACCTGCCGCACTTCCGTGTGAAAATGGATGCTGTGCCAGGTATGCCGACTTACTTTGTTTTCACTCCGACAACGACTACAGAGGAGTACCGTGCGAAGCTTGGTGCTCTGAATGACCGCGGAGAACCTCAATACCCGGAGTGGCATGCACCTCTGGATCCTGAGGACCCTGAAGGCCCGACAAAGTTTGAAGACTTCAACTTTGAGCTGGCTTGTGCGGAGCTTTGTGGCAAAGGTCACTATGCGATGCGCCGTGCGGTACGTATTGTTTCAGAAGCAGAGTACAAGAACTGGCTTTCTGAGCAGCAGTCTTACTACGAGTCTACCATCAAAGGCACAGAGGACGATCCTTTCGCTTCAGAAGCAGTGGAAGAGGAGCCCGAACTCACAGACGCGAGCCCGGTTGAGGGAGATACTCCTGAGGGCGAAGGTTCTGCCGAATAATTTCGGAACAAGAATCATGCATTTGTGTTAAAGCAATACAACAACGATTAGAACGGATAACAATAAAATTTTTCAGCAGATGGCTAATGTTGCAGATAAGCCGCTAGTACACGAAGACGATCTTTTGATCGAAGAGTACGGTTACGATGATCACTTTCATGATCATCACCACGGCGATAAATTTCAATCTAATTTTGTAACGACTTACTTTTTCAGTCAGGATCACAAGATGATCGCAAAACAGTTCCTGATCACAGGTATGTTTTGGGCGATTATTGGTGGTCTGATGTCTCTCGTTTTCCGTCTTCAGCTGGGTTTCCCGGAGGAAAATATGGCATGGCTGAAGCCGGTACTGGGCAAATGGATTACCGTAAATGATGCGGGCATTGGCTCACTGGCACCTGAATTCTACTATGCACTGGTAACGATGCACGGTACCATACTGGTATTCTTTGTATTGACAGCCGGTCTGAGTGGCACATTCTCCAACCTGCTTATTCCGTTGCAGATTGGTGCAAGGGATATGGCTTCCCCATTCATGAACATGCTTTCCTACTGGTTCTTTTTCCTGGCAGGAGTGGTCATGTTTTTCTCTTTGTTCCTGAATACAGGGCCGTTTGCAGGCGGTTGGACGGCTTACCCGCCGTTGAGTGCGCTGCCTCAAGCCTCCAGTGGTTCCGGGGCAGGTATGACACTATGGATTGTAAGCCTTGTCTTCTTTGTAGTTTCGGTACTGCTTGGTGGTATTAACTACATCACCACCGTTCTGAACATGCGTACCAAGGGTATGAGCATGTGGCGTATGCCACTGACCATCTGGGCGTTTTTCATTACCGCCATCATTGGTCTGCTTTCGTTCCCCGTTCTGGTATCTGCATTCCTGTTGGTTACTTTTGACCGCAGCCTTGGAACGAGCTTCTTCCTTAGCGAAATTTTCATTGGTGGACAGGCACTTGACCATGTAGGTGGCAGCCCGATTTTGTATCAGCACTTATTCTGGTTCCTGGGCCACCCGGAGGTATACATCATCATTCTGCCGGCGATGGGTATCGTATCAGAAGTACTTTCCGTACACTCCCGTAAGCCGATCTTCGGATACAAGGCGATGGTTTACTCTATTTTGGCAATTGCCTTCCTGTCCTTTATTGTGTGGGCGCACCACATGTTTATGTCAGGTGTGAATCCATTCATCTCGAATTTCTTCGTGATTTTCACCTTGATTATTGCAGTGCCATCAGCAGTAAAGGTGTTCAACTGGATTGCAACCCTCTATGGCGGTAACGTCCGCTTTAACTCTGCCAGCTTATTTGCCATTGGTTTCGTATCCATGTTTATCTCTGGTGGTTTGACAGGTATTTTCCTGGGTAACTCCGCCATTGACATTCAGCTGCACGATACTTACTTCGTTGTTGCTCACTTCCACATCGTGATGGGGGTTGCCGCATTCTTTGGTATGTTCGCGGGTATCTACAACTGGTTCCCAAAGATGTACGGCCGTTTCATGAACGAGACGCTTGGTAAGTTGCACTTCTGGGGTACGATTGTCGGTGCCTACGCGGTATTCTGGCCAATGCACTACCTCGGTATGGCAGGTGTGCCACGTCGTTACTACCGTTTTGACAGCTTCGCCGCCTTTGGTTCTTTCGATTTGATGAATCAGTTTATTACGGTAGCTGCGATTATCACCTTTGGCTTCCAGCTGTTGTTTGTAGTGAACTTTTTCTACAGCATCTGGAAAGGTAAGAAGATGACCGACCGCAACCCATGGAAAGCTTCCACACTGGAATGGACAACTCCAATCGAGGGCATCCACGGCAACTGGCCTGGCAAGATTCCAACTGTTCAGCGCTGGGCGTATGACTACGGTAAGGATGGCAAGGATTTCATTCCACAGATTCAGCCGGTTGGCGCTGATGAATCTAAGGATGAGCATTAATCCAAGGTCAGCAGAAAAGCTAAAATTATAAATTCACTTTGCAGGAGGTAACCTTCAAGTACGGGGTTTACCTCCTGTAATACAATAGGTGCAGACGTGTCTACTAAAGCAGAACAGTTAAGTTGGGGCGGCCTGGTGCTGCGTAAGGTAAAGGACTACCACATGCTGGTAAAGTTCCGCCTGACCCTTACTGTTGTATTTTCGTCAGTAGTGGCTTTCGCTATTGCAGCGGATGTTTTACACTGGGGAGCTGTAGCTATTCTTGCTGCAGGCGGTTTTTTAGTAACTGGTGCAGCAAATACACTGAATCAGGTACTTGAAAAAGATTACGACCGTTTGATGAAGCGTACGGCTGACCGTCCTTTGGCAGCAGGGCGCATGACCGTCTCAGAGGCGGTGATGTTTGCCGGGCTTCAGAGTTTGTTTGGCATCACCCTGCTAGCGATGTTCAATCCATGGGCGGCGTTTTTTGGGACGTTTTCGCTGGTGCTGTATGCTTTTCTTTATACCCCGCTCAAGCGCATTTCACCCGTTGCGGTTTTTGTTGGGGCTATACCCGGTGCATTGCCTACGCTTATTGGTTGTGTGGCGGCACAGGGTACGCTTACGCCTTTGGCGCTAAGCCTGTTCACACTGCAGTTTCTATGGCAGTTCCCTCACTTCTGGTCTATTGGCTGGCTTGGGTTTGAGGATTACGACAAAGCAGGCTATAAGTTGGTGCCCAAGAGCGGGCAGCAGCCAGATCGTTCGATCGCGCTGCAATCTTTTATTTTTGCGCTTTGCCTCGTGCCGGTAGGGGTGTTTCCCTACTGGATGGGTGTTAGCGGCGTGGTATCTGCCGGGATTGTCGTTGTTTTATCCCTGGCTTACGCAGGATTTAGCTGGAATTTTTACCGTAAAGCGAACCGGAAGTCAGCCTTGATGCTGATGTTCTTTTCTTTTCTGTACATTCCTGTTTCACTATTAGCCTTTTTTGCAGATAAAATTTAGGTTTAATTATGAATGCAACTGTGGCAACTGAATATACAAGAAGTAAAATCCATCCCAAGAAATTTGCATTAGGCGTAGCCTGTGCGAGTATTTTGATGATGTTTGCTGCTTTCACAAGCGCCTATATTGTGCGTCAGGCAGCGGGCAACTGGCTGGAGTTCCGTTTACCGGACATTTTCTATATTAATACGTTAGTTATTCTGCTGAGCAGTGCAACAGTGCACGGCTCTTACCTTGCGTTTAAGCGGGGTAAAACGCAGGCTTACCGAGTATTGCTGGTGTTTACTTTAATTTTGGGGCTGGCTTTCTTAGCTTTGCAGTATCAGGGGTGGCAGACGCTCACCGCTATTGGTGTGGAGCTTACTACCAACCCTTCCGGCTCCTTTGTGTATGTGATCTCCGGTGTTCATGCCGCGCATATACTGGGTGGGATAGCAGCTTTAATTGTGGCGATCATTCACGCTTTTGCTTTAACGCATAAGGTGACACCCGCCCGGAAGCTGCGTTTTGAAATGACATTAATCTATTGGCATTTTGTAGACTTTCTGTGGGTGTACCTGCTGGTATTTTTTACCCTGCAGCAGTCTTAATCTCAACTACAACTGAAACAAACAAAATAGATAAGACCGATGGCGACAACAGATTCCGTAATGGAAAAACAGGATTTGGACAATCAGGGCGGTTCCTCCTGGGATGGAGGTGAAGCGCCATTTAAGGCGAGCTATGGCAAGCTGATGATGTGGTATTTCCTGCTTTCTGATGCTTTTACGTTTGCAGGTTTCCTTATTGCATACGGTGCGTTGCGTTTCAGCAGCCCGACCTGGCCTGTTCCTGACTTCGTTTTCTCAACAGCGCCATTCGGCGTACATCACGCTCCGCTGATTTTCGTAACGATCATGTCATTCCTGCTGATCATCAGCTCCGTGACGATGGTACGTGCCGTGCAGGAAGGGCACCGTGAGAACAAAAACGGGGTTGTTTTCTGGATGCTGCTGACTATTATTGGCGGTATTGGCTTCCTAAGCTGTCAGGCATGGGAATGGACTAACCTGATTGCTACAGAGCATATGACGGTGAATGTCAATCCATTCGGAACACATGTGGAGTCTGGCGTATATCTGGATGCTAATGGCAAAGAAACGGATGAAGTATTCGAAGCCGGAGATAGCTATCTGATTCATAAGGCGGGTGCTGGTCATGGTGAGGATCATGGCGAAGGAGACCACGCTGAGCATGACTACACGCAGGGAGACCACGCAGGATACTTTGTGAACTCGGACAACTTCCTGCAGCGCAAGTACCTGGTAACAGACGGTCCGGATGCAGGAGAGGTGAAAATGCAGCAATTCGGCCCTAAGGCGTTTGGCGCATTATTCTTCTTTATTACCGGTTTCCATGGTTTCCACGTACTTTCGGGTGTGGTCTTCCTGATCATTATTATGGTCAATGCAGGCAGCGGCTTGTACATGGCCCGTAAGAATGGCCACGAGATGGTAGAGAAGATCGGTCTGTACTGGCACTTTGTAGACTTGGTGTGGGTATTTGTATTCCTGGTATTCTACCTCCTTTAATGACCCACTTTGTTGTTCACCCAAAAAAATAGCTATCAATAATGGGACACTTATCCTACGAAGATTCAAAGAAATTGGTTTATAAAGGCCTGGTACTTCTGGCCGTGGTCACTTTGATAGAAGTATTCTTTTCACTTCTGGGCAAGGGCCACGTCATCGGCGGGCTGGAAGATATCAGCTGGCTGGGTTACGTGGTAGGGCTCGTACTCATCGTACTGTCGCTCTACAAGGCGTACTACATTATTTACGAATTCATGCACATGCGGTACGAAGTGAAAGGTCTTGCGCTGAGTGTGCTTTTGCCTACTGTACTGCTGGTTTGGGCACTGATTGCTTTTTTCCAGGAAGGAACAGCCTGGAAGCAGCGCCGTCAGCAAATCGAAGATAAAGACAAAGAGAAGGTAGAAGAAGTGAAGAAAGATGATCTTCAGGGTTTCCGGAAGGATGCTGCAACCATCGAATTCAAAGGTTAAGCTTTTACGTTCTAATACGCCTGTACGACAGGCATCTGCTGAAGGGTGAGAAAATTAGTTTTCTCACCCTTTTGTTATAGGATGCAACCTTCAACAATCCCCGGTTTCCAGTGTTTTTCTCAAAACTATAGCACAACAAGCATATGGCGAAGAATAAGATGAATCTGATACAAATCGGCGGTTTATTATTACTGTTGGTTGTTTTACCACTGGGATCCTGGTACTACCTGCAAACGGGGCTAAACTACCGGATTCAGGCGCTCAATGAACTTAAAGATATTGCTCCTCTCGCTGATTTTGAACTCGTCAATTACAACGACTCTCTTGTGAAAGCAGAGCGCTTTGCTGATCAGCTGGTCGTTGGCCATTTCTACACCGGCGCAAACAAGGAGGCTTATTTTGACCTGCTTCAGCGTATGGAAGAGCAGTTCGACGAACGCAAAGATGTTTACTTCCTGACTTTCCGTGCAGGTACGGATATAGCCACCCGGGCCGAATCAGCGCAGCTGTTGCTCGACAGTAAGGTAGAAGACCCCGAGCAGTTTTTCTTTTTGCACGGGGATGCTGCTCAGATAGCCGGACTTGCGAAAACGATGAAACTTGACGGCGCCGTACAATCGGGTAGCCTGGTGGACAATGCCCGGTTATTTTTTGCGGACAGTGCGATGGTACGCAGCACTTATGATATGAACAACGCAGAAGATTTGAAATTACTCATAAAGCACATTACTCTAAACTTACACCCTATCGAAGAGCCGGATATCATCTTTGAGCGGGAAACTGAAAAATAAGCACAAGAAATGGCAGATTTACAGCTCGAGAAAAAACTCAATGTCGGCGCATGGATTGTCACGGGAGCCGTATTGATTCTGGTAGGCGTTATGCGGCAGGTGAAAATTCCTTTGCCCGATGGAGTTGACCTGGGCTTTTTGGCACCCTTTCATGCCGGCGTGAATGCGCTGACTGCGGTCACCCTGGTCATTGCACTTTACTTTATCAAGCAAAAGCAGGTGGAAGCTCACCGGAAGACTATGATGGTGGCGCTGGGGTTGTCGGTCTTGTTTTTGCTTTCCTATGTTGCTTACCACTTCACCACCCCTGAGACTATATTCGGAGATTTGGATGGTGATGGCTCGCTCAGTGCCGAGGAGCTTGCAGCGGTAGGCAGTACGCGGACTTTTTACCTGATCATTTTGCTTACCCACATTGTATTAGCTGCGGTTAGCCTGCCTTTTATTTTATTCACCTTTATCCGGGCCTATACCGGGCAGTTTGACCGCCACCGCAAGATGGCCCGTTGGGTCTGGCCCATTTGGTTTTATGTAGCAGTGACGGGGCCAGTGGCTTATCTCATGTTAATGCCATATTATCCGTAAGCGGAAACGTAAATGGCAGGGGAAACGTTATCTTTATGCGACTTAACCGGAAGTAATTATGAAAAATAAGATCATCAAGCTATTCAGTATCCTTGCGCTAGCCATGACTTTAAGTGTAGCTACCGCGCCCGATGTACAGGCACAGTGCCCGATGTGCCGTATGTCTGCCGAAAGCAATCTCAAGAATGGAGGCACCGATGGGAAAGGGTTGAATAACGGCATTTTGTATATGCTGGCAACGCCTTACATGCTTATTGGTGTGATTGGCTTCATTTGGTGGCGCAACCGCCGCAAAGAAGATGAGGAAGAGCCTGAATTGGCAGGCGAGTAAGGCTTTGTAGAAGCAAAAAAGCGGCTTGCTGCACAGATGCAGCAAGCCGCTTTTTAATTACAATCTGTCCGGTAGGCTTACAAGGGAAGCATTAGGCCGGCAGAAATTGCATAGGACCGGTTTCTGACTTCTATATCATCGTTTTCATTTACATCAGTAAGGCCAAGCAGGTAGCGGACATCAACAAAGAGGTAGCTTTTTCCAAGCGGCAGCTGAACACCCGCTGCAAAGTTGGCGGTCCAGTCACCACGTTTGAAGGTTTCCTCTTCATCAAAATCAATGTCCAGTCCTCCCACTTCTCCGCTCAGTAAATAGCTGTAGGATGGGCCGGCACCAAGGTAAGCGCTGAGTTGCTCACTGCTGCCTGTTTTCAATTTGAGAATTCCGCCGACATCCAGGTAGTTCAAGGTGACGGAAGGAGCGAGGTCAAGGATACCATCATCGCCACCGTCGAATCCCCGTTGAATATAGCTTACTTCAGGTTGGATGGCGAAATAATCGCCCAGTCCCAGTTCCAGTGAACCACCGAAAAGGACAGAGGTACGGTTGTCAAAATCAGGCTCGTTGTCGCCATCTACCTTAGCGTTGGCAAAAGTAGCGCCTACACGAGGCCCCAGATAAACACCCTGTGCGCTCAGGAATTGGATGCAAAGCCCAATCAGGGTAACAGTTACAAATACCTTTTTCATTAGAGATTGTTTTTTGGTTCGGTATTGCAACGGGAAGCATCCTTTGTTTGTGCGAAGTGAGATGTTAAGGTTCGCGGCTGTGCCTGTAATCAGCCCTCTTCACTGCCTTTGCGGCGGTAGGACTTTTCATTTTTCTGGAATGTAGCCAGTATGAAGCACGCCCAGCCGGCTATAAAAGCCACACCTCCCACGGGAGTGACGGGGCCAAGTACCGAAGTGTTCAGGCTGAATAACTCGCTTATTGCGAGCAGGTACAAGGAGCCGGAGAACAAAACGATACCGGCGATGAAAAGCCAGCCGGCGGCTGTGAGGAGTTTATTTTTGCGCCAGTACAGCAACAGCCCTACCGAGAGGAGGGCAAAAGCATGATAAAACTGGTACCGCACACCGATTTCAAAAGTATTAACACTTGCGGCATCCACCGCATTTTTCAGGCCATGTGAACCGAAGGCACCTAGTGCAACTGCGAGCAGGGCCATCAAACCACCGAGTCTTAGAAATGGTTTTCTCATAGAGTTTGTTATTGAGTCAATAAAAAGCGTGCAATAAGTGACCGGTCAATCAGAGCGATCTCATTTAAAATGGGTCGGTGTTGCAGGAGTGTGTTGCGGAGTAATTCTGGCAATATATCGATTAGTAATTTATCCTTGTACAGTTGAGGAGGCAGTACCGCCTGCAACTGCTATTGTGTTCCGATCTTTGCCTAGCGAAGATAAGGATTTTTCAATAATTGATATGCTGGTAGCGGACAAAATGACATTGGTAGTGGAGCTGGAGCGCGGCCGATCAGACATTCTGAGTATCGACTCTGCCTGGGAGGATGGGCTTTGGATGTTGCAACAAATAGGCACCGGCACTTACGGTTGGTCAGTGGCTAAGCACGGTGGCCTACCTGTAGCAGCCCGGAGTATTGCTGCTCAGGAGCCGGCCTCAATCTACCGGGGCGTGCCTTTATATGTCCTCTCAGGGCGGATATGGGTAGCACAGTACCGCAACCTCTGGCTAGCCGGCACACAGTCACGATTAGTGGAAGCGATGATAGCAACCTTAGAGGGCGGGCAAAAAGAATGGCAGGGTGTTGCGGATACTGGGATTACAGTATCAGTAGAGAACCTATCGGCTTTTTTCAGTGGTAGGGCAGGCGGTGCTCTGTCTGCATGGCTTCAGGAGCTTGAAAAATCGGATTATCAGCTTCACCTGACTGCTTTAGGGCGTGAGCGGTTACAGGTTCGTGGGCGGTTGCATTCCCGGGATAATCGGAGTGTTATTCCGTCCATGGAATCGATTGCTGAGTACTTGCCAATACAACTGGCCTGGAGTACTGCTGCTCCTGCCGTGGCTATATCAGCGCAGAATCCCTTATCCCGTTTTATAAACCCGTGGTTGGGCAAGCACAAGGTAGTTGCACAGCTGGCTCTTCCGGGGGAGTATCCTGACAATCGGGTACTACTGCTTTCGGTTAATGGAGGCGACCCATCCGATTATCTTATTCGGTTGAGTTCAGAGCTGGGTGTGCTGGAAGAATTTTCCTATCAAATGTTTGAAGTTCGTCAGGTGTTGGGTGATGGTTTATTCAGCTCTTTTATTCGGGGAGGGCTTCGCAACCCGTACATTGTGTTTCTTGGAGATTATGTAGCCCTGAGCCCTTCCCGGGCAGGCATAGAGCAGGTGATGAATGCCCGTGCATTGGGGCTTTCGCTTTTGCAGGATGCCACCTTCAATAACCGGGTCGCGCTGGATTCCACCAAAAGGCCTGCTGCATGGTGGTACAGTCATCACGGGCGATCAGCCCGGCTTGTCGATCAGTTGATGATAGGGGAAGACATAGGGGCAGGCACTTTCTGGAGTGGCTGGTCCTCCACCACCGGGGCAATTTATGAAGATGGATCAATCAGCCTGGATAGCCGCAGGCAAGAGCAGCGTTCTGGTTTGGCGGCGGCGCTGGTATGGCAATTACCACTGGAGGAAACCATTATTGCTGGTCCTTTTTTGTTAGAGCAAAGCATTCTGGTTCAGGAGGCAAGCAGTGGTTTGGTTTGCCGGGGCCTGGAAGGGAACGTTCGCTGGGCTTATCCGCTTCGGGACAGCATCAAGGGAGCGCCGCAGCCCCTGTATTTAGATGGAGGACGAAGAGCCGGCATTGCTTTTGCTGCCGGTGATCAGGTACATGTTCTGGACTGGCAGGGAAAAGCGCATGCTCCTTTTCCACTAAGGGTTCCCTCGGGTATTCAGTCCCCTCTTGAGGTAAGCGTGCTGGAACAACCGGTAGTTTATGCTCTTTGGGTCGCTAGCCGGGATCAACGCATATATGGGTACGATCAGGACGGCCGTTTTTTGACCGGTTGGGGGCCTAATCAGGTGGCCGACACGCTGGTTTCCTTTCCTGTTCAGCATTCGCAGTATCAGGGGCAAGATTATATAACTGTGCTATCGGAAAGCGGCCGTCTTTATCTCTTTGACCGTCTCGGCCGATTGAAGCTCGATACATTACCACTTCGTGCGAAAGCCATTTCTCCTCCTTATCTGCGGTTGGGGCCTCAACAACAGCGTATTGCAGTGGGTCAATCTGATGGTTATGTGCAGGTTTTTAATCTGGAAGGGCAGACTTTCCGGTTATCGCTTATGCCCAATCATGAGGGAGCTGTACAGTTTCGGTTTGAGGATATAGTGGGTGATGAGCGAGGCGATTATTTGATGTGGGACAACGCTTCTCTGCGCCTGTTCAGTTACGAAGGCACGGATTTCCGGGAAGTACAAAAATGGTCGGTAGGTGCGCCCCTGCACAGCGTACAATATAAGGAATGGAAAGACGAAGGTCTGTTGATGGGGTTTAGTGCTGATGCCCGCAGGTTATGGGTGCTCGGCATGGATGGCAAGGTACAGCCGGGTTTCCCTGTAGCGGCTGATGCACCGGCCGCTGTTTTGGCGGAGGAAGAGCGGTTGCTTATCCTTTGTTATTATGAAGGGAGCTTGTATTTGTATGAGCTTTAGAGAGTTTGGAGCTCGTTCCTGTTGCAAATCAACGCTTTATGAACCCCGTAGAAATGCGGGGCAAGCTCTGACTTCCTCAGTAAATTTTCATTTAGCCCGCTAAGCTCAAATTTAGTGACTTCGCCAGAATCATAAATCCTTGATTTTCATGAGGGAACCGCTCCAAAAAAGCTCTTAAAATCGGAAGCGAGAGCTATGATTTTTCAATTATGGGTTGCACAAGAATAAAAAAAAGCCTAAATTAACATTGTAAGCGAAGACGCGCTTGTCTGGTGATCGCAATAAAGCACTTTAGGAGGAGTAGGCTTTGCGACTTATGGTCGGCGAAGCCTTTTGCAAATGGTTACAGGATTATTTTAGGTGTAGTTGCAATTCTTTGATTATCAATGCTCAATTGGTCCGGTTGTCCACTTTGTTACGCTCCTCGTTTTACGATAAGAATTTCCTGGTTCGAGAACTCCATCCAGCTAAAGTCATAGACATGGTGGTAAGTTTTACCCCGTGAATTGATGGAATAGCCGGTGATGTATTTGTAATTGAATTTTTTCTTATCCAGTTCTGAGCGGTTGACTTTACGCTGCGTGGTATTTCCATCCATAATTTCGATTAGGATAGACCGGTTTCGATGGAGGATTTTATCGGTCTGCTGCACCGCTTCGGATGTAGCTTTGCGCAAGCCCACGTGGTAGGCATTCTTACAGGTAGAAGAGCAAAAGACCTTATCGGCCCTGCCTTTGATCGGCAGTCCACAAATTTTGCAGGTACGCTTTTCGGTAGAGGGCGGCGTTTTCATAGATGCTTAAAAATTATTGTCTTGTTAAGGTAAGAGGTTTCCATTAAAAAACCACAATAAATATAGGCAAAGCAGGTTTTTAATTTTGTGTCAATCCTTCAAATTTAATAACTACCTGCCATGAAAAACCTCAGTTTTCCCCTCTTCGGAATTATAACCCTCCTTTTTTTATCTTCTGCAAGCGACTTATGTGCACAATACGGCCGTTCCGGTTGGCGGCAGCAAGACGCCTTTGATGTAGTGGTTGGTGGAGACTTCGGTTTTCACCTGATCAGTGGCAACACCGCCGACGAAGCTGCCGCACCGATGATCAGCAACCGGCAGGGCTACGAGAACAACAAGCTCAATTACCGTTTGGGGTTTAATTACTATTTGGGGCTCAGCCCTTCTCTGGCCATCAAAGCAGGCGCACGCTATGCCAATCCTGGCTTTACGACAAGCCCGGTAGAATCCTTTGACCCGGCACAAGACATTAATACGGTCGGGAAGGAATTCGAGCCCTTTGGATCAGAATACCGGTATGAATATCAGATGTTTGAATTTCCGGTGGGCGTGAAGTATACACTCATCAACTCCATCTGCGAGCCCTACTTCGAAGTGGGTATTTCCCCTGCCATTTACTGGCGAACTTTGGTGCAGCAGCGTTCCTACGAAGGCGGTACTTCGGTTACCGAGGTCCGGGAGTCCATGAACCGGCTCAACTTCATTGGTTTCTTGTCGGTAGGTGGCAACCTCAATCTGACACAGTCGCTTTCCGGCTTCACTCAGCTTATAGGCCGCTATCAGTTGAACAACCTTCGTAAAGGGCCGGTACAGGAAAGGTTGCTCGGGTTGGGGCTGGAGATGGGCCTGCGGTATTATTTGTAAGGGGATGTCAGATCATTTGCTGACTTGCGGTAGTCAAAATCATACATTTCAGCTTTAAATCATGTCCGGTAAATCACGGTTTTTCCTTCTAGCCCTGCTCCTGTTTGTTGTTGATCTTTCCGCTCAAAGCTGGACTTACGGACTCGAGGGTGGGGTAGGGATGGATGAGTACAAGGACGAAGTATTTCACTCTCGTGCCACTACCGAATTTGAATCTTCACGAATACCTGTATTTTCCGCAGGAGGCTTTCTTCGGTACAAAAAAAGCCAGCATTGGTTCTTTGAATCGGGGTTGGCCTTAAGCCGGGTACACCGGAAGTACCGGTATGCCTTCGACAGTGACTTCACCTACGGATTAGCCCGGGTAGTGGAGAACAGGAACAGCAAGGCTTACACGCTGACCATGCCCCTTTCCATAGGGTTTGAATATAGCTTTTTGAGGATAAACTTCGGTTGGCGCTTTTCCAGGATATTATGGCGCAATGAAAGCAAGTCAGAGCTATCTCTGAGTTATTACGGTGAAGACAAAGTGGAGAAAGGCAGATTGTATGTTCCGGGCCAGCGTACGACCTTTTCAGAGCCCTTTTTGAAATGCAGTGCAGCAATAAAGCCCGGTCTTGAAGTATACGGCATGTTCTTTCGTTATCGCTGGAATTATAGTTATGAAGCTATTTTCGGACGTTGGCGGTTTGCAGTGGGCGCACTATATACGCTTGGTGCATTTGATTTAGGGGGGACCGCTACGGAAGTGAAGGACTAAGATTATACACACAATCCACTAGCTTGAGCATATTCAGCTAGAATTCTCTTACCTTTTAGTCAAGCAGTCGTGCCGGAGTATCTCGGTCAAAAAGGTTTTCAGTATTACGTTAACCGTTTTTTATCAAACAGACCAGGCTTGATTATAGGAAATTCAAAAGCAGGGCTCATTTTGCTACTAGTAATGTTTAGCTGTCAGCTTGGCGCGCAGGTTTTCAGGTATGGCGTACAGGCAGGCATTGGTATTGAGCAGTTCAATAACGGGGAGGAGGTAATGCGGCAGGATTTTGAAGTTTCCTTCCGGCCTTTACTAACGGTAGGAGGGCTGGCAGAGATGAGCTTTTGGGAAGTGCCGGTGTTTTTTGGGTTAGGCTTGAATTTAAATCGCGCTCACCGGGTATACAGTCGGGGATTTGACTCGGATTTTGCATTCGGGCTGACTCGAGTTGAAGAGTACAGGGACCGCAGAACGTATTTTCTTACGCTTCCCTTATCAGCAGGTTTTCGGGAAGGCCGGGTGTCGGTCAGTTTTGGCATGCGAATGCTGTACACACTAAGTACGAACAACCGCAACTCCACGATTACCTATGAATACATTGCCGTCATTCCGTCGGAAACCCTTCCGCTTCGGGAAATCGACTATATGCCTTTTCATACGGAGCCCTTTGTAAAGGCAAGTTATGCCCTCAATGCTGGCTGGGAGGCTTACGGTGCTATCTTCCGGCACAACAGTAATCCCGATTTTGAGAGCCTGCATGCCCGGTGGCGGTATGTTGTGGGGGCCGTGTATTATTTGGGGATCCCCGCGAAGGACAAGCTTTAGTGTAGATCAGCCAGGGAGCTTTCAGCTGCAAAGCGTCTCTTGAGACAACAGACACTGAAATAAGTTTCAAAACCGCATTTTTCACCAATTAACATCAATCAACATGAGTCATCGTTTAACGCTGATTGGCATTCTTGCCATTTGTTTTGTTTTCAATTCCTTTAGAGGGCATGCTGCTGTAATGCCGGCGGTTGATACCGGTGATCGCCCGGCATCGGTGTTTGACCTTAGCCCGGAATCTCTGGTCAGTAAAAGCAAGAGCGAGTTGCAGGCTGAGATAGGGAGGAAGCTGACCTTGAAAGAGAAAATCGCTTTAAAATTTGTCAAGAGGAAACTAAAGAAAAATAAGGATTTAAGTCCCAGAGGGGCGCTGGAGCAGGCTGAAATAGACGGACTGGCCATTGCAGGGTTTGTTACCGGTCTTGTGGGGATATTCATTCTCGGTATCATTCTGGGAACTTTAGGGATTGTCTTCAGCGCTATAGCACTAAGCAGAATCAAAAAAGAGCCGGAAGTGAGGACTGGGAAAGGTTTGGCAATCGCAGGTTTAGTGCTTGGCATTATTTCCGTTTTGGGGGCGCTCATCATCATTGCAGCAGCGTAGACCTTGCAGAAAGGGGCCTCTACAAAGAGAGGGCATATGGTTCCAACTTGACTGTTGCACATATGGATGTATTCAAGTTGAAGCTTTTTAGCCAATTGGCTTCAAATGTAGTACAGGCATGCGTCTGCAACGGCTTGTTATGTTTCAAGATCGTTACCATTTTCCCTGTCGATGAGTGCTGAAATAGAACTGAGCAGCAATACAGTGCAGCAGAAACTATAACGCTGCGTTGTGCACTGTTCCCTAATAAGGGGACAAATAGCAAAACAGGGAAAGCAATAATTACCGGCATGAAGATTACACTTGTTGTCATGGGCTTAATGGCTCCAATATTAGGGGCTGCCATTGTTACATATCAGGCAGGAGATGAGTTGCACGTCTGGGCTGCATCCGGTTTGAATATGAGGAAGGCACCTGAGTTGCAGTCTGAAGTCATTGCTGCTATACCGTTTGGAGCAGCAGTAATTTCCCGGGGCAACAAAACCATTAATGAATATCAATATCATTCCCAGAAACTTACCGACCGGGGTACTGCCTTCGATGATAAGCCTTTTGCCGTTGTACTTCACGGGCATTGGGTGAAGGTGGCTTACGGTGGGGTGGAAGGTTTTGTATTTGATGCTTATTTGTCCAGTTGGGCACCCCTGTCTGATCCAGGGGTATTCACCAGCGTCTCTGATTACTTTAAGCAAGTATGCGATACCGCTATTTATCTGGAACGAAGAGATACCGTGACCACTCTAGGTACGGAGAGGATCGTGTTCAGTAATGGAGCGTATGTATCCTCCTATTTTCACACCGGAGGGTTTGGGTTTCAAATGAATCTGCCCGAATACTCTGTTGAAGAAGCCTACCTGCTGCTCCTGCATCTAAACAAGCAGGTTTCCGGTATCATACAGGATGAGAATGGGAAAATCCATGTGGGCTGGAATGCCGGAGGCTTTACCCTAGAAAGCTACAGGGGCATTGTCATTATTTCCGGGGAATGGGCTTGCTGAAGCTGATTAGGAATATAGTAAATCTTCGGGCAGTAATCGTATTGCAGACCGGAGCCTTACTGTTGTTAACCGGGTGCAAGGTAGGCTCCGGTCAGGAAAGAAGCCCCTTGTCCATTGAAGAAAAAAGCGCCGTAGACTTCAGGAGAGATTCAATAGGACTAAGTCCGCTGGAGTGACAAAGAGATTCCAACGTAGCATCTTTATTCACTATTGATGACTCAGTTAAGTGTTCCTTACAGGCACTATTTCCTGTCTAGAAAACCCTATATCTGTTTTTAACGGTTAATAACGGCTAGTAACGGTTAAAGACGGATATTGTTGACGTAAACACTTAAAATGCTTGATACCAGTAAATTATAAGGTTATGTTTGGAGGTGTAATTTGATAAATAACCTTCAAATTTGGTAAAATGAGCAATTTTTCAGCAAGCAAGGAAGCAAATATTCAGGTTCGTTTATTCCATCACCGGGGCGGGAAGTATCTCCGCATTGATTTCAAGCAGTATGACAGTAATGCAAAGTACCGTTGCAAGCAGATAGAAGGCTATCGGTACAGTGCCACGCATAGTTGCTGGTACTTTCCCTGCACTTCGGGTACAATCACAGCGTTGCGGTCAGCGTTTCCGGGATTATCCATAGCCTCGTCCGTTCTGGAGGAGATGAATTTAGAGATCAGTGAAACCCCTCCTGCCCCTGCTATCCGGGAAGAGAAGATGGCGGTGTGGGTCTCCCGCACTGCAGGAAGGAAGTTCAAGATCGAGATGCCCGAGGTGAGGAGCGACTGGGCTTCCAAACTAGAGATCATACCCGGCTGGCACTTTGACACGGCTGGGCAGTTTTGGCTTTTGCCCGATAACAAAGAGAGTATTCGGTTATTGTTTTCGCTATTCGGTCAGCATTTGGAGCTCACGCCTGAGATACAGGCAGACTTTGCGCCCCGTTCAGGTGGTCGCGGATCCGATAGCATCAGCCTACCCAAGCCACAGCGCGTGCGTTGGCGCCCCAGTACCACTCTGCCCCCCATGCACGAAAAAGCACTGCTAGCCTTTGAAGAGCAACTGCTCATAGAGCGGATGAGTTATGCGACGATGAAGAGTTACCTTAATCATTTTGCCCGGTTTCTGTCCCATTTCCCGCAACGCGAAGCCAAAGATATCAGTCCGGATCAGATACGAGACTACGTTATACACATTGTAAAAGCAAGGGATTACTCCGCATCTTCGCAGAATCAAATCATCAATGCCATTAAAGCCTACTACGAAAAGGTGCTTAAGTATCAGCGTCAGCTTTACAAAGTCAGCCGCCCAAAAAAGCCCCTGAGGCTGCCCTCCATTTTAACCCGTGAGGAAGTCCGTCAGCTCTTTGACGCCACACCCAATCTCAAGCACCGTTGCATACTAATGCTGATCTATTCTGCCGGTCTACGCATCAGCGAAGCCGTCAATTTGCGGGTTCGGGACATCAAGAAGAGCCGCAAGTGCATATTCATCCGTGACGGCAAGGGCAGCAAAGACCGGTATACCGTCCTTGCGAATAATGTCATGCCCGTATTAGATCAATATTTGAAGCAATACCACCCCAAGCTGTACCTATTCGAAGGGCAGTCAGGCGGAGCCTACAGCAAGCGGAGCATTCAGGCGTTTTTCTGCCGTGCACGCGACCGGGCTGGCATCAATCCTGATGTGACGGTCCACTCTTTGCGTCATAGTTTTGCCACGCACAGTCTGGATGCCGGTGAGAACCTCCGCTACATACAAGAAGCGCTGGGCCACAATGACATCAAGACAACGGAGCGTTACCTGCATGTCTCTTCTGATGCCCTACGAAGCCTAAGCAGTCCTCTTGATGACATGGATTTATCGTGATCGGTTTGGGGGTGTCTTTTGGTATATCGCACCCCCGCAATTTAACACATTAAGTCAAAGTCAATATGTTTGCTGTTTTCACATCCCCGGGGTTGGTTTTGTTGGTTTTTTTGGTGTATCTTTTGGTCATAAACCGGGAGTTTTTTTACACGCAATACTTCGTATTGCGCTGAGTTCTGCGAAATTAAATGAATTGATATCAATATATTTGTACTGAAACCCAAATGAAATGTATACAGTAGAATTCTTAGTAATTGTCGCAAGTACAAATACGAACTCTCTTAAGTCTTTAAAAAGCCTACTTCTTTCTGATGATGATGTTGAAAAAGTGACTAGCACCAAGATCACGGTTGCGGGTTATGAGTTCAGCTATCGAGTTGAAACAGGGAAGATCAATGCTGATAAAGAACCGACCTACTTCGTGCTTCACTTTGAGTGTGAGAAAGAGGATGAGATTCCTAAATTTGTGAAGTCAATCAGAGTAATTAGAAGTGTTCTCTCGATAATTAACCCCAAGATTTATAAGCTTTGGGATGATATCGCGCAATACTACTCGGAAAGAGCATACTCAAGAATCTACAAGGTTGAAAATCTCTTGAGAAAGCTTCTTACTAAGTTCATGTTTATCAACCTAGGGATCAATTGGACATCTGAAAGAATGCCTGAAGAGGTCAAAGAGTCTATTAGGTCGGGGAATAAGGATCCTAATTTTTTACATAATGTTGATTTCATACAGTTGAGTAATTTTCTCTTCAGTGAGAAATATCCAAATCATAAGGAATTTCTAATAAAGAAATTAAGTAAGGCTGACTCTATAGATGAATTAAACTTAGAAGAAATAAAATCTTTACTACCAGAAAGCAATTGGAGTAGATATTTTGAAGAATTGGTCGATTGTGAAGGTGAGTTCTTTATAAAAAGGTGGGAAAGGTTGTACAAACTCCGTAATGCAATTGCACACAATAGATTTATTTCAATTGGAGAATTAGAAGAAGTTGAAGAATTGGTAGAGGAATTAAGTCTAATCATTGAAGAAGCTATTGAAAAACTCTCTCGTGTTGTTGTTCCAGATGATGAATTAGAGAATGTAGTAGAGAACGTAGCTAGTGAAAGGAACCAGCAGGTTGGTAACTTCATCGCTAGTTTTAAGGAGTTAGAAAATACCCTTTCTAAATTGAGTAAGCAGTTTTCCATTGGGGAGCAATTGGCCAAGAACACCATTGTTCCCATATCGAAAAGTATAAGTTTATTAGCAAATGCTAATGCAATTCCGCGAGAGATACTGGATGACCTGCACATAGCCAATAAATTTCGGAATTTAGTAGTCCATAGCTCAACGTTTGATATCCCTTCCCTTCTAATCGGGGATAGAATTGAGGAGATCAAGAGGTTGAATGAGTCTTTATCTGATAAGATCGAAGTGAAAGAGGAAGATCATCTAGCCAAGATAACAGATGAGAGCATTATTGGTATCTACCGGTCTTTGAAGGAATATCTTCTATCTCTTGATAATGTTGAAGTAAAATACAATAAGCATTACATATCATTTAAGTTAGGTAGGAATATCACTGATATTAAGATTCAGCAGAAGTCAGTCAAAATATGGTTGAATGCCAGATATGGGGAACTGTCCGATCCCAATGATATTGCTAGGGATGTTTCGAAGGTCGGGCATTTAGGAAATGGAGATTATCAGATAACTATAAGGAGTGGTGATGATTTAGAACCTTTATTCGAACTTATCAATCAGTCGTATCAATTGAATAAAGAGTAATTCGCAGAACTTAGGCTGGGCGACAAGCCTCGTGCCTCGGCCTGCGCTCAGCCCAGAGTTCTGCGCAACAAGAAAAATTCACAAGAAAGAAATTATGAGGTTCATAATATTTCTATTTGTCACGATATTATTCGCCTATCTGATTTTTGCCAATCACTCGCTGTTATCGGGAATTAACCCATTTTCAGAGAATCTAAATACCGTTGCGGATATTGTTGGACGGGTATCACCACTTGAAATCTTCGGAGTATATTCTGTGGTCATGTTTGCTTTATTTTTCGGATGTATGTTTGCTAGAAAAGAATCACGAGATCAGTATTTGAAATATTAGACCGAGACAAGGCTACATAGGAATTCGAAAGCAAGATTGAGAAGATGAGCTTTTATTGAACTTCAAAATCATGGATAATAGTATCTTCTGAAATCATAAGAGAATACAAGAGATTGAACTGTATGTCAAAAGCCGATTTTACAAAGGACTTATAAGTTTATATGCCTTTATATATGAAACATCGAGCTTTTATAGTGATGTTTGAGATGTTCCTTCAAAATAACAATGTATTGCAATATGAGAAAGTATAATGTGTTTGCAGGTGTTTTTGTGAAGACTAGTATTGTCGTTCTCTTGTGTGTTTCAGTATCGTTAAGGATACTGGGGCAAAATGATTCTTTACAAGTTTTTCAGCAATACACTTTTGAAGAATACGACTTTATTGAATTTGGAGGACAAATAGAGTTTCTCAAATCCGTTTATAAAAGAATTAGATACCCTGCAATTGCCAGGATAAAGGGTGAAGAGCAGGAAGGACGCATTCGAGCTGTGTTAAGTTGTGATCGAAATAATAGATATATCATACATACTATTTCCGATGAATATGGGACACCGATAATTTTTCATGAGGAAGTGAGAAGGGTGTTGGATGAAGTGGTAATGTTATCGGATGGTAGCAATAAGAATCCTTATTTGCTAGAAATTATGTTTGATTTCAGGATAAACAGGGAATGTATATACCAAGATGAACCAAAAGAAATCTGTGTTGTAGGTTATTCCGTGGGACTAAAACGTAATTCCATATAGAAGTAGATTAATTGAAAGCGCAGAACTTAGCTTGTGCGACAAGCCTCGTGCCTCGGCCTGCGCCCAAGCCCGAGTTATGGGGTACCGCATCAGAATTGGCATTCTATGGAATTGAAAATATGGATTGTCCCGCCTCAAAAATGAAAACTCAGAATTGAGAATAGTCCAGAAATCGAGAACTTGAGTTCCCAATCGGGTAATTGAAATTTTGAAACGGCGGGTAAAAGTCCTGTCGAGTATTGTATTCTTTACGGTTAATCGGGCAGAAGACGAAAAATTTGGATTCCTAAGATTAACCGGGCCCATCTTGAAAAATGAGATTGGTTTTTTCAGATGAGATTTACGTTTAGGCGGCTTTTGAAATAGAAATCAGGAATTTGAATCTCGTCCAAAAATAGAATTTGGGAATCTGGAATCTGTAAATTTTGAACTGGAAACCGTTGATTGAATCAATTTGAGAACTAAGATTAGAAACTCGAGATTTGAAGAACCTGAAACTGATTTTGATGAATCTGGAAATCGAATTGAGTAAATCAGTGATCAAAAATCAGGTTGAATCTTCTGGAAATTGAGATCAGAATCTGGAAATAAGTTGATTTCATCGGATTTTTGGTTGATTTTAGATTTGCGAAGATCAAATTGAAGAATCAAGATTTTGAAATTGAATCGCCTGAAAATCAGTAAATTGAAATCAGTTGAAAAGAATTGAACAGCCGCCTTTTGGAAAGTCCAGAATTTGAAATGGGCCCTTTTTTTGAAACGGGTAAAAGAATAAAGCGGCAACCCATAACAATGGCTACACACAAGCTGGGTAAAAATCTACGATTGAAAAATCAGAATGAAAAGTCCGCTGCAGTCAGCAAAAGCCAGGCTGCGCCAGTTTCGCCTTTTGCTGCCTGCGCTAGTTATTGGTGAAATCGGATGAAAAGATTAATTTTAGAATCCCAGCCTGCGCGTAGCCGGGCCGTTAGGCCCAATAAATAAATAGATAAATAAATAAATAATCATATGAGATTTAGCAAACGAGTTAAAATGGGAAAGGGAGTAAATATGAATCTCTCTAAATCAGGAGCTAGTATGTCTTTTGGAGGACCCGGCTTATCAATGAATTATGGAAAAAATGGATTGTACCTAAATACAGGAATTCCTGGAACAGGGTTATCTCATAGGCAAAAAATCGGAACGAGAGGGAGAACCTATAGAGATGATTCAGAATCAATAACAAAAGTTGATACGAAGATATCTATTGAAGTGAAATTGGACGATAATAATTCACCTCAAATATATTGGAACAGGAATCAAAATTTACCCAATGGAGTTAGAGCAAAAAAAGGAGAAATTATAAGAAATTCGGAGGTTTTATACGAAATAAAAAGAAACCCTGTATATAAAGAATTACTAAAAGAAGCAGCCAATGAAAAGGCAGAAGAAATAAACTTAAGAACCAAGATTTTAACTGAAATATTTAGGAAGTCTCCAAAAATCATTACTACTGAAGAGCTGACTGACAAGTTAAATGACATTCAATCCCCAAATTACTTGAATAAAGTTGAAGGTTTAAAAGAGCCAACAGTCGAAGAAAGTAGAAGAGATTTAGAACTAGAGGCTAAGAATAAAATCAAAAGTTTACTGTTTTGGAGAAATAAAAGAAATCGAGAGAAATTTGTTGAATCTAGGCTCGAAGAATATCATGGAGAAAGAGTAAAGAGATGGAAAGATAATTTGGCAGAAGCCCAAATGAACCTTCAGTCAATTATTGAGAGAATAGAATTAAGCTTAAAAGGAGATACTCAGTTTATTTCCGAATCTTTTAAAAAGTTTTTAGAAGATACAGAACTACCTGTAGATTTTTATGTCGATTACGATTTTTCATCGGTAGAAAGGACTATGAGAGTTGATTTAGATCTACCAGAGATAGAAGATTTGCCAACTCAGAAAGCTATTTTGACATCAACATCTAAGTTGTCGGTAAGAAATAAAACTCAAAAGCAATTAAAAGAAGAATATGCTAGATGTGCCATTGGTTTAGGGTTTTATTTAGCATGTAATATATTTAACCTTTCTCCGTCGATTGAAGTTATTGACCTTTCAGGTTATACTCAAAGAATATCGAAGAAAACTGGAAACGAAGAAGATCAGTATGTTTATTCAATTCGTTTTGATAGGGAAACGATAGCTAAAATAAATATGGACATGATTGAGCCAACAGAAGCAATCAAAAATTTCCATCATCGAATAGATTTGACGAAAACGTATCAGTTGAGAGAAATTGAACCATTGTTTTAATGTGATACTGGGCCTAACACAGTGCAGCCGGCAATACTCCGCTGCGCTCCGTACTGCGGCTGCACAACCCGTTGGGCGCACTCCATTTGGGAATAAGAATCTGAAAAACAATTGATTAGAGATTAAGCCTGCCTTTGAAAATCGGGAATAATTGGTTTTTGGAACCCAAGTTTTGTTTGTTACGGTCAATTGAATGTATAGCCCAATTAGGCAGGCAAAAAATGGAAAATAGAGTTGTTTTATCGGGTAATTCGTTCTCCCGAATAATTGAGATCCTTAACAATTACCGCTCCCTGTCATCGAAAGAAGAAATTGAGTTTTTTGGAGTGGGTTTACGTTTAGGGCCTCAATACGGAAAATAAGAATTGGGTAAACCGTCGAATTGAATAGAGTAGGAGGACAAGAAATTTGAACCTTTCACCGGATAAGAATCTGATCAAATTGAATCGGGTTGTCGAGAATCAAGTTGAAATTTTGGAGATTGAAAATGAGTAGATTGAATTGGTCAACTTGAATTTGAGATCAATCAAGAAAACTGAAAGTTAGCCGAATCAAATTGAAGACTGGAGATTAGAAATTTGGATCAATTTGGGAGATTGACTTTCAAGATCAAGAATTTGAAATCGGTAAATTGAGATCAGTTTTCAAGATCAATTTGAGACTATCAAAATTAGGGAATCGGTTCAATGAGATTGAAAAATCGGTAAAAACGGCCCTTTTGGAGTATCCAGAACCGGTAAACCGGTCGCTTTTTTAGGTTTACGACGAATAAAATGGAAGCGCCCAACAATGGCTACATGTCATGCCGGTAAAAATCTTTGAGAGGAAAATGGAGATGGAAAACCCGCACAGGCAGCAAAAGCCAGGCTGCGCCAAATTCGCCTTTTGCTGCCTGCGCTAGCATTTGTGAAATGGAACGAAAATGGTAAATTTAGAGTCCGGCACAGCACGTAGCCGGGCCGTT
>NZ_JPOS01000001.1 GCF_000759025.1 Phaeodactylibacter xiamenensis | reverse complement strand
GTAGCCGGGCCGTTCTCATCAATTCAAAAAAAGCAAAATGAAAAATCTACTGTTAATTCTTGGAATAATCTGTTTAGTCTATGTTGGAGCAAAAAGTCAAATACTCAATGGGAGCTTTGAAGAAGTAGAGTATATTGATTCATCAGGAGACTCTGTATTATATCCTAAAAATTGGTGGTCTGGAAGCCCCGAATTTGATGGATACATAACAACAGACTCTTATAGTGGGGAATATGCTATGTATCTAAAATCTTGGTATCAAGGAAACAATACAGTGTATTTTTATAATGGTGATTCACCAGTTAGACGTTTTGGATCCACAGAAAAGAACAAACATCTAGAAGGTGCAGGTACTCCAATAGATGAGCTTCCGTCAGAATTAAAGGGTTATTATAAGTTTCAAAATGTCAAACCCAATGATTCAATGATAGTCACAGTGTATGTAAAAAGATATATTGAAGAATTTGATAGTATCCATATAGTAGGATATGGTCGGGGGGAGTTTCCAGAAACTGAATTATATGAAGAATTTACAGTACCGCTTGTTAAGCACTCAGAGGAGACTCCTGATAGTATAATTATTCAGATTGAAACATCCACCAATGTGAACTTTTGTCAAGGCGTTGAGTGTAATTATTTAACAATTGATGACTTTTCATTAGAGTATGCTGTAGATACTGAGGAACTAATTTTAAATAGAATTGAGGTTTTTCCTAACCCATTCTCAGACAAAGTAAGAATCACATCAGAAAATGGTATTGAAAAAATAGTTGTATCAGATCTATCAGGAAGGATGATTTTATCTGAAACTACCTTTGATATGACAAAAGAATTAGATTTAAGTGGCTTTGATTCTGGAGTCTTAATACTTACAATTATTGATGAAGAAGGAATAAAGAACAACTATAAGTTAATTAAAATGAACTGATGAGAACAATGGCTACATGCCATGCCGGTAAAAATCTTCGAGAGGAAAATGGAGATAAAAAACCCGCGCAGGCAGCAAAAGCCAAGCTTCGCCAATTTGGTCTTTTGCTGCCTGCGCTAGCATTTGTGAAATGGAACGAAAATGGTAAATTTAGAGTCCGGCACAGCACGTAGCCGAGCCGTTATGGGCAATTAAAAACAACATAGCGGTTCAAAGCAGGCTGACCACCTAAAGTGACAAAAAAAGTGGAGACAAGAAAACCATTAAAAAAACAGGGAGTATTCTGAAAATCCAAAAGAGTAGGAACAAAATTTAAAAAAAATAACAAGATGAAAAATTTATTGATTTTAGCAACGATGTTGCTTACGTTTGGTTTTGCGAATGCTCAAACTGTAAAAACCAAAAATTCATATGGCGACCCAGTGGCTTATGTTGACGGAAATACACTAAAGTCAAAAAACTCATATGGGGATGCCTTATTCTACAAAGATGGGAATACTATAAAAAGAAAAAACTCTTATGGTGATGCTGTTTATTACATTGACGGAAACACAGTAAAATATAAAAACTCTTATGGAGATGCTGTGTACTATTTTGATGGTAATACAATCAAAAGTAAAAATAGTTACGGAGATGCTCTTTATTTTTTAGACGGAAAGACCTTAAAATATAAGAACTCTTATGGTGATGCTGTTTATTATTTCGAGGGTATTCCTGAAAAATGGGTAATAATTTGCCTTATTGGACTATAAATGAAAAGCCCATAACATTGTATAAGCGGTATTAAAACAGCCGCTTATACTAACCGTTGTGCGTCATGAACTATTAAAATGATGATAAATGAAATCAATAAGTTAATTTCAAAATATGGAGATTTGCCTCAGTTTGAAGAAAAAGCAAATCAAGCTGAAAAGGAAAAACTGTTCTTGCTAAAAAGGGAATTAGTGATCGAATACAATGATTATAAATACGGTCATAGAAATAGTATTGACTCTTTTATCAAGAATCATTTGGCACAAAAAGCAGAAATTCAAATAAGTGTAGTAGATGAGCAAGATGAATTTTATTCCTTGTTTTCGGCAAATTCTTTTGAAGGAGAATCAAATATTATTAATCCAAATGAATATCGTGTTGAAGGACTACCGGAGTTGTTAGAATTTAAATCGCTATTTCAATATTTGATATTTCATAAATGTGTTTTGTTTTTAGACTGGAAATTGGCTGTTGATGCACTTAAATCGGGAGAAAAAAATCGATTACTACGAATAGAAAAGCTTATAAAAAGTTACGACCAGACCTGGATAGAACACAAAACACAAATTTTAGAGAACGGTATTCAGAATTTGCTCAAAACGAATAGATATTTCAAGGAGAGGTTTTTGAATTCAAATAGTGAATACTTTGTGTTTCAGTCGAATTATGAAAACTTTGGAGTAACGAATATTCAAAGCTTTTTAGATACAGAAATAAGGAAAACGTAACTATTTAGGTCAATTTGCAAAATAGCGAAAAAATAGCGAACTAGCACAGG